>JBBQXJ010000064.1:0-27088 GCA_038209745.1 Verrucomicrobiota bacterium
GCCCGTTGTCATTCCCGATCTAGTCGTCGGCAATGTCACCCGCGAGCTGACCGACCGCGAAAAGATGGAGCCCGACTTCGTCATCGTCCGCAGCGACGGCAATCCCGTCTTCCACCTCGTCAACGTCATCGACGACATCGAAATGGGCATCACCCACGTCATCCGCGGCGAAGACCACCTCAGCAACACTGCCAAGCACATCGCCCTCTTCCGGGCGTTCGGTGCCGAGCCGCCCCAGTTCGCCCACATTCCCCTCATCCTGAACACGGACAAGTCCAAGATGAGCAAGCGCGACACCGGCGCCGCCCTCTCCGGCTACATGGACGGAGGCTACGCGCCGGAAGCGCTGGTGAACTACCTCTGCCTCCTCAGCTGGTCCCCCAAGGGCAATCGCGAGATCATCCCTTTGGAGGAAGTCGTCCAACTGTTCGACCTCCCACAGGTCGTTCGCCACAACGCCAGCTTCGACATCGACAAGCTCCATTGGATCAACGGCGAATACATCAGGCTGATGACACTCGAACGGTTCGAGGAGCTCTCGCGCGTGGCCTTCGCCAAGGCCGGCATGGCCCTCGACGGATTCGCGCCCGACTACGTCCGCACCGCACTCAAGACCTGCCAGGAAAAGATCAAGAGCTTCTCCGAGATGCCCGCGTTCGGCGGCTTCTACTTCGCCGAGGTGACGGAATACGACGCCGCAGGCGCCGCCAAGAGCTTCGTGCCCGAGAACGGGCCCCGCATTCAACAGCTGCGCGACGCCTTCGCCGCCCTTCCGGCTTTCGACGCCGCCATGTTGGAAGCCTCCCTGAAGAACGTCGCCGTGGAGCTCGCCGTTAAGACCGGGCTGCTCATCCATCCGACCCGCCTTGCTACCACCGGCAGAACCGTCGGACCGAGCCTCTACCACCTGCTCGAAGCGCTGGGCAAAGACCGGGTCCTCCAACGCCTCGACGCGGCCATCGCCGTCATCGGCTGAGGTCGCCATTCATCTCGTATTGACTTTGCCAAAGGCCGGATTCGTCCGGCCTTTTTTGCTGCCCGAGGCAAAGACCGCGGACCAGAAATTTCTCTGGCGCAGGCCAAGACGAGTCGACCCCGCGCAGCCCCACTCAGTTCACCCGCTCCTGGACGTTGAAGCGGAACATCCGCTTCTTCATCCAGCGCACGGCCAGCAGGTCGTAGAACGAGGCGAAGAGGCGGTTCCACACCCCGTAGTTGCTCACCCCGGCGAAGCGCGGATTGTGGCCCACGTCGATCTCCATGACGGTGAAGCCCTCGATCTTGAAGAGCGTGGGCATGAACCGGTGC
This sequence comes from Verrucomicrobiota bacterium, assembly GCA_038209745.1. Taxonomy (GTDB): domain Bacteria; phylum Verrucomicrobiota; class Verrucomicrobiia; order Limisphaerales; family CANJSG01; genus CANJSG01. The sequence continues at coordinate 1,309 of JBBQXJ010000064.1, forward strand.
ATGCCCTTGAAGAACTTCAGATCGGCGATGCACTCGCGCTTGAAGGCCCGGTAGCAGCAGCCGGCGTCCGACACCTGTTCCCCGCTCAGCTTGTTGCGGACCCAGTTCGCGATCCGGCTGGAGATCACCTTCACGATCCCGTCCCCGTCCGAACGCACCTTGACCCGCGTGCCGCAGACGCAGTCGACGCCGCTCTTCATCGCCTCGATGAACTTCGGCAGATCGGCGGGATCGTTCTGCAGATCCGCGTCGAGCGTGATCAAGATGGCGCCCTTGGCCACCCTCATCCCGGCCCACATCGCGGCGGACTGGCCGCTGTTGCGGTTCAGCTTCAATCCCACGACCCGCGGGTCCTCCGCCGCCATCGTCTTCAGCAGCGCCCACGATCCGTCGCGCGAACAGTCGTCGGTCACGACGAACTCCCACGGAACGCCCGTCGGATCGAGCGCCGCCGCGATGGTGCGGTGGAGTTCACGGAGGTTCCCTTCCTCGTTGAAACAAGGAATCACGACGCTGACTTCGGGCTGGACGCTGGGGCGGGGCATGGTCGGGCGCAATTCGACGGACTGCGTGGGGCGAGCCTACCGGATGCCGCCCGACACTAGGCGAGCGGAAACTGAACCGAACTCTGCGCAGGAACCACGAACGGCCTCAAAGATCACTTGATCCTGGTGTTCCCCACGATTGTCCGGAAAAAAACTGCCCTCCCAACGCGAGACTCCTAAAGTCCTTCCTTCAGTCGTTCCGCAGGACCGTGCAGGAAATGCCCCTAAAACTTCGCAAGATCATGAAGCCCGCCCTCAGCGCGGTGTTGACGGTCCTCTGTGGCCTGATCCTTTGGCGGGCGGCCTTCGGCGAAGCCTGGATCCGCGCCAGCTACGACTACCTCTTCCGCTTCGGCTCCCACACCGTCACCAACGACGTCGTTCTCGTGATGATGGACAACGATTCGTTCGACAGCCTGCACCAGGACCGCAACGGGACCTGGGACCGCGCGCTCCACGCCCGGCTGCTCAATCGCCTGGCCGACGACGGCTGCTCCATGGTCGTGCTCGACGCGTTTTTCCGTGGCATCAAGGATCCCGACAAGGACGAGGCCCTGATCGAGGCGATGCGTCGAAACCGGACTCTTGTCCTCATGGCCGACCGGGCCGAAACGACCCATCCAGAGCTCATGGCCGACTACGCCGTACTGCCGGCCAATTCGTTCCTCGACGCGGCCAAGGGCCGCTGGGGCGTCGCTTGGCTGCAGCCGGATCTCGACCTGATCGTTCGCCAACACTGGCCGGATCCTTCGCCCGGCCATTATCCAAGTCTGCCAGAAGCCGCCGCCCGCGCCGCCGGCGCCCGGCTGGACGACATGCCGCAAGAGAAATGGCTCCGATACTATGGTCGGGACGGAGCATGGACCCGTCTTGGCTATCGCTTCGCCTTGAACCAGAAGCCGGGCTATTTCCTCGGCAAGACCGTCTTCATCGGCATCGAGCCCGCCACCCCGCGGCCGAGCCAGGAACGGGACGAGTTCTCCACACCCTACACCCGCTGGACGGGAGCATCGTCCGGCGGCGCCGAGATCCTCGCGACGGCGTTCCTCAACCTGATGAACAACGACTGGTTGCGCCGCCCGACAATCGAGTTCGAAGGCGCCGTCCTCGCGCTCTGCGGAGCAGGACTGGGCTTCTCGCTCTGGTTCATAACCGGCCGAATCAGGATCGTGCTCGCCGTCGCCGTCGCGGTGATCGCCACTCTCGGGGCCATTTTGGCCACGCACTACAGCAACTATTGGTTCCCTTGGATGTTGGTCGTCGGAGCACAGCTCCCCGTGGCCCTGGCCTACGCCTACGCCGTGCCGCGCTTTCAGCCGATGCCCGCCAAAGGCCTTTCGTCAGGACCGGCTCCCACCGCTTCTACTGCCGTGGATCTCCCACCCGAAATGGCGGAGTACACGCCCTTCCACCCTCCTTTTGGCCGTGGCGCCTACGGCCGGGTGTGGTTGGCCAAGAACGCCATTGGTCAATGGCAGGCGCTCAAGGTCGTCTATGCATCGAACTTCTCCGAAGCCGGCCCCTACGACCGCGAGTTCAACGGTGTCAGCCGCTACAAACCCGTTTCGGACAAGAACCCCAGCCTCCTGCGCGTCGATTTCGTCAGCACCAAACGGCCGGACTACTTCTACTACGTCATGGAGCTGGGCGATTCTATCGTCCCGGACTGGCAGTCGAATCCGTCCACCTACAAGCCGCGCGATCTCATGAACGAACGGAAGAACGCGCCCCGCGGAAGACTTCCGGTCCGGGACTGCGTCCGCATCGGGCTGACCCTGGCCGACGGCCTCGGATTCCTCCACCGGCAGGGGCTGACCCACCGCGACATCAAGCCGCAGAACGTCATCTTCGTGAACGGCCAACCCAAGCTCGCCGACATCGGACTCATCGCCGAAATCCGGCCGCCCGAAGAGGAACACACCTACGTCGGGACCATCGGCTACATGCCGCCGCCACCCGAACGGCCCGGCACGGCCCAGGCCGACATCTACGCCCTCGGCATGATGCTCTTCGTGCTGGGCACCGGGAAACAGCCGAGCTTCTTCCCCGAGATCTCCACCACCTTGGCGGAGGGGACCGGATTCATGGAGTTCATCCCGCTCAATTCCGTCATCCTCACCGCCTGCCAGCCTGACCCCGCGCAGCGCTACGCCACCGCCGCCGACCTGCAACGGGCCCTCCAGGACGTGCTCGAGACCCTCGACAGTTGGGCAGCGGGTCCGGGCAAGACCTGAGCGGAGAAGTCCCGCACCGGCTCAACCCGGTTCCAGCTCATCCCCACCGGCGCGGCTTCCTCCGGGTCAGGTTGAATGCGCGCGGCAAGTGGCGGATCTCCCGCACCGCGCCGTCGGCCAACAACACCTCCACGATGTCGAAGCGGAATTTCACCTCCGGATTCTCCAGCCGTCCCAGATAGTCCTGCGCGGCCCGCGAAAGCTTCGCCCTCTTCGAGGCGTCCACCGCGGCGGCCGGCCGCGTCCAAGCTTCGCTCGAACGGGTCTTCACCTCGACGAACACCAGACAGTCCTCGTCCCGGAAAATCAGGTCCAGTTCACCGCGTTCAGTCCGCACATTGGCGGCCAGAAACTTCAACCCCAGGCTCTGGAGATGCCCCTTGGCGGCCTCTTCCCCCAAGACCCCACGCCGCAGATGCTCGGGCCTGGATGCCGGTGATTTCCCCACAAGATGACGCAGCCAGACGAACATGGTGCCCTCGGCATGACCCGCCGCTAAGCGGCCGCGATCGCCTTGTCGATCTGCTTTCGCATCGCGCCGTTGCTCACGCAGATCTCGTAGGTGTGGTCCGCGCTGATCTGCCGCCGCCAAAATTCGCCGCCCGCGCATTCCACGATCAACCCGCCGGCCGCGATGTCCCACAGGCGCACGCCGTGTTCCTTGTAGGCGTCGAGCCGGCCGTTGGCCGTCCAGGTCATCGAGAGAGCGGCGGCGCCCAGCAGGCGCAGCTTTCGCACCCGATGGATCAGCACGTTGAAGACGGGCAACATCTTCGCCAGCGTCTCCTCATACTTCGCGAAGCCCATCGCGATGATCGCCTCCTCCAGTTTCTTGCGGCTCGCCACCTGGATCTTCTTTCCGTTGAGCCGCGCCGGCTGCCCGTCGATCGCCGTCCACATTTCGTCGAGGAAGGGGTCGTAGACCATGCCCGTCACGGTGGCGTAGGCGTCGTCGGAAAACACCGCCTTCTTCTCCAACCCCGGCCGGCGTTCCTGAAGGGCGATCGACACACACGCGTGGGGAATGCCGTAGGCGAAGTTCACCGTGCCGTCGATCGGGTCCACCACCCAGCGCCGCGCCCGTCCAGTGTCGCCCGAGTCCCCTTCCTCGCCCAGCACCGCGATGTCCGGAAAAGCCTTCGCCAGCGCCCGCTCGATCGTCTTCTGCGAACGGACGTCGAGCTCCAGCTTGATGTCGTGCTGGGTGGCCGCATTGACCCGTTTTGTCGCGCTCGCGAGTGCCTTCCGCAGGGTCGCGCCGACCTCGCGGGCGACGGTTTCGGTGGCGACAAGGGCCCGGCGTTTTTCGGGAAGGGACAACAGCTTTGGCATCTACGGAACTGTGGCGCATCGCCCAAACCACGGGCGAGGGGAAATTGCGATACGAACGCTCCGTCCACGGAGCCCAGACATGGACCGCGGAGCATCGTTCCGCCGGGGCGCAACGGCGGCAAAGGCGGCGGCCGGTTGCAACGGCGTTCCGCAGAGCGGTGCTCCGTGGTCCGGTCAAAAGCCGAAGTTCATCTGGTCTCCCGCCCGATCAGGCCGTCGGAACGCCGCCGCCGACAAACCGGGGCGATTCCCTTCGATTCCCGCCTTGCGGCAAGCGATCTTGAATTGCGCCGCGAGCTGCTCGGCGAAGATCCCCGTGCCCGCCATCCGTTCGCCGAATTCCGCGACGTTCAGCTTCCCGTCTCTTACCGCCCTGATGCGGTTCATCACCTTGTCGAACCGGTCCGGATACCAGCGCTGCAGCCAGTCCTGGAAGAGGTCCTTCACCCCGAAAGGCAGGCGCAAGACGACGTAGCCCGCGAACTTCGCTCCGGCCGCCGTCGCCGCGCCGATGATCGGCATCATCTCGTGGTCGTTCAGTCCGGGAATCATCGGCGCCGCCATCACCCCGACCGGCACGCCCGCCTCCGCCAGGATCCGGATCGTGTCCAATCGTTGCCGGGGCGAAGCCGTTCGCGGCTCCATCCGCCGCGCCAGCTCCGCGTCGAGCGTGGTGACCGAGACAAACACCGCCGCGGCGTTGAACCGCGCCAACTCCTTCAGCAGGTCCAGATCGCGCGTCACCAGGGCGTTCTTGGTCACGATTCCGACTGGATTGCGAAACTCGGCGAAGACTTCCAAGCAGCCTCGCGTGATGCGGAACTGCCGCTCCGCCGGCTGATAACAATCCGTCACTCCGCTCATCGCCACGACCTGCGGCCGCCACTTCGGAGAAGACAGGCCGTTGCGCAGAAGCGCTGCCGCATCGGTCTTCACCATGATGCGGGTCTCGAAATCCAGACCGGCGGAGAAGCCCAGATACTCGTGCGTCGGCCGCGCGTAGCAATAGACGCACCCGTGCTCGCAGCCGCGATACGGGTTGATGCTGTAGTCGAACGGGATGTCCGGACTGTCGTTGCGGTTGAGGATCGTCTGCGTCGCGTCGCGGTAGAAAAGAGTCCCCGGTCGCGGCGTCTGGCCGATCTCGTCCGGAAACGGTTCCGCGTCCGGATCCGGCTCCACATGGAGCCGCTCGAAACGATTCGGCGGATTGTCCGCCGCACCGCGTCCCGGAATGGTTGAAGGCCGATCCACGCCCCGCAGCATGGCACACGGACCGGACAACGACAGTCCGATCCGCCCGACAATTTCAATCCGCGATCCACCGGAATCGCGGCCCCTGAAAACCACAAAACCGCCCGGTTCTCAATGGAGAACCGGGCGGTTGAATCCGAGAGATGAGCCGCTCAGGCCCCGAACTTCGCCAAAGCCCCGTCGCCAGACCGCTTCACACCCGTTCCGGGATTGCCCGCCAAATGCAGGCACGTCTTGAAGATCGTCTCGATGTTGTCCGAGCCGATGGCTGCGGCCAGTTCCGGACCGGTGAAGCTCCTGCCGGCATTCACCTTCAGATGTTCGGCCACCTTCGACTTCAACGCCAGAATCCCGGCGGCCGCCTTCTTGCCGGCTTCCACACCGGGCTGGTGGTAGGCGTTGATGTTGACCAGCGACGCGTAGAGGCCGACAGCGCGTTCGAAGAGCGCGATGAGGGCGCCAACGCTGAACGGCGTGACTTCCGGCACGGTGAGGGTGATCGACTGCCGCCCGTTCTCATACAGCGCCTGGCGGGTTCCGAGCAGGAAGCCGCTGAGGAAGTCGCCCGAGGTCACCCCCGGTTCCACCTCGATGCTGCCGGCCGCGCGGTCCCGCAGCGACTCGATGAACACCACGAAGAAGTTGAGCACGCCGTCGCGCAGCTGCTGCACATAGGCGTGCTGGTCGGTGGAGCCTTTGTTGCCATAGACCGCGATGCCCTGGTTCACCACCTTGCCGTCGAGATCCAGCTCCTTGCCGAGCGACTCCATGACGAGCTGCTGGAGATACTTCGCGAAGAGCTCCAACCGATCCTTGTAGGGCAGCACCACCATGTCCTTGCTCCCCTTGCCATCGCCGATGAAATACCAGCAGAGCGCGAGCTGCGCGGCCGGATTCGCGGCCACCGTTGCCACACGGGTGACGGCGTCGGTCGCTTTGGCCCCGGTCAGCATGCCTCGGAAGTCGATTCCCTGGAGCGCGGCGGGAAGCAGACCCACCGCCGACAGTTCGCTCGTGCGGCCGCCGACCCAGTCCCACATGGGAAAGCTCTTCAACCAACCACCCGCCGTGGCGGCCTTGTGCAGCGCACTGCCCATCCCGGTGACGGCGACGGCGTGTTGGCCGAAGTCCAAGCCGGCCTTCTCATAGGCGGACTTGGCTTCGAGCATGCCGTTGCGCGTCTCGGGCGTGCCGCCGGACTTGGAAATCACCACGACCAACGTCTGCCCAAGCTGTCCGTCGAGGCGGGCCAAGGTCCGGTCCATCCCGTCCGGATCCGTGTTGTCGAAGAAGAAGACGCCCATCTTGTCGGTCTTGGGATCGCCGAGCGCATTGGCGACGAACTGCGGCCCGAGCGCCGAGCCGCCGATGCCGATCACCAGCACGTTCTTGAACGCGCCCTTCGCTCCGGCGATCTGCCCGCCGTGGACGGACTTGGTGAAGGACTCGATGTCGTTGAGCGTGCCTTCGATCTCGGCGGCGATCTCCTTCGTCGGCGCCAGAGCGGCATCCCGCAGCCAATAGTGGCCGACCATCCGATTCTCGTCGGGATTCGCGATCGCGCCCTTCTCCAACGCGGCCATGGAGGCAAAGGCCGTGTTGATGATCGGCTGCATCTTGGCGAAGAAATCATCCGGGAAATTCACCCGGCTGATGTCGATCGACAAACCGGCGGAGGGGAATTCGTGGTAGTGCTTCTGGAAACGGTCCCAGACCTGGGGATTGGTGACGCTCATGGTGCGAGCAGAGATAGCGACCACTGCCACAACCGGAAAGCCCAAAGACGGCAACTCCCGTCGGCCGCTACGGCTCCGTGGCGGCGAACGGGAGTTCGCCGCCAACTTCTTCCCCGCTCACGGCGTCATCGGCTCCACCGCCTCCAGCCGGATCTCCCCGAGATCAATGCCCTCCGGCGGCGCGGGATCGGGAACCGTGAAGTTGTATTGGGCAATGGCGATGGCATTGGAAGGCTCCGCGCGAACCGGCTGGCCATCCGATCCGCGCACCGGATAAACGACCACTTGGAACGTGTAGGTGCCCGGCTGAACGTCGTCCGCCACCAGCATCCCGCTCTCTTCCCTGCAGCTAAACCGCTTGGTTTCCGGATCGAGCCGGGGGTGCCAAGACTTCATCCCGTTTGGTTTTCCCCAGAGCTGCTTGGGCGGAAGACTTCCGGTCGTGGCGACAAATCCGACCAAATTCGCCGCTTCTCCGGAGATCGAGGCATCCGCCGTGCTTGCCGCAATTCGAGCCACGACCCGGGAGCCGCCGCCTCCCAGCACAACCTCCGTGATCAGGCTCGATGAAATGGTGATCCGTTCGGGATTGCCCGGAGACGAACTACCGGCGGCGTGTTTCATCGGGAAGATCGACCAATCACCCGGCGGAGCCATCGGGATGACGAACCGCCCGGACTCGTCGGTCCTGGCAGCGAACCATTGCCCCGAAGGTTGAAACGGCGCGATGCCCAACGGGCGAACGCCTGCTCGTTGCAGCACGGCGCTGGCTCCAGTCACCGGTTTCCCTTTGGCCACGATTGTTCCTTCGATTCTTCCCCAGTTTTGAAGCCTCAAAGATTCGCCTCCGCGCAACTGGTCGGGAGAAAACTCCCCGTAGCCTTTCAATCCGGCGGCGACGACCAGAAGGATGCCTTCGGCGGGCACGAGATCGATCCGTCCGTTGGCATCGGTCTGAAGAACCGGCTCCGACGACGCGTTGGAATCGAATCCGCCTGGCTTCAGGAGAAAGCGCGTGTCTGGGCGAACCATCGCTACTTGAACAAACGACGCCGGTCCGCCATCCGGATTCAAGAAGGTCAGCGTTCTTCGCGCCTGATGCGACGGCTGCAAAACCACGGGCAACCAAACATCGCCTTCGTCTCGACCGATGGCCCGGGAGAGATACGGCAAGAAGCCCTCGGCCTCGATCTGCACGAACCACGGCGGCGACGGTTCATCCCCGAAGGACGGGCTCTCCATCTGCTTGTCGAAACGTCCGCCCACGAACCTGTCGAAGGAAACTGCGCGCAGGTTGGTCGTGACGTTCATCTCCAGGATCTGAACTTCGCTGACGGCGAGCCTGAACTCGGGAACCAGCTCTCGGGTAGCCGCCGACCTGACTTCTCCGCGCAGCCGCAGTGCCGGGCTCAACTTGACCGTATGCTCCTGGTCATCCGCTTGAACCATCCAAGCCATTCGCCCGGCATAGCCGGAAGCCCGGATATCGAAACTGAGTTTGCCAGCCGGGGCGTTGCTCCAGACCACCAACCCGTCCCCGTCCGTCTGCCGTTCGAACTGGGCCTGCACCTTGCTTGCTCCAGGATGGTCGTTGACGCAGTCATACCAAAGCATCGCCCCAAGAATCGGGGCTCCGTCGCGGTCCGTGACTCTGACCCGCAGCGTATTTCCTGTCGTGAGGACCAGATTCACGGCGGGCATGTCTTTCGTCACTTTCACTTCCAGAGTCGTCGGGCTGAACCCGGAAAGGGTTGCCGTCACCAGGCTGCCACCGACACCGCAGCGGGGAATCTCGAAGTGGCCGTCCATATCTGCCGTGCCCTTACGCTGCGACGAACCAAACCTGCTTTTGATCTGGATTCCCGCGTTGGGAACGGGGCGACCTTCGGTATCAACCACCGCCCCGACGACATTCACGCCATCCGCGTTCAGCACGAAGCGATGGTTCAACGCTGTGAGCAAGAGAAGCTGATCCATCTCCTTACCCAGACAGAGTGAAGCTTCAGAAACGTAGTCCTGATGGGTGGCCGACAAACAGAGACGGGGCAGGAGATCCGAGGCGATTCGGTTAATCTGCCAGCGCCCCGCGACGTCGGACTCAACACCGTCGGACAAAATTTCATGGCTTTCCGGCCCGCGAAGATCGATTCGATCAGCGCCAAAATTGAACACGATTCTCGCCCGTGGAATCGGTGCGCCCTGGTCGTCCACTACGATGCCGCCAATCGTCTCCGCCGGAGCGAGCCGCAGCGTGTAGTCCAGAGGGATGAACTCGCCGCTCTTCGGCGTCCATTTCAGGCGGGTGTCGGCGAGGCCGTCGATGCGGGTGGTGACTTCGAGATCGGTGATGGCGATCGGATAGTAGACGCGCGCATAGCCGTTGGTGTCGGAATGGTAGGTCTTGTCGTTGAACTTCCCGCCTTCCCAGCCCCGTAACTCGATCTTGCCGCCGGTCACGGGTTTGTCGGTGGCGGCGTCCACCAGATAGAGCAGCAGCTTCAGTTGGCCGGCGGTGTCCTCCTCGGCCGATGCGGCTGCGCCCTTCTGGTCTCCGCCAGACACGGAGCTACCGGGTGACCTTGTCGCTGCGGCGATGTCCGCCGATGGAGTCGGGACAGAAGCCAGACGGGTCGAATCGGAGCCTCGGTGTTGGATCGCCACCGAAGCCACGATGGCCGCGATCCCAACCATCAAAACCACCTTCGCCGGCCATCCCAAGAACCACGCCAACAGTCCGCCGCTCACGGCCGTGGCGGCGGCTTTCAACGCGGCGCCCGTGACTTCGGCCGCGAGCTGGACCGGCGGCGAGGCCGAAGCCAGGTCGATCAGCAGCGCCGCCAACGCCGCAGCGGTGGCGGAGGTGACGCCGCGCTTGGCGAGCAGGCCCCGGAGCTTGTCCAGCGCCCGGTCCACCCGCTTCCGCGCGGCGTCTTCGCCCACTCCCAGTCGGGAACCCACCTCGCCCAGCGAAAGCTTCTCGAAGAACCGCAGCAACACCGCCTCGCGGTCGGTCTCCGGCAGTTCATGCAGGGCGGTGTCGAGGATCGGGCTCATCTCCTCCCATGCAGCGGTGTCGTCCGTCGGGTTCATGGCGAGGGCGGTGGTTTCTCTGAGAAGACGCCGCTCGTCGCTCCGTCGCACGTTGATCGCCTGGTAGCGCGTGGTCGTGTGGAGCCAACCGGCCAAAGATCCACGCTTTCGCAGGCGATCCGCATCCCGGGCCAACGCGGCGAAGACGAGCTGGGTCACGTCTTCGGCCGAGGCAGCGCCGCCGCCGAGCTGGCGCAGGGCGGCGGAATAGACCAGCCCGAGGTGGCGGCGGACCAGTTGGCCGAACGCGGCCTCGGTTCCATCGACGGCATACGAGGTCAGCAGCTCGGAATCAGTGGGCTCAATGGGCGTCATCTCGTATCTGTATTCCCCGCATTCGGGAGAAACCGGACAACGAAAGTGTGGCCGCCCGCCCGGTCATTGCGCCGAAAAAAAATGGGGTGGCCCGGGGTTTCTCCGATTCAGCCTCCGCACGCGCCCGCCAATTCCCGTTGAAATCCCTGATTGGCGTCCCAACCGGCGGTTCCTTAGGCTGCGCCCATCTTGAAAGCCAAAGGCATCGTTTATCTCGTCGGGGCCGGCCCCGGGGACGCAGGACTCCTGACCGTCCGTGGCGCCGAACTCATCGCCCGCGCGGACGTCCTCGTCTATGACGCGCTGGTCAACCCGGACCTGCTCCGGCTCGCGCCCAAGACGGCCGAGATCATCTACGGCGGCAAGCGCGCCAAAGCCCACGCCATTCCGCAGGACGAGCTCAACCAACTCCTCGTCAAGAAGGCCAAGGCCGGCAAGATCGTCGTCCGGCTCAAAGGCGGCGATCCCTACATCTTCGGCCGTGGCGGCGAGGAGGCCGAAGAGATCGCCGCCGCCGGCATCGCCTTCGAGGTCGTTCCCGGCATTTCCTCCACCTTCGCCGCTCCGAACTACGCCGGTATTCCCGTCACCCATCGCGATTTCTGCTCCTCCTACACCGTCGTGACGGGTCACGAAGACCCGACCAAGGACGAGTCGGCCATCGACTGGGCCGCGCTGGCCAAAACGCCCGGCACCAAGATCGTGCTCATGGGCGTGGAGCGGATCCGCCAGATCGCCGCGAAGCTCGTCGAGAACGGTCTCCCCGCCAAGACGCCCGTCGCCATGGTCCGCTGGGGCACCACCGGCCGGCAGAAGACGATCACCGGCACGTTGGCCACCATCGCCGACGTGGTGGAGGAGACCGGCTTCACCGCGCCCGCCGTCACCATCATTGGCGGCGTCGTGGACCTTCGGAAGAAGTTGAACTGGTTCGAGAAACGTCCCCTCTTCGGCCAGCGCATCGTCGTGACCCGCACCCGCGACCAGGCCAGCCAGCTCTCCCGGCAACTGCAGGAGCGGGGGGCCGAGGTGCTGGAGATTCCGACCATCAAGATCGAGCAGCCCGAAGAACGCGTCGCCTTGGCCGAGGCCTTCGCCGATCTCGGCCAGTGCAACTGGATCGTCTTCACCAGCCCCAACGGCGTGACCACGTTCTTCGAATACTTCTTCCGCGTCCACGACGACATCCGGGCCCTGGGCTTCATCCGCTTCGCGGCCGTCGGGCCCGCCACCGCCGCCAAGCTCCACGAGCTCCGGCTCAGGGTGGACGCCATGCCCGAGGAATACGTCGCGGCCAAGGTCGCCGAAGCCATGTCCAAGGTGGAAACGATGGAGAACCTCCGCGTGCTGATCCTCCGCGCCGAAGTCGCCAGTTCCGAGCTGCCGAAGCAGCTGGAGGATTTGGGCGCCATCGTGGACGACGTGGCCTGCTACCGCACGGTGCCCGAGACGGACGACGTGACCGGCGCCGCGGCGAAGTTCGTGGAAGAGGGCGCCGACTGGGTCACCTTCACCAGCGCCTCGACCGTGGAGAACTTCCACGCCCGTTTCAACCTGCCCGAGACGCTGAAGAAGTTTCCCGACCTAAAGCTCCTCTCCATCGGACCCGAGACCAGCAAGGCGATCAAAACCCTCGGCCTTGAACCCACTTTGGAAGCCAAGGCCCACAACATCGACGGCATGGTGGCGGCGCTGGAGAAGGCCTAGGGCATGAGCCATTTCGATCCTAAACCGAACAAATCGTGAGGATCCCCCAAGCTATGTGGGGCAACGATGGAGGGCATGTCGCCAATACCTGCGCTTGACCCGCCTCCCCCGGCCTTGGATGAATCCAGCACCACCGCCCAACGTCATTTCACAGGTCACCCTATCCAATCCATGAAACGCAGACTCCTCACCACCCTCCTCGTCGCCGTCCCCGTGGCGATTGCCACGCTCATCGGCTGCGCCACTGCGACAGCGGCGCCCAAGCGCGCCCTGCTCGTCACCACCACCACCGGCTTCCGCCACAGCTCCATCGGCACGGCCGAACAGGTCATCGCCAAGATCGCGAAGGATTCCGGAGCCTTCACCATCGCGGCCGTGGCCAGCGTCTCGCCACCCCATGATCCCGGCCGGAACGCGAGCGACGAGCAGAAGGTCGACTTCAAGAAAGCCCAGGCCTCCTACAACGACGACATCGCGGCGACCTTGGCGAAGACCATGAGCCCGGCCGCGTTGAAGAACTACGATCTGATCATCTTCGCCAACACCACCGGCGACCTTCCCCTGCCCGACAAGGAAGCCTTCATGCAGTGGATCAAGAACGGCGGCGCGTTTGTCGGTATGCACAGCGCCAGCGACACCTTCCACGGCTTCCGCCCCTACATCGACATGCTCGGCGGCGAGTTCAAGACCCACGGCGCCCAGGTCGTGGTAAACTGCATCAACGAAGATCCGCAACATCCCGCCACGAAGCCCTTCGGCGCCAGCTGGGACATCCACGGCAAGAAGGAGGAGATCTACGAGTTCAAGTCGTTCGACGAGAAATCCGTCCATGCCCTCCTCATGCTGGCCAAGCATCCCCAACGGGACGAGGCGGGCCGTTTCCCCGTCTCCTGGTGCAAGATGTACGGCAAGGGGAAGGTCTTCTACACCTCGCTCGGCCATAACGAATACGTCTGGGAAATGCCCGAGTATCAGGCGCACATCCTTGGCGGCATCGAGTGGGCGACCGGCCTGGCAAAAGGCAGCGCCGAACCGCAGCTGAAGTGATCCCGACCCAGGAACAGCAACGGCCGCCGGCAGATGTCGGCGGTCGTTTTCATTTGGTCGCCCGTCGGTTGAATGCTATCCGTCCCACCACCATGTCGAGCCCGCCGCCCATCCTTGATCTGAAGAACGTCAACAAGGTCTACCCCTCCGCGGGTGAAGCCCCCGTGGAGGTTCTGCGCGACATCGACCTGACCCTCGAAGCCGGCTCCTCGACCGCCATCGTCGGCCCTTCCGGCTCGGGCAAGAGCACCCTCCTCCAGATCATCGGCACCCTCGACCGCGCCACCAGCGGCACGGTGCGGATCGCTGGGCAGGATGTCGCCGGCCTCTCCGACGACCAGCTCGCGGAGCTGCGCAGCCGGATGATCGGCTTCGTCTTCCAGATGCATCATCTGCTCCCGCACTGCACCGCGCTGGAGAACGTCCTCGTGCCCGTCCTCGCCAATTCCAAGCCCGGCAAGGACACCGTGGAACGCGCCAGAAAGCTGCTGGACCGGGTCGGCCTTTCCCATCGGCTCAACCATCTCCCCGGGCAGATGTCCGGCGGCGAACGCCAGCGCACCGCCATTGTCCGCGCCCTGATCAACCAACCCAAATTATTGCTGGCCGATGAACCGACCGGCGCCTTGGACCGCGCGTCCGCCGAAGCACTGGCCGTTCTATTGGCCGAATTGAACCGCGAAGAAAAGGTCACCCTGATCGTCGTGACCCATGCGCCGGAGCTGGCCGCCACCATGGACCGCACCCTCCGCATCGAGGACGGACGGCTGCTGCCGACGGAATGACCGGGTCACGACTTGCCGGCGCGTCCCGCCGAATGACACTGCTCGCCTTGTTCTCCCGAACCACCGTCGCTAAGCTCAGGCCCATGTTTTTCCGGGTCGTCCGCCCCGCCCTGATTCTGTTGGTCCTTTGTCTTGTCGCGATGCCGGCGACGGCCGCGGCCGCACCCGAAGATCTCCTGCCCGACGACACGCTCGCCTTCGTCACCGCCCCGGACTTCGCCACCCTCCGGTCTCTTCTGACGAACGCCCCGCAAACCGCCTATTGGCGGGATCCGGCGATGAAGGCCTTTCGCGGCCACTTCACCGACTCGGCCGAGACCCAGTTCGTCCAGCCCCTCCAATCGCTTCTCGGTTTCGATCCCTTCACTTTCGCCGATCTCATCCGAGGCCAGGCCACTCTCGCTCTTCTGCAAAACGGATGGAACGGCACCAACAATATTCGGCCCGCATTGGTCCTCGTGGCGGACGTGGGTGGCGCCACCAACACGCTGGCGAAGAAGATTCGATTCCTCGCCAAGGAATGGACGGATCAGGGCCGGCCCTTCCAGACGAACCTGGTCCACGGCCTTCCCTTTCTCATCTGGAGCGCAAACGAGCCCGATCTGCCCAAATTGATCGGGCCGCCCGCACCCAAGAATCCCGCCGCCACCAACGCGAACCAGCTCACGTTTGCGCTCGGTCAATCGGGCTCTTTGCTCCTGCTCTCGACCTCGGTGACCGGCGTCGAGAGCATCCTACGACTCCAGTCCGGTGACGGCTCAAAGCCGATCGCCGCCCACCCTGAGATCCAAGGTCCGCGCACCAAGCTCTTCGCCGGTGCGGCGCTCTATGCTTGGGCCGATCCTGTGCGGATCCTCCCTCCCCTGCTCCGGATGGCCTCAAGCGGCGAGACCGTCTTCAGCCCAGACACGTTGGTTCGCTTCTTTGGGCTGGGCTCGCTCAAGAGCGCGGCCCTCGCGGTCCACTATGACGCCGTCGGCACCCGGATCGACATCGCCGTGGCGTCCCCGGTCGGCGAGCGTTCGGGCCTGTTGAAATTCTCCGGAATCAAGGGCGAAGAGAGCGCTCCACCCGCGATCATTCCGGAATCGGTCCTCGGAGTTTCCCGTCTGCGAATCGATCTCAAAGCGCTCGTGACCGGAATCGAGAAGTTCGTCGTCGACGCCGAACCGGCCGCCAACGGCGCGATCGAGCTCATCGTGGGAACGGCCGGCAAGGACGAAGACCCCGACTATGATCTGCGCCATGGACTGCTGGACAATCTCGGCACCGACGTCGTCGTCTACCAACCCCTCCCGGTCGGAAACACGGTGGAGAATCTCCTACTACCCACCAAGGTCGTCCTCATCGCCTCGCCGGCTTCCGGCCGCCTCGCGAACGCCGCCCGCGTGCTGGCCGACACGCTCAGCCCCGAACGCGGCTCCGTCACCAACCGGATGTTTGGAGAGACCCGGATCTACCACCTAAAATCCGTCGGCGGCGACGAAGAAGGAGGCGGCATTGGCTTTGTCGCCGTGCCCGGATACGTGGCGTTCAGCTCGGACGAAGCCCTCCTCGAAGCCCTGGTGAAATCCGCCCAGACCAAGGCTCCGTCCCTCGCCGATCATCCCGGCCTCAAACAAGCCGCCGATCTGGTCGGCGGATGGAACACGGGATGGTTCACCTACCAGAACCAACGCGAAGAACTGCGGCTGGAGTTGGCCGGGGTGAAGCGTCTTGTCGACGAACCTGTCGACCTCACTCTTCTGGGCCGATTGTGGCTGTTGCTGAACTCCGGTGATTCGAATCGCCCGCCCCTCTTCGACTACAAGCTCCATCCCCCGTTCGACGCGGTGTCCAAGTATCTTGGATTCTCCGTCGCTGCGGGCCAGATGACGGACGAGGGCTTCAGTTTCCGAGTCTTCACCCCCGCCCCGCCCGCATCCGCCCTCATTGCTCCGGCTCCCGTTCCTAGTCCAGTTCCTCCCGCTGTTTCGGCTCCGGCGCAGCCCGTGCCGGCACCCACGCCGCCGCAACAATAGGTCCGCCGACCGAAAGTCCTCACCGCATCCCATCCGCCCGGGCGAAGGCGAATTCCTCCACCAAGCGCCCGCCGATGAGATGCTCCTGGATGATCCGCTCCAGCACGGCGGGCGAACATCCGTGATACCAGACGCCATCCGGATACACGACCGCCACCGGCCCGCGCAGACAGACACGGAGGCAATTGGCCTTGGTCCGGAAGATCTGGTTGGGTCCAGCGGCGAGGCCCAGCTCCTTGAGTCGACGTTTGAGAAACTCCCAGGATTCCAGCCCCGCTTCCATCGCGCAGCACTTGGCCTCGGATTGGTCCGCGCAGAGGAAGATGTGGCGCTGGTAGGTTTCCAGACCGAGGGACTGGGCGGCGAGTTGGAGATCCGGATCGATCACAAGGGACACTATCGTCGTCCCGACTTGTCCCCGTCCAGCCCCCTCAGCCATGCCTCGGCTTCGCTGGGCTTGGACTCGAATGGATTGAGCAGCTGGAGCGGATTGCCGCCTTCGGCTCCGATGATCTCCCAGTCGAGATAGTAGGACGAACCGCGCCGTTGCAGCTCCCGCATCAGACCGGACCGGGCCGCCGCGCGGGAATCCGCCGGGGCCCGGAGCAGGGCTTCGGTGATCTCGGCCACCGGCACGTCCCATTCCGGGGGCGGCTTGGCCAGCGCGAGGCCCAGGCTCCGGTCGGGATCGACGGCGTGGAACTCAAGATCCTGCGACTTCAACCAAGGATCGTCCCAGGTCAGCCCTTCCTGCGCGCGGAACTGTTCGAGCAGCCAGCGCTTGGTGATCCAGTCGACCCGGCCCACCAGGTTTTCCGGGGTTCCCGCGAGCTGGACGAGCGTGTCCTTCCAGCGGGCCAGGAGAAAATCCGTCTCCGCGTCGCGACCCCGGAATTCGGCCGTCGCCGCGTCGCAATAGAGCGCCAACATTTCGACGGCGTCGATTTCGCGACCGTCGGCCAGCTCCACCGTCCACGGCCCGTCGAGTTGGTGCGAGAGTTGGCGGAGCACTTGGACGGAGTCCACCAAGGCGACCTTGGGCAAGTGGTCGATCTCCAACAGATCGAGGACAAGGGAAGTGGTGCCCACCTTCAACAGGAGTGAATCCGACAGCACGTTCGCATCGCCGTGCAGGAGATGGAGCCGGCGGTAGCGTCGCGCGTCGCCCAACGGTTCGTCGCGCGTGTTGATGATGGCGCGGTTGAACTGAACCCATTCAAAAAGGTCGTTGTTGATGTAGTCGGCCCGCTGGCTGATCTGGAAGAGGTTCTGCTCGCCCGGCCGCGTCAGATCGCCGCGCATCTCGGAGGCATGGGTGGATCCGACCCGTCCGGCCCCGGTGTAGAGCACCCGCACCGTGAGGAACGCGAGGAGCGAATGGACGTTCTCCTCGGTCAAAGGAGCCGCTCGCCGAACAAGGTAGTTTTCGTGGCATCCGAAGGTCGCGCCGGAGTAGTGGTCGATGTTGTTCCGGATGAAGGCGACCTGCTCGGCGATGCCGAGATCCTTCGTCGCTTGGAGCACCATGGCGTCACCGGCCCGATCGTAGCGCAGCACGTCGACCAGGGAGAGGCATTCGGGCGTGCAGTATTCTAGGTGGCCCATGTCCACATAGGCGCGACCGCCGTTGAAGAGGAACCCGCCGTTGCCCGCCGGTTCGTCCCAGTCACGCTGGTGTATGTCGATCAGTCCGTAGCGCTGTTGGGCGAAGATCCAGTCGCGCACCCGGGTGACCGCTCCCGGAACTCCGGGAAGGTCGTCGGCGAGGCAGCCGTATTCTGTTTCGAGCCCGACGATGCGGTTCATGCTCCGGTCTCCTAGAGCCCCAACGACTCCCGCGACAGCGTTTCGAAACGGGCCAGCTTGGCCGCACGACGCGACAACCAGCCGATCTCGACGACCCGATCCTGCAAGTCCGTCTTCCAGCCCGCCGTGCGTTCGGCCTGATCCGGCGCTTCGGCTCCGAGCGGCTTGGCGTGCGTCAAACACCACCAGGTTTCCAGCATCCGAGCCGCCGCTTCCGCGGGTTGGCTGGAAGCGTTGAGGTGCGAATGGAGAAACGCGGCCGCTTCGGTCTCGCGCCCGGGCTGGCTCGCCGCCACGAGAATGCCGCCGTGCCGCGACTGGAACGTCCCGTCGAACCGAAGCCGGAAGAGAAGGTCCTTTTCCGGCGAGTCGCCCAGTTCCGCCAAGATCAGCTCGATCAGGAAAGGCGCGGAAAAAATCTGTTCAAACGCCGTTTTCAGCTGCGGACCCAGTCCGAAGCCGATCAACCGTCGCAGGCTCACGTCTTCCGGAGCGCGCGTGAAGGCCTCCAAATGCGCGGCATCGATCGCCGCTTGGCGGATCTTTTCAATGTCCGCTGGATGGCCCAGTCCGGCCATCGCATGCCGGTCGAAAAGCTCGAACACCTTCGACTGCCCGCTGCCGACGCCGAGCAACAGGATTCCGTCGTCCAGACTGGCGGCGAAGACGGGAGAGCCGTCCTTCAACTGCTCACGGACGTAGTCGCGGCGGTTCGCGACCGCTTCGAGCCAACGATAGGGTTCTTCGGTCATGCCTGTAGCCACTCCTTCTGTTCCGCATCGGTGATCGTCACCACGCCTTCTGGCTTCAACAGCTTCAACGTCGCGAAGCTGTCCGTCGTCGGATCCACCCCGCCCGTGGCCGAGTCGAACTCCGACGCCGTGATCAACAGCCGCAGGGCGAACTGGACCGCTTCCTTGATCTTCATCTCCGTCGGCTTCGGCGATCCGTGCCGTTCCTGGAAGCTGAGCACGCTGCGGATCGAGCCCGAACCCGAACCTGAAGCCGCGTATCCGACCGCTTGGAACTGCGCACCCAGCGGGTCGTAGAAGTAGATCCTCGGCTTCGCCGGAACCGTGGAGGTATCGAGCCCGGCGAAGAGAGGCGCCACGATCCCGATCCCTTGGAGGGTCATCGGAAGATTGTCGCGGAGCAGCCGCGCGAGGGCGCGCACCTTGGCCGGCAGACTGAGCGACTGCAGCTGGCTGCGCCGGTAGTACTCGAAGGACGTCTGCATCACGCGCGCCATCTCGAAAGCCGTGGCCGGAACCCCGGCAATGGCGAGGAGCGACGTGGCGTCGATCTCCAGCACCTTGTCGACGCGGTCGGTGACGATCTGGTTGCCGGCGGTGGCCCGCCGATCCCCGGCCATTAAGACTCCGTCGGCACACTGGAAAGCAAAGACGGTGGTCGCCTGCGTGGGAGTGAACCCGCCGGCTCCGCCCACAACGTCGGGCCGGAAAGGAGCAAGGCTGTTTCCGGCCAGAAGGGAGAGAAAATCGCCCGCGATGGATTGCGTCATTGGCCGGTGCGTTGGCGATAGCGCTTGGCTTGGTCTGGATCGACCTTCCGCATCCGTTTCAAGAGCTCGTCGGTGTTGGGCTTGTCGACATTGGGAGCGGAGGGGCCTTCACCTCCGCCACCGCCGGAGCCGGGAGTCATGGGGCGTGTTTTTTGGGCTTGGTCAGGCATAACGTCTACGAGGCTTCAGGGGTTGTCCTATCCGCGCCAAATTCGCAGAATTCTCCGCCTGCGCAAGGGCGGGAAGACACGACAGCGGAAACCATCAAACATTCGGAGGATCTCTTCAAAACAGCGAGGCCATGAGTGCCCGACGACGGGGTCCAAGACGTCGAACAGAAGGCCACCAACCCACAAACATACGGGCCTTTCTGAACAAATTCTCCCAACGGAGACTCGGGATACCGCGAATGCGCCCCAGCCCGGGCAAGGCCGACGTGTCGAAGACGAATCGATGGACTACCCCGCCCGCCCGTCGCCGGTCGGTTGAACTGGCAATGTCGGAAGGATCCACCACGAGAAATGAAAAACCTTTGGCGCTCTGGAATCCGTCGAGAAATCCAACTCCCAACAAAAGCTCCACCTGCAACCCCACACAACGGTGAGGTCGATCTGCAACGGGTCCCCGGCGAGGTGCGGGTAAGAAGTCCGCGTCGCCGTCCGTTGGGGGGATCCTTCTTGCCGGGCAACTTTGCTGCTGTTGAAATGATCCTACGCGTATGTTTGAGAGATCAACGGTGTCGCTTTGGGTTCTGATGGGCACGGGGCTTCTTGCCTCGGCGGCGGTAGTAACAGGCGTTCCCGAGGGGGTATCGCAATGGTCCGGGCGGGAAGGGAAGACCATTCCCGTTCCGGTGAAGAATGTGCAGTTCGAGGGCGGCTTTTGGGGGCCGAAGATGCACATCTACAAGGACCGCACCATCCCACATTCTTGGTTGTACATGGGCTACGATATCCGGTCGTTGCGAAAAGCGGCGGGGGAGAAGACCGACGGCCCGTTCAACAACACCTGGGGCGAAGCCAATCTCTACAAGTTCATTGAAACCATCGCCCATTCTCTCGGGACGTTCCCGGATGACGCGTTGGAAAAGCAGGTCGACGAGATCGTCGACCTCATTGGCCGCGCACAACGCTCCAACGGCTACGCGCATGTATTCATCATCAACGAAGGCAAACCGGCGTGGGATCCTGAGTTTCTGGACGGTTCCCACGACGGCTACGTGTTGGGGCATCTGATCGAGGCGGCCATCGAGTATCAGGCCAACACCGGAAAACGAGCTCTGCTGGAGATCGCCTGCAAAGCGGCCGACGAAGCCTATGAGCATTTTCTGGGGCCGAACGGGGCGCCCGGCTTTTGTGGGCACGCCGAGCTGGAGATGGCTTTGGTCGAACTTTCGCGTGCCACCGGTCGCGCCAAATACGTCGAGTTGGCGCGGGCTTTTATCGAATGGCGCGGTCGCGGTCTGGTGAAGCCCTATGGCGCGACGCCGAGGGCCTATTTCCAGGATGCCGTCCCGCTGCGTCAGCAGGTGAACTTGGACGGCCACGCAGTCAGGGCCACTTTCTTCGCAACCGGAGTGGCGGATCTCGCCTTGGCGACAGGCGAAGCCGACTACCGCCTCGCGGCCAATCGTTTCTGGGACAGCGTCACCCATCGACGAATGACCATCACCGGCAGCACCGGCCCCCGTCAGGAACATGAGGCCTTCGGCGAGGATTACGAACTGCCCAACAACGGCTATTACGAGTCATGCGCGGCCTGCGGATTATTGAATTTCTCCCAGCGGATGTTTCTTTTGGAAGGCCGATCCGAATCCGGCGACGTGCTGGAGCGCGTGCTTTACAACGCGGTCCTCCACGGCATCTCGCTCGACGGGACGAACTCCTATTATCAGAACCCGCTGAGCGACGCAGATCACCCGCGTTACAATTCTTGGGTCTGTTGCCCGCCCAATCTCTCTCGCACGGTCTTCCAAGTCGGTCGGTACGCCTACGCCTCCGGCGGACAGGATGTATTCTTCAACCTCTACGTGGCCGGGATGGTCCACGCCCCGCTTACAGCGGGCTCGGTGTCCTTGAAAGTTGAGACCGATTACCCGTGGGAGGGCAGAGTGAAGATCACCGTCAGCTCCGGTGGACCAGGGCGATTCGCCTTGAACCTCCGTTGGCCGGGTTGGTGCGAAACCGCAACCCTCAAGGTCAACGGCCAAGCGATAGATCCGCTCCGCAAGACCGATCGCGGCTACCTCCGTTTGGAGCGCGAGTGGCGAGGGGACGATGTCGTCGAGTTCAACATGGAGATGCCCGTCCGCCTCATCGAGGCGCATCCGCTGATCAAGGATTGTGTGGGCAAAGCGGCCCTTCAACGCGGCCCGCTCATCTATGGATTCGAAGGGATCGACAACCACGGAAAGGCTGCCCTGGAACTCGGGGACAGCCCTCGATTCGAGGTGGAGGACCGCCCGGACCTTCTGGGTGGCATCCGCGTGGTGACGGGCTGGGACGCGGATGGCAAGCCGATCATGGCCGTTCCATTTTTCGCCATGGCCAACCGTGAGAAGACCAGCCAGGAAGTTTGGACCGTCCAGCGCGGACTCAAACCTAGCGATGCTTGGTGGGAAGGTCGCCTTTACCGCGATGCCCACGGGACCATGACCAAATCCATCGCCCCTAGCCCCACCCAGAAGGACGCCAAGTAGCCGGTGAAACAGGAGCCCGATAGGATGGCCGTGACCGCCTTGTTCGCTGCGATCCCGCTGCTGCGTCGCGCGGGTTTCCGCCTGTGGCTGATGGCCATGCTGCTTGCCGTGATCCCGCTGCGGGCCGGCGATGTGGTGCTCGGCGCGGACTTCTCCGTCCACACCGGAACCCTCCGTCCGCTCCACGGCATCAACAAAGGGCCGCTGGCCCCGGGCGGAATCTTCGACGTGATCAAGGAGCAGAAGGAATTGGGGATTCCGTTCACGCGACTGCATGACTGCGGTTGGCCCAATCCATATGTGGTCGATCACCATGTGGTTTTCCCCGATCCAAAAGCTGATCCAGCGTTGCCCGGGAGTTACGATTTTCGGCTCACCGACGAGTATATCGACGCGGTGCGCAAGACCGGCGCGGAACCGATCTACCGGTTGGGCGAGAGCATCGAGCACACCAGCGTAAAGCGCTTCGTGCATCCGCCCGCGGACATGGACAAGTGGGCGGCGGTCAGTGTCGGGATCATCCGGCATTACAACGAAGGCTGGGCCGGTGGATTCCATCACCACATCCGCTACTGGGAGATCTGGAACGAGCCCGAGAACCGGCCCGTGATGTGGAGCGGAACAGACGAGGACTATCTGCGGCTCTACCGCACCGCCGCGACGGCCATAAAGAAGCAGTTCCCCGACCTGAAAGTTGGCGGGCCCGCGCTCGGTGCCAGCGGCCATTTTGTAGGGGGAGAGTTCCGCCCCACGGATTTTGCCGTGAACTTTTTGGCCATGTGCCGCAATGACAACGTCCCGCTGAATTTCTTCTCGTGGCACTGTTACACAGCCGATCCCGCCGAGCTTTCATCTCGCTCCCGGGCCATCCGGAGGCTGCTGGATTCAAAAGGCTTCACCGAGACCGAGAGCCACCTCAATGAATGGAACTATCTTCCCGGCAATGATTGGGGACCCATCACGCGCTCCGGGACGCCCGTCGCTCGCCAGCACACCTACGATGCGATGTCCGGTGCACCAGGAGCGGCCTTCGCCGCCGCCGCGTTGCTGGAACTCCAGGACGCGCCCGTGAACGTCTGCAATTTCTTCCACGGCGAACTGGGAGCCTTCGGCATGTTCACCGAGCAAGGCGTCCCGCTGAAGGTTTACCAGGCCTTTCGGGCGTTTCAGGGGCTGATGGAGACGCCCAGACGCGTGGAAACCCGCGGAGCCGTTGCGGGCGAGCTGGCCTTCGCTGCCGGGCTGAGTGCCGACGGCCGCGAAGCGACCCTGCTGGTGAGCAATTTTGCCGACCTGCGTTCGGAAGTGGTCGTGAAGTGGAAAGGCTTCTCGTGGACGGGAGGAGTAAACGCGGAGATCCGCACCGTCGATGCCGCAAACGATTTCAAGGATGCGCGGAACGAGCCTCTCGCGGACGAAGCCCATGGACTTCGTCTTTCCCTGAAGGCACCGGCCGTGGTGATGGTCCGTTTGCGCCCCGCGGATGGCGCGATGGCGAAGACGAAGTTGTCGGTGGCTTCACCTGCGAACCGATTGGTGTTCCAACGCGGTTTGGCGGGATCGTCAAAGGTCTCAGTGTCCGGCAACTGCGCATGGCCAGGGGCGGCGGTCGAGGCGCGGATGGTCGATGTCGACACGGGCAAGGCCGGCGATTGGATCACGCTGGGAACGGTCCAACCGGACGACACGTACCGGGGCGGCTTCACCGTCGCGGCCGGCTGGTATTCGCTGGAAGTCCGTGCGCGGGACAAGGAGCACTCGGCCACCGCGTCCGTGGAACGGGTCGGCGTGGGCGAGGTGTTTGTAGTCGTGGGTCATTCGGTGGCGCATGGCGGCCCGATCAATCTTCCCGGTGCCGATGACGACCGCGTGAGCACCATCGCGCTGCCGGCCGGCGATATGGAATCGCAGTGGCAGTATAAGTTCACCGGCGACCCGCGCTACTTGCCGGACGCGGTGGGACGACACTTCGATTCCAACGTGCAACCGGCTCCGGCCGGGAATGGCACCTACTTTTGGGCGACGTTCGCAGAGCATGTCGCCAAGGAACAAAACGTGCCGGTGCTGATCCTCAACGCCGCCTTTGGCGGATCCAGCTTGGAGCACTGGGCCAAATCTGCTCGCGGTGAACTCTTCGCGCACCCTTTCATCCGCTCGTCGATTCGCATGCCCTACATCCAACTGGAGCACGCGCTGACGAAGTATTGTTCCGTCACGGGCCTGCGGGCGATTCTCGCCGATCAGGGCCAGAACGACTGGCCGGAGAAGGACGAGAACAAGATCCTCGCGAACTATCAGGCGTGGATCGAGCAGGCTCGCAAAGACACGGGTTTCCCGAGACTTGCCTTGGTGGTGAATCGCCAATCGCCTCCTGGGAGCTTCGGCCAGATTCGGCGGGTGCAGGATCGCATGATCAAAGAATACCCCGATTGTTTCGCCGGACCAGACTACGACACTCTCTCGAAGGACGATACCGTGGACAAAGTCCACCTCAGCGAATCCGGCGCCAAGAAGGCGGCTCAACTCTGGTCCAAAGCCCTGGATGAGATGTTTTTCGAAGCCTCAGTTCCTTTGCTTCCAAAGTAGCGTGCCGCCGACCTTACGCGCGTTGACGATATGCGAAGGGAACGCTGGAGGTGGACCCGGCGATGGCGGTTGGGCAGTGGCTCCTGATCCGCTCTCCTCGCTCTTTCCGCCAAGCAGCGCGGGCTACGTCCAGCCTGTCGTGAAAATAAAACTGGGAGCGCGTTCCAACGACTGGCCTGACGAGACAAAGACCCTTCAATCCGACGTGGTCGAGCATTTCCAAGTCCCCGATTCCGAGGAGGCATTTCCGGTGCCAGTCTTCTGGGCCGAATGCACGATTTTTTTGAAAAAGTCCTCCCCGCAGCACGAGGTAAAATTCCGTCCTCCAGACAAACCCCCGAAAGCTCCGGATGGCTCGGTATAATGTCGTGTAGATTGATCTACAATAATGTCTGGACGGGGGATGAAGCGATGTCCGGCAAGCGGGAAAACGCGGCCTTACCGCTGGCCTTACGTCGGAGGACAACGTCCACCACGCCTACGCGGTGTTTCACAGTCCCGCTTCCGGAGCCGCTACGCGAAGTTTCTGCAGATCGTTTTCCTGCGCCTGCCATTGACCAGGAACTTGAAACTGTTCCGCGGGCTGCCCCGGCTCGGCGGCGAGGATACCTTCTTCATCTTCCGTCCCTGCACGCCGCACACGTTCTCACCGACGGATCCAACCGCTCTAAATGGCGGCCACCTGAGCAGCAACGGTGGACGGCTTATATGGCACAGGCGCCAAGGGAGCGTGGTAGAAGGGGCCTTGGACCCCGGTCGAGAGTCAAGAACCCGGCAGTCATGATCGCTATCGGAGATGGAAATACCGGACGATTCTACGACGCCGAGATTTCTTTCCCGATGGTCATTCCCCCAACGGATCGTGGTCTACCGTCCATTGGACCGGCCTCGTCGAGGCGCCAACATCCTCTTTTGTGACCGGCCTGTAGAATGGGCACGGCGGGAGCCGAGGGACGCCCGCGAAGCATCGGCGTCCGAAGGCGGGTGTCATGATGCGGCGTAGAGGGAGGCGAGGCGTGGCACGGCGAGGGCTTCCGTGAGCCGGTCGCGCAGGGCGTGGCGGAGCCAGCGGAGGAACTTCACGCTGCGCTGGGTGGCCCGC
>JBBQXJ010000065.1:0-26491 GCA_038209745.1 Verrucomicrobiota bacterium
GCACCAGCTCCACGTCCTCTTCGGGCTGGCCAACCTCGTGCTCGCCGCGCGGAAACTTGCATGAACCCCGCCAAGAACCCGGGCGCTATCCCCCGGAAACGAGCCCGGTTCGCCGAAACCTTCAGCCCTGCGGCCCCCGCCAGGCCTCGAAGACCCTGCCGCCTCCGCCCGGCAGCCTCCTTTTTGACCCGCCGTCTTCCAGAAAACCACGACTCCCTCCAACCAAGCCTTTATTCAGCGCTTCCCTAGTGGCCTTGCCGGGTGGCGACGTGGGCTGCCTCTACGAAGCTGGTGAGAAGGACTCCTACGAAAAGATCGTCTTGGCGCGGTTCCCCGTCGGCTGGATCACCGGGATGGACGAGGAGAAGTAACTCTGCTCGAACGGGCTTTTAGCCAAACAAGCGCGTGAAGTTTTCCGCGATTTCCGCGGTGAGCGGCTCCAGCGGTTTACCGAGGAAGGTCGCGAGTCCGCGATAGACCGCGACGAGGTTGGCGGGGTGGTTCAAAGGACGATCCGCGCTTTCGTCCACGACGAACTCCGGTTGGGGCAGAGGCTGGTCCGGTGCGTCCGTTTCGATCAGCAGCCGATCCGGCGGAACGGCCCGGAAGACTTCGCGTTGTCGCTGTTTGCGCTCGTGCAGGAAGTAGCCGGGGAAGCTGAAGTAGGCGCCGAGCTTGGCGAAGCCGGGGACCATCTCCGCCGGGCCCCCGTAGCTGTGGAGGAGAAAACCTCGGGCCGGACGGGGATTGGACTTCAGCATTTCCTCCAATGGGCCAAAGGCTTGGAGACAATGGATGGTGGCGGGAAGGTTTCGCTCCGCCGAGAGCCGGAGCTGCCAGACGAACGCGTCTTCCTGATCCTCCATCGAAGCGGGGGTCCGACCGCCGAGAGCCGGGATATATCGAGTGCGATGGTTGGGCGACTGGTCGAGAATCCAACGGTCGAGACCGATCTCGCCGATGACCGCACCGGGAGTTTGGTCGAGCGCAGAGACGAGGGCGTCTCGCCAGCCGCCGGACCGCTCGTGCAGATACCAGGGGTGATAGCCGAAGCTCGGGACCACGACATCGGGGAAGCGGCGGGCCAATGCGGCGACCTGCCGCCAGTCCGCTTCGCACGCGCCGTTGACGACCATCTTCGTCACGCCGGCGCTGCGGCAGGTGGCGATCAGCTCGTCCTGCCGACCGCCGAGGCGTTCGTCCTGGAGATGGTTGTGGGCGTCGAAGAATTGGAGGCCGGATTCCCGATTCCCGATTCCCGATGCCGGATGCCTGAAGACGGTCGGGGAAGGCGACTCGTGGAGGAGGGTGTTCGGTTCGGTATCGGGCATCCGGTATCCGGCATCCGGCCTCTGTCTGCTCGCCCTCTCCCGAATCGCCTCCGCGACGCGCAGCACGGTGGCACGGCGGCTCTCGGCCAGTTGTTTGAGAATTCCCAGATCCTCCAGGAACCCGGCGTCGAACTGGGCGACCTGTTCCTGAGGAAGGCCGTTCGCGAGATCGGCGAAAAGTCCCGTCAACGCCTTCAGCGTCACCGCGTCCGAGTCGGTCTGGATGTGGCAGATGCCGTCGGAAAATTCAGACGCGAACCAAAGACGCACCTGGCACCCGGGCACGAGGTTCGAGTCCAGGCGCAACGCTTCGGGCATGGGCGGGCGCGTCCGGGCCAGATCCACCAGCCGCGACAGGCGTTGCTGGGGATTGCGGATGGCCGAGAGCATCGCGGTGGTCTGCGCGATGCGTTCGGCGAGCGTTGGGTGCGGTTCGGGCACGGGCGGGCTTTTTAAGCGGGAAACGGAGTCGAGGCAATCCAGCCCGTGACCGGCCGCGTTTTGGTCGCTTCATACGCAAACGTAGGATTTGCGCGGCGCCCGGTTTCGGCTACGAATTCAAAGCACGAACATGAGCGCTCTTCCCCATATTCCCGTCCTCCGCCGCGGACGCCCCTACGAGTCCCTCGACCAGGTCGAGGTCAAGGACCACAAGACCGGCGAGGTCATCGCCACGGTCAGCACCGTCAATGCCGGCATCGTTCGCAAGGATCTCCAGAGGATCTCCGAGGCCCGGAAGGCATTGAGCCGGTTCACCGTCGCCCAGCTCATCGAGATCAGCGCCAAGGCCGGCGAACACTTCCTCAACGGCACGTTGCCGCTGGGCGACAAGGGCCACACCCAGTCCACGCAGGGATACATCGAGACGCTCTCCCGCACCTCCGGTCTCCCGTGGGTCATGGTCCGGCGCAACATGGCCAAGATCCACTACGCGCTGACCCACATGCAGGAGATCCTCAACGGCCTCTCCCGCGGGCTCGATTTTTCCATCATCGACCACGGCCAGGGCGAACAGTTCGGCACCCGCCTCAGCTTCTTCCCCACCTGCCACGCGCTCGGCCTCGTCATGCCCAGCAATTCTCCGGCGGTGAATTCCCTCTGGCTCCCCGCCATCGCGCTGAAGACGCCCGTCGTCATCAAACCCGGCAAGGAAGAACCCTGGACGCCTTATCGCCTCATCCAGGCCTTCATCGCCGCCGGCGCCCCCGCCGAAGCTTTCGGCTACTACCCGACCGACCACGAAGGCTCCGGCGAAATCCTCAAGACCTGCGGCCGCGCCCTGATCTTCGGCGACAAGAACACCATGGCCCAATACGCCAACAACCCGGCCATCCAGTTGCACGGGCCGGGTTGGAGCAAGTTCCTCATCGGCGAGGACTGCATCGAGAACTGGCGCGACTATATCGACGTCATGGCCGCCTCCATCAGCGACAACGGCGGCCGCTCCTGCATCAACGCCTCGGCCATCCTCGTGCCAAAATACGCCGCCGAGATCGCCGACGCGCTCGCCCAGAAGATCGGTCCCTTCGCCCCGTTGCCGAACTCCGACGAGAACGCCAGACTCTCCGGCTTCGCCAATGTGAAGATGGCCGACTTCATCGACGCGCAGATCGAGGACGGCTTGAAGACTCCGGGCGCCACCGACGCCACCGCGCAGTATCGCAGCGGCCCGCGCAAGGCCCACTACGAGGGCGGCGTCTATCTGCGTCCGACCATCATCCACGCCGAGAGCGTGGCCCATCCGCTCTACAACCGGGAATACCTCTGCCCCTTCGCCACTGTGGTGCAGGTGCCGCAGAAGGAGATGCTCCAGCACATCGGCTACACCCTGGCCTGCTCCGCCATCACCAAGGACGAAGCCTTCATCGAACAGCTCTACGCCTGCGGCGAGATCGACCGGCTGAACATCGGTCCCGTCTCCACCATGAAGATCTCCTGGGACCAGCCGCACGAGGGCAACATGTTCGAGTTTCTCTGGCAGCGCCGCAGCATCGAGCGCGGATGGTAGGCCCCAGTCATCGGTAGGTGTGGAGGCTCAGGAGGTTGTTCATGAGGAGACGGAGCCGTGGGATGGGCGGGAGGAGGTTGAGGGAGGGTCGTGGCCTGCTTGAGTTCGCCCCGGGGTGCCAGCGACGGTGGCGACGAGGCCTTCGATCTCGAACTCGTTCGCGTAGACCATCAACCGGACCCTGGACTATTGGTCGTCCGGATCGTCACTGATGTCGGTCTACACCATTCGCCGGGGCTGTTCCGCCGCCGGGGCTGAGAGGCAGAGCGAAACGAGCAGCGCGGCGTGAGTCTTGGGGCGGCGGCCCGGCCGGCTGCCATCACCGTTCCGTCGCGATGTGATCGCTACCCAAAGATCCGCTGCCTTGGTCATGCCAAGACTTTGGCGGCAGAGGTTCCCGTTTCAACTCCCTTTCACCACGAACCGGAACCGCATCGTCCTTGCCGATGAAACCGAAAGACGACCGCGGCGGCGGCGGCGGCGTCTATGCGCCTCCGTGCTTGGGATCATTGCGAGCGGAGGCGGTAGAAGCGGCCGGGATAGTGGGTGGAGTCCGGATCGGTGAAGGCGGCGGAGCCGGTGGAGAAGGTGTTGGTGGCGACCGGGATCCAGAGCGGACTGGCAAGATCGGTGGCGGCTTCCACGACGACGGTCATGCCATTGGTCCAGTCGATGTTGAAGCCAAAACCCGCAGGCTTTCCGTCACCGAACTTTGGATTCAGCAGCCGCGGCCTCAACCAAAGCGCGGTGGGCAGCCCTCCGAACATGCCGCTCCAGCCGGTTTGGTCGGCCAGACGATAGACGGTCGCCCGGGTTGCGCCGAAAAAGACGTTCTCGCCGATCGAGGGGGCGTTTCCGATGAAATAGATCCCCGTCAGGTTGGTGCAGGAGCCGAGGGCATAGTCCCCGATGTTGGTGATACTGTCGGGAATCGTGATCTTGGACAGCCGGCTGCACTCGGCGAACGTGGCGGTCCCGATCATGGAGACGTTTCGGCCGATCGTGAAATCCGTAAGGCCTTGGCAGCCTTGAAACGCGAAGTTGCCGACTTTGACGACGCTGTCCGGAATCGTGAACCGGGCCAAACTAGAGCAGCTGTCGAAGGCATTGTCGCCGATGCTGAAAACCCCGTTCGGCAGCCGAAGGATTGTCAGGGATCCACAAAAATAAAATGCGCGGCTGCCGATATGGGCCAGTCCGCGGCCGATCATAACGTTGGTCAATCCCACGCAGGCACTGAATGCGCTGTCTCCGAGGCTGGTGACGCTGTCGGGAATCGTGACGCTCGTCAGGCTGAATTTGTTGGCAAAAGCGTAGGGCGCGATCTCGGTGACCGGCAGACCCGTGATCGTTTCGGGAATGGCCGCTACCGGGTTGGTGCCCGTGTAGCTCTGGAGGGTGATGGTGCCGCTGTTGTTCGTGCTATAGCTGAACTCCTCGGCTTTCGCCTCCGCAGTCAGCGTCAGGATCAGCAGGAGCAAGGACAGAATCCCAGTGCCGTGGACGGTTCTGGATCGCCATCCTAATTTGATGTTGAAGGTCGGGCGTCGGGTCGGGGCCTGAGCGGCGGGGAGCGTGGTGGAATACGACATGGGATCTCCTTGGTTGAACCGAGTGTTTGGATCTGGAACTAGATCTGAATTTCCTTCCGGAAAGTCACTTTGTTGCGGGAAATATTCGTCGGATAACAGGAGACCGGAGAGGACGCAATGCCGATTTTCTGCTGTCGCTCCGCAGCCTTCGCCGAGGACGAATCATCGGCACCGGGTCAATGGCAACGGATCGAATGCGGGCCGAGGTTCGGGGGCAGGTTTTGAAGAAGATGATCAGCAAAGGAGATGGGGAGGGTGCAGCCGGTCGTGGTTGGAGGCTGGTGAAGCAATGATCGAAGTGGCGTGGCGGCGGAAGGGTGGATTCCGACCGGGTTCGAGCTTGTGAGACGCAGTCTCCAGTTGAGCGGGGTCCTTGTTCTCTGTCCGGTTTTTCCGACGGCGGTTACTACTGGGTGAGTGAACCGCTCCACCGATCAACAACTGCTGGGAGAATTCGCCGAGAACCGCTCGGAAGAGGCGTTTGCGGAGCTCGTTCGGCGGCACATCGATCTGGTCCATTCCGCCGGCGTGCGGATGGTCTATGATTCGCATTTGGCGCAGGACGTCACCCAGGGCGTGTTCGTGGCGTTGGCGGAGAATGCCCGGCCGCTGATCGACCACGCGATGCTGTCGGGCTGGCTGCATCGAACCACGCGTAACCTGGCCGCCAACGTCGTCCGTTCGGAGGTCCGTCGCCGTGCGCGCGAGGAGGATTCCGTCGCCATGAACAACACGTCTTCCGACGAGACCGATGATGGTTGGAACGAGATCGCGCCAAATCTGGACGCCGCCATCGGGGATTTGGGCGAAGCGGACCGGGACGCGGTTCTGCTGCGCTACTTCGAGCGCTTGTCTGCCGGTGACATGGCGCGACGTCTTGGAATTTCCGAAGAAGCGGCGCAGAAGCGAGTGGGCCGGGCCGTCGTTCGGTTGCGCGGTCTCCTGGCCAAACGCGGCATCGGTGTCGGGGCCGGCAGCGTCGCCGCGCTGTTGTCCGTCCATGCGGTCCAAGCTGCTCCTTCGGGACTGATCGCCACCGTGTCCGCTGTAGCCGTGGCGGGCACCGCTTCCGCATCTCTCACCGCTGTCTCCACCATCGCCATGACCACCCTGCAAAAAGTCGCCATCTCCCTCGTCGTCGCTGCTGCCGCCGTCCAGAACTCCGCTCGCTCAACCACCGATCGGAATCGGAAGAACTTCGATGGGTCCGATGCCCAGGCGGACCAGTTCTATGGATCCCTCTACCAGCTCGCCTTGGACGATCAGACCGCCCACACCCCCAAGCCGGACGAGCTGGTCGGTCCTACGACGCAAGTATCGGCTCTTCGGGGAACGGCTATTGACGCGGAAACTGGACGCGCGTTCCGGTTTCGTGGACGCCGCCAAGCTCGAGAAATGCCGGGCCGAAAAGCAGACCGAAATCGACCGGATTGCCGATATGCTAAAGGCGTTGGTGCCGCAGAATTTCGAGGCGGTTAAGCCGTAGCCGGACCGATGGACCTGATCGGAGGCAGCAGGTTGTTCCGTTGTCGGGAATGGCGGCGAACTCCCTTTCGCCGCTACCGGACATGGGCTCAGGCCTGATACGCCTCCATCCCCACGCAGGAGCAGACGAGGTTGCGGTCGCCGTAGACGTTGTCGATGCGGGCGACGGCGGGCCAGAACTTGGAGGTGCGGGTCCAAGGAGCGGGGAACGCCGCCTGTTCGCGGGTGTAGGGACGGTCCCACGCATCGCTACAGACGGTGGTGGCGGTGTGGGGCGCGTTCTTCAACGGGTTGTTCGCCTGGTCCATCTTGCCCGTTTCGACGGCCTGGATCTCGCCGTGGATGGCGATCATGGCGTCGCAGAAACGGTCGAGTTCACCAAGGGCTTCGCTTTCGGTCGGCTCGACCATCAAGGTGCCGGCGACGGGCCAGCTGAGGGTGGGGGCGTGGAAACCGAAATCCATGAGCCGCTTCGCGACGTCTTCGGCCGTGACGCTCTTGTAGGCGCGGAGATCGAGGATGCACTCATGGGCGACGAGGCCGGTCTTCCCCGTGTAGAGCGTGGGGAAGTAGGGCTCCAAACGCTTCGAGATGTAGTTGGCGTTGAGGATGGCGAACTTGGTCGCCTCGGTCAGGCCGCGTCCGCCCATGAGGGCGATGTAGACCCACGAAATGAGGAGGATGCTGGCGCTGCCCCAAGGCGCGGACGCCACGGCACCGATGGGATCTTCGCCGCCGAGGTTCACGACGGGATGGCCGGGGAGGAAGTCGACCAAGTGTTCCGCCACGCAGATGGGGCCCATGCCGGGACCGCCGCCGCCGTGGGGGATGCAGAAGGTCTTGTGGAGATTGAGATGGCAGACGTCGGCCCCGATGAAGCCGGGGCTGGTGAGTCCGACCTGGGCGTTCATGTTCGCGCCGTCCATGTAAACCTGGCCGCCGGCGTCATGGATGATCTGGCAGATCTCGCGGATGGACTCTTCGAAGACGCCGTGCGTGCTCGGATAGGTGATCATGAGCGCGCCGAGATTGGCGGCGTTGGCGTCGACCTTGGCGCGGAGATCGACGAGGTCGATGTTGCCCTTCGCATCGCAGGCGACGGCGACGACGGAGAAGCCGGCCATGACGGCGCTGGCGGGATTGGTGCCGTGGGCGGAGGTGGGGATGAGGCAGACGGTGCGGTTCGTCTGGCCGAGGCTTTCCTGATGGCGGCGGATGACGAGGAGGCCGGTGTATTCGCCGGCGGAACCGGAGTTCGGCTGGAGGGAGACGCCGGCGAATCCGGTGATCTCGGCGAGCCAGTCTTCGAGCTGCGCAAAGATCGTCTGGTAGCCGCGCGACTGGGAAAGAGGGGCGAAGGGATGGAGCGCGCCGAACTCGGGCCACGACAGGGGGAACATCTCGGAAGTGGCGTTGAGCTTCATGGTGCAGGAGCCCAGGGAGATCATCGACTGGCAGAGCGAGAGGTCGCGGGACTCCAGCCGCTTGATGTAGCGGAGCATCTCGGTCTCGCTGTGGTAGCGGTTGAAGACCTCGTGCTTCAGGTAGGGGCTGGTGCGGACGAGCGGGGCGGGGAAAACGACTTCGGCGTCGGCGGCGAGCTCGGCGACCGTCCACGAGACGGGTTTGTCTCCGTTGAGGATTTGGAGGATCTCGGCGACGTCGGCTTCGCCGGTGGTCTCGTCGAGGGAGATGCCGATGGAGTGTTCGTCGACCGCGCGGAAATTGATGCGGTGCGATTCGGAAAGCTTGGCGATGTCGACGGTGCGCTTGCCGCGGAGGTGGACGGTGATGGTGTCGAAGAAGACGTCGGGGGAGACGACGAAGTCGAGACGTTCCAGGCCTTCGGCCAGGGCGGCGGTGAGCAGGTGGACGCGGTCGGCGATTTTGCGGAGTCCTTCGGGGCCGTGGTAGACGGCATACATGGCGGCCATGTTGGCCAGCAGGGCCTGGGCGGTGCAGATATTCGACGTGGCCTTCTCGCGGCGGATGTGCTGCTCGCGGGTGCCGAGGGCGAGGCGAAGCCCGGGCTGGCCGGTGGCGTCCTTGGACACGCCGACGAGGCGGCCGGGCATCTGGCGCTTGAAGGCGTCGCGGGTGGCGAAGAAGGCGGCGTGCGGCCCGCCGAATCCGAGCGGCACTCCGAAACGCTGGGAGGTGCCCACGCAGACATCGGCGCCGAATTCACCCGGGGGGCGAAGGATCGTGAGGGCGAGGATGTCGGCCGCGACGACGACGAGCGCGCCGGCGGCATGGGCTTTTTCGGCGAGCGCCTGGTAGTCCTCCACCGCGCCGTGGGTGTTGGGATACTGCAGCAGGATGCCCGCGACCTGGTCGTTGAACTCGAATTCCTCCGGGGCCGCCACCTTGATCTCGATGCCAAGGGGCTTCGCGCGGGTGGCGACGATCTCGATCGTCTGGGGATGGCAGTCTTCGGCCACGAGGAAGACGTTCCGGCCGTCCTTCACCGCGAAGCAGAGGTGCATGGCCTCGGCGGCGGCGGTGCCTTCGTCGAGGAGAGAGGCGTTGGCGATCTCAAGTCCAGTGAGATCGCAGACCATGGTCTGGAAGTTGAGGAGCGATTCGAGCCGGCCCTGGGAGATCTCGGCCTGATACGGGGTGTATTGGGTGTACCAGCCGGGGTTTTCCAGGATGTTGCGCTGGATGACGGCGGGAGTAATGCAGCCGTGGTAGCCGAGGCCGATGTAGGAACGGCAGACGACGTTCTGGGCGGCGATGGCGCGGAGCTGATTGAGGGCGTCGAACTCGGACTCGATGGCTGGAATGGAAAGCGGGGTCTCGGAACGGATGACGGCGGGAACGGCGGCGGCGATCAGCCCGTCGAGGGAATCATGGCCGAGGGCCTCCAGCATTCGGGTCGTCTCGGCCGGGTTGGGCCCGATATGACGGGAGAGAAACTTGTCGGGGTGGGCCAGCCCGGGGTTCTTCTCGGCAGCGTTCAAGGTCGTCGATTCAGACATCAGGAGAGGTTAGGAAGGGCCGGGACCAAATCAAGTGCCCGGAAACGGTATCATGACTTCTGTGGCGGGCTAATGAGGTGGATGAGGCGGGCGACTTGTCGCCGAGCAGACCGCGAGTCACCCAAAAAAGAAGTCCGGTCCCGGCGTGGAGCGGGGATCGGACGGTCGCTTCGCCTCGGGACAATCATCAGGTTTTGCCGCCGGAGGGACCACGGCTCCAGGCTCCCAATGTAGCGGTCGAGGGGAAGGAGGGCGGTATTCGGGCGCGTGGGACCGACCTTCCGCAGAGAACGAGAACCGCACCGGATCAAGATGTCACCATTGTGGCGAACGGAATGGTGGGTCCGGCAAGAACCGCGTCGAGCAACCGGCTTGAATCGGCGTCTCACCGCGCGTCTTCGACGAAGCGACCCCCTGTGAACGGTAGGGTTGCCTCGCGCCGGCTGAAACCGAGAAGCCTCAGTCGATGAACCGACGGGTCAGGTCCCCGTAAGCGTCGATGCGGCGGTCGCGCAGGAACGGCCAGTGGGTGCGGGTGGTGTCCACTTTGCCGAGTTCGATGGGCACGATGAGGTTCTCTTCCCGGTCGACGCTGGCTTTGGCCAGGATCTGGCCACTGGTGCCGGCGACGAAGCTTTGTCCCCAGAACTCGATACCGTCTCCGCCGATGGGCGTCTCCAGACCGACCCGGTTCACGGCGGCGACGTAGCAGCCGTTGGCCACGGCGTGTGAGCGCTGGATGGTCTCCCAGGCGCCGTGCTGGTCGGTGCCGTATTCGGCCTTCTCCTGCGGGTGCCAGCCGATGGCGGTGGGATAGAAGAGGATCTCGGCGCCCTGCAACGCGGTGAGGCGGGCGGCTTCCGGATACCATTGGTCCCAGCAGATGAGCACGCCGATCTTCGCGTAGCGGGTCTGCCAAGCCTTGAACCCGGTATCACCGGGCGTGAAGTAGAACTTCTCGTAGAAGAGCGGATCGTCCGGGATGTGCATCTTGCGGTAGATGCCAAGAATGGAACCATCCGCATCGATGATGACGGCGGTGTTGTGATACAGCCCGGAGGCGCGCCGTTCGAAGAGGGAAGCGACGACGACGACGGAGTGCTTCTTCGCGAGCTTCTGGAAGGCTTGTGTGCTGGGTCCGGGAATGGACTCGGCCAGCTTGAAGTTTTCGTGGTCCTCGGATTGGCAGAAATACTGGGACCGGAACAGCTCCTGGGTGCAGATGATCTTGGCCCCGGCCTCGGCGGCCCGTTCGGCGGCGGCGAGGGTTTTCTTGAGGTTGTCCGCCGGGTTGGCGGAGCAGGCGGTCTGGACGAGGCCGAGACCGATCGTGGAGGGCGGCTTCGAGGTCTTCATGGACGGATCAGGCGTCTCCCGGGGCGACGCTGCCGGGCCGCTGGATGAGCAGGGTGTTGCCGCGGGCGGCGGAGATTTCGTGCGGTTCGAGCTGGCCGAAGACTTCGCGGATGAATTTGCCCAGCGTCTCGTTCGTGGGTCCGTAGCCCTTGTGGTAGATGAGGTGCTCGAGCTCGTAGAGCAGCTCGTCGGCGTTCTGGTAGCGGCGGGAGAGGTCTCGGGAGAGAGACCGTTGGATGATCTGGTTCAAGCGGTCGTCGATCCGGGGGTCGAGCTCGCGGAAGTCGGGGATCGGGAGCGTGAGGATGCGTTCGCGCGATTCGTCGGCGGTCTTGCCCTTGAAAATGTTCCGGCCGAGGAGGAGGTTGGCCAGCACGACGCCCGTGGAGAACAGGTCTGAACGCTTGTCGGTGATATGGAAGTCGGCCTGTTCCGGGCTCATGAAGTCGGCCTTGCCGGCGACTACTTCCCCTTCTTGGTCGAGGAGGAACCCGCGCGCTTTGGCGATGCCGAAGTCGGTCAGTTTCACGTCGCCTTCGAAGGCGATCATGATGTTCTTGAAGCTGACGTCTCGGTGGACGATGCCGAGGGGGCTGCCGAGGCGGTCGGTCTTGGCATGGGCGTAGGCGAGGCCCCGGGCGATGCGGCTGGTGATGAAGACGGCGAGTTCGCCCGGCAGTATTCGGTTCTTGTCGGCGACCTGCTGCATGAACTGTTCGAGGTTCACGCCGCGGATCAGCTCCATCGCGATGAAGTAGACGCCGCGCGACTCCCCGAGGTGGTAGGTCTGGACGATGTTGGTGTGGATGAGATCCGCCACCAGCCTGGCTTCGCCGACGAAGTTATCGAGGAAGTTCTTTTGGTTCGCGTAGCTCTGGCGGATGACCTTGATCGCGATCCGCTTCATGAAGTTGCGGACTCCCTGCTGCTCGGCCTCATAGACGATGCCCATCCCGCCTTCGACGATTTTGCGGACAATCTCGTAGCGAAAATCGCTTTCGATGGTGAAGAGAGGGGCCATGCTGTCCGGATGTTGTGTGTGGAAAGGTTCAAGTCAAGCTTGGCCGCGCGCACGAAAAACATAGGAAAACCTCCAGTTTTTCGAGTTTCTGCTTGCGCGACTCACGGCGCGTATTTAATACCCGCACGTCGCAAGACTCCAAACCTCATCATACAATATGGCTAAAGCACTCTCTAAATCGCAGCTCGCCGCAACCGTGGCCGACGAAGCCGCCATCACCAAGAAGCAGGCGGTCCAGATCATCGATCTGATCGCCGCGCTCGCCTACAAGCACGCCAAGAACACCTTCACCCTTCCCGGGATCGGCAAGCTCGTTCTGGTCAACCGCAAAGCCCGTGTCGGCCGCAACCCGGCGACCGGCGAATCCATCAAGATTCCCGCCAAGAAAGTCGTCAAGTTCCGCGTGGCCAAGGCCGCGAAGGACGCGATCCTCGGCACCAAGTAACTCGCCCCGCGCGTTTCTCTCTTGTTTGGGCACTCTGTTCGCAGAGTGCCTTTTTTTGTTTGTTGGAAAAAGTTCTGAGGCTCGTTGATCGGCGGTGATGCTTGCCTCGTCGGCGCGGGTCCACTACTGCGTTGCTCCAATGAAGATCGCCATCGTCGGATGCGGGGCGTTGGGCAGCTATTACGGCGCCCGGTTGGCCCGCGACAATCACGAAGTCCATTTCCTCCTGCGCTCCGACTACGAAGTGGTGCGCAGCCACGGTGTTCGGATCGTCAGCCCCGACGGCAACTTCCAGGTGTGGCCCGAAGCCGCACGCACGCCGGAAGAAATCGGGCCGTGCGATCTCGTCCTCATCGGACTCAAGACGACCGCGAACGATCAGTTCGCCAAACTTCTGCCGCCGCTGTCGGGACCGGCGACCGCGTTCCTCACCCTGCAGAACGGCCTTGGCAACGAGGACCGGCTGGCCGCCGTGGTGGGCCAGGACAAGACCTTGGGCGGGCTCTGCTTCGTCTGCTTGAACCGGATCGAGCCCGGGGTCATCCAACACCTTGCCCACGGGAAGATCGTCATGGGTGAATGGCATCGACCGCCGGCTCCGCGCACACAGGCCATCGCGGACGCGATCAAGCACTCCGGCGTTCCCTGTGAAGTCAGCGACAACGTCGAGCGGACTCACTGGGAAAAGCTGGTCTGGAACATTCCGTTCAACGGTCTCGGCGTGGCGAGCGCGGCGGGCTATGAAGCGGTCGCTCTCGGCGCGGCGTTCCAGGGTGCGAGCGCCCCGTGTCTGACGTCGGACCTGCTGCTGGCGGATCCGCGTTGGCTCGCGCTGCTGCGGGAGCTGATGCTGGAAACGATCCACGCGGCGCAGGCGCTCGGGCTGGTGATCGAGGAGCGATGGGCCCAGGTGCAGATCGATCGCACCTACAACATGGGGGCCTACAAGGCCTCGACGATCATCGACTACGAGCGGGGGCTTCCGCTGGAGATCGAATCAATGTTCGGCGAACCGCGGCGCCAAGCGAGGGCCGTCGGGGTGCCGACGCCGGGACTGGACGCTTTGTGCCGAGTATTGACCGGACTGAATCCCGCCGGAGGCGAGTGACGAGGATGCCGTCTCACGGGAGCGCGCGCACGACCGCGTCGCTCCAGAGCGCGATGGCGCGCGACAGGCGGGCCACGTAGCCGGCGACATCTTCGGCGGCGCTCGCGGCAGGCACGGTGAAGCGCATGGCGGGGTGGGCCCTGTCCCGCTCCGATGTGCGCAACGTCCACGAAACTTCGAGAACGACCTCGCGTCCGGGCGCGCCCTCGAAGCGGGTCACTTCGTAGGCGAGCCGGGTTTCCGCGGTGGCGGCCGCCGAATCGGAGGAGGCCACCACGTTCAGGAGAGGCAGGGATTGGCGCAGATCGCCGGCCAGGACGCGTTCCAGACCTTTGCCAAGGGGTTCGGCCCAGTGATCGAACGGAAGGGGGCGAACGAGGTTTTGGCCGTCGTCCGTGATGATGGGTGTGGAATCGAGATAGCCCGCGATCCGCCCGGGGCCGACGCGAAGGGTTCCATGGGCCGAGGGAACGGTGGAGCTCGTGGAGCTCGTCGTCGAAAGCGGCGGGCGATCGACGGGACGCAGGACATAGAACCGGGTCGGATCCTGCTTGGGCCGGAGGGCGGAACATCCAGCCAGCAGGAGAGAGATCCCGACGAAAACGAAGGCGACGAAGCGGGGAGCGGTCTTCATGGGAGTCATGGTTTCTCCGGGGCTTTGCCGGTGAGGATGGAATTCGGATTGCGCTGGAGGTCCTGGGACAGCTCGCGGAACGCGTCGAGAGCGCGGCCCGCTTTTTCGAGGGTGGTGAGGAGTTCCTCGCTGACGGGGGAGCCGGGACGGATGAGGGCTTTGAGATCGCTGAAGGCGCTGGAGGCCGCGGTCAGGGCGGAATCGGCTTTTTGCAGGTCGGCGTCGAGCTTGGCGAGCAGGGGATCTGCGCCGCGGTTGAGCTTGCCGGCCAGTTGGTGTGCTTCGGCGAGCGCGAGATTCAGGTTGGTGAAGGAGGAGCGAAGGGAAGGGTCGTCGAGGACGGAGTCCACCTTGTCGAGGCTGGTCAGGACGCGGGCGTTGACCTTGCCGAACTCCACTGCCGCCAGGTCGGCGCGGACCTCGACGAGGAGATTGGTCAACTGTTGGGATATCGTCTTTAGATCGAAGTGGGAGACGCTCTCCAGGGTGGTCATGACGGAGGCGATGATCTCGGTGTGGGTGCTGGTGACAGTGGGGATCTCCCAGTGGCCGTGTTCGGATTCGCGATGGAGTTGGAAGCGGACGGCGTCCTTGGCGGGGCCGAGCGAGACGTAGAGCTGGCTGGAGAGAAGGCTGAGGATCTGCAGCCGCCCGCAGAGCCCGTCTGCGAGGGCCCGCTCGAACCGTTTCCGGTCCAGCAGATCGGTGCCCACGCCGGCCGCGCGCCGCGAGAGCTCGTCCCGGTCGATCTCGATGAGGACATTGATGGCGGCGCCGCTCCGGGCGGGATCGGGAATGATCGAGATGTCGGAGACTTCCCCGAGGGTCACGCCGAGCATCTTGACCGGGGCGCCGATGTTCAGTCCGTTGGCCGGTTCGCGGAAGGTCAGCAGGTAGGTCCGGGTGTGGCGGAAGAACCGGCCCCGGCCGAACAGGGCGACGGAAACGAACAGGATCACGACGGCTCCGGTGATGAACATCCCGATGGCGGCGGGGTTGATCTTGGGTTTCATGGGTCAATGGATTTCTTGGCCGCGGTTCAGGAAGCGGCGCACTTCCGGGTCGGGGCAATGGTCGCGGAGTTCGGACGGATTGCCGGTGGCTCCCAGGGTCTTGGTCCGCGCGTCGAGGAACACCGAGTCGGTGCCCACGGCGAAGATGCTGGCCAGCTCGTGGGTGACGATGACGAAGGTCGTCCCCAGATGTTGGCGGAGCTTGAGGATCAGATCGTCGAGACGGGCGGCGCTGAGGGGGTCGAGGCCGGCGGAAGGTTCGTCCAGAAACAGGATCTCGGGATCGAGCGCCATCGCGCGGGCGATGCCGGCGCGTTTGTTCATGCCGCCGCTGATCTCCGAAGGGTAGAAGTCCTCGAAGCCGCCGAGGCCCACGAGCGACAGCTTGTAGGAGACGTTGCGGCGAATCTGGGCGGGCGAGAGGGCGGTGTATTGCTCCAGCGGCAGGGCGATGTTTTCGGCGAGGGTCAGGGAGCTCCAAAGCGCGCCTTTCTGATACATGACGCCGATTCTCCCCAACAGTTCGCGGCGTTGCTTGGCCTCGGCGTGGGTGAAGCTCGTGCCACCGTGGAGGATCTCGCCCGAGGCGGGTTCCTCCAGACCCACGAGATGGCGCATGAGGGTGGACTTGCCGCAGCCGCTGCCGCCCATGATGATGAAGATGTCGCCTCGGCGGATCTGGAAGCCGAGGCCGCGCATCACCACGTAGTCGCCGTAGGCCATGGTCAGGTCGCGGACCTCGATCTGGACGGAAGCATCGGAGGTGGGCGCCATGGTTCAGAGGCCGAGGGCGGCGAAAAGGACGGCGAAGACGGCGTCCAGCGCGATGATTGTCGTGATCGAAACGACGACGGCCGAGGTGGTCGCGAGGCCGACGGCGGCGGAGCTGTTGCCGGACTGGAGACCTTTGAGGCAGCCGGCGCCGGCGATGATGGCGCCGAAGAAGAGAGATTTGACGATCCCGGCGAAGTAGTTCGGCAACGTGACGGCCGCGATGACGTGGTCCACATACTGCCGGATCGACACGTCGAAGGCCGGCGCGACGAGTCCGCCGCCGATCATCCCCATGACGTTGCCGTAGGCGGTGAGCAGCGGGAGCATCAGCACCAGGGCGATGACGCGGGGCAGCACGAGAAAGTCCATGGGGGAGAAGCC
The DNA here is from genome assembly GCA_038209745.1 of Verrucomicrobiota bacterium. Taxonomy (GTDB): domain Bacteria; phylum Verrucomicrobiota; class Verrucomicrobiia; order Limisphaerales; family CANJSG01; genus CANJSG01. Next base: position 16,130 of record JBBQXJ010000065.1, read on the forward strand.
GAGGGTCTTCAGCGCGTCGATTTCCTGGTTCACTTTCATGCTGCCGATCTCCGCGGCAAAGGCGGCTCCGGTGCGGCCGCTCATGATGATGCCGGTCATGAGGCAACCCAGCTCGCGCACCATGCCGAGGCCGACCAGGTTCGCCACGTAGACCGACGCGCCGAACTGGTGCAACTGCACGACACCGACGAACGCGATGATCATCCCGACGAGAAGATTGATGAGCGTGACGATGGGCAGGGCCTCGGCGCCGGTGCGCTGGATGATCAGCCAGACGTCCTGCCAGCGGAACAGGGCTTGGCCCCGGACAAGGCGACCCAAGGAGAGGGAGGTTTCCCCGAGGAAGGCGAACACGTCGAACACTCCCGCGCTGAGTCCGAGCCCGATCTTGCCCACGCGGGCGAAGAAGGTCTCCGGCGGCCGCTCGGTGCGGGTGATCGTTTCCGGCACGGTCAGGGCCAGCTTGAGCAGTTCGCGCACGCCTTCCGGGCAGGCGCTCGAGTCGAGAGAAACCTCGCGATCCGCGCAGCGCCTCGCCAGTTCGACGAGCAGCGCGATCAAGCAGGAGTCATAGTTGCCGAGGTTCGACGTATCCAGGGCGACGGTCTTGAGCACGGAGGAAGTGTCGGAGAGCTCCGCGATCTCGGGCGCTTCGGGGTGGGGCCGGTGCAGGCTCCAGTCGCCGGCCACGACGACCGTGACCACGCCGCTTCGGGCGGGACGAGGGTCGATGGTTGGCGGGGTTTCCTGGGGCATGGCGCATGGTGCGAGACGGGGGTTGATTGGGGCGTTGCGGAGGATTTGTGACGGTTTTAGGCGGAGGTGAGAAGCGTTTTGGCGCGGGCGGTGGCGGGCCGAAGACAAAACCTCCGGGCGGCTTGGCGCCGGCCGGAGGGTGATTGGAAGGCAAAGGACGGACGCTTCAGCCGTGGTAAGCCTCTTCGCCGTGTTCGGCGAGGTCGAGGCCCTGCCGCTCGATGTCCACGCTGGGTCGCAGACCGACGACGGCCTTGACGACATAGGCGATGACAAAGGTGCCGACCACGGAGAGGAGGATGGTCAGGCCCATCGCCTTGAGCTGCTCGACCCAGAGGGTCTTGCCGACGATGCCGGAGAGATTGGTGGCCAATCCGGCATTGCCCTCCGTGGAGGCGAAGAAGCCGGTGAGCAGGGCGCCCAGCGTGCCACCGATGCCGTGGATGCCGAAGGTGTCGAGCGAGTCGTCGTAGCCGAAGACGTGCTTCAGCTTGGTGCAGGCGAAGAACGGCACGATGCCGGCGATGATGCCCATGATGAAGGCGGACTTCGGGGTGACGAATCCTGCGGCTGGCGTGATGACGACGAGTCCGGCGACGGCACCCGAGCAGAAGCCGAGGATGGAGGGCTTGCCACGCATGATCCATTCGAGGACGGGCCAGACAAAGGAGGCGACGGCCGCGGCGATCATCGTCGTGGTGAAGGCGTTGGCGGCGACGCCGTCGGCGGCCACGGCGGAGCCGGCGTTGAAGCCGAACCAACCGACCCAGAGCATGCCGGTGCCGATGGCGCAGAGGACCATGCTGTGGGGCGGCATGATGTCCTTGCCATAGCCGACGCGTTTCCCGAGCAGGATGCAGAGGACGAGGGCGGACCAGCCGGAGCTCATGTGGACGACGGTGCCGCCGGCGAAGTCGATGGCCTTGACGCCGGCGGTGGCGTTCCACATGCCGTTCATGAAGCCGTTGGAGCCCCAGACCATGTGGGCGAGGGGGAAGTAGACGACGAGCATCCAGAGGCCGATGAAGAGGAGGATGGCGGAGAACTTCATGCGTTCGGCGATGGCGCCGACGATGAGTGCCGGCGTGATGATGGCGAACATCATCTGGAACATGGCGAAGACGTTGTGCGACACCCAGGCGCCGTAGTCGACGTTCGGCGCGGAGGTCACGCCGTCCAGGAAAGCGTATTTCAGCGAGCCGAGAAAGGCGCTGCCGTCGCCGGCGAAGACCAGGCTGTAGCCGCAGAGGACCCAGAGGATCGTGACGAGGCCGGCGCTGCCGAAGCATTGGGCCACGACGGAAAGGACGTTCTTCTTTCGGACCAATCCGCCGTAGAACAGGGCCAGACCGGGGAGCGTCATGAAGAGGACCAGGACGGCGGAGGTCATCATCCAGGCGTTGTGACCTGGGCCCGGAACACCGGTCAAAGCGGTGGTGGCATGCTCTTGGCGAGGTCCGTTGGTGACGTTGGCTTCGAGATCTGTCACGCGATCCTCGAGGGTCGGGGGCTTCGGGGGATCGGCGGCCAAGACCGGGGTGGTGGCGAGGACAAAAGTCCAGAGGAGCAGCAGTGTGGTGGCGATGGTTTTCATGGGCGTAGTGTGGCCTAATCGAAAAGCAAAAGGCGGCGGCCCCGTATTTGGGGCCGTCGTCCGCGCGAATCAACTGGATAGTTGCGGAGCCGAAGTCTTGTCCAAATGTCGAATGTTTTACGGGCGGGAATCTAGGTCTACAGAGGTTGCGGAATTGGAGACGGTGTCATTCATGCATGGAGAGCTTCCGACGGAGCTTCATGAAAAGGGTGTAGCCATAGCCGGCGACCAGGCCACCGGAAACCCACCATTGGACGCCGTCGGCGAAGAGCACGGGGAAGAACGCCTGGATCACGGCGAGCGTGATCAGCAGGTAGGCCACCCGCACGCCCGCGCCCGGCATGAGCGACCAGGTATTCCGGAGGTCTCCCCGTTCCAGGCGCTCCTGGTTGTGCTGCTGCGCAGCGTTCTGGAGCAGGCCGAAGGCCAGGCCGATGCCGGCTCCTGTCGCTGATCCGACCAGCGGCAGGACGATGTTGAGGATTTGAGTTCCCATGATGATTGATTGTCTGGAAGTGGAGTTGATTCGAGGGCGGCGCGGGGAGATGTCCCCCGCGCCGCCGTTTTTTGAGGATTACCGGGCGTAGGGCGTTTCAGACTGTTTGTCCATGACCATGCCGGAGTAGCCGGCAACTCCCATTTCGGGCACGTCGAGCCCTTCGATCTCCACTTCTAGGGAGACGCGGTTTCCGACCAGCTTCTCCGCGATGAAGTAGACGATCATCGAAAGGATCGAGAGCGTGACGAAGCAGGCCGTGACGCCGATGCATTGGGCCCAGAACTGGTTCAGGCCGCCGCCGTAGAAAAGGCCTTTCACGGTTCCGGCCACCCCATTGTAGCCGTCGCCGTAGGTGCCGTCGGCGAAGAGGCCGACGGCGAGGCATCCCCAGGCACCGTTGACGCCATGCACCGCGATGGCGCCGACCGCGTCGTCGATGCGCCTCTTGTCGAAGAAGAAGACGGCCTCGACGACCAGGATGCCGGAGATGATTCCGATCCACGCGGCCCCGCCGGCACTGACGAACGCGCAGGGCGCGGTGATGGCCACGAGTCCGGCCAACATGCCGTTGCACATCATGGAGGGATCCGGTTTCTTGGTCTTGAACCACCACATGTACACCGTGGTGGTGAGCGCCGCCGTGGCGGACGCAAGCATGGTGTTGACCGCGACGACCGCGATGCGGAGATCGGTTCCGGCGAGCGTCGAACCCGGGTTGAAGCCGAACCAGCCGAAGGCGAGGATGAACGTCCCGAGCATCACCATGGGGATGTTGTGGGGCATGATCGGGTTGACGAGTTTGCCGGCCTTGTCGTATTTGCCGTGGCGGGGTCCGATGAGCCAGCAGAAGATCAGGGCGATCACGCCCCCCTGCATGTGGACGACGGACGAGCCGGCGAAATCGACGTGGCCGTGGCCGAGGCCGAAGTTCGTGCCCAATTGCGAGAGCCAGCCGCCGCCCCAGACCCAGTTGCCAAAGATGGGATACATCACCGTTCCGATCAGGCAGCCGTAGATCATGAACGCCGAGAACTTCCACCGTTCCGCGGCACCGCCGGTCGGAATCGTCGCCGTGGTGTCCATGAACACCATCTGGAAGAGGAACAGCGCGAAGGCAGCGGTGTCATATCCAGCGCCTTGCAGGAAGAATCCTTTCCATCCGATGAGGCCCCAATCGTGTCCGAACAGGTTCACCGTGATCTCATGGTTCAAGCCGGCGTAGCCGCCCAAGGTTCCCATCGCGCCCAGGCCGCCGAACATGAAGGCGAACCCGCAGACGTAGAATCCAAGCATGCCCAACGGATAGATCATGAAGTTCATCGCCATCGTGTGGCTGGCGTTCTTCGCGCGGCAGAGGCCCGTCTCCACCATGGCGAAACCGGCCTGCATGAACATCACGAGAAAACCCGTGACCAGGGTCCACATGAAGTTGATGGCGACCCGGTTGTGGCCGACGCTGTCGGCGAGTTTGACCGCGAGCGGTTCGATCTTGGACTGGGCCGCGTAGTCTTCGGCCGCTTTCTTGGCGTCCATGTAGGCGGCCACCTTGTTGGTGTCATTCTTGTCGTCGGCGCCCAGTTCGGCGGGAGTGGCGGGTACGAAGCCGGGCACGTCGGAGATGGTGCCCGTGGCGGATCCATTCGGGTCCGCTTTGGGCGCGGCGTCATCGGCCCGGAGGGACGGGCCCGCGACAAAGAGTCCGACGGTGGCAACGAGTATCCAGAGAAGCTTTTTCATGCGCTGGGTTCGGGGTGTTGAGATTGGTGGGTTCATGTTTCTTTTTCGGGGTCAAACGGCGGCTTCTCCCTTTTCTTCGGTGCGGATGCGGACGGCTTCGTCGACAGGGGAAACGAAGACCTTGCCGTCGCCGATCTTGCCAGTCTTGGCGGCCTTGATGATGGCGGCGATCGCGGCGGCGACGCGCGCCTCCGGGAGGACGAGTTCGAGCTTTATCTTGGGCAGGAAATCGACCGTATATTCGCTGCCGCGGTAGATTTCAGTGTGACCCTTCTGTCGGCCGAATCCCTTGACTTCGCTGACCGTCATTCCTTCGACGCCGATCTCGTTCAGCGCGTCCTTAACTTCCTCCAATTTGAATGGCTTGATGATGGCTTCTATTTTTTTCATTGGGTGGTGCGGATGAAGGACGGTTTGATCCTTCCGAGTTCATGCAGGGGTAAAACCGGACCGCACGGCCCTGCTTGTCCCGACCTGGTTGGATGGATTGTCCCGCATTGGGCGACTAGGCCTCAGCACGGAGGGGGCCAACCCGTCAACCTCAATGGAAATGGGCCTTTCGCTGCTAAGACACGGTTTTCGAGGCAGCCGAACCGGTACGGTGGCGAGTTTTGCGAGGCAGACTTTGGCAGCTTGTTTTCAGGCTGCTCAAAAAATTACAAATCCGTGTGAAAGCACATAGAAACTGTGTTTCGTATTAATTGAGAAATAGGATCGCGAGATAGGATGGAACTGGAATCAAACGGGCCCCGTGAAGTTGGCATTTGGAGCGGAGCGAGAACGCGAACGAGCGGTTTCGGCCGAGTGCCGGGACGGCCGGACCCGGGAACGGGCCGAACCTCGATGTCAGATCGAAGCCGGTCCAGGAGGCGTCGTCACGACAGGTCGTGGATCCATTGGATGGCGTGCCGGACCAGTTCCGTGGCGTTGGCAAAGCCGAGTTTCTCTTTGATCCGCGCGCGGTAGGATTCCACGGTCTTTACTCCGATCCCCAGTTCTTCGGCGATCTGTCGCGAAGACCTGCCATGCCCGATACGTTCAAAGACGGCCAGTTCGCGGTCGGCGAGCGTTTCCAACGGGGACTGGCCCGGCGCGCCGCGGTGGCGGGTCCGATTCAGAAGCCGCGCGGTCGCGTCTTCGCTCAGGTAGACCTGTCCTGAGAGGATCTTGCGGATGGCGACGATCACTCGCGTGGTGAGTTCCTGCTTGTTGATGTAGCCGCTGGCGCCGGCCCGGATGACGCGTTCGGCATAGAGCGATTCATCATGCATCGACAGGACAAGGATGGGCAGTCCGGGTTGGAGAATCTGGAGATCCCGGATCAACTCGATACCGTTGGACTGCTTAAGGGTGATGTCCACGACGACGAGGCTGGCGTCGGCGGCGGCCAGCCGCTCCAAGGCTTCCGGTCGGCTGGACGCTTCGCCGCAGACGATCAGGTCCGGCTCGCTCCCGATCAGATGGCCAAGCCATTCGCGAACCATCGGATGGTCGTCCACCAGAAAGATCCGGTGCTCATTCGCTGATGCATTCGGCATATTCGTCTGCTCGGATATCGTCCAGCGGGACTTTGCAGATGACGCTCGTCCCGCCGGGGTGGGTTGGTTTGATCGTCAGTTCGGCGCCGACTATCCGCGCGCGGTAGCGCATGATGTCGAGGCCCATCCCTCCCTTTCGGTCGGATTCATCCAGAAAGGGGCGCCCGTCGTTCAGGATTTGTAGGATCAGGAAGTTTTCGTCGCAGCGGAGCGTGAGCGCGACGTGGCTTGGTTCTCCATGTTTGATCGCGTTGTTCAGGGCTTCCTGGGCTATTCTGAAAAGGTGGGATCCAAGGGAGTGGCCGGGCTCGGCTCCGAAATCATCCGAGTCGAAAGTGCACGGAAACCCGGTGGATCGGGCGGCGTGGGCGACCAGTTCGGCCAGGGCCGCTGCCAGGCCCTCTTCCTCCAGCTTCACCGGGAACAGCCCTCGGGCAAGGTTTCTGGATTCGGTGAGAGCGGATTGGAGGAGGCTGGCGACGACCGCCGCGTCGGCTGCTTCCGGGAGGCCCTTGACGGAAAGGCGCTGTTGCAACATCGAAGCGGCGATGCTTGTCCCGACCAGGTGCTGGCCGAGCCCGTCGTGAAGATCTTGTCCGATTCGTCGACGTTCGCGTTCCGTGGCATCGGCCAAGAGCAGATCCACTTGTCGCCGTGACGTGATATCGCTGATAACATAGATAATCCCGTCTGGCGAAGCCGGTTCGTCGATCATGGGGCATCCGGTGACCCCGAGCCACCGGGTAGCGGGCGGTTCGCCGCTGTTGATGCGGAACTCCAAACTGCCGGCGAAATTGGCTTCGAGGATTGCGTCGTTCATCGATCGGGTGTCGACGTCGAAGCGTTCCAGAATTTTGTCGAGCCGGAGCAAGGGTCGGTCCTGCCAATCAACCGAAGCGGAGGTTTCGGCGGGGAAGTCGAGAAGGAGCGCCGCCGCCGGATTGAAGAGTCGGATAAACCCGGTGGCGTCCGTGACAACGACGCCGTCGCGCATGCTGGTGAGGATCGATAGAAGCGTCGCCGTTTGCCGACGGAGGGCCTTGCCGGATTCTGTAAGCTCGGCGGCGCGGTTTTCGGCGGCGGCGCTCCGCTCGGCCACGCGGGTTTCGAGGGATTCGTTCAGTGCTGCCAACCGGGCTTCGGTGGTGCGGCGGACCACGATTTCAGACCGCAGGCGCTTGTTCCTCTCGGCCACGGCCCCGGTGGCGCCTGCCGCGAACATGGTGACTGAAAACTGAAGGATCGCGTTGGTGTAGGGCGCGGCCGGATGGAGGTGTGCGTTATCCCAGTCCAGCTCATTGACTCCCCAGAACACGGTGGAAACGATCCCGATTGCGATTCCTGCCACCGATCCGGCACGCCATGCGACGAAAGTGGTTGGAACGAGGTAGCAGAGTGCGAGAGAGAGGTCGGGGCCCGTCCACCGGTCACAGACCGCTACGACCCCGATCAGAACAGTTCCCAGCAGGCATGTCGGCCAGTATCTGCGGCTGGATGGTTCCGGATCGGTCATTTAATTCCCGTGGAAAACTAGATCCGTTGGGCTGGGTGAAAAGAACAATGTCCCCGGCGCTTCTTGGATCAGGCCCGTTGGTGCCGGCGATCGGACTCAAGCTCCGGGCAGGGAGGAACGAGATGGGAATGGCCGGTGGCGTGGCCTTCCAGTCGATGGTCGCCTTTTTTAGGATTCTTCTGAGGTGTTCCGAATTGAACCCGGTTCCTGTTATCTTGAGAATGAGAGCTTGGACCCGTTTGACGGTCCAGCGTGTCGCGGTGAATCCATGGGCAACCGGACTCAAACGGACGGCTTCGCGGATTCGCTCCAAGTCCTCTTGGACTATCTTCGGCTTGCGCCCAGCCCGGCCGGCTTTCGCCAGTCCGGCGTCGCCGTTTCGAAGCCATGCTTGGTGCCATCGCCTTACCGAGGCGAAACTCACGTCCAGCTGTCGCGAGACGTCTGCTTTAGAAAATCCTTGCGCGAAGTATTGCGCCGCGATCAAACGGCGCTGTTCGAGTTGGAGGAAGTCCCTTTTTGGCGTTGCTGTTTTGGTCATGATGGGTTCGGCAATCCAATGCCTTGTTTATTAAATTATCCGAGGGCGCAATTTCGGCAATTCAGGTGAACCCCATTTGGATGTAGGTGGAACACCTACATCCACTTTGCGACGGCCTTCGCGCATTCGCCCCTCTGTAAAAGAAAACGGCGGTCCGATAACTCGAACCGCCACATGATGTTGTTCTGAGCCGATGGGACTATTTTCCACCGACCGGCGTGAAGTTCGGGTCGGCTTCGTTGCCGTGCTCGCCGATGTCCAATCCTTCGATTTCCTCTTCCTTCGCCACGCGGACGCCCATGAGCTGCTCCAAAGTCTGGGCATTGCGGCCGAAACCGGTGGCGAGCGCCTTCTCGGCGTCGGCGTCGGCGCTGGCGCCGTCACCGAACTGCGCCTTGCCATGGTAGAAGAGTCCGAGAGCGAGGGTGCCCCGGACGCCGTTGACCAAGCGGACGAAGGGCGCGCCGACGGAATCGTCGATGCGGATCTTGTCGAAGCCGATCCCGCCCGGTCCTCCCGGCGGTCTTCCGAGATTCGGAGGCCCGCCTCCGGCACACCCGTTGCCGTTCCGGCTGCCGGTTGTGCCGCCTCAGTCTACAAGGTCCGTCCACGGCGGCAGCCAGAGCAGGAAGGTGGCGCCTTCGCCTTGGACGCTGCGGCATTCCACCGAGCCGTCCATGGCTTCGGCCAACCGTTTCACGATGGAGAGGCCGAGTCCGTTGGAAGATTCGCCGCCCGTGGGACGCGCGCTCAGGCGGGTGAACTTCTGGAAGAGCTTCTTCTGATCCGCTTCGTTCAGGCCCGGGCCGTCGTCCTGCACCCCGACGAAGACCCTGCCTTTTTCGATGCCGGCCTTGATCTCCACCCGGCTTTCCTTGGGCGAATACTTCACGGCGTTGGAGATCAAATTATCGAGGATCTGGAGCGTGGCCGCGCGGTCGGTTTTCGCGGGGAGGCTTTCGATCGGTTCGACGGCGAGGACGATGTTTTTGCGGGTGGCGTTGGAACGATTGTTGTCCGCGCTCAGGAAAATCAGCTGGGCGAGATCGCAGCGTTCCAGCTTCGAGGTGAACCGGCCTTCTTCGATGGCGTTTGCGTCGAGGAGATTGGAGATCAGGTCGCTCATCTGGCGACCGGCGGACTGGATGCTGCCCGCGACCTTCAAGACGTCCTTTTCGGTCGAGATAATTTCAAGGAACTCCGCGTAGCCTATGACCGTCGACAGCGGATTCTTGAGGTCGTGGGCGGCGATGCCGAGGAACTCGTTCTTCTCGTTGTTCAACGCGACGAGCTTGTCGTTGTTGGTCGCCAGTTTGGCCAGGGCCGCTTCCATTTTGTTGAACGCCTGGACGCGGCCGTTCTCGAAGAACAATCCAAGGACGAACATGAAGGCGATGAGCGCGAGGTAGCCCGCAGCCGTCACCACCGGATGCCATTCGTGCGGGTAGGTCGTCGGCAGATCGACCCCGGTCAGGCCCAGCGCCACCACCACGCCGGCGGCGCCGAAACAAACCGTCACCCAGAATCGGGCCGGCCCACGTCCCAGGAGCAAGAGGGCGCAGAGCGGCACGCTGGCCAGCCACGCGACGGCGTGCCCATACATTCCACCCTCGACCAGGCACATGGCGGTGAAACCAAGTGCCATGATCGAGGAAAGCATCTGGCCGCCGAAATGGACCGTTCGTCCGTTTCGGACCAGAAAGGGAGTCGCTAGGAACGCGAGGCTGCTGAGCACGACGATGCCGGTGCCCCAATAGTGCCCGATGAACAGGTAGAACGCGGCGAACAGCAGTCCCGAAATGAAGCCTAGAAACCCGAACCGGATGACCAAACGGCCGCGCCGGGTCAGTTCCGGATCGTCCGCGCATTCGGCGGGCAGGAAACGGTCGGCCAAAGCGCCGGTCTGTGCCGCCAGCGCCTCCGTCCACGGGCTTTTCAGCACGATGTCGGCGGAGTTCGCGGCCCGTGCTTCGGTCACCGCAACGACGGAGCTTTGTGACGACACGGACATTCCTTGGGGATTTCGACGCGTTCCGGCGTCGGCTTAAGGGGACTTCCAAAAACCGACCTTTTTGGAAGCGGGGCGTTGAAAATGGAAATGGGAAAGCAAAGGGGAAGACCCGGGGTGGCCCGATGGAAGGGAGCGGCTGGATCTGCGAAGGACGGAAGGGGGTCGCGAGGTGT
>JBBQXJ010000066.1:0-26430 GCA_038209745.1 Verrucomicrobiota bacterium
GCGCTTCATCGGTCCCTCCCTTCCCCCCGAACGGAATGAAGAGCACCCGCCAGCGCGAACCGTCCGGACCGGACTTGTGCTGGAACAGGCCGAAGAACGCGGACTGGGTCCGGGTCGTCGCGGTCCGGTCGCTCCGGAACAGGTTGAAAAGCACCGAGCGGCTGGCGGCCCCGGTCTTGGGGTTGCTCTCGCTCCGCCAGACGGACCAGAACGGCGACCAGTTCCGTGAAATGGATTCAACGTTCGGCAGGACCGGCTCGATGGGTGCGAAGACCTGCAAACTGTGGTTGCCGTTCGCGTCCGTGCGGGAGGTCCACAGCGGCCAGGCATCTTGTCGACGGCCCATCTGGTTGCCCGTCTCGCGCTCGGTGAGCTGGATGTCCGAATACAGGAAGAACAACCACCGGGTGCGTTCCCGGTCCACCGGTCCCAACTGGGCCTTTCGATGGCCGTAGACCGGCCACAGGACAAAGTCGCTTCGAAGCGTGGGCGAATGATAGTCGCCGTAGAGCGGAAAGAAACGGAACCCTTCCTTGGCGGGACCCGTCGACCAGCCGATCAACGGCCACGGAACACCGTATTCCTTGTAGCCATTGGCCCGGTCGTCGGCCACGGAGAAACCGAAGGGCCAGCCGTAGGTCACCCAGTCGCGCGAGGCCGAATGCTGCGAAGCGAAGAACGGGACCACGGCCTTGGAGCGGCTCTCGTTCGTGGTGCCGATCCCCGTGTGCTGCCACATCCCGAGCGGCCACAAGACGAAGCTTTTATCGTAGCCCCCCATGGGCACGGTCTCGTTGAGGAGGTTGGTCGTCCAGGTCAGGCGCTTCGTCTCGTGTCCGGCAAAGGGCAGGAACTGCCAGCCGGTCATCCCGTCCCCCTTGCGGGAGTGGATCAACGGATAGGGGAAGTTGTGCGTGACGACGTCCTTTTTCCGCGACCAGACCCACAGCGGCCAGGCCGTCCAGCCAACTTCGTCCCGGTTGAACTTGTTCTTCGCAGACCCATAGAACGGCAGGACGGCGATGTAGTCGTTGGTTCCGCCCAGCGTCTCCTGCTGGAGAAAGAACGGATAGATCGCCCGGCGTTTGGTGACGTCGCCCGACTGGGTCGCGCCCCCCGCGAGATTGAAGATCTGGAAAAGCTGCCAGCGGTATTCCGTGGCCGACTTCTTGTAGGTGAGGAACGGGTAGCCGAAGTCGAGCAACGTCCGGTCGAGATCACTGTCCCGATAGACCGAGAAGAACGGGGCCAGCCCATATTGATCGACCGAATCGCTGGTTTGGTGGAACCAGAACGGAGCCACCACCTCGGTGCGCTCCCCGGGTTCCAGGGTCAGATCGAAACGGCTCCGCAGCGGTCCCGCCAAATCCCAGGACGACGCGGGCTCGGCCGCCGAAAGACCCATCGCGGCAAACGCCGCCACCGCCGCCCAAGGGCGGAATCCGACGGTGCGCAGACGGCGAAACATGGCGCGGAGCCTCGACAACGCTTCTTCACCCGTCAAGCGCCGGCCGGTCACTTCGATGTGGTCTTCGCCTTGGGCTTCGTCGCCGCCTTCGTCGCCGCCTTCGGTCCGCGTCCCTTGAAGGTCAGTTCCGCGACGCCGGATTTGTCCAGTTCGCCCAGGCCCAGCTTGACCATCAGGTCGAACTGCCTCTTGGCGGCCTTGGCCAACGGCAAGGCGAGCTTCTGCTGGTTGCCGAGCGCGAGCGCGATGCCGCTGTCCTTGGCGGCGTGGGCGGCGGAGAAGAAGCACGCGTGGTCGCGCTTCTGCATGTCCTCGCCATCCGTCACCAGCACGCGTGAACCGGCCCCGGTCTCGGCGAGGATCCCTCGCAACATCGCAAGATCGATGCCCAGCGCCTGGCCCAACGCCAACCCTTCGGCCAAGCCGGCGGTGTTGATGTTCATGACCATGTTGACCAGCGCCTTGACCTGCGCGGCCTTGCCCGGAGCCCCGATGAAGCGGAGCAGCTTGCCCTCGTCGGTCAGTGCCTTCAGCACGGGCTCGACCTCGAAGAACGTGTCCTTCCGGCCGCCGACCATCAGGTAGAGCGTGCCGTTGCGGGCCTGGGTGATGCTCGACGCCATGCAGGCTTCCAACGATTTCGCACCGGCCTTGCGGGCCAGCTGGTCGACCCCCACGTGGATGGCCGGAGAGACCGTGGCGCAGTTGATGAAGATCCGACCCTTGGCCCCGACCAACAGGCTGTCTCCCTTGACGGCGAAGACCGCGCGCATCGACTTGTCGTCGGTCACCACGGTGAAAACAATGTCCGACAGCTCGGTCACGCGGGCCAGGGTGGAACAGGCTTCGGCGTTGAGCTCCTTGCCCAGCGCGGCGGCGGCGGCCATGTTGTGGTCCAGAACGGCCGTGATGTTGAAGCCGCTCTCCTGAAGCCGGCGGGCCATGTTGGCCCCCATTCGACCGACTCCGACAAATCCAATTCGTTGGGACATAATGGTGGGATTATCGCTGCAAGTTCGCGCAAGAAGAAGCCATGGGCCGGACCGAACCGCAAGGATTGAGCGGTCCAGACGGCGTTCAAACCGCCGTCACCCGCCCCGGATGCGCGGAGAAGTCCATCCCGCCGTCGCGCAGGAATCCGACCCGCGTCTGCCCGCTTTCCCGGGCGAATTCCACCGCCAAACTCGACGGCGGGGAACCCGTGTCCCATCACCGTGACGGATCGGAAGTCAATCGCGCCAGCCGCCACGGTCCGGCCCCGCGCTCACCGCCCCCACAAACCGCGCCACCACGCCTTCAGATTCCGTGACGGATAGCGCGCGGTGATGCGCGTCAGAGCGAGCAGACCACACCCCGGCTTGTTCACGCCGAAGTCCACCGTGGTCGCGGTGCGGAAGCCCGCTTCGCCCACCAGATCGCGGACGGCAGGATTCCAGTCGCCGTAGGGGTAGCAGAAGTGTTCCACCGGCCGCTGGAAGAGATCCTCCAGCCGCTTGCGACTGGCGGTGATCTCTTCGCGGGCCCGATCGACCGGCAACCGAGTCAGCCGGGGATGGGTGCAGGTGTGCGCGCCGATTTCCTGCCCGGCGGCGAGCCACTGCTTCACCTCATCGACCGTCATCAAAAGCTCCTCCACTTCGCCGACCGCGAGGTCCCAGACGTTCGACTTTCCGATGAGATCCGGGACGAGGTAGTTGATCGACGTCATCCCGTGCTTCCGGAGAACCGGCAACGCGCGCTGGAGCACGCTGCGATAGCCATCGTCGAAGGTCAGGACGACCTGGTCGCGCGCCGCGAGACTGGAGGGAAGTTCGTCCAGACTGCCGGAGCGGAATCCGTGGCGGCACAGCTCGTCCAATTGGCGGTCGAAGATGGGCGGAGGCATGTAGAGTCCGCGCAGCCGGGCTCGGCGCGGTGGGCGGCCGCACTTGTGATACATGAGCATGGGCAACCCTTCCGCAAAGAGCGCGCGGAACGGAGGCAGCGAACTGTAGAAGCCCGGCAACGACACGCGGTGGTCATAGCCGGGCCCGGTCCATCGGCGGAAGGCTAAAGGATCCGGCCCAGCCCGAACCGGGCCCCCGACGGAGTGGAATGTCTGTTTCTTCGCCGCAGCCTTCACTACGGGAAGAGTGGGCCTGCTTCGATAAAACATAAAACGGACACCAACGCCTTCTACGTCGCGGCCTGGGGTCGGAGTGGACGGTCGATGAAAACTTCGAACAACGCGCCCACGAATCTCTCCTACCCGGCCGATCTCAAAACCGAGCTCGGCCTGCTAGTGGATGAGCGCGGGATCTACCGCGAGAGCGTTCGCTCCACTGAGATCGGCGAGCGCGTTCTTGCGGGCCGCAACATCGCGCCCGACCTGGCGGCCTTGAACCGGGTCGCCGGAATTGCCATTCGCCACGGGCACGCGTATTTCCGGCGGCAACCTTTCCGACACCGACGGCGAATTCGGTCACTTGGCCGGCGTTCTGAATTCGGCGTTCGCCCGATTGGAGACGCCTTTGCCCAACCGCAGCAGTTCACGGCCGACGCTTCCCGTGAGCTGCGCCTCCCCCAATCGCCGTCCTGACCTCCGAAGCCCAAACGACGCTGGCCCGCGGGTGGTCGCCGGAGGACTGCCGCGAAACCGTCGAAGCCTGTCTCGACACCGCCCGACAGATGCGCCGCCCGACGGAATCCCTCCTCCCGCTCGCGCGCTTCGACGCCGGCCAGGAAGCGAAGCAGCGGCAACCGCTCGAACTCTCCGAACTCACCCACGACTGCGCCGAGCGGATCCGGCCCATGGTGGAACCATCGACGTCATGAGCGGGGCGGGCCACGGCACGGTCTTTACCGTGCGACTGCCCCGGGGCGAAGACACCGCTTCCCGAAAACCAGGCTGAAGACCAGGCTTCATCCCCAGACAATCCACTGATGAAGCCCCCCATGAAAATCCCGCTCGAAACGCGATCCACCACCACACAACCCCACGCGAGGCGGCGGTTCTACCACCGGTTCCTCGTGGCACTGGGACTTTCTTCCGTTTTGCTCGGCGTTTCGCTCGGCCTCGGAATCCTTGGCTATCATTTCATCGCGCATCTCGGCTGGATCGATTCGCTGCTGAACGCCGCCATGATCCTGACAGGCATGGGGCCTGTGGACACCCTCCACTCCGACCCCGCCAAAATCTTCGCCTCGGCCTACGCTCTGTTTTCGGGAGTCGTGTTCATCACCGCCACGGGCATCTTGCTGAGTCCCGTCTTCCACAGGGTCCTCCATCGGTTCCACATCGAAGAGAAGGATCTAAAATGAGCGAGGAACGGAAAGGCGGGACGCTGGTTTTTGGAAGGGCTGTTTGCCCGGGCGCGCGGCCAGCCGACAGCTTCCCCGACACCCAAAAGCCGGGCAAACTCGGACGCTGACAAAATCGACCGGGGAGGATTGTATCACCTCCCACATGAAAGCCCTCCTCCTGGCCGCACTGATGGCCACCACAGCCCTCCACGCCGCCGAAATTCCAACCTACCTCGACGCCGCGTCCGGCGGACCCGACTACGTCGCACAGGGCGAATACAAAAACGACTGGGGCGGCGCACAGGTGATCGCCTTGGGCAACGACACCTTCCGGATGGTGACCTACCCCGGCGGACTTCCCGGAGCGGGTTGGAACCAGGAGGCCAAGACGGAAAGCCCGGGCAAGCGAGAGGGCGGCAAAATCGTCTTCACCGGAGGCACCGCCGGTTATCGCGCCGAACTGGCCGACGGGAAGATCACCATCACCACGGACAGCGGCGGACCCTACACCATGGAGAAGACCGAGCGGACGAGCCCGACCATGGGAGCCAAAGCCCCGGCGGGTGCCGTGGTCCTGTTCGACGGCACGAGCGCCGCGGCGTGGGAAGAGGGCCACATGGACGAACGGCACCTCCTCGCTGCCGGATCCAAGAGCAAGCAGGCCTTTCAAAACTTCACCGCGCACGTGGAATTCCTGTTGCCCTTCAAGCCCCTTGGCCGTGGTCAAGATCGGGGCAACAGCGGCGTGTATGTGCAGGATCGCTACGAGATCCAGGTGCTCGATTCATTCGGGCTCAAGGGCGAGAACAACGAATGCGGCGGTCTCTACACCCTAGCCAAGCCGGCAGTGAACATGTGCTTTCCCCCACTGGTCTGGCAGACCTATGACATCGATTTCACGACCGCCAAATACGACGCCGCCGGAGCCAAGACCGCCAACGCCCGCCTCACCGTTCGGCACAACGGCGTCGTGATCCAGGACAACCTAGAACTGAAGAGCAACACCCCGGGCAATGGCCGCAAGGAGGATGCGACTCCCGGTCCGTTCTTCCTGCAAGGCCACGGCAACCCGGTCTTTTACCGAAACATCTGGGTCGTTTCCAAGTGAGCGGGACCTGAGCGAGACCAAGCCCCCAAAAGAGAGGCTCCACAAAGAAACAGCCCGGCATCCGTCGAGCGGATGCCGGGCTTTCGATTCCAGAAGAGCACGTCCAGAGAGCGGCAAGCCCTCAAGCAAGATCGAAGCGATCCAGGTTCATCACCTTGTTCCAGGCAGCGACGAAGTCCTGGACGAACTTCTTCTCGGTGTCGGAGCTTCCATAGACTTCCGCCAGGGCGCGGAGCTGGGAGTTGGAACCGAAGACGAGGTCGACCCGCGTGCCGGTCCACTTGACCGCGCCCGTCTTGCGATCGCGGCCTTCGAACAGGTCCGCGTCTTTCGAGACCGGCGTCCACTCCGTGCCCATGTCGAGCAGGTTCACGAAGAAGTCGTTGGTCAGCGCTTCCGGCCGCTTGGTGAAGACGCCGTGCTGCTTCCCGCCGGCGTTGGTTTTCAAAACACGCATGCCCCCGATGAGCACCGTCATTTCGGGCGCGGTCAGGGTCAGCAATTGCGCCTGGTCGATCAGCAGCGCCTCGGCTGGCACGGTGTATTTGCCCTTGAGGTAGTTGCGGAAGCCGTCCGCGATGGGCTCGAGCACTGCGAAGGACTCGACATCGGTCTGCTCCTGGGACGCGTCCATTCGTCCCGGCGTGAACGGGACCGTGGCCGTGTGGCCGGCGTTTTGCGCCGCCTGCTCGACGCCGGTGCAACCGGCCAGAACGATCAGGTCAGCGAGGGAGACCTTCTTGCCGCCAGTCTGGGCTCCGTTGAAGGCGCTCAGGATGCCCTCTAGTGTCGCGAGAACCTTGGACAATTGGGGCGGCGGATTGACCTCCCAGTTCTTCTGTGGCGCGAGACGAAGGCGCGCTCCGTTCGCACCGCCGCGCTTGTCGGAGCCACGGAACGTGGACGCCGATGCCCACGCGGTCGAGACCCGCTCCGAAACGGACAGCCCGGACGCCGAAATCTTCGCCTTCAGCGCGGCAATGTCCTGCGCATCGATCAATGCGTGATCCACCGCGGGAATGGGGTCCTGCCAGATGAGCTCCTCTTTGGGAACCTCCGTGCCGAGATACCGCGCACGCGGTCCCATGTCGCGGTGCGTCAGCTTGAACCACGCCCGGGCGAAAACGTCGGCGAACTGCTCCGGATTCTCCAGGAAGCGCCGCGAAATTTTCTCGTAGATCGGGTCGAACCGCAGGGAGAGGTCGGTGGTCAGCATGGAGGGCGCGATCCGCTTCGAGGCGTCATGCGCATGCGGCACGGTGCCGGCGCCGGCGCCGTTCTTCGGCGTCCACTGATTCGCGCCGGCCGGGCTCTTCGTCAGTTCCCACTCGTAGCCGAACAGGTTTTCGAAATAGTTGTTGCTCCACTTCGTGGGAGTCGTCGTCCAGGTGACTTCCAGGCCGCTGGTGATGGCGTCGCCGCCTTTGCCGCTGCCGAAGCTGCTTTTCCAACCCAGGCCCTGCGCTTCGAGACCGGCGGCTTCGGGCTCAGGCCCCACATGGGACGCCGCTCCAGCGCCGTGGGTCTTGCCAAAACTATGACCGCCGGCGATGAGCGCCACCGTCTCCTCGTCGTTCATCGCCATCCGGGCGAAGGTGTCACGAATATCGACGGCCGCCTTGAGCGGATCGGGATTGCCGTCCGGCCCTTCCGGGTTGACGTAGATCAACCCCATCTGCACGGCGGCGAGTGGTTTTTCAAGATCGCGCGTGTGCATCGCTTCACTGTCATCGTCCTTCACGAGCACACCGTGGTCTTCGACAACGCCCGGCGAACCTTTCGAGTAGCGAATATCGCCGCCAAGCCACTTCGTCTCCCGGCCCCAATAAACGTCGTGATCCGGTTCCCAAGTGTCCGCGCGCCCGCCGCCGAAACCAAACGTCGTGAAGCCCATCGTTTCCAAAGCGACATTCCCGGTCAGCACCATCAAATCGGCCCACGAAATTTTGCGGCCATACTTCTGCTTGATCGGCCAAAGCAGCCGGCGCGCCTTGTCCAAGCTGACGTTGTCCGGCCAGCTGTTGAGCGGCGCGAAACGCTGCTGGCCCCGGCCGCCGCCGCCGCGACCGTCACCGGTGCGGTAGGTGCCGGTGCTGTGCCACGCCATGCGGATGAACAGACCGCCGTAATGCCCGAAGTCCGCCGGCCACCAGTCCTGCGAGTCGGTCATGAGCGCCGCGAGGTCCTTCTTCAACGCAGCCAGGTCGAGGCTCTTGAACTCCTTGGCGTAGTTGAAGCCCTCGCCCATCGGGTCGGACTTGGAGGAATGCTGGTGCAGGAGCTCGACCTTCAGCTGGTTGGGCCACCAGTCGCTGGTCGTGGTGCCGCCGCCGGCGGCGTGGTTGAAGGGGCATTTTGCTTCGGTTGACATGTTTTATCAGTTGGTCGGTTGAACTGTTCGAAAGAGGCGTTTCACCGTTCCACGCCCAGAAACGGGCGGGAGCCGGACGCTGGCCCCGGGGGGCGGGCGCAGCCGAATGGAGATCACGTAACGATCAGCGACAATTCTTGGGCTTAGAACGTTTCCAAGAAAGCCATTATCCACCGGGATTTACTTTGGAACATGACCGGCCCGCCCCGCTTCGCAAGGGACTACCGTGATTTCTGGATGTCTTTGAACACCCGGCGCCGCTCCATGCCGCCAAGAGGGCGTGCTCCCCGAAAGTTGAGCCATTTGCTATGAGAGTCTGAGGCGCGGAAGCGCCACCGAGACTCGAAGCATGAAACGGAAACGACACAGACCCGAAGAGATCATCAAGAAGCGGCGCGAAGCGGCGGCGCTGCTGGCCGGAGGCCAGAGAGTGGAGGCGGTAAGCAAGATGCTGGAAGTGAGCGTGCCGACCTACCACCGATGGAAGGAGGAATACGGCGGAGCCAAGGAAGAAACGGTCAAACGGCTCAAAGCGCTGGAGAAGGAGAACGCCCAGCGCAAGAGGCGGGTGGCCAACCAGGTGCTGGACCTCTCGATCATGAAGGAGGGGGCGGAGGGAAAATGGTAGGCCGGGAGCGCCGACGCCAGGCCGTGCAACAAACGCGGCAACAGGTGGACGTCAGCGAACGCCGGGCCTGCCAGACGCTGGGCCAACCCCGGGCCACCCAACGCTACCAGCTGCCTCGGGCCCAGCGAAGCCGGCACCCAACGGCTCAAAGCCGAACGGGTCGACCCCGTGTGGAGCTACGACTTCGTCTTCGCCCAGACCGAGGACGGACGGCGGCTCAAGTAGCTGCCGATCTGCGACGAGTTCACCCGCGAACTCGTGGCGCTGGAAGTCGAGCGGACGATGGAAGCCAAGGACGTGATCCGCATCCTCGACCAAGCCGTGACCGCGCGGGAAGGTTCCCAAGTAAATCCGCAGCGACAACGGCCCCGAATTCGTGGCCGCCGCCGTGCAGGGCTGGATCGCCCGGAGAGGGTTAAAGACCCTCTATATCAAACCCGACAGCCCGTGGCAGAACGCGGACAGCGAAAGCTTCAACAGCCGCTTCCGCGACGAGTTCCTGAACCGGGAAGCCTTCGCGTCGTTGCTGGAGGCGAAAGTCCTCGGCGAAGAACACCGGCAGTGGCACAACCCAGGCCGGCCCCGCTCGTTCTTGGACGACCAGACCCCCGAAGAATACGCGCAGCGCAGCCATACGAACGCGAGATCCGTTTTGAAACCCGGAGCCATTCAAGGGCCATCAGTTCGAGGGTGCTTTCAGAGAAATACTGGGCACTTTCGCGAACGGCTGCGAAAAAAAAGCGTGGAGGCGTCGGAAGTTTAACCCGCTGGGAAATTTCGCCGGCTGTCGCGTCCATTCGGAACCCTCTGTCTGTGTGCCTTTTGCTTCGCCAGGTGGAAATAGGATTTTACGTGCCTATGCGAAGAATGACGAACTTTCCGTGGCTCTGAATCGCTATAAACCCATCAAACGCTGGCCCACCGCTGGGGATCCTCACGCGACGGGCTTCGCAAAATATCGGCCTTGGCCGACGACGATGCTTTTCAGCGGAACAAGGATCGTCGAATTGTCCTAGCCTAGTCTACGCTGCGTCCACCAAAGCCGACACACCAACTACGCCGTGGCTAATATGAAACGATCCGAGATCTCAGGGCTGGACTGCATCGCCGCGCTGAAGGCGTTGGGTGAGGAGTCGCGGCTGCGCATCCTCCGTTTGCTGTTCGCCGAAGCCTTGAGCGTGTCGGAGATCACCGAGCGGCTCGGCCTCTCCCAATACAACGTCTCGAAGCATCTCCGGATCATGCGCGAGGCCGGCCTGTTGGAATCGGAGAAGCAGGGCAAACTCCGTCTCCACCGAATCTCGGGGAACCTGAAGAAACAGGCTTCGGCCAACGACAACGTCCTCGACTTGGGTTGCTGCACCTTCCGGCTCGACAAGCTGCCCGTCTGACCCCGGTTTTCGGTTGCATTCCGGAACTCTCGTATGCACGTATTCGCATGTATGCGAACGTTGTCCCGATGGATGGTTGGTATCGGAGTGCTTGCTGTTTGGCTCGCGTCTCCAAGCCGGTCGCTCGCCGCGACCCTGAAGATCAACGGATCCACCACGGTCAATCTGCCCGTGGCCGAAGCGGCCGAAGTCCTGCGAGCGGAACGCAAGATGGACATCCAGGTGGACACCCAAGGGGGAAGTTCCGGCGGCATCTCGGCGTTGGGCGACGGGCTCGTGCAGATGGGCATGTCCTCGAAGCACCTGACGGCGACCGACCGCACCAAATATCCAAAAGTTCGGTTCAAAGAAATCCACGTGGGCGAGGACGCGGTTGCTCTGGTGGTGTCCCGAGACGTCTGGGAGTCGGGCCTGCGGGCGTTGACCAAGACGCAGGTGCGGGACATCTACGAAGGCCGGACCGACAACTGGAAGCAGGTTGGCGGGCCGGATCGGCGGATCGCGTTCTTCAACAAGGAACCAGGACGCGGCACGTGGGAGGTGTTCGTCATTTGGCTGTATGGAAACCCAAAGACGGCTCCCGCCGTCAATTTCCTGGAAGTGGGAGGCAACGAGGAAACGAGGAGCAAGGTGGCGTCGACGCGGGGCGCCATGTCGCAGCTGTCGTCGTCCTGGGCGGATGGCAAGACCGTGTTCGCTCTCGGGCTCACGGACGAATCGGGCCAGACCATCGAGCCGACCGCTGCGACCATCGCGACGCACAAATATCCTATGAGCCGTCCGCTCTTCCTTCTGACCAACGGCGAGCCGAAGGACGAGGCAAAACAGTTCGTCGACTTCATGTTGAGCGCACCGGGCCAGGCCCTGGTGAGGAAGCACGGCTATCTCTCCCTCGATGAGTTGAAGCAATGAAAGCGGCGGGTTGGAAACGGCGGCTTACGCCCACGCGGCTTCTCGCCTACGGGTTCAGCGCGCTGACGCTGGCCATTGTTGGCTCGGCGCTCGCGATGTTCCTTTGGCAGAGCTTTCCGGTGTGGCGACACGAGGGGCTAGGCTATCTCACAGGCAAGCAGTGGCACTACCGGGGGCAGCAATTTGGCGCGTTGCCCATGATCTATGGCAGCGTCGTGGTCTCCGTATTGGCTCTTTTGTTGGCTGCGCCGATAGGAATCGGGACTGCCGTCTTCGCCGTCGAAGTGGTTCCGGGCAGACTTCGGATCGCGCTCAAGATTCTGGTCGAGCTGCTCTCAGGAATCCCATCCGTGGTCTACGGGCTGCTGGGGATCCTCTTCCTGCGGAACTGGGTCTACACCGCGTTCGAGCGGTTCGATCCCCTGAGCGGCGACACCTTGTTGACGGCGTCCCTGCTGCTCGCGGTGATGATCCTCCCGACCACCATGACGCTCAGCGAGGACGCGCTGCGCGGGGTTCCCAACGCCCAGCGGATCGCGGCCAGAGGCCTTGGCCTGACCAGGGCCGAAACCGTCTTTTCCGTCACGCTGCCACAGGCCGCGCCGGGCATTGTCTCGGCCGTCCTGCTCGGGCTGGGGCGGGCATTGGGCGAAACCATCGCCGTCTTCCTCGTGGTGGGCCGTCAGGACAACCAATGGCCTTCGAATCTGTTTTCGCTGCGCCCGCTGATAGAGGGAGGCCAGACGCTGACCAGCAAGCTGGGCGGTTCCGAGACGAACATCGCCTTCGGAGATCCTCTTCACTGGGCCGCGATCGTGGGGCTCGGCCTGATCCTGTTCGCTCTGACCGCGGCGGCGACTTTGGCCAGCCTCTGGTTTGGAGCCCGAAGGAGGGACGATGCGTAGGGCGAAAAACGTGCTGTTCGTCGCCACGACCGCCGGATGCGCGGTGCTGTCCTGTGGAGTGTTGCTGGCCATCGTTGGCGCCGTTCTCAGTCGGGGATTCCATGCGGTGAGCTGGGGCTTTCTCACCGAGCAGATCCGCCTGGTAGGGGCCGATGGCGGGATTTTCTACAACCTGATCGGAACCCTCATTCTGATCACCACCGCGCTGGTGGTTTGCACGCCGTTCGCGCTCGGGATCGGCCTGCTCTGCGGCGTGTATTGGAGGCGGAGCCGTTGGCGGCGCGGTCTGGTGTTTCTTCTTTATCTGCTGAACGGCGTGCCTTCGATCCTGTTGGGTCTTCTCGGGCTGATGGTCTTCGTGAAGTATCTGGGGTGGGGCAAATCCTGGCTCGCGGGTGGAATCATCCTCGGGGCGATGATCCTTCCTTCCGTCGCAATCGCTCTGATCGAACGCATCGATGGACTCCCGGCGAAATACGCCGAAGCGGCGGCGGGCCTCGGACTGAGCCCCGGCCAGATCATCTGGTCGGTCATCGTGCCACAAAGCCTCAACGGACTGGTCACGGGATTGCTTTTGGGCTTGGCCCGGGCGGCTGGCGAAACCGCCCCCATCATGTTCACGGCGACGATCTTTGCGGGGGCCACTCTGCCCCACGAAATCAAGGAAAGCCCCGTTCTCTCGTTGCCCTACCACATCTTCGTATTGGCGCAGGACTCCTTCGATCCGCAGGTCGCGGGGAAGCTTTGGGGCACCGCGCTCGTCCTGCTGGGCATGGTTTTTATTCTCAGCCTCGCCGCGCTGCCCGTCCGCCTGCGGACCCGCGAGGAGGCGCAGCATCCCTGATGAAAACCCCGGATCCATTGCTTGAAGCGCGAGGCCTGACGGTGACGGTCGGTGGCAGGACGATTCTGCGCGACGTCGATCTGAAGGCCGTCCGCCACCGGGTCGTGGGGATCATCGGACAGTCGGGCGCCGGCAAGAGCACGCTGTTGAAGTGTCTCAACCGCCTGATCGAACTGGATCCGCGCTACACCTTGACGGGAGATGTTCGACTCGACGGTCTCTCCATCTATGGCGCCGGAGTCGATGTGGAGGCGCTTCGCGCCCGCGTCGGGATCCTCTTCCAGCAGCCCGTCGTCTTTCCCCGGAGCATTTTCCAAAACGTGCTGTTCGGCGTGCGCCATCACGGAAAGGTGCCTCGGCGCAACTGGCCGGAGGTCGCCGAGCGCGCCCTCGAAGAAGTGACCCTGTGGAACGAAGTCAAAGACCGTCTCCACGATTCGGCCCTGCGTCTTTCCGTGGGCCAGCAACAGCGGCTCTGTCTTGCCCGAACGCTGGCGGTCGGTCCCGAGGTGATCCTGATGGACGAGCCCACCAGCGCGCTCGACCCGCGCTCCGTCGCCGCGATCGAGGAATTGATCCTGCGGCTGAAAGCCACCCGCACCGTCGTTCTCGTGACCCACAACCTGGAACAGGCCCGCCGGGTCGCGGACACCCTCGTCTGTCTCTGCGTCCGCGACGGAGCCGGAGAGATCGCGGAATCCGGATCTTGCGCCGATGTCCTGACCCATCCCCGGTGCTCCGAGACCATTCATTTTCTGGAATCGGAGGGCCGCTCAAGCCTTCAAACCGACAGTTCCCTCAAGAAAGGCTGACCATGTCGAAACTGTCCCGTCGCGACTTCCTCAAAGCCGCCGCCATCACCTCGGCGACCCTTCCCGCCGCGACGTTGTTGAGCCAAACAAAGTCGCTCGCAGCCACAGCCCCGGACAACCCTACCAGCAAGTCGGTTTCCCATGGATTCGACTTCACCCGCCAGTCCGCCGCGTTGCAGCCGGACAAGGTGGTCGACAGCGCCTGCCAGTTCTGCAACTCGCTCTGCCGCCTGAAAGTCCACCTCAAGGACGGGCGCATCATCGAGGTGCGCGGCGAACCCGCCGACCCCGTCCAGGCGGGCGGTCTCTGCGTCAAGGGCGAGACCATGATGACCCAGCTGGTCTACAACCGGTTCCGCCTGACCCGCCCCATGAAGCGCGTCTCGGGCGAGAAGGGTTCGGCCGACTCCAAGTTTGAACCGGTGTCATGGGATGAAGCCCTCGACATCGTCGCGAAGAAGTTTCTCGCTCTGCGGGACGCCGGTGAAGCCCGGGCAATCGCCAACAAGACGTCGGGGCGCCTGCCCCGCGGCACCGGTTCTGTCGTGGGCCGGTTGTTCACCCTGCTGGGAAGTCCGAACGACACGGACGTCGGACCCGTGTGCAACGACGCCGGCGGGAACGCGCTGGCCTGGACCTTCGGTCTCGGCAATTTCACCAACGGCTACGGCGTGGATGGCGCGACGGGCCAAGAAGACCTGGGTTCGGCGAAGTTCTTCCTCTTTCTCGGCACCAACCAGGCGGAGACCCATCCGGTCACGTTCGAGTATCTGCTGCGCGAGCGCGCCAAAACCGGAGCCAAACTGGTCGTGGTCGATCCCCGGCTGACGCCGACCGGCGCCCAGGCGGACGATTGGTTGGCGCCCAAACCCCAGACCGACATGGCGCTCGTGCTGGCCATGCTCCATCACATCGTCGAGCGGGAACTGCACGACAAGGCGTTCGTTGCCCAGTGGGTCGTGGGTTTCGAGGAACTACGCGCCCATCTCAAGGAGAAGAACTATACCCCGGAGTGGGCCGAATCCGTGAGCGGCGTCGCGGCCGCGACCATTCGCCGGATCGCCGGGCAATACGCGACGAGCAAGCCCGCCGCGATCTTCTGCAACGCGGGGATTTCGCATCAATTGAACGCCTTCGACACCTACCGCTGTTTGGCCTTCTTGGCGGCCATCACGGGAAACGTCGGGATCAACGGAGGCGGTTGCAATTTCATGCACAACACGTGGCCCGGCGGGTTGAACCTGCCGCCCGTCAAAGGCACGACGCCGAAGAAGGACGTGGCCTTGCCCGTGGGACCGGACTACTTCGCCGAGTCCATTCTCAGCGGGAAGCCCTACCGGCTTCGGGCCATCGTCACCCAGGGCAATCCGATCCTCGGCAGCGCGAACACCGGCAAGGTCAAAGACGCGTTCCGCAAGCTGGAGTTCTACGTCTACACCGGTCTTTTCATGGAGGAGGCGGCCTACTATGCCGACATCATTCTCCCGGCCTGCAGCGGCTTCGAGATGGAGACGGTCTACATGCGCCGCGACGACCGCGCGATCCGCTGGCAGGAGCAGGCCGTGCCCCGCGTCGGCGAATCGAAGCCCGACTGGGAAATGTGGATCGACCTCGGGCGTGCCATGGCGAGGCACGACACCAGGAATCCACCCAACTACTGGACCGACAATTTGGCGGAAGAATGGAGGGACTATCGCAACCTGTGGGACGTCTTCGTGGGGAACACGCCCGGAATGGGCGGAATGACTCGCGACCGGATGTCGGCTCGCACCGAGCCGTTGCGTTGGCCCTGCCCGACCGTGCAGCACCCCGGCGTCAGCACCCTCTATCTGGACCATGCTTCCTGGTATGAAGCCGCCGTGGCGCTGGATCCGGCGAACGCGGGCAAACGGTTCCTGACGCCGAGCGGCAAGATCGAGCTCGCCACTCCCGCCATCCAAGAAAAGCTGGCATCGGCGGGCCACTTCGCGCTGCCAATTTTCTACACCCATCCAGAAGTCACCGGCCGAAATCCCGGCATCGAATACCTCGATCAATTCGTCCGCAATCCGGTCAATCCCCAGGCGCTGACCCCCACGGTGAAAATTGGCGGGCTGTCGGATGGCGAGGTCCACCGGCGCTTCCCGCTGATGGGCATGATCGGCCGACCCAGCGTCGTCCACTTCGCCGGCGTGACCCAGTGGACCTATATCGGCAAACAGATGAACGGTCTGCGTCTGGTTCAGATTCACCCCGCGGCCGCTCAACGAGCAGGCATCCAGGACGGTGACAAGGTGGTGGTCGAAAGCCCGCAGGGTTCCGTCACCGGCACGGCTCTCTTCTGGGAAGGGATCCGGGAAGACACCATTTTCGTCCCAAATACGTTCGGCCCGATGCAGAGGATGGGCGACGAGTTCGGCGTGCCGGCCTATGAGCCCGCGAACACCCTCGTGAGCGACCGCTATTTCGACAACCTCTCCGGCCAGCAAGCCTACAAGTGCTTCGCCTGTCTCGTCCGGAAGGCGTGATCCCAGGGACTCGGATGACCATTGAGATTTTCAATCGTGAAGACCGCTCTGCGGAGCTCGTGGAGCTCGTGGAGCTGATCCACTTGCCGCGCGCAGGCGAAAAGTTCATCGCCCGCAACGGTAAAGAATTCTTGGTGTTCCGCGTTGTCCATACACCCTTCGACTCCAACCGGTCCGTGCGGATCATCGTGGGAATTCGGGGCTCCTTTGCTGAAAGTTGAATCGACGGTCCCGAAGAAGCCGCCCAATCAAACCAGCGCCAACATCGCGCCCTCGATCACGGTTCATCCGGAAGGACTGCGCCCAGAAGCCTGCATCCAACCGCATCCTCCAAGAAAGGGGTCAGTGTTCGGGCAGAGCCCGACGACCGTCTGGATCCCGAGCTGCCCTATCCGTTGGCGGCCCGTCGAAGAAGACCGGAAGAGGCGGTCCTGATGGACGTCAAAGTCACCGCTCAAAGTCTTCCTCTTCGGGTCCAACTCAAGCGCAGCTCGGGCATCCCGTCCTCGCCGAAGCCGATCCCTGCGACGCAAATTTCCGCTTCAATCTCACGTTTTAAGCTCATAGCGTCTTGTGATGCACAGTCTGTCAGTTTGCTTGCAGGCACTTGTGGCGGCGGCGGTTTTTTTCGTGTGGGTGGTGCGCTACGCCAACATCGTTCAAGAGTTCAAAAAGTATGGCCTGCCCGACTGGCTGCGCGACCTCGTGGGTGTCTTGAAGATGACCTTCGCTTTGCTGCTGTTGATTGGAGTCGAGCGTCCTCAATTTGCCTTGGTGGGCGGCGTCGGCATCGCCCTCATGATGATCGCGGCCTTCGTCGCGCATCTGCGGGCGAAAAATCCCATCTTCAAAATGCTGCCGTGCCTCGGCTTGCTGGTTCTCGCCACTCTCATCGCGTGGATCAACTTTGGATTGCTGGGAAAGTAGCCTTCGCACGACGGCAGGCGTCGCTGCAAAACTTTACGTTCTCCCAATCGCGCGCCCACTTCCTTCGCCAGGCGAACGGCCGGCCGCGCGCCACACAAAGCTTCGCCGGCAGATGTTGCTTCTTCACCCCGCGCATCTTGATCCCCTCTTCCACTGCTTGAGGATTTCCGCCGCGGCCCAACCCGACAGCGCCGCGCCCTCGACTTTTGATCCCGCAAAGGCATCGCCAGCAAAGATCAGTGGCGGCGCTTCATTCGCGAGCAGGCAGGCGCATTCTTCCACCCGCAGCGGCTTGCTGTAGCGCCACGCGTGGACTTGAAATTCCTTCACCGCCGCGCCCAGCCAAGGGGCGGCGGCCCGCAGGAGTTCACGACCACTTTCCTTCCGGTCCTCCTGCCAGTGTTCGACGCTGAAGGCGTGGCTGGCGTGAATTGTCACGGCGGCCTGGGGCGAGATGCCTTTCAATTGATTGTCGGCCAGCCACGAGATCGGACCTTCGGTGAATTGCCGGCCGCCCGGCGAAGGAATCTGCGACGGCCCATCCAACACCGCGAGCACGGCAAGACAGCGTTCGTATTCGATGGTTTCGAGCCGCGTCCTCATCGGCTTTACCAGTGCAAATCCCCCGTGGTCCAAAAGCGCGAGGGACTGCGGCACTGGCGGTGTGAGCAGGAGCGCGCCAGCGGTGAATGTTTCGCCGTCCTTCGTGCGCGCCAGCCAGCCCGACGCCATTGCGCTCAACGATGCGATCGGTTTCTCCAGGCGCACCTCTACCTCTTTCGCGAGGAGTTTGGACACGGAGTTCATCCCGGGATTGCCACGCCATCGGGGGTGACCATCGGCCTGTTCGGCAAAACCTCGACACCATTCGACGACCGCGCCGTCCTCGACCAAACCGCCCAGCATCCCCTGGAAACGCGCGCTGCGCGCCGTCATGAACTGGGCACCGTGATCAAACACGGCCTCGCCCAACCGCCGCGTCGCCATCCGGCCGCCCACGCTCCGGCTTTTGTCGAGCACCAGCACGCGACGCCCCGCGCGCTGCAACTCGGTTGCCGCGCTCAGCCCGGCCATCCCGGCGCCAAGGATCAAAATCTCTGTGTCGTGGTTCGAAGACAGGTTCACTCGGGAGATAACTCGTCGGAAGTTGGACGAGTTGCAAATCAAGCCCGGAGTTTGACGCCGACAATCACCTGGTTTGTCCCTCGACAACGTTCCGACTATATCTTTTCTGCCGTGACTGCACCCTTGCCAATGCCACACCCACCGGACGAGGCCGGGCGCCTCGCGATGCGCCAGCGGCCACCCGCGCAACCGGTCATGTTTCAGCAATGGCGCGACTTGCTCTTCCTACACTGGGAGTTTTCCGTGCCGGAGATTCAGAGGACGCTGCCGGACGGGTTGTTCGTGGACACATTTGCGGGAAAGGCGTACCTCGGCGTCGTCCCGTTCTTCATGCAGAACATCCGGCCACGGTTTTTTCCCGCCGTGCCTGGCATTTCAAATTTCATGGAGATGAACCTGCGCACCTACGTTCATGATCGCGCCGGCGTGCCCGGCGTCTGGTTCTACTCGCTCGATGCAAACCAGCGATTGGCGGTGGCCATCGCGCGACGTTTCTTTCATCTGCCCTACGAGGACGCGAAGATGAAATCCAGCCGAACGAAATCAGGCGCTATCCGTTACGAATCGAAGCGCAGTGGTGGCGACGCGGACGGCGTGGTTTGTGCGTTTGAGTATGCGCCCGGTGCTGAACTACCGACGGCAGGCCCCGCATCGCTGGAGTTTTTTCTCGTCGAGCGCTACCGGCTCTATGCGGGGACTGGCAGCCGCCTCTGGCGCGGCGCGGTGTTTCATCAACCGTATCCGCTGTGTCGCGTCGAGGTGACGGCATGGGACGACCATCTCTTGTCGATCAACCGTTTCACACCCGCTTGCAGGCGTCCCCCGCACATTCTCATGTCACGCGGTGTCGACGTGAGCATCTTTCCATTGGAGCGCGTTTGACGACACCCCGATGCCGAAGACCAACTGTACGAGTTAAAGGCCCTTGTCGGGGGGTCTCTGGGGCGGCGCGCCCAGCAGCCTGCCGGACTTAGGAAACGCGATTTTTTCATGGCGGGGCAACTTTTGGGCTTGGCCGTCGTCTTTCTGCGCATGGACACGCGCTTGGTTTCCATTGACCGCGATACTCCGCTGCTTCTGCCGCCCAACCTGCGCGACTAGCTGTCCGCCGTGAGAACCAGGCCCAGTTCAATGGGAGGTTCGTCAAAGTCCTGCAGCTGGCCCAGAAGCTCAACGTGCTGAAGTTCGGCCAGCTCACCGTGGCGGCCGACGGCACCAAAGTCATGGCCCACGCCAGCAAACACATCGCGGTGAGCTACCAGAGCGCCGGGGAGATGATCGCCGAAGTGGGACTGGTAGCGACCCAGCTGCCGGCCAAAGCCGAGCAAGCCGACGCCACGCCCTTGCCGGACGGGCTGGCGATCCCCAAGGAGATTGCCCGGCGCCAGGAACGGTTCCACCGGCTGGGCGGGAGTCTTCAACCGGCGCTGGCGACCTGAAACGCGGGGCGCGCCGCGCCGACCAACCTCTCCTCCCCGGTGGGCTCGCACCCTCCTAGACCGCTTCAGCCTGTCGTCTCCGGAGTTGTCCGCACGCGGCATCGATGTCCTTGCCCCGCGACCTCCGGAAGTGCGCGACCAATCCCCGCTCACGCAGAATGGCGACGAAGGCTTCGGCGACGTCGAGCGGCGTCGGCTGATAGATGACGCCGCGCAGGCTGAGCCCGGTGGGATTGTAGCGCAGGAGATTCACGTGCATGCGCCGCGCGCCGAGCAACGAAGCCAAGGCGTGGGCGTGGTCCGGCGAATCGTTCACTCCCTGCAACAGGCAATACTGGATCGTCACCGGGCGGCCGCGACCCGCCTGGAATCGATCCGCCGCCGCGAGGATGTCGGCGATGGGGAAGCGCTTCCCCATGGGCAGAAGTTGCGCGCGGGTGGCGTCGTCCGGCGCATGGAGCGACACCGCGAGATGAAAGCCAAGACCGGTCGCGGTCAGCGCCTCGATGCCGGGCACGATCCCGACGGTCGACACGGTGATCTGCCGCCAACCAAGCGCGCCCTGCCGGTTGTCCGCGATGCGTTCCACGGCCGGGAGGACGTTGTCCAGATTCAGCAAAGGCTCCCCCATGCCCATGAAGACGAGGGTGCGCAGCCGCCTGCCCACGGCCTCGGCCTCGCGCCTGAGGGCGAGGAACTGCTCGACCATTTCCGCCGAGGTGAGATTGCGTTCAAAACCCGTCTTGGTCGTCGCGCAGAAGTCGCAGCCCATGGCGCAGCCGACCTGGGACGACAGGCAACCCGCCACGCGATCGTCGCGATAGTCGGGCATCATGACGGACTCGACCGTGCGACCGTCCCGCAGTCGGAGCAGGAGCTTGGTGGTGCCGTCTTCGGCCACTTGCCGGACGGCGAGCGTGGTCGCGCTTGGCGGCGTTTCGACGCGCAGCTTTTCCAGGAGACCTTCGGGCAGCACGAGAGTCGATTCGTCCATCTCGCCGTTGCCCGCGTAGAACGCCCGCAACAACCGGCCCGCATGGGAACGCTTGAAGCCCCACTCCCCGAGCCGCTGCTCAAGGTCGGGTAGGCCGAAATGGGCGAGCGCGACGTTCACGACCACAGTCAGGCAGAGAACGGCCCGGAAACCAAGCCCCTCGCCTTCAACCGCCGCACTCCGCCCACGTCAGCCCGAAGCGCGCCAGATACTTGTTCAGGCGATCCGCGTCGTTGGTGTGTTTGCGGCCGAGGCGGGAGACGCGAAACAGCTCCCGCCCGGCGTCGGACTGGTTCTTCGACTCGCGGCAGACACGGATGACGTAGGCGAGCTGCGCCTGGTCGAAGGGATCGATCTCCGCCAATCGCTTGGGCCCGAGCACCGAGTTTAGCAACTCCGCTTCGTCGTCCTCCATCTCCGGTTCCGACCACGCGTCGCGCAGGCGAGTGAGCTCGTCGTCGAGGACGGCGGACGTGATCCGGCCACCTTCGGCCAAGGTGGCCATGCGGGTGATGGCGGCGTTCAGGTCCCGGAAGTTCGCGCTCCAGCGGGCTTCCGGTGCATGGGCAAACTTCAGAAAGGCCGACCTCGCTTCCTTGCTCAGCGTCACCCGCGTGCCGTGCTTGCGGGCGAACTGCTCCAGCTCGTAGTCGAGGTTCGGCTCGATGTCTTCCGCCCGCTCGCGCAAGCCCGGAAGGCGAAAGGTCCAAAGGTTGAGCCGCGCCATCAGATCCTCGCGGAAACGGCCTTCACGCACGCGCTCCTGGAGATCGCGGTTCGTGCCGGTGATGAGCTGGAAGTCGCTCGTCACTTCATGGTCGCTGCCGAAGGGCGGGAAGCACTTCTCCTCCAGCGCGCGCAAAAGAATCGCCTGTTCGTCCAGGCCCAGTTCGCCCACTTCGGCCTGAACGAAAGCCTGCTCTTCGCCTGGCGCAAGCTCCTGCCCCCGCCGACGGGGGAGGGCGGGAAGGCCCTTGGCCTCCACCCTCCGGTCCCAGCTCGAGGACGCCCGGCGGGAGATTCGTCACCTCCGTGAGCAGCGCGACATTTTAGAAAAACGTTGGGCATCCTCTCCGAAGCACCGTCGAACGCCATGAACGGGTTCACGCGATGAGAAACGACCACGCCATGGCGCGGCTCTGCGAGAACCGCCTGGTCTCTCCCAGCGGCGTCTACGACGGGACCGACGCCGTTTGGCTCCCGGCTTCCGGGCCCCGGAGGATGAGGCGCTGGCCGAGCAGATCACCGTCATCCACGCCGAAAGCCGCCGGACCTGCGGCTCGCCGAGGATCGTCGACGAACTCCGCCCGCGCGGGAGCCGGCATGGACGCAACCGCATTGCCCGCCTCATGAAAAGCCGGGGCCTCTGTGGACGCCGAAGAGCCGCCACCGCGTCCAGACCACCGACAGCCGCCACGGACCATCCCGTCGCCCCCAAATCGTCCGCAAGCCACGGCACCCAACCAGATCCGGGTCGCCGCCCTCACCTGCATCCCCACCGCCGAAGGCTGGCTCTATCTGGCCGGCGTGATGGATCTCCACAGCCGCAAGATCTTGGGCTGGGCCATGGGCCCGACCATCGACTCCGCGCTCGTCCCCTCCGCCCTTTCGATGGCGACCCTGCACCGCACCCCGCCACCGGGCCTGCTCTTCCACTCCGACCGCGCCGTCCGATACGCCGCCGGGAACTTCCGCGCCGCCCTCCAGGCCGCCGGCCTGCTCGCCTCCATGAGCCGACGCGGCAACCGCCACGACAACGCCGCCATAGAAAGCTTCTGGAGCACCCTCAAACCCGAGCTCGTCTGCCCCCGCCAGTCCGACACCCGCCTCCAAGCCAAAGCCGAGATCTTCTGGCTCCATCGAAGCCTTCTACAACCGCCTCCGCCGCCACACCTCCCTCGCCGGCCTCTCCCCGGCCAACTTCGAACGCCTAAACAACTAACCAACACCCCCTTTTCCCTGTCCGCTTTTTCGAACCAGGCCCACAGGTGCCGTTTTTGGTCCAGCGGCGGAAGACGTGGTAGACGGTCTGCCAAGATGGGAAGTCCTTTGGCATCTGCCGCCATTGCCAGCCGGTTTTGGTCAGGTAGAAGATCGCGTCGAGGATCCAGCGCAAGCAGGTGCGGGAGCGTCCCTTCTTGGAGGGCTTGGGCAGAAGGGGCTCGATCCCGGCCCATTGGCGTCGGTGAGACCGCTCTCGAAAACGGTGTTTTTCATCGCTCCAAACACCGCTTTCGCTACGGTTCTGAGCCGTTCGTCACCCGCCGTTCGACAAGCTTTTTCCTGTAACAGGCCGCTTTTATCGGGATTCTATCTTTTTCAGACGGGCTCCTGGAACGCAGATTCGAATCTTAATATGAAGTCCATCATCACACCGCGCATCGCCGCTGGAATCGTTGCCTTCTTTTTGTCGTGCAACCCTCCCGTCGCTCACGCCGGGCCGGTGCTCGACAAGGACGCGGCGCTCGCGGCGCAGACGTTTTGGGACAACCGCGACTTCGACTGGTTCAAGGAGAACATCCCGTTCTTCGATTGCCCGGATGCGGAGATCGTCACGACTTACTATTACCGCTGGGAACTCATCACCAAGCACCTCACCTACGGCTCGCCGAACAGCGGCTACAGCCTTACCGAGTTTATTGATCGGCCTTTCTGGAGCGGCGCGTACGGAGCGATTAGCTGTCCGGCTGGGCACCAGTTTTACGAAGTGCGCTGGCTGAATGATCCCACGATTGCCCGCGATTATTCGCGCTACTGGTTCCGCACGCAGGGCGCACAGCCGCGGAATTACGGCACGTGGATTGCAGATGGCATCTGGGCCGTGCATCAGGTGCATCCCGATGATGCGTTCGTGAAGGACTTGCTGCCCGACTTGAGGAAAAACTACGAGGCCTGGGAGAAGCGACAGTTCGTCCCCGAGGTCGGCCTTTTCTGGCAGAACGGGCACGACGACGGCATGGAGTTCAATATCAACAGCCGCCAGACGAAGGACATCCTGCGCGGCGCGAACGGCTATCGTCCGGGCTTCAACGCCTATATGTGGGCCGACGCGCTGGCCATTGCGCGCATCGCCCGGCTCGCTGGCGACGAGGCAACGGCGAAGATTTACGAAACGAAGGCGACGGGCTTGAAGGAGAAGCTTCAGAGGCTGCTGTGGGATCCGGAGCGCGAGTTTTTCTTTCCCATGTCCATGCGCGACGAGGAGGACAAGGAAGGCAACGTGGTCAAGAAGCACACGCTGACCTATCAGTCGGGCAAGTTCGCCGGCGACGGGCACGGGCGCGAGGAGCACGCTTACATCCCGTGGCAGTTCAATCTTCCCGACCCCGGCTACGAGTCCGCGTGGAAGTTCCTGATGGACCCGAATTTTTTCTACGCTGAATTTGGTCCCTCGACCGTCGAGCGCCATGACCCGATGTTTCTGCTGAAAGATTCCTGCTGCTGGTGGAGCGGCCAGTCATGGCCTTACTCGACGGCGCAGACGCTCAAGGCGCTGGCCAACCTGCTGCAGAACTACCAGCAGGACGTCATCACGCCGGCGGATTACGCTAAGCTGCTGCGCATTTTCGCCGTCTCGCATCGGAAGAAAGGCTTGCCGTATCTCGCCGAGGCACTTCATCCGGATACCGGATCGTTCGAGGGGCACGATGGCTACAATCACAGCGAGCATTACTTCCACAGCAGCTTCAACGACCTCGTCATCACCGGCCTCGTCGGACTCAAGACGCGCAACGACGACATGCTCGAGATCGATCCGCTCGCGCCGAAGGAATGGCCATACTTTGCGCTCGACGACGTATCGTATCGCGGCCATCGCCTGAGTATATTGTGGGACAAGGACGGTTCGCGTTACCACAAAGGCGCCGGTTTCCGCGTGCTGGCGGATGGCGGGGAACTCGCGGCGCTCGACACGCTCGGGAAGATCACCGCGAGGCTTCCGGCAGCCGCTGCGCCGAAGCAGTCGAGGCCGGCGAAGCTGAACTTCGCCGTGAACAACGATGGCGACTATTACCCGCGTCTTGCGGCGACCTTTACCGCGCCGGATACCGCTCTCGAAAAGGTGAACGACGGCAATTATTGGTTTACGATCAATCCGCCGAACCGCTGGACAACGGTGGGTTCGCCGAACGCCGCCGACTCGGTGGAACTGGACTTCGGCACCGCGCGCCGCCTCGACACGGTGAAGCTCTATTTCCTCGATGACGGCAAGGAAGTGGTCGCGCCCGCGAGTTACGCGCTGGAGTTTCACGACGGCAAGACGTGGGAGACGATTCCCAATCAGCAGCGCGCTCCGGCGGAGCCTTCGGGGCACCGCGCCAACACGGTCCAGTTTGTCGCGCGCGACATCACGAAACTGCGCGCCGTGTTCACGCACGCGAAAAGCGGCTTCACCGGCCTGACGGAAATCGAAGCGTGGGGCGAAGGTGCGTTGCCTTACATCGCGCCGCCCGCGAAACCCGGCAATCTCGCCTACAATCCGACGGCCCAAGGTTTCCCCAAGGCCAGCGCGTCACACTCGGATGTTTTCGGAGGCGTGCCCACGAGAGCCACCGATGGCCGCATCGTCTACAAACCCACGCCGGTGAACCGGTGGACGAGCTACGGCTCCCCGAACCCGAGCGACTGGCTTGAAGTGGATTTCGGCGAAGCGAAGGAAGTCAGTCGCGCGGAACTCTACCTCTACGACGACCGCGGCGGTGTGCAGCCTCCCGCCAGCTACGCAGTGCAATACTTCCTCGACGACGAGTGGCGCGACGCGGCGAATCAATCCAAGTCGCCTGCCACGCCCATCGGCGGGGCGATGAACACGGTCACGTTCACGAAAGTCACCACCAAGAAAGTCCGCATCGTCTTTACCCACCAAGGCAATGCCCGCAGCGGCGTGACGGAGTTGGAACTCTGGAAGGAATGACCGGATGAAAATCGGCCCGTTGCCTCGATGGAATGTTACCAACCACCGGAGGCAATAAATGAACACAGTAAGGAAGCAATCGTGTCCATCGTCGGCTGCGGCAACCGGGGTGGATGGCGCACGGCTGGGGGCCTGGAAGACCCGGTCGCGCGTCGGGTTTGGCAGGGTGTCCGCGCCTCGGTTTCCGGCGGCAAATCTTGTGAAAAGCCACACAAAGCCGAAGAACAGACTTAACGCCGGCCTGGCCGCCGCCAGCCCACACCATCACCCCGGCCTCGGCTTCACCGACGAACACTGGATCCCCCTCGGCGTCCAACGCGTCCGCGAAGACGTCGCCAGCGGCCGCGCCTTCCTCCAGGAACACGGCCCCCGCTTCGACGCCGCGCTTTCAATTGCCCACAGTCCTCAGAGCCTGTCTGAAAAAGATATAATCCCGAACAATAGCGGCCTGTTACAGGAAAAAGCTTGCTGAACGGCGGGTGAAGAACGGTTCAGAACCCTCGCGGTAGCGGTGTTTGGAGCGATGAAAAACACCGTTTTCCAGAGCGGTCTCACCGACGCCAATGGGCCGGGATCGAGCCCCTTCTGCCCAAGCCCTCCAAGAAGGGACGGCGCCGGACCTGCTTGCGCTGGGTCCTCGATGCGATCTTCTACCACTGCAAACCCGGGGCCCAATGGCGGGAGAGGCCGAAGAACTTCCCGCCCTGGCAGACCGTCTACCCTGTCTTCCGCCGCTGGACCAAGGACGGCACCTGGGCCGTCATCAACGCCCGGCTCCGTGCGAGGGTGCGCCACGCCGCCGGCA
>JBBQXJ010000067.1:0-26257 GCA_038209745.1 Verrucomicrobiota bacterium
GGCTCCTTCTCCTACTCTCCCGCCGCCGGAACCATCCTCGGCGCCGGAACCCAGACCCTCACCGTCTCTTTCTCTCCCACCGACTCCCTCAACTACACCACGGCCTCACGCACCGTCACTTTCACGGTCGAAAAGGTGGCCCCGATCCTGAGCTGGCCGACTCCCTCGGCCATCGCCGCCAACACTCCCATCGGCGCGGCCCAGCTCAACGCCTCGGCCAACGTCCCGGGCTCCTTCTCCTACTCTCCCGCCGCCGGAACCGTCCTCGGCGCCGGAACCCAGACCCTCACCGTCTCTTTCTCTCCCACCGACTCCCTCAACTACACCACGGCGTCCCAATCGGTCAGCCTGGTCGTCGGCAAGACCACCCCGATTCTGAGCTGGCCGACTCCTGCGGCCATCGCCGCCGGCACCCCGCTCGGCGCGACCCAGCTCAACGCCTCAGCCAACGTCCCGGGCGCCTTCTCCTACTCCCCGGCCGCCGGAACCATCCTCGGCGCCGGAACCCAGACCCTCACCGTCTCCTTCTCTCCCACCGACTCCCTCAACTACACAGCGGCCTCCCAAACCGTCAGCCTCGTCGTCGGCAAGGCCACCCCGAGCGTGAGCTGGGCGACCCCTGCGGCCATCGCCGCCGGCACCCCGCTCGGCGCGGCCCAGCTCAACGCTTCGGCCAACGTCCCGGGCTCCTTCTCCTACTCTCCCGCCGCCGGAACCATCCTCGGCGCCGGAACCCAGACCCTCACCGTCTCCTTCTCTCCTGCCGACTCCCTCAACTACACCTCCGCTGCCAAATCCGTCAGTCTCGTCGTCGTGTCATCTTCGGTCACCGAACGACTTAGCGTCGGGGGCGATTTGGCGGCGGAGATGTCCAAACCAGGCACAATGGCCGTAAAACTGAACGGGAAAATCGGCACAGCCTATCTCATACAAGGGTCCAATGATCTGACCACTTGGGATGACCTAGGCACGGTTACTCTCGACGCAACAGGTCAGGTTGTCGTCTCTGATCCAAACGCGACCAGCCATCCTCAACGGTTCTATCGAATGGTGGAATATTGAGACGCCGTCAAAAACCAAGGAAAACTCGGCCCATCGGCAGCCAAGTCGAAGCAGTATCACCTCCACATAGTCTGATTCATGTTCCAATCCTTCGGTTCCGGCGCGTCCTCTCCGTGACACCGGCATTTGGACACGTCGCGGACGCGCGTGGGTTTGCCCTTTCGGGACAAGATTTTCCAGACGGATGTATTTAACCTGGAAAAAGGCCGCACCTCTCTCTCGAACGGCAATCCTTTCCGTTGTTTCCTTGCACGAACCAACCCTGTTTGGCGGCGCCATCGATCCACATCTCTTCTCCCAAAAGTGGGAACGCCGCCTCCGTCGGTCGAAGTTTTAGGAACACCGCGTTGTGATTGGCTCCCGCTGCCGGCCACTTCTGCGCGAAGGGAATCCGCCCCTGACCGCAAAGCTTTTCCGTTGCCTCTTCCGGATCCTTTCGCAGGGAACCGTCAGCCAATATGCCCGGCAATCCTGACTGGCCAATTCCCCTGGTGACAGGTCGACAAACGAAAAGCGCCATGACAATCAAGTCATGGCGCTTCGACGACAACAGTCGGAGACCTCGTCCTTACGGACTAGACCGCAGAGGAACCCTTGCGAGTTCTCAGCATCACGATGCCACCAAGCAAGGCGAAAGCACCTGCCGACACCGCAGTGGAGACCTCAGGAACCGGGGACGGAGTGAAACCCAAGATATCCACGAAAGCATCACCGCCCGGTTTGGGAGCAATGATAAGCTTGAAAGAGTCGATGCTCGACCAATCAATCGCACCGGCACCGGTGAAGGATGCCAATGACGAAGAAAGCGTGGTGAATGCGATGCCGCCGGGCACAATCGTCGGAGTGTAAGAGGCCACGTTCACGCCATCGAAAATCTCGAAGGTAAAAGGTGTCGTTCCCGCAGAAACGTCAGCCAAAACTTCCATGCTGAAGAGCACGGAGGAAGGAGGACCGTAGGACGAGAAATCGAAGGCAGCTCCACCAAGGAGGGTCCAGGTGACGGTCGCTGTTGCGGAAACCGCAGTATCCGTCGCGAAACTAAAAATCCCACCGACGACTTCTGCTTTCGCAGCTGAGCCGGAAATGACTCCGCTGTTGAACTTCAAATCAACTTGCCTTTTGAGTGTCGGGAAAGAAGAGCCAACGACCGGGGACGTGGAAGACGGTCCATCAGTCGGTGACGCCGCTGTGACACTGAGCGGGAAGAAGAATGCGTCCGAGAACGGATCCAAAATAACGGTAGGCGCAGCTGCAACAGCGCTTTGCAGCCCGAGCAGACCGGAAGCCGCCACCAACAGGGTCAATGGGAATTTTTTCATAGGGTCAAGATTTGAGTTTTTTTCAGCCGAAACATTGCCGACTTACTCTTAACTTCTACATAGATAGACGATGTTCTTGTTCTGAGGCAAGACATTTTCCACAAAATGGACACCAGCTAGGGCCGAGAATCCAATTCAGCTTCTAAAATACTCTTCCAGAATATGTTAGAACTCTCTTAAAGCTGCCCAGGACCATCCGCTCCAATCGTACTCGATACAGAAAATTACGAATCTTGCGGTGATTTAGACCCTCTCAAGGACGCAAACTTGAATGACGAGCAATTCGGCAAGAGCTATTCGCCAACGTCCAACCCGATTTGACAGCTCCAAACAGACCGCGAGTGGCCTTTGGGGATCCAGCTGTGTGTTTGCTTTCATGCCGCGCGCGGAATGATCAGGACTAAAACCATGTTGAAACTTCGCGGCGTCGCACTTGAATTCCCATAAGATTTACCACTTTCGCGACGCCGGTCTGCCTCTTCAATCCAATCACCTGAGCTGTTGCGGTGCCGAGATCCGGTCCGGTATCTATCTTCATCCGTGAGCAAACTTGGAC
Organism: Verrucomicrobiota bacterium; assembly: GCA_038209745.1. Classification (GTDB taxonomy): domain Bacteria; phylum Verrucomicrobiota; class Verrucomicrobiia; order Limisphaerales; family CANJSG01; genus CANJSG01. The sequence continues at coordinate 2,938 of JBBQXJ010000067.1, forward strand.
ACCTCTTCAGCCAAAACGTCGAATGGGCCGAGACCATTCGCCAGCAGGACCCTGACTTCTTCAAGAAGCTCTCGAGCCAGCAAGCGCCTCAATACCTCTGGATCGGTTGTTCGGACAGCCGCGTGCCGGCGAACGAGATCGTCGGACTGCTGCCCGGCGAATTGTTCGTCCATCGCAACGTGGCCAACGTGGTCGTCCACTCCGACCTGAACTGCCTTTCCGTCGTCCAGTTCGCCGTCGACGTGCTCAAGGTGAAGCATGTGATCGTCACCGGCCACTATGGTTGTAGCGGCGTGGCTGCGGCGCTCCAAAATCAAAAGCTTGGACTCATCGACAATTGGCTGCGGCACGTCCAGGACGTCCGTCAAATGCACGGCCTGATTCTCGACGAACTCGAAGGAGAGAAGGCGAAGGTCGACATGCTCTGCGAGCTGAACGTCATAGAGCAGGCGGTCAACGTGTCGCAGACGACGATCGTCCAGGACGCCTGGGCCCGCGGACAGGAACTGACCATCCACGGTTGGATCTACGGCGTGCATGACGGCCGCATCCGCGATCTCAACATGGCGGTCGAACAGCCCACCGAACTCGGCGAGACCTACTCCAAAGCCCTCGACGCCTGTCTCGCTCGCAAGGGTGTCCAGCTCCGGGCGCGCAAACCGCCCCGTTGAGCCTTTGCGTGCGGCTTATCGACAGGCTCTTCGCCCGGGGTCCCATTCGCCGAGCAGTCTGGAGGCTATGGCATCCCTGCCTGACGCGCTGCTGGCCTGCCCCCGATTGTTGATCCAGGTGCTATGAGAGTTTTGGTTGGGTTGCGGGGTTTGTGTCGGGGGTGATCCTGGTGTCGGGTTCGGTGCGGCCTGGGTTGGAACTCCGCTTGATCGCTTGATCTGCTCAACCGCCGTCAACCGCGCGCTCATCGCCGGCGAGCTCCGCTACCGGTCGGGACTTCGGCGGAGACAGCGCCCGGGAAAGAGCACTGGACGCGGTGCCGGCCTTCTTCACAGTCGTGCGCATGTTCGACCTGACACTCGCCCCCAAGACAGACCCTTCGCAGCTCTACCGGTACCGTGACGGCTTTTACGCGGTCGACATGCTCGACGTCGCTCTCGTGGAACTGGACTTGTTCACCTGGTTGAACGGTGTCGGCCCCAGGTCACTGCCCGAGATCGCAGCGCACTTCGGATTCCACCTCCGCCCGCTCGACGTCATGACGACGCTCTTCGTCGCGCTGGGTCTTCTCGCCCGCGATGGCGATCGTCTTTCCGTGACCGAGGCGGGCCGCGAGCACGTGGTGACGGGCTCGCCGTGGAATCTCGCCCCCTACTATCCCAAGATCAAAGACCGCCCGATCGCGCAGGATCTGCTGACGATTCTCCGCACGGACAAGCCGGCGAATTTCGCGGCCCGCAAGGACCAGGGCGATTGGCACAAGGCGATGGAGAGCGAAACGTTCGCGGAAGAATTCACCGCGATGATGGATTGCCGGGGTGTCCTCCTCGCCCAGGCCTTGGCCGCGAATCTCGACCTTTCCAAGCGGTCGAGCCTGCTGGATATCGCGGGCGGTTCCGGCGTGTATGCCTGCGCGTTCGCCGCCCGGTTTCCCGGTCTGAAAGCCTGCGTTCTGGACAAGCCGCCCGTGGACAAGATCGCGGCGCGCGCCACCGCCAAGCGTGGCTTCTCCGAGCGGGTTGGCACCGTCGCGGCGGACATGCTGACCGAACCATTGCCGACCGGCCACGACGTGCATCTCTACTCGAATGTGCTGCACGACTGGGATGTGCCGGAAGTGCGGCAATTGATGAAAGCCTCGGCCGACGCGCTGCCGGCCGGTGGATGGTTGATCGTCCATGACGCCTTCCTGACGCCGGCCAAAGACGGACCCCTGCCGGTGGCCGAATACTCGGTGGTGCTGTTGCACATCACCCAGGGGCGTTGTTACTCGACGAAGGAGATCGAGGACATCGGCGCCGAGTTCGGGTTCGAACCATTGACCCACGTGACGAGCGCGGTCGGCCGGAGCGCCGTGGTCCTCGTGAAGCGCTGACGAGTGGAAACCGCCCGGACTATGCGGCACGCAAGGCCAGTTTTTCGATCATCGAGACAAGTTGGGCCGGCTCGAACGGCTTGGCCAGCACGTCGGTGGCGCCGACCCCGCGGGCCATCGTGAGATAGCTGGCCGGGGTGAGACGGCCCCCGCCCGAGATGGCGATGATCGGAAGAGCGGAATGCTCCCGGCGGACCGTGCGGATCGTTTCCAGTCCTTCGACATCGGGCATGATCAGGTCCGTGACGAGAATATCCACCGATGATTCCGCGAGCGCCTTGGCGACGTCCTGCCCGCTCGGCAGATCCCTGACCGTGTGCCCGGCGCTCGTCAGAATGCGAACCATCGCCTTCCGAAAGCTGTCGTCGTCGTCCACCAACAATACATGGCTCATAGCTTGGAAATTCAGTGCTCAATCAACCGCGCCGGTGCCGGAATCAGATCCACCGCCTTGATCGGTTTCGTCAAGACTTCGCGGATCCCGACACTCCGAATCGACTCCTCGGAAAGACTTCCGGGATGACAGCTTGTCAGCATGATCGGCAGTCCGGGAAGGGACCTGAAGAGAGAAGCGGTTGCGTCCAATCCGAAGGCACCGGCCACGGCGTGGTCGACGATGGCGAGGCGGATGTCATGGCTTGGACCCTCCACCGTCTGCACGGGAACCTCCGGGCGGGCCACCGAAGCAGGAGGCCGTCCATTTTCTACAACAAGCGTCGCATCGAGCAACCGATGTTCGACGTCCAAGATCGGGCTCTCCTCGCCCTTGCCCCGGGAAAGTTTGGACGCCGATCGCTGAACGGCCTCCGTCGCCGTCGAAAGTCGGGAGGCCGACGAGGAATCCCGGATTCCTTGCCCCGCTTCCCTATCCGCTGAGCGGGAAGCTTCCGAATACCCAGTTTTCTCGGCTGCCGACTGTTTCGATTGGGTTGCCAATCCAAGACACGGATTGGGGAGAGACTGTGTTGAAAGGGAAACGACGCGCTCGAAACGCCAGCACCAGCAGTTGGGGGTCAACCCGACTTGTCGCAGAATCGCAACCAAGGGTGAATGGTTTCACTGCGCACCCCTTGGAACGGCCTCAGTGCAGCATCGGCATGGGATTTGGCACCCGCATCAATTCCGCATCCAAGTCCAGGTAGAAGTCCAACCGTCGCTGAGTCTCCTCCAGATCGATCTCCCGCGCCATGATCAGGAAGGTGGCGTAGTGGTTCCCCTCGGATTCCACCAGGCTGGCATAGAACGCCGCCAACTCCCCGTCGATCGGCTTCAGTGCCTCGGCCAGAACCTGGAACTTCTCGCAGCTCCGCCCCTCGACCAGCGAGCAGCAGATCAGGCGATCAACCACCTGCTGCTTCGTCCCGCTGCGCACCGAGCGCATCAGCCCCGAGATCCAGGGACTCGGAAACGCCTGTCCGAACGGAATGCCGCGCCTCTCCAACAGACCCAACACCAGCTCGAAGTGCTGCAACTCCTCGATGGCGATGGCGTTCAGGTCGCGGACCCGGGGAAACAGAGCCGGAAACTTCTCCAGGTTCAGCGCCGAAGACGCGGCTTTCCGCTCCAGATGGGCGTGGTCGATCAAAACGGCCGGCAGATTCGCCAACACCTTCGGCAGCCAGGTCGCGGGAACTTTTTCGCGGAGCATTTCCATCCCCGGAGTCCTAGTCGGCCCAACCCATGTCGCCAAGGCCGAACGACATCCCGATCGCCCGGTTAACCCTTGGCGCATTTGCCGGCGCGGACATGGCTCGATCAATAACAAAGGACGACGGATCGATACCCAAGCAAAGTCGAAGCACAGTTCCCACGCAAAGGACGGTTTCAATGGCATGGATTCAATGCCCCTCAACTCCCTTTTCACTCCAGCTCGTTCCGTCATCATCACCGACCGGGGCGGCTTCGCCTTGAGCACGCCGCTGTCAGTCACCTTCACCAACCCTCCTCCACCCCCACGATTCGGGGCGGTCCCATCGCCGGTACGTTCGATTCAAAAGGCGTGATGGGCCCCTTCGCCAACTCGACCAGTGCGTCCGCGAGATTCAGCGGCGACCGCAAGGACGCTGCCGGCATCCATCAGGCCCAGGCCGGATACGACACCGGCACCTGCAGAGGCCAGTTCAGCGGCAACTACGGTTCCGGCGGCGACACCTTGGGCGCCTTCACCTTCGCTTGGTAGGATCCAATCTGAGCATCCCGAACGTGGCTTCACGAGCGGTTCAAAACTCCTACTCCCGGGTCATCCCTTTGGAATTTGATTCGGGACCTTCGTCGCTCCCAAAGAGCACTTGATCCCGCTGTCGCATCTGGCACCGTTTGCGGCCTGTCTATGGCCCACGTAAAACTGCACATCCCCGGTCCCGTCGAAGTCAGCCCCAAGACCTTCCAGGCGCTCTGCCGCCCAGCCATCGGCCATCGCGGCCAAGGCTTCAAGGACCTCTACGGGAAGATCCAGCCCCAGCTCCAGACCCTGCTCTCCACCCAGCAGCTCGTCTATCTCTCCACCTCCTCCGCCTGGGGCGTGATGGAGGGCGCCATCCGCAACCTCGTCACCAAGAAGGTCCTGAACTGCATGAACGGCGCGTTCTCCGACAAGTGGTTCGACGTCTCCAAGAAATGCGGCAAAAACGCCGAGGCGCTCCAGGTCGAATGGGGCTCCCCGATCCGGGCCGAACAGATCGACGCCAAGCTGGCCACCGGCGAGTTCGACGCCGTCACGCTGATCCACAATGAGACCAGCACCGGAACCATGAGCCCGATCACCGAGATCGCCGCGCTCAAGGCGAAGTATCCCGACGTGATGTTCATCGTGGACGCCGTCAGCTCCATGACCGCGCTGCCGCTGGACTTCGACGCCCTCAGCATCGACGTCCTGCTTGCCGGCACGCAGAAAGCGTTTGCTCTGCCGCCCGGCCTCGCCGTCTTCGTCGCGTCGCCCGCTGCTCTGGCCAAGGCCGCGACGGTCAAGGATCGCGGCTACTACTTCGACTTCGTCGAGTTCCAGAAGAACGCCGAGCAGAGCATGACCCCCAGCACGCCGAGCATTCCGCACATCTACGCCCTGGACTCCAAGCTGGAGGACTTCTTCGCCGAAGGGCTGGAAGCCCGCTACGCCCGCCACAAGACGACGAACAAAATGGTCCGCGATTGGGGCACGAAACACGGCATCACGCTTTTCCCCGACGCCGGGTTCGAATCGATCACGCTCACCTGCTTCAACAACGGCGCAAAGCCCGGAGCCGGCCGCACCATCGACGTGGCCAAGCTGCAGAAAGCGGTGAAGGACTCCGGGTTCCTGATCGACGGCGGCTACGGCAAGATCAAGGGCACCACCTTCCGGATCTCCAACATGGGCGACGAAACCGTCGAATCCATGGCCCCGCTCATCGCCGCGCTGGACAAGGCGATGGCGTCGCTCTGATCGACTCGAGTTCAGGCGGCCGGGATAATCCCAGCCGCTTTTTGAACGCCACGAATTGCCACGAATGGAGACCGCAATTCGTGGCAATTCGTGTCTGAAGAAAAATGCCCCGCTTCACCGCCATCGCCGCCATGTCCGAGAACCGCGTCATTGGACGCGGCTTGGAGATTCCGTGGCGCCTTCCTGAAGACTTCAAGTGGTTCAAGCAAACCACTCTTGGGCATGTGCTGGTGATGGGGCGGAAGACTTTTGAATCCATCGGACGCCCCCTGCCCGGCCGAGAGACCATCGTCCTGACCCGCTCGGCCTTCAGCCATCCCGGCGTCACCACCGCGAGCACGTTGGAGGAAGTCGAAACCCAAGTCGGCGACCGCCAAGCCTTCATCGCCGGCGGCGCCGAAATCTACCGCCTCGCCCTGCCCCGTTGCTCCGACCTCTACCTCACCCTCGTCAAGCGCACGGTCGAGGGCGACGTGTTCTTCCCCCCGTTCGAGGACCAGTTCGAACTCGTCGAGGAAGTCCGCGACACGCCGGAGTTCAAGATCCTGCAATACCGGCGGAAAAAGTAGGTAGGGACGTTTGGCCGAAACGTCCCCGTCTGCCGACGAAGGAGGCACGAACGCAGCGAGTTTTTCGGGAGGCACGAACGCGTCGAGGAGATGCTCACCGCGTTCGCCTCGCTTCGCTCGAAAGTAGGGACGGATCGGCGAGCCGGCCCGACCACGCCTTCCTCACGCCGGTTTCGCGTGGGTGCAGACAAGATCCTTCTGGGGATCGATGCCCCAGCGTTGGCCGATCTGTTCGAGATCGTTGTTCAGGCTCCAGCGATCGGCGACGGGCTCGCCGGTGTAGGCGGGATTGCCGCCCTTGAGGTCCATGCAGCCCTTGTTGTTTCCGATGTCGGTGACGCCCGCGACTTCCTCGGCGGTCAGCTTCTGCTCGGGCAAGCCGGCCAGTTCGTCGATCTTCGCCTCGATGGTCTTGCCCTGGCCGCCGACCTCTTCGATCAGCGTGGGAATGACGCTCTCGACGGCGGGATGGGCCAGGTTCCACAGGCAGGCGAGTTGAAGCAGCGTAAGTCCATGCTTCTCGGCGACCGCCTGCATCTTGGAGATCTTCTCGCTGCCGGTTTCCACCCAGCCCTTGGGGCGATAGGTGCGGTGATCCCAGTCGGCGAACTTGTGGCCGGGCTTCACGTCGCCGTGGAACAAGCCGCCGTGATCCACCACGCGGGTGATGATCTTCACGCCGTGCTTCACCGCCGCCGGGAGACAGAGGGCGCCGGGCCAGGGCTCCAGCGGATTGAGGATGATCATGGCCCAGTCGATCAAAGCGCCGAAGCGTTCGAAGGAAAGAATGACGTCGAGCGCGAACCCGTTGGCGGGGCCGGGCGCGATGCCCAGACGTTCGGTCAAGCCGGCGTCCTTCAGCTTCTCCATGCCCTTCCAGACGGCGTCGCTGCCGTAGCCGGTGGAGTCCGGGTTGTGCAGCATGAGCAGGTCGAACTTGTCGACGCCGCAGCGTTCCAGGGATTTCTCCGTGGCCATGCGCAGGTAGCCGGCATAGTCGGACGGCTGCCGCAGCCGCGTATCGGTGAAGCGGGGGAAGCCCTTCGAACCGTCGCGCTTACCGGTGTAGAAGTCGTGGCCCGCGGCGCCGACGAGGCAGTAGCTGGCGCGCGGCAGGCCGGCCAGGGCCTTGCCGAGCATCTCGTCGGCGGCGCCGTTGCCGTAGACATCGGCCGTCATGAAGGTGCGGACGCCCTTCTGGTAGGCGTATTGGATGGAGGAGACGAAGCGTTCTTCGCTCAGCGGTTCGCCGAAGTGCATGAAGCGGCCGCCGTTCCAGGTTCCGTAAGCAGTGCGTGTCAGGTCCATGATTAAAAAGGTGCGAAGAACCTACCAACGCGGCCGAGGATGCAAATGGGAAAGTCTGGACGGATCTTCGCCGGAACACGCCATTGCTTGGCACACCCCGATCCAGCCTCGATAAAACCGGCCCGTCCTCTTCGGCCGGTTGCGGATCGACGAACCCCTGTCGTTTCCGCAAAATCCCTCGAGTCGGCCAGTGTTCCCCCTAAATCCCAGCCACCATCACCATGAGCAAAATGATCCCCACCATCCCCTCGAACCTCGCCGGCCCCCTCGGCCTCGTGCATCTGCCACGCCTGTGGCTCAAGGCCCTGCTCGCAGGCAGCGGCCAATTGGCGGACGGCTACAAGGACATCGGTCCGGGCTATGACTTCATGGTTCTCGAAGCCATCGGCATCTCGCCCGACGCGGCCCGCACCTACATCCATTCGGCCAAACCGAGCTACTTCGCCTTCGAGAAGTGGATCTCCGCCCAACCCGGCGCAAAGCTGGACAAGGCCACCATCGACGCCAGCAACGCCGCCGTCGTCGGCTACCACCATGACGACGAAGACCGCATCGGCATCCTCGCCGCCGCCGGCCTGCCCGACGACGGCCGTTTCCAGGACGCCGTCACGCTCAACTCCTTCGACGACTGGACCGAGGCCCACGCGGCGGTTGTGAAAGGAAGCTGATCCGAGGCGACTCGACTGGGATCCATCAAACCAACGCCGGGCGGGCTCCACGGCCTTCCCGGCGTTTCCAATGCCGCCACCCTCCGCGCAGTCCGCATGATTTCGAGTTTGGCCGCGCCCTCGCTCCGTGCTGTAACTCACCCGTGCCCGAAGCGCCCCCGCCATCTACCGTCCCCGACCAACCGGTCGGCACCCTCCATGGCGTGGGGCTGGAGCGCGCGGCGCAGTTGGCCCGGCTCGAAATCCGCACCGTCGGCGATCTGATCCTGCACGCCCCGCGCCGGCACGAGGACCGCCGCCATTTCAAAGCCATCCGTGATCTCGTTCCCGGTGAACCCGCCACCACGCGCGGCCAGGTCGTTGCGCTGGGATCGAAGAAGTTCAAGAACAGTTCCCGCTCCGTGGTGGAGGTGATCGTGGAGGACGGCACCGGGCGGCTTTTTCTGCGCTGGTGGAACCTTCCCTTCATGGAGCGGATGTTCGCCGTGGGCGACGAGCTCTTCATCTACGGCAAGATGGGCGACCGGAAGCCGCGCTCCATGGACCATCCGGAGACGGAGATCATCGAGGCGGGCGACGAGCTCTTCATCCACATCAACCGCGTCACCCCGATCTACCCGTTGACGGAAGGGTTGCCGCAGCGATCGATCCGCAGCTTCGTCTGGCGCGCCCTCGAAGCCGCCGCCGGCCAGATCCCGGATCCGCACGCGGCCACCGTGCCGCCCGTGTGGCCGTCGCGCGAAACCGCGCTCCGCCAGCTCCATTTCCCGAAGGAACCCGCCGACTCCGAACGGGGGCGCCGCAGGCTCGCGCTGGACGAGTTCATCGACCTCCAGATCGCCATCCAGCGCCGCCGCCGCAATCTCGAACGCAACGCAACCGCCTTGCCCTGCGGCGGCGACAATTCGCTCATCAAACCGTTCCTCGCCGCGCTGGGGTTCCCGTTGACCGACGCGCAGGCCAGGGTGCTGAAGGAGATCCGCGCCGATCTCGGCGGCAAGGTCCCGATGCGGCGTCTGCTCCAAGGGGACGTCGGCGCCGGCAAAACCGTCGTGGCCGCCTGCGCCGCGCTGATGGCGCTGGAGAGCGGCTTCAACGTGCTGATCATGGCCCCCACGGAGATCCTCGCCGAACAGCACACGCGGAACTTCCGCGCCTGGCTGGAGCCCTTGGGCATCCCCGTGAACGTCTGGACCGGGAGCGTGAAGAGCGACACGAGCGGTCAGCTGTTCGGCTCCGGCATCCGGCATCCGGCATCCGGCGTCGGGGATCAGACTCCTTCCCTCACCATCGGCACCCACGCCTTGATCGACAGCGGATTCTCCATGGAGAAGGTCGGGCTCGTGGTCATCGACGAGCAGCACAAGTTCGGCGTCGGCCAGCGGGAGAAGCTCGTGCGCAAGGGCCGCTACCCGCACCTGCTGGTGATGACAGCCACACCCATTCCCCGCACTCTGGGCCTGACGCTCTACGGGGATCTCGACGTGTCGGTCATCGACGAACTGCCCGCTGGCCGCGGCCGCATCCGCACGTATGTCCGCAGCGCCGACCGCTTGCCGAAGGTCTGGGATTTCATCCGCGAAAAGCTGACCGAAGGACGCCAGGCCTACGTGGTCTATTCCCGGCTGGAAGAAGCCGACACCGTCGCCGGCGTGAAAGCGGCGACCCACGAGTTCGAGCGGTTGAAGACCTCCTTCGCCCCGCATCGCGTCGGCCTGATCCACGGCCGGATGAAAGCCGACGAAAAGGAACTGGTGATGCGGGCCTTCCGCGCGAACCAGATCCAGCTGCTGCTGGCCACCTCGGTCATCGAGGTCGGCGTCGACGTGCCCAACGCCACGGTGATGGTGATCGAGAACGCCGAGCAGTTCGGCCTCGCCCAGCTCCATCAGCTTCGCGGCCGCATCGGACGCGGCGCACACGACTCCTTCTGCATCCTCGTCGCTACCGCCAAGACCGACGCCGCCCACCAGCGCCTCAAGATCATGGAGGCCACCCACGACGGCTTCCGTCTCGCCGAAGAGGACCTGCTCCTGCGCGGCCCCGGCGAACTCCTCGGCCAACAGCAGAGCGGACTTCCCAAACTGCGCTTCGGCGATCTCGTCACGGACCGCGAACTGGTGGAGGAAGCCCGGGGTCTCGCGAAGGTGTTTTTGGACAAAGAGCCAGTTCGGTAATCTCCTTGCGTAAAGAATCGGCTTCAGTCCGGTCCGACCAGCAGATGACCAGACTGACAAAGCCCGCCCGGATCATCCTGCTCGTTTTGAGCCGGAACGATTCAGCGGAACTGAATGGGGAGCGCAGCCGCCACGGCTGCCGTCCGGCGCGCCTCGCGCCGGACTCGGGCGCGCCCGGACACACCAGCCGGTGAATGGAGTCCGGCGCCTCCCGTGGACCGCGAGGGCGCGGTCCACTGCGCCCGGGGCGGGCGCGCTCCCCAATCCCAACTGCTTCGTTCCGGCTCAGACCGGAAGGCAAGGAAGCCAGCGACTCCAAGTGGGCGGTCTCCTGATCGAATCCCGGCGATTTCTCAATTTCATCGACCGACCCGGTCGATAAAAAAGCCGGGTCTCGAACGCGAAAGCGCGACCGTGCCCGATCCCAACGCATTTTCGTCCCGCCCTGTGACACTTCCCCGGAAACTTCCCCTTGTCCGACTCAGGCACCCCGTTTCGGTGACCGACAAAATTGTCCCAGATGAGGGTGGCACCCGTGGTGCTAGTTCTCAATCGCGGCCACGACGGGCAATGAGTGAACCGACACTGTAATCAAATAATCAGCCCGTCGTTCTGGTTCACGCCGCAACCAAAAACAGACTCGCAACATGAAAACTCAGTTCAACAATCGCAAGGGCTTCACACTCGTAGAAATCATGATCGTCGTGGCGATCATCGGCCTCCTCGCCGCCATCGCCATTCCGAACTTCGTCAAGGCCCGCACCACGGCCCAGACCAACGCCTGCATCGCCAATCTGAAGCAGATCGACGGCGCGATGGAACAGTATGCCCTCGAAGGCAAGCTCGCCGCCGGCGCCGCCTGCACCTTGACCGCGATCTCCGGCGACAGCACCAAGTTCATCAAAGTGACGCCCGCTTGCCCCGCCAGCGGCACCTACGCCGTCACCGCGATCGGCACGACCCCGACCTGCACGGTGGCCGGCCATACGCTCTAAGCCTTCCAGGCAGCGAATTTGTTCCTCTCAAATCCCGCGACATCCCGTCGCGGGACTTCTTTTTTCTCAACTCGGCCCGGCGACCGGCCGCTCTTCATAAGTGGCCACTCCGGGAAACTCAGAATCGCCCATCGGGACAGCGGCGGAAGCTCCGTCGCTGTCCTGGATCTTCGTGGCCGGGGCACTCGTTCTCGCCGGAGCCGCCGCGCTCGTCCGCAACAGCGCCACTTGGGTCCACGGCTGGAACGGATGGGTGATCGGGTGGGTCGACGCGCTCCTGCTCTGCTTTGGCCTGGCTCTTGCCCTGCGCCGGCTCCCCGCGATTCGGTGCGGCCCCACCTCCGGCCTCCTCGCGCTTCTCTCGCTTTCGATCGCCGTCTCCTGTCTCGCGGCGGACTCCATCGCCAATTCCCTGGCAGCTGCGGTTCCCCTGGCCTGCCTGATCGGGCTGGCCGTTCTCGCTGCACGGACATCTCCGGCCGGCCTCGGTCGAATCGTCGCCGCAGTCTCAGCTTGGGGCGTCGTTCTCTGCGCCGTGAGTCTGTGGCGCTGGTTGATGCAGGACATCGCCGCGGAATCCGCCCGGGTCGCCCAGATCAACGGCCTGCTCGGCGAACAAGCCTTCCACATTGACTGGCCGGAGATCCGCAACGGCCACCCGTTCGGGCACCAGAACTATCTGGCAGGGGCGATCCTCCTGCTGATCCCGGTTTGGCTGGGTCAAGCGACCTCGGATCGACGGTGGATCAAGCTCACCGCCCTGTTCGGACTGGGTCTCGGATTTCTGACGCTCTGGAGCACACAGACCCGGGCCGCCGCCCCAGCGCTCGCCGTGATGCTGGGGATGGTCCTCGTTTGGACCGCAGTTCGCCGCGTCTGGAGCCCCAAGGTCTGGACGCTTTGGCTCGTCCTCGGCGGTGCGGCCATCGGCGCGCTGATCGCGACCAATGTCCGCAATCAGGATCTTTCCGCCTCCGGGGAGGGCGTGGCCGAAGTGTGGCGCGTCGACGTCCGGCACCAGATGCTCGCAGCGGGTCGCCTGCTTCTCCGGGGCCACGAATGGACCGGCATCGGGCCCGGGGCCGTTCCCGGGAAATACCCTTCCGTCCGTGGGCGGATCGACGCGGGATTGGAGGCCAACTACCAGCTGCACAACACGCCCCTCCAACTCGTCGTGGAACTCGGCTGGCCCGCCCTGCTCGCCCTGCTCGCCCTGCTGGCGACCACCTTCGTCCGCTGGTGGCGCGCGCCGCTCGACCCCGCGTCGCGAGGGCTGCCTCCAGCCGTGTGGCCGGGCATCGCCGTGTTCGGCTACGCGGTGTATTCCCTCACCGACTACCAGCTTGATGTCACGGCCATCGCCTGCCTCCTCGGTCTGGCCATCGGTCTGGTCTGGAACGGCTCGACGCCAGCGGAACCCGTCCGGGTCTCCGGGCCTCGCCCAGACCTCATCGCCCATGGTTGTGTCGTGCTCCTCCTGGGTTCGGCGCTGGTCGCAACTGCCTGGGTTGGCCGGGCGCGCTGGTCTTTCCACCAGGCGAGCGCCGCGCTGATGCGGTCCGACAGCGCAACCTTCCTGCAGCTGGCCGCACGAGCCCACGAACAGGATCCATCGGATCCTTTCTACCCGGAGAAGATCGCCGCGTGGCACATCGAATCGCTCGGCGCCTCCACCAATGCAGCCCGCGCGACGGTCGAATCCGCCGCCGCCGCACACTGGTTGAAAGCGTCGTTGGAACGATCGCTGAACTCAGAATACGCCCACTTCAACCTCGGGTGGCTCCTGCTCGCCAATGAACCCGGGTCCGCTCTGGAACACTTCCGACAGGCCGCACATCTCGTCCCCGATCGCAAGGGCGTCTATCTGGGCTGCGCTCTGGCGCTCTCCCGGCTGGAACGGCAGGAGCAAGCAACGGATTGCCTGGCGCTGGAACTGGTCTTGGATCCGGGCTTTCTCGCCACTTCGACCCCCTGGAAAAACGAACCGCTGGCGAGCCTCAAGAAACAAGCGGTCCACCGCGCGGCCACCCTCCTGATCGGCGCGTCGGCCGAAGCCGGCGCAGCGAATCCAAACGGACGATGGTTCCGCGAAAAGGCCGCCTTTCTTGCCTGGTTTGCCGGGGGGTCCGCTCCCGCCGCGAAAGACCGGGGAGTCCTCGGAGACTTTTGGGGGACGCTCGATGGAACCAACCTGCCCGCCCCGAAATCCCTCGCCGCCGAAGCTCCTTGGATCTTGGTTCAACAAGCGTGGAAAGAGCCCTCTGCGGAGCGTGCCAAGCACCTCCTCGCGGCGGCCGCGTATCGTTCCGGCCGGACGATTCCGCCGGACGGCACCCTGAACTTTTGGCTGAACCGGGTGCGCCTTGCTACTTGGAGCGATGTGGTCCGCAGCGACCCCGCGTGGGAACTGATCTCCGGATACCGCCGCCAACGCACCGGCTACAATCTCATCGCCCGCCAAGCGGAGGGCGCGCGCCCGGCGGACATTCCGACCTACGAGGAGAACGTCTTCTTCGAAACGTTCTTCCGCTTCCTCGCCGGCACCAGGTCCGACGTCCCCAGCCCCGTTATGCTGCGCGAGTTGGACCGGATCATCGCTTCGGTCCCTACCGAAACGAGGCGGTAGCACCGTTCACTTTCCGGCCGACAGTTCGAGAAACCAGTCTCCGGGCTCCGGCGTTGGGAATTCGATCCGCGACGCGCTGACCACTCCGATCGCCGCGTGGGACGATCCCGTCCGCGGATCCAGCCAACGGGCCTTGCAGTTTTTGGGCACTGCCTGGAGCAGGACCGACACGCTGCGATCGCCCGGCGTGTAGGCCAGCAACAGATCGTCGTTGCCCGTCTTCAGCGCGGCGATCTGGCGTCCCGGATCACGGCCCCCGTCGGGCTGCACGATCAACTCGGGGCAGGACCGAAGCCGCCAGAACTCCAGGCGAGAAAACGTCTCGAAGAGCGGTGTCACCATTCCCTTGGCCGAGGGGGAGATCAGGTTGCCCACTTCGACGATGTCCGACGCGGGGTTGTTGAAGAGCCCGAGAATGTAGGCGGTGCGCACGTTCGCATCGTCCAGCGGCGGTGCGATCAGATTGCTGATCTGGTTCGGGGCCGCGCAGAAGAAGGTGCCTTCGACCCCGTGCAATCCCGGATTCGACGCGTCGCTGCATTCGCTTTTCCACGTCCAACGCCCCACTTCATTGGGCACGAACTGCACCTTCCAGACGTGCCCTCCCAGATACCGCGCCGGGATCGCCATCTCCCGACCGCCGCCCGAGGTGAACCGCACGAGAACCTTCACGGCATAGGCGTTCGTCGCGTAGACGCGGGTGCTGGAAAACGACTGCTCGAACACGGCCCACTTGCTCAATCGCAGCTCCTGAGCCGCCTGCGGAGCCGTCGAAGCGACCGCTGCCGCCGGCGTCGGGCGCTCCGGTTCCGTCGCGCAACCGGCCAGCACCAGGGCAACCGTCAGGGCCCAGACCCCGGACGCCGCACCGCCGCCGCCAATGAAAACAGCCCGCTTCGATTCCGTCCGCTCCGATGAGTTCATGGACCGAAGACAGCAGCAATCCTTCCGTCCTGTCAAATCCGCCACCGTTGCTTCGCTCCGACGCCCGGCTATTCTCCCCGTCCTGTGAACGACATCTGCGCAACCGAATTCCAGACCGTGGCCGACGGCGTCTTCGTCTGGTCCTGCTATTCGGAGCAAAACAAGGTGGAGCTGACCTCCACCGCCGTGCTCCACAAGGGCTACATCTACGTCTTCGATCCCATCCCCCTCGCCGGAGGCCCGATGCGCGAACTCGAATCCATGGGACGTCCCTGGATCATCATCCTGACGAACGAAAACCACGCCCGCGCCACCCTCGACTTCAAACGCCGCTGGCAGACCTCCGTCATCACCGACGTCCGCTGCGACGTCGATGTTCCCGACATCCAGCGCTTCGCCAAGAACCAGGAGCGATGGGAGGACTGGACCCTGATCAAGCTCACCGGCGCGGTCCGGGGCGAACTCGCCTTCTACCTCAAGCCCCGCAATCTCCTCATCATCGGCGACGCCCTCTTCAACCTCCCGGACAAGGGAGGCTTCCAGATCCTGCCCGACCGCTACTGCGAAGATCCCGCCACCCTCCAGCGCAGCCTCCGCCAACTCGTCGACCTCAACGTGAAGTGCCTCGTCATGGCCCACGGCCAGCCCATCACCGACCAACCCCGCCAACGCCTGCGCGAACTGCTCGGCCCGGCCAAGAAATAGCGGCGAGAGGGAGCTCGTCGCGCTTCCAAGAGGTAGATCTAAAGCCCCCAGGGCAGCCCACCCCGGACCCCTCCCGGGAGGGAAACTCGTGCAACGCGGGTGAAGGTCTTCGCTGATGCGAAGAATCCCCTCCTGGGAGGGGCAAGGGGTGGGTTCTTCGGACGTTCAGAGTTCAACGTGGCGCCCCGGGGCGTTCCATGTTTTCTCCCATTCCCCCCATTCCCCCGCTTGCAGTCCCCTGCTCGCTGCCTACCCTCTCGCAATGGCCAACCCCGCCAAAAAGAAAGCCGTCATGGTCGGCGTCGGACTCGACTCCGACGGCCACAAGCGCCTCACCCAAGGACCCAACTTCGTCCTCGCCGGAGGCTCCAAGAACACGCATGAGGAGATGACGGAGAAGGCCATCAAGATCAACGAGAAGCTCAAGGCCAAGGGCAAGGAACTCCACGAAGTCAGCCGCGACGAGTTCGACGACATCGCCCACGCCGTGGGGCTGAAGCGGCACAAGCCGGAGAGCAACTAGGAAACGAGGCGTGATGCTTCAGGACGTCGCAGAACTGGAAACTGTGTCGCATTCTAACTTCTAGGGTGGAAACGCTAGGATTCGAAGACACCATTCGTTTGATCCAACTTTGAAAACCGTCCTCCACTGGTTCCGCCGCGACCTCCGCGTCATCGACAACACCGCGCTCTTCCAGGCCGCACAGTCGGCCGAGCGCGTGATTCCCGTGTTCGTGTTGGAAGACTCGTTCCGCACCGGACGCGATGTCGGCGGCATCCGCGTTTCCTTCCTTCTGCGTTCGCTGGAGAGCTTGGCCAAGAACCTGGAGACGCTCGGCTACAAACTCATCGTCCGCAGCGGCCGGTCCGAGGACGTCATTCCCCAACTCGCGAAGGAGGCCGGCGCCCAGGCGGTCTTCACCAACAACCGTTACGAGCCCTACGCCCAGGCCCGCGACCGGTGCGTCCGCGAGAACCTCCGTGGCATCGGCGTCGAGCTGCGCGTGTTCAAGGACGCCGTCGTCTGGGAGGAAAAGGAGATCCTGACGAAGTCCGACCAGCCCTACACCGTCTTCACTCCATATTCCAAAACCTGGAAACTGAAACCCGTCCCGCCACCGTGGCCCAAGCTGGCCCCGGCCAAGTCGCCCGCCCCCAACCTCGCTTCGGAACCCCTCTTCACCGATCCCGCGCGGCTCGGTCATCCCACGTCGCAGGAGCTTTGGCCCGCCGGTGAGAAAGCCGCCCGGGAATCGTTGGACCAGTTCCTCCAAGCCGCCGCATACCGTTACGCCGAGGGCCGAAACTTCCCAGCGCATCTAAGCACCTCCCGGCTGTCGCCGCATCTCCGCGCCGGCACCATCGGCATCCGCACCGTTCTCCAGCGCGTGAACGCCCTCCGCGCCGACGCCGACGCCGCGCAGTTGAAGAGCCTCGACACCTATGTGAGCGAGCTGGTCTGGCGCGAGTTCTACCTCCAGATCCTGCACAACTTCCCGCACGTCATGCGCGGCGCGTTCCGCCCGGAATACGACGCGCTGGAATGGTCCGGCACCGACGACCAGTTCCAGGCCTGGTGCGCCGGCCAGACGGGCTACCCGATCGTCGATGCCGCCATGCGCTGCCTCAACGCGACCGGCTGGATGCACAACCGGCTCCGCATGATCGTGGCCATGTTTCTGACCAAGGATCTGCTGGTCAATTGGCAGCGCGGCGAACGGTATTTCATGGAGCAGCTGGTCGATGGCGACATGGCGGCGAACAACGGCGGTTGGCAATGGAGCGCCGGCACCGGCACCGACGCGGCTCCCTACTTCCGCATCTTCAATCCCGTTTCACAGGCCGAGAAGTTCGACCCCGACGGCGCGTTCGTCCGCCAATGGCTGCCCGAACTCAGCGGCCTCCCGGCGGACCTGATCCATCAGCCCTGGGAAAACCCGCTCCTCCTGTCGCGCTCGAAGTATGTGGAGCGGATCGTCCGCCACGACGTGCAGCGCGAACGCTGCCTCGCGATGTTCAAGAAGCTGAAGGGCTGACCCGCAACAGGCCCCGTTTCTCCCGGCAGGCCGACCGGAAGCCCACACCTCTGAAACCAACCACGGAAGTAAACTGGTTGGATCAAGGGCACAGTGGGTATTGCCTCGATCGCCCAAGCCAGGGAGTCGATTTGCCACCTGACGGGCCGGAGATTTGCGGGAATGGTCCACCCATGTCGCCCAAGGCTCTCGTCGCTCAATCATCGCGGATCGGTCGCCTGATGGGCGCGCTGCTGCTGACGGGCTGGCTCGCCGGTTGCGCGTCGAAAAGCCCGACGCGCGATCTGGCCAAGTTCGGCGGCGCGGTGGTGCGACTGCCCGAGAGCGTCCCCGTGCTCCAAGCCGCCAGAAAGGGCATCGTCACGGTGCTGGCGCTGAATTCTTCCGGAGAGACCGTCGGCTACGGAACGGGCTTCTACATCCAGTCGAACCAGGTCGTCACCTGCCTGCACGTGATCGACGCCGCCAGCGTTCTCCAGATCGTCGGCGCGGACGGGAAACGCCACTCCGTGCCCGGCGTCTTCGCGGCGGAACTCACGGTCGACGCCGCCGTTCTCTGGGTGACCAACGCCCCTCCCGTTGGAGGCATCCTGGCGATCCGCACCACGCCCGCGGTCATCGGCGAAAAGGCCTACGCGCTCGGCGCCCCCGAGACGCTCGCAATCAAACAGTCCGAGGGTGAAGTCCTTCGGGTGCTCGATCTCGGCACCCAGACGCTCGTCAGCTCGCTGGTTCTGACCGTGCCGGTCGTGCCCGGCTTTAGCGGCGGGCCGGTGCTGGACCGCGACGGCCGGGTCATCGGGATCACCGGCGCCATTTCCGGAACGGCCAAAAACCGCTACAGCATCGCCATCCCCATCGAACTGGTCGAACCGCTCCGTGAACCGGAACCCGTGAGCTTTGCGCGCTGGAGAAAGTCGTTCCCCGCGCCTCCCTTCCCCGCGTTCGTCGAGGCGACCAAGGGCGAACGGATCGTGACCGAGGAGCCAAAGGCCGCGCTTGAACATTTCGAGCGGGCCATCGCGATTGCCCCGGACTACACCCGCGCCTGGATCCAAAAGGCCTCCTGTCTTCTCCGCCTCGGCCAGATGGATCCTGCGGAAAAAGCCTACGCCAGGGCAGCGGCGCTTTCGCCCGCCCTGCCCGTCCCGCGACTGATGCGCGCCCTTTGCCTGCACAAGCTCGGCCGCCTCGACGAGGCGCAGGCGGAGCTGCGTGAAGTGATCCGGATCCAGCCGCGCTCGGCCCAACCTCGGCTCATGCTGGTCTCGGTCTGCCTGGAGCTGCGCGACTTCCAACAGGCGCTTCGGGCCGCGCGCCAAGCGGTCGCCCTCGCGCCCAACAAGGCCCAAGGCCATATCGCGCTTGGAACGATCCTGAACCGGATCGGTGAACCGGCGGGCGCCCTTGGCTCCTTCCAAACCGCCGCCAAGCTCGCTCCGGCCGGGCCTGCTCTCTGGGGAGAGATCGCCGCGTTGGAGCTCGAACTCGGCCAGGACGAAGCCGCCCGCGAGGCCTGTGATCAGGCCCTCGCCCTCCCGGATTCGAGCACCGCCCGCGGCTCCCGTTATCTGCGCGCGCTCGTCGCCCTCCGGGCCCACGACACCGCAACCGCGACGGCGTCGTTCCAGCAGGTGATGGCCGACGAAATCCTGGGTGCAAAGCAGGCCGATCTTCCGACCGGTGCCATCGAAGCTCTCGGGGTCCTGCGATCCCGCGGCGTGGAGGATGCGGGCGTCCACCGGGAGATGGGCGGCTACTTCGTGAGAACCGGCCGCATGAAAGAGGCGCGCGCCGCCCTGGAACAGGCCGCGCGGATGGAGCCCCGAGATCCGCGATCCTGGGCGGGAGTGGCCCAGCTGTGCGCCACCGATTGGCGCGACGAACGGGCCGAAGAAACGGCGCTGCACGCCATCGCATTGAACGGCGGGGAACGATTCGCCCACCAGTCGCTCGGGGCGGCCTACGCCCTGAGAGGACGCCTCGAAGAGGCTCGCCGGGAGATGGAGACCGAACTCCGGATCACCGGGCCGAACGCGAACACGTTCCTCGCCCTGGCCGCCATCGAATCGCGGGCCGGCCGGCCGGCGAGCTCAAAATCTTGGCTGGAAAAGGCGCGTTCGCTCGATGGCGGACTGGTCGCCAAATTCGAGAAGCGGATCGGGAGCTTCCTGCCGGATGCGCGTCCGATCCGGGCGGAGGCCAAGACCGAGAATTGACGTCCCTGGTCAGGACTGTCCCTGCGAGATCTTCCCCAGCTCCGCGTGGCCGAAGCGCAGCATCCGCTCGGTGGTCTCCCAGTTGATGCAGGCGTCGGTCAGGGAGACGCCGTATTTCAGATCGGCGGGCGTGACGGGCATGGGCTGGTTGCCCTCGTGGAGATTGCTTTCGACCATCACGCCGGTGAGGGCCGTGTTGCCGGCCACCCGTTGGGCGATGACGCTTTGCCAGACCTCTTCCTGCTTCGCGTGTTCCTTGCCGGAGTTGGCGTGGCTGCAGTCCACCATCAGCGCCTCGGGCAGTCCCTGTTTGCGGAGCTGGAGGCTGGCGTCCGCGATGCTCGCCGGATCGTAGTTGGTCCGGCCCCGGCCGCCGCGCAGCACGACATGGCCGCAGGCGTTGCCCGTCGTCCGGATGATGCTGGTGACGCCGTCCTCGTCGATGCCGAGAAAGCTGTGGGGCGAACGCGCCGCCTGCATCGCGTCGATCGCGATCTGGAGGCCGCCGTCGGTGCCGTTCTTGAAGCCGACGGGCACGGAGAGGCCGCTGGCCATCTCGCGATGGGTCTGGCTCTCGGTCGTGCGGGCTCCGACCGCCGCCCAGGAGATCAGGTCGTCGAAATACTGCGGGGAAATGGGATCAAGGAACTCGGTGCCGGCGGGCAGCCCGAGCGCGTTGACGTCGAGCAGGATTTTTCGGGCCAGTTCGAGACCGGCCTGGATGTCGCACGAGCCGTCGAGGCGCGGATCGTTGATCAATCCCTTCCAGCCGATCGTGGTGCGCGGTTTCTCGAAGTAGACCCGCATGACGAGCAGCATCCGGTCGGAGAGTTCGCGGCTTAGATCTGCCAGCCGCCGGGCGTAGTCGATGGCGGCGACCGGGTCATGGATGGAGCAGGGTCCGATCACGACCAACAGCCGGGGATCCTCGCGCATGAGGATGCGGGTGATCGCGGTGCGGGACTCGATCACGGTGGCGGCTCCGGCTTCAGGAAGCGGCGATCCAGCTTTCACCGTCCGCGGCGTTTCGAGCGGCACGGCTTCTCGCACCCTTAGATTGATCGTCTGCTGCATGGTCTGCTCTTCAATGGAGCGCGGACCCTAAGTCTTCCCCGCTTGGAACGTCCAGAGCGGTTTTTGGCGCACGGGATCCGGCTGCTCATCACCGACTCCACCGGCCACAGCTTCGATCCCTTCGCAGCGGGTTCGACGCGCCCGTCAATGTCGTGCTTTCCACCACCAATTCCGGGACCTTCATCCGCTCCACCAAGGACGGAACGGAAGCCACCATCTCGACCGGCCCGTTCTATTCCGGCCAAGTGGTCATCAGCCACGGCACCACCCTCCTGGCGTTCGCCTTCGGAACGGGAATCCTTCGGTCGCGGGTCAGACCCGCACCCATTTCTTCATGGAGGACGTGCAGGCCCAGCCGAACAATCCAGCGGGCTTCCCCACCACTTGGGGTTCCAACGGCGCCTTCCCCAACGGCACCGTGCCGGCGCACTAGCCTTCGAACGGAAAGGCTCCTGAGCGGAAACTTTCGTCAAACTTCGATCCGGCCTTCGAAGACGAACGTCGCCGGGCCTGTCAGCTTCACCTCGCCGAACGCCCCGTTCGTCTCGCTGAAGCTGACTTCCATCATATCTCCGCCCTGCACCTGGACCTTCACCGGCGACTTGAATCCCTTGAGCTTGGCCGAGATCAGGGCCGCCGCGGTCACGCCCGTGCCGCAGGCCAGAGTCTCGCCCTCCACGCCACGCTCGTAGGTGCGCACCCGGATGAAGTCTGGCCCCTTCACCTGGACGAAGTTCACGTTGGTCCCGCGCGGCTTGAAGTGCGCGTGATAGCGAACCTCGGAGCCCATCGTGCCGACCATGGCCTTGTCCGCGTCGTCCACGTAGACGATCGCGTGGGGCACGCCGGTGTCGAGCGAATGGATGGGCGTCGGGCCCTGGGTGAGCGGAACGGTTTCGTTCAGCCGCAGGCCCTGCGGCGCGGTGAGGTTCACCGTCACCCGGTCGCCGTCGAAGGTCGCCCGGATGACTCCGGCAATGGTCTCGAAGCTGATGTCGCCCGCCGACCCGGTCAGGCGCTGGATGTAGCGGCCGAAACAGCGGGCGCCGTTGCCGCACATCTCGGCGGCGGACCCGTCGTTGTTGAAGAACTGCCACGACCAATCCGCCTTGCCCGAAGTGCAGGGCACGAGGCCGATGATGCCGTCCGCGCCGATGCCGAACTGGCGATGGCACAGACGAACGATCCGCTCCGGGGTCAACGCGATCTTCCCGTCACGGTTGTCGAAGAGGATGAAGTCGTTCCCGGCACCGGACATTTTGGTGAATTCCAATAGCATGACTGGGGAACCTAGGCCGGAGCGGCGGGGCATCAAGACGGATTCGTGCCCGGCGCCGAGGCCGCGTTTCCGCGTCTGGACTCGAATCCCCGATCCGATAGGCTCGCCCGTATGCCCACGGGCGAACACTCCTCCAGCACCGATCCGATCCAGCCTCCCAGCGAGGCCGCCACCGCCGTTCCCAAGCCCGGACTCGTCGCCCGCATGACCGCCGCCGCCGAATTGCTGGAGAACATCGCCGCCAACCGCACGCTGCTCGCCGGCATCCCGCCCGAAGTCCGTGGACGTCTGCTCAAGGCCGCCGGCCAAGCGTCCCAGCCCGATCCCGCCGGCCAGCGCAAGCTCATCAAAGCCCTTCGCCGCGACCGCAAGAACGCCAAGGCGCAGAAGGCCGAATCCGTCCTAAACGAAACCGGCATCCGCAAGCTTCGCCGCCAAACCGTCTTCACCACGCCCAACTACCTGCCGCCCGCCTCCGGCGCCCAGATCGAGGTGGCCGAGCCCGGTTTCCGCGAAACGGTCGAAGCGCAGAACTGCTACATCTGCAAGCAGGACTATCAGCAGATCCACCACTTCTACGACCAGCTCTGCCCTGCCTGCGCCGAGCTGAACTACCGCAAGCGCGAGGAACTGGCCGACCTCTCGGGCCGCGTCGCCTTGCTCACCGGCGGCCGGGTGAAGATCGGCTACCAGGCCGGGATCAAGCTCCTCCGGGCGGGTGCGCAGCTCGTCGTCACGACGCGATTCCCGCGGGACGCCGCAGCCCGGTACGCCCGCGAGCCGGACTTCGACGAGTGGGGCGACCGGCTCGAGGTGTTCGGTCTCGACCTGCGGCACACGCCGAGCGTCGAGGCGTTCTGCGCGCACCTGCGCTCGACGAGGGAGCGGCTCGACTTCATCGTCAACAACGCCTGCCAGACCGTCCGCCGGCCGGCGGACTTCTACCGGCACATGCTGGAGTCCGAGACCGCGTCGGAGCACACAATGCCCGCCCATGTCCGCGGGCTGCTCGGCGAGTACGAGGGGCTCCGCCGCGTTGAGATCCTGCCCTCGGGCGTGCCGGCTCTCGCCGGTGCGCCGTCACTCGTCGGGATCACGAACCCGGCCGAGCTCTCGCAGGTGCCGCTACTGCCCGAGGACCTCGCCGGCTCGGGCGACCTCTTCCCGGAGGGCCGGCTCGACCAGGACCTCCAGCAGGTCGACCTGCGCGAGCGGAACTCCTGGCGCCTGATGCTCGACGAAGTGTCGTCGGTCGAGCTGCTCGAGACCCAG
>JBBQXJ010000068.1:0-26220 GCA_038209745.1 Verrucomicrobiota bacterium
CTCGAGCGTCACCGGGCGCTCGAACACCGCGCTCACCGCGACGGAGTGCGCGCGGAAGACCGGCACGCGGACGCAGGTCACCGAGGCGCGGAACGTCGGATGGTGCATGATCCGGCGGCCTTCATTCTCCATCTTCATCTCCTCCTTCGTGTAGCCGGTCGCGAGGAACGAATCGACCTGCGGCAGCACGTTGAAGGCGATCTGGTGCGGATAGACCTCCTTGGTCACCGGCCGGCCGGCGGCAAAATCCCGCACCTGGCGATCGAGCTCCTCGACGGCCTTGGCGCCGGTGCCGGAGACCGCCTGGTAGCTCGACGCGAAGACGCGCTTCACGCCGAACGCCTGGTGCAGCGGGTACAGCGCCATCAAGGTGATCGCGGTGGTGCAGTTCGGGTTCGCGATGATGCCCTTGTGGAGCTTCACGTCGCCGGGATTGATCTCGGGGACGACGAGCGGGACGGTCGGGTCCTGGCGGAAGTAGCTGGAGTTGTCCACCACCACGCAACCGGCGGCGACTGCGGCCGGCGCGAAGTCGCGGGAGATGCCGCCACCGGCGCTGAAGAGCGCGATGTCGATGCCTTTGAACGAATCCTGGGTCAGTTCGGTGATGGTGATGTCGGTGCCCTTGTAGGTCAGCTTCTTGCCGACGGAACGGGCGGAGGCGAGCAAGGTCAGCCGGCCCACCGGGAAGTTGCGCTTCTCGAGAGTCTTGATCATCTCGACACCGACGGCGCCTGTGGCGCCGATGATGGCGATGTGCGGATTCCTGTTCATAAGGGGTAGTAAGAATATCGCGGGGCAGGGGGGTGTCAAACGGTCGCTGGCCTTTGGTGGGGCCGGGGGACTCAGTGGAACGAAGTCCGATCGTGACTTGGGGCTTTTGGGGCGACCAGTCTTCAAGATGCGGAGCGGGAAGTTCTGGGCGGTGGCGGTGGCCGGATTGATGTGGGGATGTTCTCCGGAGGCGCCTCCGTCGGTGGGGGGACCGCCGCTGACCGGCGCCGAGAACAATGTTCTCGGGGTGACGTTGTCCGATGAGAAAGCCGAATTCTCCTACAGGATGCCCGCTGGCTGGTCCGCGACTCTGGTCCCGGAATTGGCGTCTCCGCTCGCCCAAGAATCCATGCCGCTGGGCTATCGTTCGAACATCCAGGTCGTCAGGGAACGGGTGCCTCTCCGCTTCGATCAATATCTGACGGATGGACGTCGGGCGTTGTTGGCGTCCGTGGAAGGAGCCGAGGTGTTGGACGAATCGGACTTCGTGACCGTCTCCGGTTTGCGCGGGCGGCGATGGCGGGTGCATTCGAAGGTGGGTCGGAAAGACGTGCTCCAGATATTTTATCTTTTCCGCGCAACCGGCGACGACAAGGTGGCCATGACGGCCTCGTGCACGATCGACCAGGAGCCGCGAATGGTCTTCGTGTTCGACGCCGCGGCCAAGACCTTCGCCCTGCGGCAGGGTCCATGAATTGCCGGGGCGGCTTGGCTCTCGGAGGGAATGGGACGGGAGGAATGCGTTTGAGCGAGATTTTCCGCGTGATTTTGACAGAGGGGCTACCTAGGTTCCGCAAATGATCATTTGGATTGTCGCCCTGGTAGTTGTCGGCGTTGCCGCCGTCACGGGCTGGAATCGGGGAGCCGTTCGTGCCGGCATTTCTCTGGCGGGTCTCCTGGTGGCGGCGATGTTGGCGATGCCGATCGGCGGCTTGCTCAAACCGATCCTCGGCTTTCTGGGAATGAAACACCCCTTCACGCTCGTCTTCGCGGGTCCGATCTTCGCCTTCGCCATCGTGCTGATCGCCTTCAAGATCGGGGCCCATCAGGTCTACACCAAGATCGACTACTGGCTGAAGTATCGCGCGACGGAGCTGCAGCGCGTCATGTTCGAGCGGATGAATTCCCGCGTCGGGCTTTGTGTGGGGTTCGTCAACGGGGTCATTTATTTTATTGTGATCATGGTGCCATTCTACGTGGCGAGCTATCTGACACTGCAGTTGCCGCTCGGCGACAGCACGCCGTTCGGCATGAAGCTGGTCAACACCCTGGGCAGCAGCCTGCGAACGGCGAAGATGGGCAATGTCGTTGCGGGCTTCGATCCAGCCCCGGCTTCCTACTATGAATCGGCGGACATCGTCGGCCTCGTTCTGAACAACGTGCTGGTCTACAACAATCGGCTTCGTCGCTACCCCACGCTGCTGAACTTCTTCGATCGCGACGAGTTTCGGAAGATAGACTCCAATCTGGATATCCAGCGCATGCTGGTGGAGCAGGGAACCAAGCTGACCGATTTGTTGGCGACCCCCGACATCCAGGCGGTCGTCACCAACCGGGAGATCGCCCTGGACCTACAGAAGCTTCTCTCAACCTCCGAGCTGAAGGATCTGAAAGGATTCCTCCTGACCGGTATCTCGGACAAATACAGCAGCGAACGGATACTTGGCCTCTGGGTGTTGAGCATCGAAGGCAGCGCCGCCGAATTGAAAAAGAAGAACACCCAGATCACCTCACGCGATCTGATGCGGTTCAAATCCCATCTCTACACGGTCTACCCCATCGCCCAGCTCGTCATCACCACGGACAACAAGGCCGTGCTGAAGGTGGCCGACGCGACGGCCAATCCGCCGATTCCGCAACCGTCCTTGCGGGGTGAATGGAGCCGGAACGATTCGGGCTATGTGCTCAAGATGACCACGGGTGGTCTCGGCTCCGAATGGAAGGCAACGGTCATTGGAGATGACATGTATGTCACTGCGGGCTTGGGGGATGCGGAATATACTCTGGTCTTCAAGCGACTGCTCTGACCCGATAACTCCCCTTCCGAACCGGCAGCGAAAAGGCCCGCCAGAGTGGCGGGCCTTTTATGTTGGGACGAGTTCGAGATGCCTTCAGTCAGCGCGAGACGGCAGGATGGCCGATGCAGGGGTGGCCGTCGGTTGAAAACTGTTGAAAAGGTCCTTCCCGGCGTTGGAGTTGCTCGGGGCCAGTGACAAGGAGTCTGTCACCCCGCGTGGTGCGTCGGCGAAGGCCATGTTGTGGACGGGCAGTGTCGGCATGCTGGCCGTGCCCGTCGGGGCGGTGTCCTGTAGGACGATGAATCCGATGCCGGCGAGCAGAGCGCAGCCCGCCGCCACGCCGGCGCCGGTGGCGAAGATGGGGCGCTCGCCGATCAGGCGGCCCAGTCGGGTCCACAACGAGGCGTCTTCGAATTTCTCCAGTTCGCCGAGCCTTGAGAGGATCTTGCCGGGAAGTTCGGTGAAATAGCGCGGAGGAGGCGTCTCGTGCCGTTTCAGGGCGAGAGCCTGGCGCAACCGGTCAAAGTTTTGTCCTTCTTCGTTCATGGATCGAGGGTGGCTCACTTCAAGTAATCGGACAGATGGCCTTGGAGTTGTTGTCTGGCGTAGAAGAGCCGGGACCGAACAGTGCCTGTGTTACAGGCCATGATCTTGGCGATCTCTTCGTGGGCCAGCCCCTGCACGTCGTGCAGGGCCACGACCAATCTATGTTGATCCGACAGCTTCATCATCGCCTCGTTCAATTTCTCCTGCAGCTCGGAGAGGGCGGCGTCGCGCCGGGGGGTCTTGTCCGAGATCAGAGCGACAAGATCGGGGTCGTTCTCGGCGTTGAAGTCGAGGTCGTTGAGGCTGATTCCCGAGCGGTTCTTCCGCTGTTTCAGGTGGTTGATCGTTTTGTTGACCGCGATGCGGTAGACCCAGGTGAAAAAGCTGGAGTCGCCCTTGAAGGACTTCAGCGCGCGATGGGCCTTGATGAAGGTCTCCTGCACCAGGTCGTTGGCGTCTTCGTGGTTGGAGGTCATGTGGTAGACCGTCCCGTAGATGCGTTCCTGATAGCGGCGGATCAGCTCGTCGTAGGCGTCCAGATCGTCGTTCTGCGCACGGCGGACCAGCTCAACGTCCTCGGGAAGGGACGCTGAAGCGGTGTTGGCGCTGGCGAGCGGCTGAGACATTTGGCGAACAGGATGGTCGGTCCCATGCCCGGTTGTCAGCAGGCAAAGTGCGACCCGGGCGGAAGATCGACGGGGGCTGCCAGTCCGAACAATTCATGGCGAAGTGGCTTAGGGATTCTCCCGGGCCGCCGATGAACCGGAGCAGATTGGTTCCGGATGCTGTGGTCTTGGTCAAGGACCCTCGCTGCCATGGATGGCGGCGTTGCATCGGGACGGCCTGGATGGCACATGAGCGCTCGCGGATTGAACTCGTCCGGCGGATCCGATTCGGACGCCGACCCTTCGGAAAGGGATGCCCCTTTGATTTGCCCGACGGCAGGTCAAGCTGGTGGAGCTTCCGCGTTCTGGCTGACGGTCGCGGCTGGCACGTTCCCCAGCCACCTGAGTCCATCGATGGAGCGGATCGACGGTCGTCCCGAACTCCCGGACCTCGTCACCCGCGAGCTTGAGATGTCGAATCCTGATCTGCTGCGCCTTTTCAAACTGCAATGAAGATCCTGATGGCAGATGACAACGCGGTCGAAAGGCGGGTCCTCCGACTCGCCCTCGAACGCTATGACTACGACACCACTGTCTGCCAAGACGGGGCCGAGGCGTGGGAAAAGCTCAAAACCGCGGCGGATCCGACCATCGCCATCCTTGATTGGATGATGCCCGGGCTCAACGGCCCCGATATCTGTCGGTTGCTCCGCGAGACTTCCGCTTCTTCCTCGGTCTACGTCATCCTGCTGACCAGCCTCGACGGGACCAGCAACCTCGTCGAAGGCCTCGACGCCGGAGCCGACGACTACATCAAAAAGCCTTTCAAAATCGATGAGCTGAGAGCCCGGCTGAATGTCGGCACGCGCATCCTGAACCTCCAGGAATCCCTGCGTAATCGTGTCGAGGAGCTCGAAGAAGCCCTCACCAACGTCAAACGGCTGCAGCGCCTGCTCCCCATCTGCAGCTACTGCAAGTCCATCCGGGACGACAAGAACTACTGGCAGCAGGTGGACCAATACATCGTCCAACATTCCGACGTGCGGTTCAGCCACGGCTTCTGTCCCGATTGCTACGAGAAACACGTGAAAGTGGAGCTCGCCAACCTCATCGCGGAGACAAAGCTGGGCTCCTTCCATTAGCCTTTGGGTCCGGCTCCGGGGCTTCCACCGCGGCACGCGATGGCGTATTCCCTCGGTGATGAGAATTCAACTGGCCTACGGCAAGGGGCATCTCGACGTCGATTTCCCGGAGGGTCGCACCACCGTGGTGGAGCCTTCCGATGTCCGGGCCGTGCCCGATGAGCGGGGCACCTTTCTCGCCGCGCTGGAGCAGCCGATCGACTGCCGGCCGCTACGGGCCTTCGTCCGACGCGATTCCAAGGTCTGCATCGCCTTTACCGACATCACCCGGGCGACCCCCAACGAACGGATCATCCCTTGGCTCCTGGAATACCTCGCGCCGCTCGTTCCCCGGGAGAACATCACGCTCCTGAATCAGCTCGGGACCCACCGTCCCAATACCCGCGCGGAGCTGGAGCAGATGCTGACGGCGGAGGTGGTCGCGAACTATCGCGTGGTGAACCATGAGCCCGAGAACGAGGCTGCCATGGTGCAGTTCGGCACCACGCGCGACGGGACGCCCGCATTGATCAACCGGCTTCTCGCCGAATCGGACGTGAGGATCATCACGGGTTTCATCGAACCGCATTTTTTCGCGGGCTTCAGCGGCGGAGTGAAGGGGATCATGCCCGGTTGCGCCGCCTTGCGGACGGTGATGAGCAACCACGGCTCTCACAACATCGGCAGCCCGAAGGCCACTTTCGGGGTCAACGACGGCAACCCGCTGTGGGAGGAGCTGCGGGACATCGCGCTGCGGGTCGGGCCCAGTTTTCTCTGCAACGTGACCCTGAACCATCGACGGGAGATCACGGGAGTGTTCGCCGGGGATCTTGTCCGGGCCCATCGCGTCGGGACCGAGTTCGTCCGGCGTTCCGCGATGCAGCCGGTGGACGCGCCGTTCGAGATCGTCGTCACGACGAACAGCGGCTACCCGCTCGACATGAACCTGTATCAGGGCGTCAAAGGACTCAGCGCCGGCGCGCGCATCGTTTCGGAGCAGGGGACGCTGATACTGGTGGCCGAACTGGGCGAAGGTGTTCCGGAAAGGAGCCCGTTCGACCAGTTGCTGCGGAGCGTCGGCAGTCCGGAAGAATTGTTGGCCAGGCTGGCGACTCCGGGATTCGCCCGACCTGAACAATGGCAGGCCCAGATCCAGGCGCTCATCCAACGCCGCGCCCGGGTGCTGGTGCATGGCGCGTTGCCCGACGATCAGCTGCGCGCCTGCCATCTGGAACCATGCCGCGACCTCGCGGCGACCGTCCGGCAGCGGCTGGAGGAGCTCGGACCCAAGGCCCGGATCGCTGTCTTGCCGCAGGGGCCGCTGACCATTCCCTATCTCGCGGAACCCGCCGACGTCGGGAGTTTCAGCCCAAGCGGTCACCAGGCTTGAGCGGAAAGCCCCGGAGAAACTCCCCGACTTTCATGCGCTTGCCTGCTTCCCGTTGGACTTCTCGGATCCGCAGAGAACCCTCCCCGCAGGCGACCAATAGACCGTTTGCGTCGGCCTCCAACACACATCCCGCTTCTCCGGACGCGGCTTCCGGAACCGTGCCGAACAGCTTCACCAACGAGCGCTCGGTCGCGCCCGGCAGCTTGGAGAACGCGCCCGGCCACGGGGTGAACGCGCGGATGCGGTTCCAGATCGTCGTCGCCGGCAACGACCAGTCGAGGCGGCCATCGTCCTTGGTGATCTTGCGGGCGTAGGTCGCGCCTTCAGCGGGTTGGGCCACTGGCTCGATCCGGCCCGCCACATAGTCCGGCAGCGTCTCGACCAAGAGCGTTCCGCCCATTTCGGCCAAGCGGTCGTGCAACGTTTGGCCGGTGTCTTCCGCAGCGATCGTGGTCTTGGCGCAGACGATCATCGGGCCGGTGTCGAGACCCGCGTCCATCTTCATCAGGGTCACCCCCGTCTCCGTGTCGCCGTCGGCGATGGCCCATTGGATCGGCGCGGCGCCGCGATGGCGGGGCAGCAACGAGGTGTGGACGTTCACGCAGCCGAACTTGGGAATATCCAGCAACGCCTGTGGCAGGATCTGGCCAAAAGCGGCCACGACGACGATCTCCGGCTGAAGCGCACGGAGTTGCTCCAAGAACTCGGGATCACGCGCCTTCTTGGGCTGAAGCACCGGGATCCCGGCGGCTTCGGCGGCAATTTTCACCGGCGTGGCCTGGAGCTTCAGGTCGCGTCCGCTGGGTTTGTCCGGCTGGCTGACCGCCGCCAGCACGGTGCAACCGGGCCAAACCAACAACGCCTTCAAACAGGTCGCGGCCAGATCGGGCGTGCCCATGAAGACGAGGCGGAGCGGAGCGGAAGCGTTCGACATGCGATCAGGCTAGGGAGCGCGGGAAACCATTGGGAGTTCAGAGTGGGTTGTTGGTTGTTGGTTGTCGGTTGTTTTGGGAACTTCGACGCCGTGCATCGCTTCTATCTGCCGCCCGAATTGTGCCGCGCCGACGCGTTTTCCCTTTCGGAGAGCGACGCGCACCACGCGGTGAAGGTGCTGCGCCTCCGCGAAGGCGACGAGGTGACGGTGCTGGACGGTGTGGGCGGCGTGATGGAATGCACCATTCGCACCGCCGGCAAACGCGACGTCGTGGTGGCCGTCAAACACCGAATCCAAACGCCCGCGCTCGCCTGTCGAATCCATCTGATCCAAGCGATTCCCAAGGCGAAGCTGATGGAGTCGATCATCCAGAAATCAACCGAGCTCGGCGTGGCGCGTATCATGCCGTTGTTGGCCGAACGGGTTGTGACCCATCTGGACGGCGAAGGAGCCGAAGCCAAAGCCGCGAAGTGGCAGCAGGTCGCCATCGAGGCCATCAAACAATGCGGCCAGCCGTGGCTGCCCAAAGTAGAGCCTCCGCAATCGCCGGCTGAGTGGCTGAAACGTGGTGACTCGGCCGAGCTGGCGTTGGTGGGTGCGTTGCGGCCGGGCAGCCGACATCCGCGCGCGTTCTTCGAATCGTTTATCCATGAACACGGTCGGAAGCCGCAGGACGTCGCGATCTGGATCGGTCCGGAAGGCGACTTCACCCCGGCCGAGCTGGACGCCGCCGAAGCCGCCGGAGCCAAGCCGATCACGCTCGGCCCGCTGGTCCTGCGGGTGGAGACCGCGTCGATCTATTGCCTGTCCGTGGTGAACTACGAAATGCAGGCGAACTAGCCGCAAGGCCGCGTGCCGGTCGCAAAGACAGCGGGTCGGCGATTGGGGTGTGGTGGTGCGGTTGACAGTTTTCAAACCAACAAGCCTATGAAATCGAACCTTTGTGGAGGCTCAAAAGGTTGTTCACGAGGAGACGGAGGCGTGAGACGGGCGGGAGGAGGCTGAGGGAATGGTAAGGTTCGACCGCTCTGCGGTCGCGCTCCCTGCGGCGGGTGGTCTGCGGGTTGCACCCGGAACTATTCACGTTCAAGGCCTCCGGCCGTGACAATGCGGGCACGGAGTTTCTTAAACCGCTCTCATGGAACGCGTCCTTTGCCCGGAAAAACCGCTTTTCAGACAGGTTCACAAAGTTGACGTGGCGAAAGTGACGGAGGGCGCGGTCTCGCGGACGTGACTGTCCGCGCTCCTCAAGCCTCGGCTGCGGTTTGACCGAGTGGGAGGGTCCAGATTTTGGAGCTTGTGAGCCACCGTCCGATAGCGGCTCCTTAGCCCAAACTTCGAAGGGACTGGCATGGCCGGATTATCCAAACAGACTGCGGGATTGTTGGTGGTGGGAGGAATCGTCGTCGGCACCGTGGCGGGCCGCTGGTGGGACCGGACGCGTCAGGTCGCGCCACAGACCGACAAGGCTCAAATCCATGCGAACGCTTCGCCGGTGGCCGGGGTCCGTCGGAACGAGCCGCTTCCACCGCCGGATTTCGCGGTGGTGGAGAAGGCCCAGCTGCAGTTGGTCTCTCTCTTCGAGAGCGCGCAACCGGACGCGAGGGAAGTGGAGGTCCGCCGGGTCCTCAGCCGCATTACCGCTTCCGAACTGCGCGAACTGGGGAGCCGGATCATCGCGTCCACGAACGTGGCTTCGTGGGGTCGTCCCGACCGGTCGTTGGAAGAGTTCCTCTTTGAGCGGTTGGGAGCCGAGTTCGGTGGCGGGTTCGAGACCTTGTTGAAGACGATCCCATTTGACGCCCGTCCGAGGCAAAACTTGGCGATCACGGCCGCATTGGACGGATGGATCGGTGCCGATGTCGCTGGTGCCTTGGAGCATTTCAAACAGCGCCCGTTGGACGACATGGCGGGACTGCTGGCCGCACGTCTTGCCGGCGTCTGGTGGGAGAAGGACTCGGCCGGATTCGTCGCCTACATGCGCGGTCTGCCTCGGGTGTATGAGGCGATGCCGGCGAAGAAGCAGTTGGTGGCAGTTTGGGCGGAGCATGATCCAGCGGCCGCGTTCGATTGGGCCTGGCACTACCTCGACAGCGAAAACCCGGAATACGCAAGTTTGGTGGCGGAAGCCTTTCACGGATGGGCCAAGCACAACATGGGAGAAGCCATCGGCGCTCTCCATTCGATGCCCGGTCTCAAGGAGCGCATGCAGCTGTCCGAGGCGATCGTGAGGAGTTTGGACGCCGACGAGAAAAACCGAGCCATGCGCGAGTTGCTCAAACTGCCGACCGGGCCACTCGATGGAATCTTTTTACCTGGGGAAGACCGGTCTTGGGCAGTGGATCCCAGCCTGTTTCTGAGATTGCTGATCCGAGCCGGCGAAACGAGACCCATGTCCGGATTCTACCTTGGGGAAGCACTGTGCCTTCTTGCAAAAGACGACCCGGCGCAAGCCTTGGCGCTGTTTCACGAGATTCCTGCCGAAAAGCGAGGCCAGCTTGGAATGATCGCCCCGAGACTGGTTGTTGGGCTTGCCGGATCGGACTTGGAGGCGTGCATTCGGTTCATGAGGCAGGATCTGAGTCCGGCGGGGTTGGAGTCGGCGTTGCCCGATGTCATGTCGGCGGCCGCGAGGAAGGACCCGATCGCCGCCCTTCAGCTATTGGACTTGGCTCAAGAGGGTTGGAAGGCATCGCTTTGGAACCTATAGGGGACTGCGGTGGCCGACTCCGATCCCGAGAAGTTGAAGTCGTATCTCGCGTTCATGCCGCCGGGATCGGCGAATCCCATGCTGGTCGGGACGGCGGTGGCCAAGATGGCGGCGACGGACATGGCCCGGGCAGGTGAGTGGGCAGCGAGCCTGCCGCCCGGCGCTGCTCGGCTGGAAGCCTACCGAGTGCTCTCGGCGCAACTCACCATCGCCAATCCCAAACAGACCGAACAGTGGCTTCAAACCATGCCGGACATCCCCGAACGCACCGCCGCCGTGTCGGACTTTGTGAGCAAGATGACCTACAAGAACACGGAACTGGCCGTGCAATGGGCGTTGACGCTGCCGGACGTGGAGAAGAACCCTGAACCCTTCGAGCGGGCGGCGAAGTATTGGCTGCAAACGCAACACGACAAAGCCGCCGAGTATTTTCGCCTCCACGAAGTGCCCGAGGCGCTCCGGTCCATCGTGCAGCCGCCGACGCGATGAACCTTCGCCGAAGAGCCACGTTTCGGTTCTGTCTTCAGGGCGCTACTTGGCCGATCCACGCAAAGCTGCGGCGAGCTTCTGGGCCGTCGCATTCGAGGGATCGATCTTCAACGCGGCGTCAAACTGCTCCAGCGCGTCGGCGGGCCGGTTCAAGTGGTAGAGGGCGAGGCCGTAGTTCAAACGCGCTTCCAGAAAGCCGGGGCGCAGTCGGACCGCCTCGGCGAAGTGTTCGCTCCCGGCGATCTCGTCTCCGGCCCGGGCCAGATCGAGTCCGACCAGGAACTGTGCATCCGGCGAGGTCGGATCGAGCCTCAGTGCTTCCGCCTGGTGCTGCCGCATCTCGTCCGTGCGCCCCAGTTGCTTGAGCGCCTGAGACAGGTCCAGATGGAGCATCGCGTCCGATGGATCGAGCCGGATGGCATCTAGGAAATTGGTCACGGCTTCGGAGTAACGACCCCGATCGTAACAAAACCGGGCCAAACCGCGGAGGCCCCCGGGAGTCAGGATCCGATGGCGCAACGCCTCCTCGAAATGCGCCTTGGCCTCGTTGGTCTGGCCGAGACTTTCCAGAGCATGCCCCAGCCCCAATTGGGCTTGGCCGAAGAGCGGCTTTTCCCGGATCGCGGCCGAAAAAACCTCTACCGCTTCCGTGAATCGCTTTTGCCCGCTCAGGACCTGTCCGAGACCATTGGCCGCCGACACGTTGCCGGGATCGAGCCGCAGACATTTTTGCAATGCCGCGATCGCCTCGTCCGCCAGTCCCGCGTCGGAGCAATAGTGGCCGAGTGCTTCCCAGTGAGACGGATCATACGGGTCCAGCTCCGCCGCACGACGCCCGGCCACGACGGCCGCCTGCGCGATACCCGAATCTTCCAGCGCGGTCGCGTGGAGGGCCGTCGTCACCGGATCGTCGGGGGCGGCCGCGATCGCCCGGAGATACATCGGCTCCAGCGCCTTGAGCGCCGGTGGCCGCGTCGCCGGTTCCAGGGCCTGGATCTCGCGGGCGAGACGGGCCCGCTGTTCCGGTTGGTCCGCCTGCGCGGTGAACGGCGGATCGTTGATCCGTGCGAGAATGGTCAAGTCCGCCCGGTGCCGGTTCCAATCCGCCAAGGCCAATCGACCGGCGCATTGTTCCCTGGTCGGCCAAGACACATCGGGCGTCTGGCCCTGCTGCTTGGGCAGTTGATCCACGAGCGTGTCGGCGAGCGAACGGGCCAGCAGGTAATTGCCCTCGAACCGCAGGTGGACGTGTTCGTGGAACAGTTCACCCCCGGCGATTCCCCCCGGACTGGCCGAGTCGAGGATGCGGGCCGAGTCCACCAGCGCCACCCCGCGAGCGTGTTGGGCCGTGTCACGCAGGATCTGGTTCATCCTGCTGTCACAACGGAAGCGCAGCGCATCGAGGTCCCGCGCCTTTTGCAGCCGGCTGTAGGCTTCTTGTCCGCGTCCCAAAGCCAGCAGGCAGCGGCCCATCCGATAGTGCAGCTCGGCGAAGCGGTCGTCGGTGGATGCCGCCGTCATGAAGGCGTTCAGCGCTCCTGCCCAATCCTCCGCTTTCTGCGCCGCGCAACCGGCCGCGAACTGCCGTTCCCATCCGGCCAGCTGCGGCGATCCCAATCCTGCCCGGTGCATCGAGGCGAAGGGCGCGCAGTCCTTCAAGTTCACCGCCACGGTGCTCAAGACGACGGGCACGTCGTGGTCGGCGGCAAGCTTCAGAATGTCGCGGAGGTTTCTCTCGAAGTTCGCGTAGACGTCGGGCATCCGCCGGTCGTCTTCCGCCACTCGGTTCTCCGTGAACATGGTCATTCCGCCCCATTCGCTGCGCTGGGCCGGAGGCGGATTCAGACGGGACTTCAGCCCGTCCAGCAGCTGCCCGGTGCGCGTCGATTTCAGAGCCAGGCTGGCCCGGATCAGGGCCAAGGCCGGCACTTGCGGACCGAAGACGGTGCCGGCGCCATACGGTCCGACCACTTCGTTGTTCCCCATGTAGACCACCCAGGCATCGGCGTTCAGGCGCAGACAATCGCGGGCGATCGGCAGGATGGCGTGTGAATTGATTCCGGTCATCGCGGCATTCACCACTTCGAAACGCCGACCCGGAAACCGCTCTTCGAGCAGGATCCGCAGCGTCCGGGACAACCCAAAATTTGGATCAGGATCTCCAAAGGCCGCCGATTCGCCAAACACGACGATCCTGATCGTGTCGGCCGGCTTTTTCTGGTCCACGAGGAACGAGCGCGGCTGGCGGGCCAGCTCCTTGCCGAAGAACCGTTCCGCCACCCGGAGATTGGGAACGAACACCTCGCGGTCATGGAACCGTTCGCTCCGCAGAAACCCGGTCGAGATGCCGTAGCCCGCCAACCGAAGTCCTCCTTCCAACAGACCGAGAAACACCGCCGGGACCAGCACGGCCGCCAGCCCGCGGAACAGCCAGACCCTCGCCGACCTTTTCGGGGCAGGCGACGGCGGACGCTGCTTTGACCTGCGCGACATGGTGCGGGTTCTACGCGGAACCCCCGACCTTGGGCCATTCACAAATGAGGTTCTCAACCTGCGACGGATCCGCCTTCGCGCTTCCGTCCGTCGCTTTCGCCCGGCAATGTTTCTCAAAATCATGAGCAATCAATCAGCGCCCAAGACCGCCAAATGGCCCTTCCTCCTCGGAGACGTTCTCCTTTTGGGCACGGCGGCCTGGGTTGCCACGGTGGCCGCGCGGCCGCTCGGTCCGTGGCAGACCGTCACCATCGTCGCCGCCGTGGCCATCGGTGGGTGGATGTTCATCCAGCCCTTTCTCCGCGACCACGAAGCCGCGTCCGAACTGGAGGAGCTCAACCGCCTCAGCGGAGCCGCCGCCCAGATCAACAAAGTGGAGGACGCCGCCGACCGCATCGGGCGTGCCTCGGAGAACTGGCAGACCATCCAGGAGACGGCAGGCCAGACGTTGGAATCCCTTAAGGCGATCTCCGACCACATGAGCAAGGAAGCCCGGGATTTCCAGCAGTTCATCCAGCGGGCCGGGGACTCCGAGAAGACGATGTTGAAGCTCGAGATCGAGAAGCTGCGCCGAGTGGAAGGCGAATGGATCCAGGTCACCGTCCGGATGCTCGACCACGTCTTCGCGCTCTTCACGGGAGCCCAGCGTTCGGGTCAAGCCCCGCTGATCGAACAAGTGGGCAACTTCCAGTCCGCCTGTCTCGACGCCACCCGTCGCATTGGCCTGAACCCCTTCGCCGCCAAGCCTGGCGAACCCTTCGACATGGCGAGGCATCGGATGGTGGACGGCTCGTCGCCCGAAGCCGGGGCTCCCATCGGCGACACCTTGGCGCCCGGCTTCACGTTCCAAGGCCAAGTCATCCGCCAGGCCATCGTCGCTCTCGTCGTGGGACAGCCGGAGCCGATGATGCCCGACGAAAACCCTTCGGACTTTGTGGAACCGGAAGGGGAATTCATGCCATCCCCCGCCGACACCGACCTCGACGACGAGCCCGTGGCATCGGCACCTGATCCTGGCGAAGACTCGGACCCGGGCAAACCGGCCAGCGGCAACCAGTCGTTCCTGCTTTGAGTCACCGGGGCCAACCCGCCCCGGTGTCAAAAATTTTGAGGCAAAAGGCCGGAGGGGAGGGCTTGGGAGAGGATGTGCTTTTCGCTGACTCCCAGTTCATGAATGCCCATTTCTCCTGCGCTCTCGCCGTTCTGGTCGAACCGGGAGAGTGGGTTTGCCTCACGCGCTCGGTGGCTTCTCCCGGAGGCCTGTCCGCTCTGATTCTATTGGATGGGGCGATTCCGGCGGCGGCTCGGGTCGCGCCGGCGACGGAAAAGCCGCAGCCCGAAAACGGGCTGCGGCTGTGCGGCACGACCGTGTAGGCCTGGGCCTACGAGCAACCGAGGCTTTCGCCGCAGTTGAGGCACTTGTAGCAGGCGCCGTTGCGGACGGCGATGTGGCCGCAGGTCGGACAGCTCGGGGCATCCTGCATGTTCTCGAAGGTGCTGGTCAGGCTGACCTTCACGGAGGCGGTCGCGGACTTCAGCGCGGGCTTGGCGACCACGGCGGCGAGGGCGTCTTCGGCTTCCTCGGAGAGCGGCAGGTCAGCGACCGGACGGTTCACTTTTTTTTTGAGCTCTTCGATCAGGCCCGGCATCTGCAGTTCCTGCTGGCCCCGGATGGGCGAATTGGCCTCGCGATAGCCGGGGAGAAACTGGAAGGCGAGCCACCGGAATATGTAGTCCGTGATCGACGTGGTGTTGCGGATCTCGGGGTTCTTGGTGAAGCCGCTGGGCTCGAAGCGCTGGTGGCTGAACTTCTTCACGAGGGCCTCCAACGGCACGCCGTATTGGAGCGCCATGCTGCTGAGGGTGGCGATGGAGTCCATCAGGCCGCCGATGGTGGAGCCTTCCTTGGCCATGGTGATGAACATCTCGCCGGGCTGGCCGTTCTCGAAGAGGCCGACGGTGAGGTAGCCTTCGTGGCCGGCGATGTCGAACTTGTGGTTCAACGCCGGGCGGGTGTCCGGGAGGCGGCGGCGCAGGGGTTGGCCGGTGGCTTTGCGGAGCTGCCCGATCTCGGTCTCCAGATCGACGATGCGGTCGCTGAGCGACTCGGCTTCAGCGGGGGCACTGGCCTTTTTGTTCGCGCCTTCGTTGGTCTTCTTGGTGTTGAGCGGTTGGGAGCGCTTGGAGCCGTCTCGGTAGATGGCGACGCACTTGAGACCCATCTTCCAGGCCGCGACATAGGCGCTGCGGATGTCGCCGACGGTGGCGTCGCTGGGCATGTTGACGGTCTTGGAGATGGCGCCGGAGATGAACGGCTGGGCGGCGCCCATCATGGCGAGGTGGGCCTTGTAGTGGATGCTGCGCTTGCCTTTGTGGGCTTTGAAGGCGCAGTCGAAGACGGAGAGGTGCTCAGGCCTGAGGCCGGACTTGATGATGGCGCCGTTCTCTTCGACGTCCTCGATGGTGTCGTGCTTCTCGATGTGGGCTTCGAGGGCCTTCACTTCGACGTCGCTGTAGCCAAGACGGCGGAGCGCTTCGGGCACGGTGCGGTTGACGATCTTGAGCATGCCGCCGCCGGCGAGGAGTTTGTATTTGACCAGGGCGATGTCGGGCTCGACGCCGGTGGTGTCGCAATCCATGAGGAAGGCGATGGTGCCGGTGGGTGCGAGGACGGTGACCTGGGCGTTGCGGTAGCCGTGCTTGCGACCTTTGGCCAGGGCGGTGTCCCAGACCCGGCGTGCTTCGTCCTTGAGATAGGCGAAGTCGCGGCTGGGCTGGATCTGTTCGACGGCGTCGCGGTGCTGCTGGATGACGCCGAGGGTGGATTCGACGTTGTCCTTCTTCACCGGTTTGTCGACTCCGGCACAACGGGCGTCCTGGTAGCCGGCGAAGGGTCCGGAGATCGCCGAGATGTCGGCCGACTGCTCGTAGGCATGGCCGGTCATGATGGCGGTGATCGCTCCGGCGAGGGCGCGGCCCTCGTCGGAATCGTAGGCCAATCCGTAGCTCATGCAGAGGGAGCCGAGGTTTGCGAAGCCGAGGCCCAAGGTGCGGAAGATGTGGGAATTCTCCGCGATCTGCTTGGTCGGGTAGCTGGCGTTGTCGACGAGGATTTCCTGAGCCGTGATGTAGATTCGGACGGCGGACTTGAAGCGTTCGACGTCGAAGCTTCCGTCGGATTTCTTGAACTTCATCAGGTTCAACGACGCCAGATTGCAAGCGGTGTTGTTCAGGAAGACGTATTCGGAACAGGGGTTGGTCGAATGGATCGGTTCGGTGCCCTTGCAAGTGTGCCATTTCTGAATGGCGCCGTCGTATTGCAGTCCTGGATCGCCGCAGACCCAAGTGCCCTCGGCGATCTGGTCGAGGAGACGGGAAGCGTCCTTCTTTTCCAACGGGTTGCCCCCGAGGCTGGTTTTGGTCCACCACTCCTTGCCCGCGAGGGCGGCCTGCATGAAGTCGTCGCTCACGCGGACGGAAAGGTTTTCGTTCTGATACATGACGGAGCCGTAGGCTTCGCCGTTGAACGATCCATCGTAGCCCTGTTCGATGAGCGCCCAGGCTTTCCTCTCCTCGGTGGCCTTGGCGGTGATGAACTCTTCCACGTCACCGTGCGTGTCGCGGATGGTGTTCATCTTGGCGGCTCGACGGGTTTTGCCGCCGGATTTTACGACGTTCGCGACCTGGTCGTAGACCTTCAGGAAGCTCATCGGACCACTGGGCTTGCCGCCGCCGGAGAGCTTTTCGCGGCTGCTGCGGATGGGAGTCAGGTCGGTGCCGGTGCCGGATCCATATTTGAAGAGCATGGCCTCGCTGTAGGCCAGTTCCATGATGCTCTCCATATTGTCGCTGACGGACTGGATGAAGCAGGCGGAGCCCTGCGGATACTCATATTGGGTGGAGGCGCGGAGAACCTGCTTGGTCTTGTCGTCCCAATACCAGTTGCCGCGGTCGCTGTTCTTGCCCACCCCGTATTGGCTGTAGAGACCGACGTTGAACCAAACGGGAGAGTTGAAAGCGCCGTACTGGTTGATGCAGAGCCAAGTGAGCTCGTCGTAGAAGGTTTCGCCGTCGGCCTTGGAGAAGTAGCCGTCCTTGATGCCCCAATCAGCGATCGTGCGGGTGACGCGATGGACGAGTTGTCGAACGGAGTGTTCCCGTTCGGGTTTGGCCGGATCGCCGTAGAAATATTTGGAGCAGACAACCTTGGTGGCGAGCTGCGACCAAGTCTTCGGAACCTCGACGTCTTTTTGCTGGAAGATGATCTTGCCGGAATCATCGGTGATTTCGGCTGTCCGGCGGTCCCATTCGATCTGGTCGAAGGGCTTTACCTTGGGGTCGCTGAAGACTCGGGCGACCTTAAGGCTGCGGTCCTTCGGGCCAAGAGGGGTAGAGCGGGCCCTCAGGTCTTGGCGATTGGATTTCTTGGAGGCGGCGGGCATGAGTGGGTCGCGTGCGTCGATCACGGCGTTACCTTGTTGTTGAGGCGGTTGTTTGGGTTAAAAACTGTGCTCCTTTGCGGGTGACCACAAGGGAGCAAAAAAAGCCTAACTTTAACGGGATTTTAAAAACGTCTTTTCTGGTAAAAGACCCTTCCTGTTGGGCTCGGCGGTGACGGTAGCACTATTAGTAGTGTCGTAAAGAAATTTTGAGCCCGGTCGATAAGTGGCCACGAAAAGTGCCAGATTTGCGGGCGTTTCAGCCCGAAAAATCTGGCGGGAGGCCCTCTTGAAGCCACCGTGAAACTGCCGGTCCAAGACTGCGTATTTGAAACGGTTTTCTCTCTTGTGCGGGGTAAATCTCTCATCGAGAACGCTCTTCGCGATGAGACTCGTCCGGTACGAGGTGCTGGGCACAAAGCGAAACCCATTCGAGGATTTCGGCACGATCCGCTTCGGTGCCTCCGGAAATCTCGCACCGCCCCCCGGATCGCACCTTTAGGCGGGCTTGGCCAAAGGGTATGGCAGCGGCAAAGACCTTTTCTTTGGGGGCATGTCCGAGTCGAAAATGCAACGTCATGAATGGATCTTGGACCGCTTGACCGGACAACTGCGGTCCGACCCCAAGTTTCACTGGCAATATCGCAGCAAATAAAAGCCGGTCGGGACCACCTAGGTCTCGACCGGCTCAAGTATCTATTTTGGATAGAAGTTTTGTCTCTTATTTGGGCGTCTGTGTCTTGTTTAAATACGGTTAACGAATAACTAAGCCTATTCTTTGGCGCAATAGCTTTTTTCAAGAAAAGGCGAATTCAATTCCACGCCAGTTGCCTGACACTGGGACGTTGCACTTTCCGGGCTTTGACGTCATCCGAGAGAGGCCAGAATCGACTCTGCAGCCGCCCTTGGATTGGCGGCTGCGTGGATGGGTCGGCCCACGACGAGCCACGTTGCGCCTGCATCGATCGCCTGTCGGGGCGTGAGAGTGCGTTTTTGATCGTCGCCGGCTGCGCCTGCCGGCCGGATGCCCGGAGTTACGAACTGCATGTCTCCGGGCAGGATCTGGCGAAGTCCGACCAGCTCCAACGGGGAACAGACCAGCCCGCGAAGGCCCGCGGCTGCGGCCAACCTGGCGAGCCTTTCTACTTGCCGTCCCACGTTTTCATCGGCACCGACCGCTGCGAGATCCGCGCTTTCCAAGCTGGTCAACACCGTCACCGCCAGGACCAGTGGGTCCGGGCGACCGAGACGGCGGGCGGTTTCACGGGCAGCGGTTTCAGCCGCCTGCAACATCGCGGATCCGCCGCTGGCGTGGACGGTCAACATCTGGACATCGAGGCGCACGGCGGCTTCGACCGCCTTGGCCACGGTGTTTGGGATGTCATGGAACTTGAGGTCCAGAAACACGGCCGCGCCTGTATCACGGATGCGTCGGACGATGTCCGGTCCGGCGCTGACGAAAAGCTCCTTGCCGATCTTGAAGGCTCCGACGGCGGGCGCCACTTCGGCGGCGAGTTTGAGAGCGGCCTCCGGCGTCGGGACATCCAGGGCGGCGATGATCGGATTGCGCATGGGCGAGATAGAGCCAGAGGAGCGGGCTGGATTCAACCCGCGCAAAATGGCGTTTGCCATGTTTGGCGACATCACTGAGCCTCGGGCGCATGCCCATTCCGGAAGGCCCAGCGAATTTGACGGCGGACCAGGTCAAGGCCCTGACTTCGGGTTTTTCGCACATGCGTCACCAGATCAACAACCACCTGTCGTTGATCATGGCCTCAGCCGAGCTCATCAAGATGAAGCCGGACATGGCGGAGAAGCTCACGAAGTCCATCGTGGACCAGCCGAGCAAGATCACCCACGAAATCGGGCACTTCTCGCAGACCCTCGAAAAGGCGCTGCGCGACGGCGGCGCATCCTGATCGCTCACCGTCGCCGTTCGGACCGAGCGATTGATGCGAAGAAGTCCATTCGTGGTGTGGCTGTAACCTTTTCAAGGAGACTCCGTCTGGTGGTTTAGCCGGTTAACAACCATCAACTCCGGCCGAATTCATGAAAACAAAACATATTCTCGGTCTCGCCGTCGGAATCATCGCCCTCGGTTTCACATCAAACCTTCGCGCGGAAGACGCGGCAAAGCCCCCTGCGGATCTCAAGGCAAAGGTCGAAGAGTTGCGCGGTCTCCCTCCCGAAGAACGCCGCGTCAAGCAACGGGAGCTCATGCAGAGCCTCACTCCCGAGCAGCGGAAGGAACTCCGTGCGTCCATCCAGAAGCACCAACACGGAGCCGTCCACCCCGACGCCAATGGAAAGAAGCGTTCCGAGCTGACTTCGGAACAGGCCGAGGCGCGCAAGAAAAAAGCGGCTGAACGCTTAACGGTGCTCGAGAAGAAGAAAGCCGACGGCACGATCACGGAGCAGGAATCCAAGCAGCTGGAACGGATGAAGACCGCCCAGGAGCGTGTCAAAGCAGGCAAGAAAAAGGCGGCGCGCGCGACAGAGAAGACCCCGGCCAAGGAAGAACCGAAGCCCTGAGATCCGGTCTCCCTCGCTCATCGAAGCCATCGTCCCCGGGGCGATGGCTTTCTTCTTTTGACAAGATGTCCGCGGAACCATCATCGCCGTCGATGGAACCCTCCGACGCCGAGTTTGTCGCCGCCGTCCGCAAGGGCGACGTCGCGAGCTTCGAGCCGTTGGTGGTCAGGCATCAACCGCGGGTCTTTGCCACGGCCCGTCGCTATGCGCGGCGCGAGAGCGAAGTGGAGGACATCGTCCAGGAGGTTTTCATGAAGGCGTTCCAGAAGCTGGGCAGCTTCCGCGGGGATGCTCCTTTTGAACACTGGCTGATGAAGCTGGCCGTCCGCACCTGTTACGACTTTCTCCGCGTCCATCAACGAAACCGGGAACACTCCTTTTCCGAACTTTCCGACGCGGAGACCGACTGGTTGGACCGCCATGCGGCCGATCCGGATCGATCGGACGACGATGCCGAAGCGGCGCGCCTGCTGGTGAACCGCGTGTTGGAACAACTGGCCCCGGCCCATCGATTGATCATCCAGTTGCTGGAGATCGAGGATCGCACCGTGAAGGAAATCGCCGGACTGACCGGTTGGTCGGTTCCGCTGGTCAAGGTGCGGGCCTTTCGCGCCCGGGCCGAAATGAAGAAGATCCTCGCCCGGCTCCCGGCCGGAAAATATTTGTAACCCAGCGGGCTGCCTGCCCGTCCGACCCAGTTGAAAGCCGATGAACATTGACCGACTCCAGAAAAATCTCCTTGAGGCGGGAAGGTCCGCACCTCCAGCCGACTTTGTTCCGCTTGCCTTCGAGAAGCGCGTCATGGCGCGACTGAAAAACGGGGCGGCGGCCGATCCTTGGATATTCTGGAGCCGGAGCCTTTGGCGGGCGGCGCTGGCTTGCGTGGCGGTCGCGGCCGCCTTCGGAGTTTGGGGTTTCCGCCCAGCGCCCGCGCAGGAAACTCCCGATCTGGCCGCGCAGTTGGAGAATTCGATCTACGCCTCGGCCACGGCCAACATCGAGGAGCTTTGGTGAACACTTGGAAGGTCATCCTGGCCACGATGGTCATCTTTGCCGCGGGAGTTCTCACCGGCGTGGCCATTGATCGCCGAACGGCGCCGGTTCCCCTTCGTCAGCCGGCGAATCCTGGGCGGGGAGAGGGCCAGATCGCCAATCGCGTCATTCCAAACCTCATCGCCCAACGCGCGAACCTGATTCGCAACGTCCAGCGCCAGCTGGATCTCGATCCTGAACAGCGCGTGCGCATCGAGCAGATCATGCGCGACAGCCAGCTTCGCACGAAGCCGATCGTGGACCGGATCGCGCCCGATCTTCGGGAAGAGTTCCGCTTCACCACGACCGCCATCCGTCAGGTCCTTGCCCCCGATCAACGGCGACGGTTCGATGAATTGATGAAGCCGCGCAACCGCGAGCGACCCGAGGGATTTGCAAGAAAGCGCGATCTGCATTTGGAAAGCACTACCAACGGTGTCCCTGAGAAGCTCGATTGAGCTTC
This sequence comes from Verrucomicrobiota bacterium, assembly GCA_038209745.1. Classification (GTDB taxonomy): domain Bacteria; phylum Verrucomicrobiota; class Verrucomicrobiia; order Limisphaerales; family CANJSG01; genus CANJSG01. The sequence continues at coordinate 21,547 of JBBQXJ010000068.1, forward strand.
CGGGCCAACTTTCGATCCGCTAGTCGGAATCGATCACCTCGAAGTCGGTCACCAGACAGACCGGTGCGCCGTCTTCTCCCATGCCGAAGAACGAGGGGTAGAGGCCGCTGCCGGTGCCGGTGCTGAAGGCGATGAGGTTGCCCCGGGGTTTCCCTTTCAAAGTGATCTCGGCATGGACCGAGTTGGAATCGGGCGCCGCTTCGATCCCCACCAGGGTGTCGGCATATTCCTCATCGCTGTCCCTGAGCTGCACCGCCTTTGGCAGGAACGACGCGTCGACAAAGCAGCCTGTGCCATGGTCCACGCCGTAGCCGAAGGTCTCCAGATCGCCGTCTTCGGGAGTCCGGGCGGCTTCCCAGCGCACGACGGGTTCCTGGCGGAAATGGATTTGGGCTGCGGCGACCCATTCGCTGTCGTCGTCCTTGGCCAGGAGCAGCGTCACGGGGTAGTCGTCCGGGGCGATCACGAGGATGAACGGTTCCTCATCGCCCGAGAGCGCCTGCGGATCGCAGGCGACCAGGCGCCCGGTCGGCAGGTGGAGCGTGCCGGCGGGCACGCGGCGCAGGGTCTGGCTGTTCGACGAAGCGGGTTCTTCGTCAATCAGTCCGGTCAGCAGTTCGAGAAGGGGCGATATCTCCAGCATGAATACGTCTTGGATCGGTGTTCGGAATCGTTTGTTAAGCGTCGGGCAACCTGAAGGCTCAATGAGGAACAGGGAACCATTATCTTTAGCCGAGCGGAGCGGCTTAGAGCTGGGCCGTGAGGCGTTCCCTCTGCCGTTTGTTGAGGGTCTTTCCCTTTGGTTCACGCGGAGTAGTCGAAATACACCGTCTTGAGCCGCGAATAGAATTCCACCGCGCCCGCGCCCTGTTCCTTGAATCCGTCGGTGCTGCTTTGCTTCACCCCGCCAAACGGCGCCTGCAACGCGAGCCCGGTGCTGATCTGGTTCACCTTCACCACGCCGCACTCGATCTTCTCCGCGTAGACCATCGCCTTCTTGAAGTCGCGCGTCACGAGACTCGCGCTCAAGCCCACGTCCACGCCGTTGGCCACGGTCAAGGCCTCGTCAAAACTGTCCACGGCGATCACGACGCAGACCGGGCCGAACACTTCTTCCTGCGCGATCCGCATCGTCGGGGTGACGTCTCCGAGCAACGTTGGCTCCATGAAATAGCCGTGCGCCAGTTCGCCTTCGGTCAGCTTCGCGCCGCCCCACAAGACTTTCGCGCCCTCCTTCTTGGCGATCTCGATGTAGTCGAAGTTGCCTTCAAATTCCTGTTGGTTCACCGACGGTCCCATCGTGACGCCTTCGGCCAGGCCGTTGCCGACTTTGATGCCCTTCATGCGCTCGATAAGCTTTTCGGTGAAGGCGGGAAGAACGCTGCGTTCCACGATCACGCGACTCGTGGCGGTGCAGGCCTGGCCGGTCAGGCCGAAGGCCGCGATGGCGACGAGGCGCGCGGCCAGGTCCAGATCGGCGTCGGCGAGGACGAGGGTCGGATTCTTCGATCCCATCTCCATCTGCGCGCGCGCCATCCGCCGGGCAAGCTGCTGGTAGATGCCGTGGCCGATCTTGTGGCTGCCGGTGAAGGAGAGCGCGACGATGCCGGGGTTCACGGCGAGTTCGGCTCCGACGGTCCGTCCATCACCGGTGACGACGTTGAGCACGCCCTTGGGAAGGCCGGCCTCGACGAGCGCCTTGGCCACTTCGAACGTCATGGCCGGGGCCTGCGAGGCTGGCTTGATCACGACGGCGTTCCCGCAGAGCAGGGCGGGCGCGAGCTTCCAGACGGGAATGGCGATGGGGAAATTCCACGGGGTGATCAAGGCGACGACGCCGATCGATTCGCGGCGGGTCAGGAGAAGGTTGCCGGGGAGATCATGGGGAATGGTCTGGCCGCCGAGCGTGTAGCTCAGACCGCCGAAGAACCGGAGAATATCCGCCGAGCGCTGCACCTCGCCTGTGGCTTCGGCGAGGGTCTTGCCTTCTTCGCGGGTGAGCAGCTTGGCGAGATCGGCCTTGCGGCTCTCCAGGATCTGCGACGCCTTGCTGAGGATACGGCCCCGGGCCGGGGCGGTCTGCGCGGCCCAGCCCGGATGGGCGGCCTGGGCGGCGGCGATGGCCTGCTGTGCCTCGGCTTGTCCGCTCTGCGGATACGTGGCGACGGATTCGCGGGTGTCGGCGGGGTTGATGGTCGAGAAGGTCTTGCCCGACGCGGCTGCGACCCACTCGCCGCCGATGAGGTTCTGATAGCTCTGCATGTTCGATGGACGCTGCCTATGGCCCACGGAAAGACAAAGCGATTTTCCCGATGGGGACGGTCCGCGTCGTCGATCCTGTGCCGCGAATCAATCAGTGACCGCCCCACAAGGCGGAGGCTAGTCTCCCGCACGTGATTCCCCGGCAACGCCCCGTAGTCCGCTTCGTCCATTCGCGTGGCTTCACGTTGATCGAACTTCTCGTCGTCATCTCGATCATCGCCATTCTCGCCTCGATGCTCCTGCCGGCGCTGGCGAGCGCGAAGCTTCGGGCCAAGCGGATCCAGTGCGTCAGCAATCTCCACCAGGTGGCGCTCGGCTTCCACACCTTCGCCCTGGACAACAGAGGCGGCCATTTCCCGTGGCGCGTGGAGGCCCGGGACGAAGGAACTCGCGGGCAGGCGGCGGCTTGGATGCATTTCGCGGCGGTCGGCGGTTCGTTTGGATCTCCGCGGATTCTCGTCTGTCCCTCGGATCTGCGTCGGACCAATGCCTTTGATTTTGGCAACGGGTTGAGCGGCTTCTCGCGGCTGCAGGATCGCGCACTCAGCTACTTCGCCGGGTCGGATGCGGATCCGGCCTACCCCAACAGCCTTTTGACCGGAGACATTTCGATGCGGGCCACGCGTGAGAATGTCGGTTGCGGCTTTGGTGCGTTGAAGCCCGCCTCCGAGTTCGATGCCGACAATGTGAAGTCGATCGCCTGGACCAATCGTCTTCACGGCACGGCGGGAAATCTCGGTCTCAGCGACGGCAGCGTGCAGTCGCTGACCTCCGAAAAACTGAGGAAACTCGTGGCGTCTTCCAAGGAGCCCAATCGGCTCAACCACTTCGTCCGGCCGAAGTGATCCCCCTCACGATACCGTCCGCAAAAGCGATTTGGCTCGGCCCACCCAGACGGCTTCGCGGCGGCGCTGGAACTTGGGGGAATGCCGATCGTCGACGAGCAGCTCCTCGAGGATGTGCCTGACTTCCTGCTTCTCCCCCTGCTTGGCCAGGAGCTCGGCCAATTGAAAGCGCGCCCGGGCGTAGGAGTGGGATTGGAGGACGATCCGCCACGTCTGGATGGCCGACAGCATGTCGCCCATCGCCGCCAACGTCTCTGCATAGGCCATGAGCGAATACCCGTAGTCGTGCTTCAGGTTCTCGCGGCAGACGGACTCGAGCAGGGGACGCGCGTCGGCGGGTCTGCCTTTTCGCAGGAGGCATTGGCCAAGGTGGGCGCGAATGTCGATGTCCTGTGAATCCCGCTCCAAGGCGGCCCGATAGCAGGCCTCCGCCTTGTCGAGTTTGCCCTGTTGGAAATAAATGTCGCCCAGGGCGAGATGGTGGGCGGCGTGGTCGAGATCGTGGATCTTCTGCTCCAGTTCGAGGATGCGTTGGCGACGAAAGGTCCCCGGCAGCTCGAAGCCGCTCGTGGTGAGAGAACCGGCCGCGTTCCGATAGACCATGAAGAAATAGAAGACCGCCGAGAACACGGAGAAGACCAGGATGAAGAACGCCCAGATCCACTCCCTGCGGCGGCAGGCATCGATGAGCATCCAGATCTGGAACAGGAGCAGGATGATCGTGAAAGGCGACGTCAGGAGGTAGCGCCAGTTCGTGAGTTCATCGATCAGGGCAAGGGTCATCTGGCGGCGAAAGGTAGGAAACCTGTCGATCGCTGGCAACTCCGGTGCGTTCCGGTCGCGGGGCTTTCGCAGCTGGGTCGCGGGCCGCGAACTCGAAGGAACTCCGGCTGTTCATCCCATTTCTTCGGGTGGCCGCCCTCCGTTCGATTCGATCCTGGATTTTGCATTGGCTCGGGTGAGGCAGGTCGCCAAAGGATGCAGATGAACCATGGGTCTCGCACGCGCCAAATCGGTTGGAGGTCGAATCTTTGGCACGCCCTTCGGCCGGGTCTTTGCCGGGTTCGGCGTTGTGTCCATCGGCTTGTTCCTTCACGCGGCCAGAAAGGATTCTGCCAAGAACGGCTGGCCTGAAACCGAGTGCCGGATCGTCTAGTCCTCGAACCGGGCACGCCATGTCCCGGTGGTTCGCTGCCTTTGCAGTGGGCCTTTTCCGGCGCCGTGCACCGGATGGAAAGGCTCTCCATCGAATTGATCGCCCGCGAGTCCGCCACCTATCGGCGCGGCACCGATACGCGCACCGACAAAAGTCTCTTCAGCCGCATCCCGTTGCTGGAGACGATCGACCGGTCGGAGATGCGCGCCGGCGAGAACGAGGTGCTTTTGCCAACCGACGTAACTCCGGGCTTCTGCGGAGGAAACAACAAGGGAAGCGCTGAATAAAGGCTTGGTTGGAGGGAGTCGTGGTTTTCTGGAAGACGGCGGGTCAAAAAGGAGGCTGCCGGGCGGAGGCGGCAGGGTCTTCGAGGCCGGGCGGGGGCCGCAGGGCTGAAGGTTTCGGCGAACC
>JBBQXJ010000069.1:0-25798 GCA_038209745.1 Verrucomicrobiota bacterium
TCGATGTCGTCGATGACGTTGACGAGGTGGAAGACGGGATTGCCGTCGCTGCGGACGATGACGAAGTCGGGCTCCATCTTTTCGCGGTCGGTCAGCTCGCGGGTGACATTGCCGACGACTAGATCGGGAATGACAACGGGCTCGCGCTGCATGCGGAAACGGACGGCTCCTTCATGTTCGTACGCTAGGTCCTTGTCCTTCAGTTCCTGGATGCGCCTCTTGTAGACATCCGCACGGGCGGACTGGAAATAGGGACCGTGGGGTCCTTTGCTCGGGCCTTTGTTGTCGCCGGACGTGGGGCCTTCGTCCCAATCCAGTCCGAGCCAGCGGAGGCCGTCCAAGATGACGTCGACGGCTTCCTGAGTATTTCGGGCGTCGTCCGTGTCCTCGATCCGGAGCACAAAGGTTCCGCCGGTGTGACGGGCATAGAGCCAGTTGAAGATTGCGGTGCGGGCACCTCCGATGTGGAGATAGCCGGTGGGACTTGGGGCGAATCGGACGCGGACGCTCATGGTTTCAAAAATGGGCCGGGACCTTGGCGTTCAGCCAACGATGAAGCAAGCCTGGCTGGTCTTGGGAGGTTAGTTCAGCACCAGCTTGAGCTCGTCCGGGTTGAATCCGGAGTTGTCGAGGGATTCAAGGAGTTGGACCTGTTCCTTGATGCGGCCATTGGCTTTCATGATCGCGGTGGTGATCGCCCGCCATTGCGGCGGAAGGAGCATGTGCTGGGACTTCAGCTCGTCGACCAGAGCGACTGCTTTCTTGGGTTCGTCGTTTCTCAAGTATCCGAATGCGGTCAGGATTTTCAGGTTGGGCTGCTCCGGGTAAAGTCGCATGAGCGACGAAGCAGATTCGAGTGACTGGCGGACCTGGTTCTTGAGCAAAAGGTTGAGGTAGATCATCGACGTGACGGCGGCTGTATCGCGGCTGTCATAGCGGGCCAATCGTGTGGCGGCGTCCCGGGCGACGGCAAATTCCAGGATGCTGCGTGCGATCCGGTAGGTCTGACGGTTGGCTTCTATGCCGAAGCGATCGTCGGTCAAGAGCGGGCGATAAGCGTCCAAGGCCACGTCTCTGCGTCCCAAGCGTTCTGCTTCGATGGCCACGATCCTAGATTTGAGGACGTTGTTTGTGCTGGAGGCGACAAGTTCCGCCCAGATCCGGTCAGCCTTCGGCTTGTCACCTTGTCGGGTCGCAACCAGGGCCCGGACGCAGTCGGAGTGGATCGGGTCGATCGGGGAGTTCGTGCGGGACAAGAGGGTCTCGATCTCGGGCCATCGTTTTAGACCCAACAGAGCGTCGATCCGAGAGGACAGGAGAGTGAGGTTCGTTCCGATCCGCTCGGGGGGCAGCAGCGAAAGGGCCTCGCGATAGGCGGCCTTGCGGTTGAGCCAGTTCACCGTGTCGACAAGGATCGTCTCAGAGCCGGTGGACGCCTTGGAGACGACTGATTGGACGACATTTTCGGTGTCGGCCGGTTGAGAAGTTGTTTTCAGATCGGCCACCAAAAGGAATTCGTTTTCGGTCAGGTTTACCGCCTGGATCCAACCGAGGATTTCGTCGGCTTCTCCTGCCTTCAGTTCTCCGGTGGCGACGAGACGTTTCCATGCGTCGACGCGCATGGAATTGGTGGTCTTCCCGAGGTCCCACAGAAGCCTGCGGCCATCGAGCCGTTCTTTCGGGGTGACGTCTGCTGCCAAAGCGCTCCCGAGCTTGAACTGGATCTCGGCGTCGTTGGGCGCCGCATTGAGCGCCTGTTTGGCCAAGAGGATGGAAGTCTCCATGTCTCCCCGGATGCGGAAAAAATCGGAGGCCAACGAGAGGGATCGCGCCGGCCTCGGCTTGCTCATCATCAGGCTCTTCAAGTGATCGAATGCGAAGTCGATCCGACCGATACGCAGGAGAAACTCCACATAGTCCTGGCGCTCAGCGGTTGAAACCTCGCTGCGGCGCATGATGTCGTTCCATAGATCGTTGGCCCGCGAGACGCTTATTTTTTCGGAGGCCCTAGCCATTTGCCGGAGGTACTCCAACTCGCCGGGCACCATCTGTTGGGCCAGGCGATATTGTTCAACTGAATCTTCCCATCGGCCTTCTTTGAAGGCTTTCTCGCCTGCCGCGCTGAACTGGCTGCCGCGCCAGATTCTCGCCTCCGCGTAAGCGGACGGGACCGCGAGATAAAGAATCAGGAGAACAACTCCACAGACCGCGATGCCGACGGTCCATGCGACCAGTTTGGAGAGCCAGGTGCGTTTCTGCGAAGGCACCGTAGTGGGTGACTTTTCTGGAGTTTCCATCTTCCTTTATTGAGCAGTCGAATCGCCGGTGCTGTGGTAGGAAAACATCTTGTTGATGATGTCGCCCATGACGGTGATCGTCGGTTCCTCTCCCTGATAATAGAAGACCAGGGAAACGATCTCCATGGCCGACTTGCGATCTCCGGCCTCCTGTAGCCAAGGAACGGCGGTTCCGCGATCAAACGTCTTGCGGTCGTAGTTGATGTCCACTGGACGTCCATCGCGCCATACGCCCCAGATCTGTATGGCCATGGTGTCCCGGTTTTTGAACTGGAACGAATACCACGACAGGTCGCGGTCCCCGATCTTGATCTGGACCTTCTGGGGTTCCCGCTGGATCACATAGCCGGCGCCGGTCATGCATACGTCGGGCCTATGGCCGAGTATGAAAATACTGCCGGCCGACGGCTTCCAGAAAAACTGGTAGCCTTGGATGCCGCTGCTGATCCGGGGGTCCGTTCCCTGGAAGTTGACTCCGGTGGTGGGTTCCAGAAGATCCATTACCCCCTCGGCCGGTTTGTTCGTCAGGATGTTGGAGTTGAGGACGAGATAGGGCGCGGTCTGGTGGCCGATCCGCAGTTCCTGCGCGATCGACCATCCCTCCACCCCGATGAATCCCACGGCTGCCAAGATTGCGGCGAACTTCAATGGGCCGAGCCTTTTCAAGGGCCGGCCGATGGTCGCAAGAATTGCTTTGCCCCCGGAACCTTGGGCTGTGGGCCTGTTGTTTAACCAGCGCCCGGAGACCCAGACAATCACCGGGAGTCCGAGCGAGACGAGTCCGCCGACCCAATCATGGATCGTGTGGTCCATGCCCAGGAAACTATGGTGACGACCCAAGACATCCAGACCCTCCCGGTCAACGGCCCAACACAGGATGAGAGTCCGGCTCAGGTTGAGCATCATGGCTCCGGAGAAAGCGATGAGCACCATTAGCCAGCGCCTTGGCACTGTCAGAAGGAACAGCTCGCCGATGGCGATCCCATACATGATTCCCGATTGCAGCGAACGAATCCCTGAACAGGCCTCGTCGATGCCGACTCTTCCCGGCTTCATCGCGATGACGGTTCCTTCCCGGTGCGCGATGAAACCAAGCCAATGCAAGATTTCCGTGATCGCCCCGGACACCCTTTCTGCAAGTCCGGCGACAACCGGTTGTTCGATCACGGACAGCCACGGAGCCGAAATGAGAAGGAAACAGGTGGGGAAAATCATCGCCCTCCGAAGCTTCTTCCCTCCCATCCATCCGAGAGTCAGGAGCGTGATGGCCACGGCGTTGGCGCCGATGACCCAGACCAAGGTGCGGGACAATGGGCTCCGTTGACGGGCGAGTTCGAGCGGGGTGATCGCCGCGCAGAGGATGACGAGCAGGAAAACGCCCTTTGCCGTGTCGCGTGCCTTGGGCGGGTTCAGCGCCATCGGATTGGCCGCAGCGAAGAGCGAGAGTCTGCGCCAGAAGAAGAACACCCCCAGGAACGGGACGAGCCAGCCGTAAGCGTATTGAGGCAGGTAGATCCAATACTGCGAGAAGGCGTGGAAAGTCCACAGCCAGGCCACTCCGATAATCGCGAGCGGTGGCCATTGTAATCGCGGAGTTTTGACGCTTCCGGCCGCCTCCGATACGGCTGCAACACTCGAACTCATGACCGTCGACTATAGGTTGGCGCCGGTTGTTGGCAATGGTCCATCGGCGGGTCTGTTTTTGACATGGCTGCAGATAATGACGGTGGGAATGGTCTGAGCCTGAAGAAGAAACGCTTCAGGTCTCGATTACGACGGCCGCAGCGGCGTGGCTTCCGGTGTGGGTCAGGCTAAGAAGGATTCGATTGCCCCCTTTGATCCGCATCAACTCAAGACCTTTGTCCCGAAGTTCGACATGGGGAGCTCCCGATGAAAGCCGTTTAACGACAATGTCCTGCCAACCGAGCTCAGCCCCAATTCCCGTTCCCAAGGCCTTCGAGACTGCTTCTTTGGCGGCGAACCGGGCTGCGATGAACGGACCAGGATTTTTTTGGGCCCGACAGTAGGCCATCTCCTCGGGATGGAGCACCCGCTCAATGAAACGACTTCCGAATCGTTGCACGGCCTGCTCGATTCGGGAGACTTCGACCAGATCGATTCCGATGCCGAGAACCATGGTCAGGGGGTGTATCCTTTCATCAGTTCCAGCATGTCGACCACAGCGCGGCTGATCCCGGTAAACACGGCGCGGCTGACGATGCTGTGGCCGATGTTCAGTTCTTCGAGGTGGGGGACCGCGTGCAGGACCGGGAGATTCTCGTAGTTGAGTCCATGCCCGGCATTGACCCGGATGCCGAGGGAATGCGCCTTCCGGGCTGCGGCAACCAAGCGCGCCAGCTCGGCGTTTCGGCGGTCCTTGTGATGGAAGTGTTCGGCGTAGGCTCCAGTGTGGAGCTCAATGAAGCCGGCACCGGTCCGCGCCGTGGCGTCGATCTGGACGGCGTCGGGATTGATGAAGAGGCTGACTTCTATGCCGGCTTCGTGGAACCGGGTGCAGGTCTCCTTGATCGACGCCTCATGGGCCGCCACATCCAACCCTCCCTCTGTCGTGATCTCCCGCCGATTTTCCGGCACGAGACAGACGATGTCCGGCTTGATGCCCAGCGCGATGGCAACGATTTCGGGGGTGTTGGCCATTTCGAGGTTCAGACGCGTGCGAATGGAATCGCGGAGGCGGCGGACGTCTCGATCGACGATATGGCGACGGTCTTCACGCAGGTGCGCCGTGATTCCATGGGCTCCGGCGGCTTCGCAAGTCAAAGCAGCGGCCACAGGATCGGGCTCACCACTGGCTTGGCCACGATAGCGCGCCTCGCGAAGCGTGGCGACGTGGTCGATGTTGACGCCCAGTTTCAGCATGGGATCAGGGATGGCCGATTGTTGGCGATGATGGGGTTCTGGCTCTTCTGGACGAAGCGAGACTGGCGGGCGAATCGGCTAACCACCGCGCAAAATAAACGATCTCGAATCCAGTCATGCCCAGATGCGACTTGCGGCTGATCGCCAGTTCGTTTGGGCCCGATACCGTCATCTCGGTGATTGTGTTGCCGAGTTGGTCGGCGATTTCCTGGAGGAACCGCTCGGTCACGATGAACCGTCTCTGGGCGACTGCTGGATCCAGCAGGGAGGTTTTTTGACCCAACACGGGGACCAATTGGGACAAAACCCTCCAATACCCGACTCGTTCCTGGGTGATTTCCCAGTCGTAGACCACCACGTCTTTGCGTCGAGTAAACTGAGAAAGGAGTCCTTCCGGAGCGGGAATCGGCTTTCTGGTGGGAATCATAGGAACAAGACCTCCCGCCAACCAATCGCCAGAGGCGTCGTTGGTGACGGCGATTTTCGGCACCACCAATGACAGACCCTCGATCTCGAGCGACGCCTTGTTCGAGGACACGCCGACCACGCCTGAATTGTCCGCTGCCAAAACCGGGTTCCATCGCATCGGCAGGGTCTCTGAGAGGCGCCCGAGTTCCCGGGAGGGTTGCGCGGAGGCGATAGCGAAGTAGGTCTGGAAGGGCACTTCGGACAAGGTCCAGTGGAACGCTTGGGACTGCTTCAGCCCATCACCAAGAAAGTCCGAGAGCATTCCCGTGTCGACTGCTAAGGGACCGAGAGCCCGGATCGCGGTGAACGCGACGAGAGGATCGTGAACCAAGTTCGTGGGCACGTTCCATGGAGTATTGCTCCAACTCAATCTGCCCGGGAAAGTTACGCTGCCTTCTGTTTTCAGAAATTCCTTCTGGGCGGTGAGCGTCAGATTCAATCGGCCCAATTTGACCGGAGATGGCGCCCAACCCCCAAGTTTTGAAAGGGCGGGAAGATCGGCCTCAAGCTTCAGCAGAACGGCGTTCGAGTCTGGAGAGCCCTTGGGAGCGGACGAGGGAACGATCAAGGCTTTGATTCGCGATTCAAGGTCCCGAACAGCTGGCGCCTTGCCGGTTCCAGCCAGCGCGACAACCCACTCGCCGTCGCGCTTGGCCGTCAGGTGGGCCGTGGTGTTTTTATCGGAAAGACCGAGGTCGCCGGCGGCGGTTTGGATTTCCCGGATGAAGGTCTCGCCTTCTCCCGCCGCCAAGTGCGCTGCGAAAAGGCCCGTCCACGTGCTGCCGGACTGGCTGATTTCCACGGCGGAATCAGAAAGAAGCAGGAGGTCCAATGCCTTGGCCAAATGAGGGTTGCTCGCGGCTGCCTTGCCGGAAGATTTTGCGATCCACGCGGAGAACCGCGCTTCAGCGAGATGCCGGAAGGCGATCGCATTGGTGGTCGAAAGGATGGCGAAGGCTTTGGGCTTCACTGGAAGATCGGCGACGGATTCCGTGCCGACGAACCGGTGGCGGTAGATGACGGAGGGCGAGGAGGCTCCGTCCGCGTTCAGGACGGCACAGCCCGTGACGCAGCAGCTCACTGACAGCAAGAGATACCAGATTTTCCAGCTCATCGACGCGGAGAGTTATCCGGAGGTTTGGTCGGTTGGCAATGCACGAATCGGGCTTGGGACTGTCAAAACTTACAAACGGATCCTTGGTTAAAAGCCAATTGAATCAATCCCCCTCTGATTCTTGGCCGATCAGCGCTCTCGGCATCGCCGATCTGGGCAGACTTTAGCGGTCCAGTTTCGATTGTCGTTTGTGCCCGCCGACTGTCTCAGGAGAGCCGTGAATGTTTCCCGGCTGGAGCGTGGAAAAGTGTGAATCCCTCCGCCATTGTGAATCCCTCGGCCATTGTGATGCGTCTCTACATTGCGTTCCTATTCACGAATCTGCCTTTCAAAATGAAAACCATCCTCGCCGCTGTCGCCATTGTCGCTCTGACCGTTTCTACCTTCGGCGCAACTCCAAAGTCGGGAGATACCGCCCCGAAGTTTGAAGCGACCGCCACCGACGGAACAGTTCTGAAGCTCGCCGATTTTTCCGGCAAGCAGGCCGTGCTCCTCTACTTCTACCCCAAGGACAACACCCCCGGCTGCACCAAGGAAGCCTGCACCTTGCGCGACCGGATGGGAGATCTGATCAAGCAGGGAGTCCAGGTGATCGGGGTCAGCCGGGACACCGACGAGAGCCACAAGAAGTTCATCGCCGATCACAAGCTCAATTTCCCCCTCATCGCGGATCCCGACGGCAAGCTCGTCGCCCTCTTCGACGTCGGCATGAAGGACCGCAAGATGGCCCGCCGGGTCAGCTTTCTCATCGGGAAGGACGGTAAGATCGTCCACGTCACCGACACCGCTTCGGCGGACGTCCATCTCGCTGAAATGCAGGAGGCCGCCGCGAAGTTGGCCAAGTGATGCCCGTTCGGCCTCAACCGCCAAAGCAAAGGTCGCGGACGACTTTTTCGACCGCGTTGCGGCTTTGGCCGGTGCGTTTCTGGATCCGGCCGATCAGTTCCTCCTGCTGACCGGCGACGTATTTCAAGTCGTCGTCCGTCAGTTGGGACCATTTCTGTTTCAGTTTGCGTTTTATAGTGGCCCAGTCGCCTTTGATGGTGAATTTCGTCATAGTATGGATCTCAGGGCAGGACTGATCCGATCACGGCGCCGTGTCCGAAGGTTTCGGGTCAGAACCGCGTCCATCTTGCCTGCACGAGGACTTGGCAGTGTGGCTGACGACGGTGGGACGCGGCGAGAACCAATCATGGTCATCTGGAACGACGCTCAGGGTTCTTTTTAGGGAACCGCTGATTTAATCGCGCTCCCACGGAAAGCGAGCTGACGCGGGAGCGCGATTAAATCAGCGGTTCCCAAAAGACTCTGCTGGGAATCCTGCATGGTCGGTTCGATTGATTCAGTGTTGTTGTCTTCTATCGTTGCCAAAGCTGCAGCTAGCGGTGATGGTGCGATCAGATTTCGGGAGTAACTGCCGACAGCCTCGGACGTTCAGATGTTGTTTCCCCGGTTTGGCCGGCGGGAATAGATGCTTGACGGTCATTTTTGCGGTTGGCAGATTCCGAATAGAATACGGTAAGAATGCCGGGTTAAACCGGCGCGGAAGTCGGAGAAGCCAATTCTGCCGACTTTTTTGTTCCCCGGAAGGGGCGATGTCACGTGCCTATGAACGCAGATTTTGTAGCCGTTCTCGATTATTGGGAACGGGAGAAAGGCATCAGCCGCGATGTGCTAATCGGTGCGGTGCATGAAGCGCTGGTCTCGGCCGCCAAGAAGGCGGTCGGTCCGGCGCGTGAACTCCGTTGTTCCATCGATCCGAAGACGGGTGACATAAAAGCGTTCGCCAAGTTGATCGTCGCGGAGAAAGTGCTGTTCAAGCACGATCAGATTTCGATCTTTGACGCGAAACGCATCAAAGCCGACGCGCAGTTGGGTGAAGAGCTTGAAATTGAGGTCACTCCGCAGGGCTTTGGGCGGATTGCTTCGCAATATGCGAAACAATCCCTGCTTCAGCATATCCGCCGTGCTGAGAAGGCCCTGATCTTCACCGAGTTCAAAGATCGAGTGGGAGACATCGTCAGTGGTGTTGTTCGACGTTTCGAGCGCTCGGACGTGAGTGTTGATCTTGGAAAGTTCGAAGCGTTGTTGCCCAATCGCGAGCGGGTTCCCACGGAGGAGTATCAGGTCGGCGAGCGAGTGCGTTGTTTTGTCAAGGCAGTGGAAAACGGCATCCACGGCCCCGAGATAATCCTTTCCCGAGCCGATCCACAGTTTGTCATCAAGCTCTTCCAGCTCGAGGTGTCCGAAATCGCGGACGGCACCATCGAGATCAAGGGTATCGCCCGGGAGCCCGGATTCAGAACCAAACTTGCTGTTTATACCCGAGACGAAAAGGTTGATCCTGTCGGGGCTTGCGTTGGACTGCGTGGGCAGCGCGTTAAGAACATCGTCAAGGAATTGAACAACGAGAAGGTGGACATCATCAAGTGGTCCACAAATGTGAAAGAATTCGTTGCCAATTCATTGTCTCCAGCAAGGCTTAAATCGTTCGATGTCGATGAGCAACGCCATCGGGTTAAAGTTTGGGTCGCCGAGGATCAATTGTCCTTGGCTATCGGCAAGCGAGGGCAGAATGCCCGGTTGACTTCCAAGCTCACTGGTTGGCAGGTGGACATTGAAGCGGAGAAGGTCGTCAGTTATGGATTTGATGAGAAAGTAGCCGAAGCCGTGTCCGAAATGGCCAATATCGAAGGCTTCAGCGGTGCCTTAGCCGACAAGCTTGTGCATCACGGATTCCTGAATTTCGAGATGCTTTCCGGTGCCGATCAGGAAGACCTCGAACAGTTTGAAGACATCAAGGCAGAAGCTCCCCGGATCATTGAGGCCATTCAGGCCGAACTGGTGCGTCGGGAAGCAGGAGCCCAGTGATTCGGTGGAGGAATCGGCCCAATACGCCCTGATCCTCGTGGAGTGACTATTTGCTATGCCCGTTCGGATTTACGAAATCGCCAAACAGCTCGGAATTGAGAGCAAAGCCGTCTTGGCTAAAGCCAAGGACTTGGGTATTGCCGCTGCTAAGGTCCCCTCAAGCTCCCTCGACAAGATCACTGCAGAGTATCTGGTCGAACAAATGGGCGGAAAGGCGGACACAGGGGAACCCACTCCGGAACCGGTGCCCCTTCCCGAGATCAAGGTGATTTCGCAGTTGCCGCCCGAACCGATTCCAGAACCAGAGCCTCTCCCGGAGGTGGTTGAGGAGCCGACTGCGGAAACCGTTTCCTCTGTCGAATACGGTGCCCCGGCTTCCTCTACGGTTTCGGAGTCTGCCGAAACCGAGACTGCGCCCTTCACTGAGGGGATTGACGCTTCGCCCGCCACTCCTGAGTTGAAGCAGTCTGTGCATGAAGAATCCGCTCCGTCGGCTCTCGCAGACTCCGAAATGGCGCCTAATTCTGAGGCACCGAAGCCTGTTATTTCCAAACCTGCTCCTCCTGTGGGTCCGCGTTTAGGTGAAAAGGTTGGGTTTATCCAGCTTCCCACCCGTCCTGCGCCCCGGCCAGTTGAGCGCCCGAGTGAACAGCGGCCCCCTGATCGGAGTCGAGTCCAGCCGGGAGGACAGCCGGCTCAACGGCCTGGTCAGCGACCGGGTCAGGTCCAGCAAGTCCAGAGGCCCGGTCAGTTTCAGAGGGGCCCTGGTGGGCAATCTCAGGGACGCGGCGGAAACTTTGGGCGCAATGACCGAGGCGCTGCCGGTGGATGGCAGCGAGGCGGCGGTCAACCGGTTGCGCCTGCGGCTCCGAAAGTCGTCGATCCGCGGAACGCACTTCCGGCCGACGCGAAGGTCATCATTTTCAAGCCGCCCGTTACGGTCCGGGAGTTGGCCGAGCGCCTTGGACTCAAGCCGTTCCAGCTCATCGCTGACCTGATGGGCATAGGCGTGTTCGCCACTGTCACGCAGACCGTGGAAGAAAACGCGGCGATCAAAGTTTGTGCAAAGCACGGGGTCAAGTTCGAGATCGAGAAGCGCGATAAGGGCGGCGGAGTCGTCCACTCCCAAGTGCAGGTCATCGAGCTGGATCAAGACGACAAGCCAGAATCTCTCAAGCCTCGCCCGCCCGTGGTCACCATCATGGGTCACGTCGACCACGGCAAGACCTCGCTTCTCGACGTTATCCGGAAAGCCAACGTCGTTGCCGGAGAAGCGGGTGGCATCACCCAGCACATTGGTGCCTACACCATTTCGTTCCCGCATCCGGAGAAGAAGCAGGAGCTACAACAGATCACCTTCCTCGACACCCCTGGTCACGCGGCTTTCAGCGCGATGCGTGCTCGTGGGGCGGACGTCACCGACATCGTGGTGCTCGTTGTCGCCGCAACCGACGGCGTAATGCCTCAAACACTTGAGGCGCTGAGCCATGCAAAGGCGGCCGGGGTTCCCGTGCTCGTCGCGGTGAACAAGTGCGACCATCCGAACGCCAATCCGCTCAAGGTTCGACAACAGCTCCAAGACAAAGGTCTTGTGCCCGACGACTGGGGTGGGGACACGATCTACGTGGATTGTTCCGCTGTCACCAAGCAGGGCGTGGACAAGCTGCTCGAGATGATCATTCTCCAAGCAGATTTGTTGGAGCTGAAGGCCAATCCCGAGCGGAACGCCAAAGGAAATGTCATCGAGTCGGGTCTCGAACCCGGTGGTCCAACCGTGACGGTGCTCGTTCGCAAGGGAACATTGCGGGTGGGCGACGTGGTCATTTGCGACCATTTCTTTGGTAAGGTCCGGGCGCTGATCAGTGAAGATGGCCAACGCCTCAAGGAGGCCGGTCCATCCCATGCGGTGAAAGTTCTCGGCTTGAACGGTGTTCCCGGCGCAGGTCTGGAATTCTCGGCAGTAGAAAATGAGAAGGCTGCCCGCAATCTCGCCGAAGAGCGTGAAATGGTGAACAAGGCCGGTGCGCTCGAATCCCGCGCCAAGGTTACGTTGGAGAATCTTTTCGCGACCCTCGACGCCAATCAGGCAAAGGTTCTTCGTGTGGTCGTAAAAGCCGATACCCAGGGATCCCTCGAGGCGATCTGCGATGCGCTGAACAAGATCGATTCCACCAAGGTCTCGCTCGACATCATCCATTCAGCCGTCGGCACAGTGACCGAATCCGACGTTTTGCTGTCGTCGGCCTCCAAGTGCATCGTCATCGGCTTCCACACCCGTATCGACAACGGAGTCTCCGATGTCGCGAAGCGTGAAGGCGTGCAGATCAAGCTCTACTCCATCATCTACGAGCTGGTCGACGAGGTTCGCGACGCGATGGCGGGACTGCTCGATCCAATCCTCAAGGAGACTGTGGTTGGTGCCGCGGAAGTCCGGAAGATCTTCGCCCTTTCGAAGGGCGGCAATGTGGCCGGCTGTGCTGTCACCATGGGCCGCATCGTCCGCGGAAAGGTTCGCGTGATGCGCCGCAAGAACCGGATCTACGAAGGAGTCACCCAGTCGCTCCGCCGTTTCCAGGACGAGGTCAACGAAGTTCGGGCCGGGATGGAATGCGGGATCCGTCTCGAAGGCTTCGACGATTTCCAGGAAGGCGATTCCATCGAGACCTACTCGGTGGAGAAGGTCGCACAGAAGCTGTAACCCCGGACCGGGGTTCCGGGTCTGGATTCGGTGACGAACCGTCTGCCGGATCCGGGCTTTCATCCCCGGGCCACAGATTTCAGGACAACGCCATGTCCCTCAGGACGGACCGAGTTGAAGAACTATTGAAGCGGGAGCTCAGCGAATTGATTCGCCGCGACATCCCTGTCGGAGAAGCCGGGCTTCTCAACGTCAATCTGGTGAAGATTTCCAAGGATCTCCAGCAGGCGACCGTGTTTGTCGGGATCTTGGGCAATGCGCAGCAGAAGCAGCGTGCCATGGCCATGTTGCAGGAGGGGAGACGCTCCATCCAGTCGCAGCTCGGACGGAACGTCGTTCTGCGCTACACGCCCCAGCTCAAATTCGTCATCGACGAATCCATCGAGCGCGGCAATCGGGTCCTCGAAATCATGGAGGAACTCGACAAGCCCGATTCCAAACAATGAAGTCCCTTCCGGAGAGTGTCGGACGCGTCCTTGATGCCGTCCGCCAGCACCAGAAATTTTGCGTTGTCGGGCATATCCGACCTGACGGCGACTGCATCGGTTCTCAGCTCGCCTTGACCCTCGCCCTCCACGCACTGGGCAAAGACGTGGTCTGTTGGAACCAGGATCCCGTTCCCACCAAGCTCAAGTTCCTCGATCCCGACCGCGTCGTGCAGCGTCCTAAATCCGGCCAGTTCTTCGACTGTGTGATCAGCGTGGACTGCGCCAGTTTCGAACGTCTGGGCACTGTCGGCGAGGCGATCGAAAAGCGAAGTTTGCTGGTCAACATCGACCACCACACCAGCAACACCCGCTTCGGCGATGTGAATTGGATCTCCGCCCAAGAGGCTTCCGCCGGCGAACTCGTCACCCAGCTCATCCGCAAAGCCGGTTGGACGATGACGTCGCAGATGGCCAATTGCCTCTTTGCGGCTGTCTCCACAGACACCGGATCGTTCCAGTATGCGAGTACTCGGCCGGCGACGTTCGAGACGGCCGCAGACTTGGTGGAGGCCGGGGCCGATCTCGGGCATATCTGCCATGAGGTCTACCATTCCCATCCGCTGTCGCGCGTCAGGTTGCTGCGGCATCTTTATTCCAACTTCAAGCTGACCGACGACGATCGGATCGCCTATTGCTGGCTGCGCAAGCGGGACTTTTCCCGCGCCGGAGCCGATCGCGAAGAGGCGGAGGGGCTCATCGACAAGATGCGGGAAATGGAGCCGGTGGTGGCGTGCTGCATCTTTGAAGAAGTCGAGCCGGATGTGACCCGGTTGAGCCTGCGCTCAAAGGACGACCGAATCGATGTCAACGCCGTGGCGGCGCTGTTCGCCGGCGGTGGCCATGAGTCGGCCGCCGGGGCCAGGGTGGAAGGGGTGTCCCAGCTCGCGGTCCAGCGCCGCGTGATTGCTGCGCTGCGCAAAGCAGTAAAAGGCATTCGCTGAAATGGACGGTTTTGATCCATTCGACGGTGCGTTGCTCGTCGACAAGCCTCCCGGGCTCACGTCGCACGACGTGGTCTATCGCATCCGCCGCGGCTTCCACTTCGACAAGGTCGGCCACTGCGGGACGCTTGATCCCGCTGCGACCGGCCTCCTCATCATCGTCGTCGGCAAGGCCACCAAGCTTTCCGAAAAGATCATGGGTGGTGACAAGGTCTACGAGGGCTCGATCCGCTTCGGTGAGACCACGGACAGCTACGATGGCGACGGCCAGTTGGTGGCCTCGATGCCGGTGTTGCCGATGACCGCCGAGGAGCTGGGCGCCGCCGCCGCCGAGTTCCAGGGCGATCTGATGCAGACCCCGCCGATGGTTTCGGCCGTGAAGATCAAAGGCGTGCCGCTCTACAAGATGGCCCGCAAAGGAATCGAGGTGGAACGCAAGGCCCGGCTGGTCCACGTCTTCGGCTTCAAGATCAACGGCTATAGCGAGCCGGACGCGCAGTTCCGCGTGGCCTGCACCAAGGGCACCTATATCCGAAGCCTGGCGCACGATCTTGGGCAGAAGATGGGTTGTGGTGCGCATCTTAAGAGCCTTCGGCGGACCGTTTCCGGCAAATACAACGTGGCCGACTCGCTTCCCTTGCAGACCCTTCTGGAGATGCCTCTCAGCGACCTTGAGAAGCGCGTGATCCCGTTCCTCAAACTGGCCCAGAACGAGCAGGTGGTATGACAGGGCAGCACGCACTGCAGGCCCGGCCTCGAACGGTCTTCACGACTAGGCTCATGCTCCTCACGGTTCGGCAGGTATTCTGACTCACTCCACGCCATGCGCCGATTGACCGCTGCTGTCGAACTCAATGCCGGGGCCCCGGTCTGTGCGGCGATCGGGGTGTTCGACGGAGTGCATCAGGGGCATCGTGAGATCCTGCAACGGATCCAGGTCCATGCGGCGGCGCGAGGGGGTGTCTCCCTCGTCATCACGTTTGACCGGCATCCCAACGCGGTCGTCGCCCCGGATCGTGCTCCCCTCATGATTTCGCCGCTGTCGCAGCGGCTGCGGCTCCTGGAAGCGGCCGGAATCGACGCGACGCTGGTGCTGCCGTTCGACGAAGCCTTGAGTCGTGTGCCCGGTGAAGACTTTGTCCGTGGCCTCAGTCGGGATCTCGCCACCCTGAGTTCGCTCACCGTGGGAGACGATTTTACCTTCGGCCACAAGCGCAGCGGCGACGTCCCGCTCCTGCGTCGTCTCGGTGAGGAACTAGGCTTCAACATCGAGACGGTAGGAGGGGTGGAACTCGACGGTGAACGTGTCAGCAGCACCCGCATCCGCGAGTTGATCCAGACCGGCGACCTTGCTGTGGCTGCACGGTTCCTGGGGCGCGGCTATTCGCTGGCCGGGAAAGTGGTGGAAGGCGATCGGTTGGGGCGGACGATTGGATTTCCGACGGCGAATATCTGCGTTGCGGGTCTCGTGACACCGCCCATGGGCGTCTATGCGGGGCGAACTGCTGTTGAAGGGAAGATTTGGAAAGTGGCGCTCAATATCGGAGTCCGTCCGACGCTCGGCCACGCGACGTCCGTGGTGCGGGTTGAGGCGCACTTGATCGACTTCAAAGGGGAACTCGTCGGCCAGCAGCTGGAGATAGAAGTGGTGTCCCGACTGCGATCGGAAATGAAGTTTCCGGACCTGGCCGCCTTGAGCGCCCAGATCAGAGAGGATGTGGCGGCCGTCCGAAAACTGATTCCGTAGTCCTCCTTCGTTCTCAAATTTCCTCAATCTCCGTCCGCGACGGTCCACATGCCCTTGGGTGCCGACATGGTGCCCTTGCCGAAGGTGTCCTTGGCCTCCAGCACCTCGGAGTGGCCGTCGTGCATCAAGTAGTTGAAGCGGCCGCTGTGGAGCGCCTGGACTGCCTTCCCGTAGCTGTCCAGCTGGTCGGCCGGGCTGGCGACGTAGGCGGGCCAGACGTTGCCGACGATGTTGTTGTTCTTGGGATTTTCGGCCAACAGGATCGTCGAGGAGGGATTCTTCACCACCGTGGTCTTGACGCCGGCCGCGTCGTAGTCGGCCTTCGAGCCGTTCCGCATCCAATACATGACGCCGACGTTCATCTGGGGATTGCCGAGCGTGCCCTTGCTCCAGCCACCGTCCATTTCTGGTCCGGAGATCATCGAGTAGCTCCGGCGCTGACCGTATTGCGCCCAAGCGATGGTGATCTCGTTCCGGTCGCTTGGGCAGCGAAGCAGCTTGGGCGTGTAGAAGCTGTCCATGATGCCGACGTCCAATTGATCCTGTGGCGCGCTGCCGCCGAGAGATCGGTTGATGAGGTCGTCCCACGACAATTGATACTGGTAGTCGCCGGTGTAGTAGCCGGCGTAGGGATACATGTCGTTGCGATCGAGGGCGGCCAGGGACATGGCGATGCCGATCTGTTTTGTATTGGCCAAGCACTGGGTCCGGAGCGCCCTGGCCTTGGCGCGGCCGAGGGCCGGGAGAAGCATTCCGGCCAGGATCGCGATGATGGCGATGACGACCAGCAGCTCGATCAGGGTGAACCCGTCGAGGGAGTGTGGCGGGCGGCGCTTCTGAAAATGGAGTCGTGGATTCATGGTGCCTATTTGCGTTCCAGAACGACGTCCAAGCGCTTGGGGTGGATGGCGAACTTCTGTCCGGCCGGCGCTTCCGGAAGCTGCTTGATGTAGCCGGCCGCCACGACTTCATCGATGGACACCGGTATCTTCTGCTTCTCCGCCGCGTAACGCCGGACGGCGTGGGTCATCTCGGTCAACGCGGCGCCGGTCTCCGGGCTCTCGAAGACCGGAACGGGGGTTCCCGCGCGCGGATCGGACTTCTGGCCGCAGGCCATCAAGAGTCCGACGACAAGGAGCGCGAATAGATTCCGGGGATTCACGTCATTAAAAGACCCGCTGGGGCCCGAGTCGGCAAGTCGCGTATGAAGACGACGCGCTTGCTCCGCACGGGTCCTCCGTCTCGGGTCGTTGCGAGTGGTCGGAAGCCGATGCCGGGGAATCTGTTGCCCGGTATCGCATCGTTGTCCATGTTGCGTTCCCGATGTCGGTCGTGATGAACAAGACTGCTTGGCGGCGGAAGCTGAAGGATCCGCTGACGGTGGCGCTTGCCCTATCCTTGGGGCTGCATCTGGCGGCGGCATTGACCTGGGAGCTCGGCGACCGTCTCGATTGGTGGAGGCCGGGCCACCTGCCGAAGTGGGTGCAGGTCATCCAGCACCTAGGAACCGTCCCGCCCGAGCCGAAGCAGACCGCGGCTAAACAAGTGAATCGGGAGACGCTGATGACTTTCATCGAGGTGGATCCTTCGCTGGTGGCCGAACCGCCCAAGGAGGCGGAGCACTACGGCGCCGTCAGCACCCGGGCCGGAAACCAGAAGCCGGTCGACGCCGCCCAACCGAGACCGAAGATCGACGGGCGCGAGCAGCCGTTCGAAAAGACCACCGAGAACCGTCCGTTGACCAAGTCGGCCGAGGAGCCCTCCAAGGCGTTCCCCCTCCAGCCGGACTTCAAGGCTTCCCAATCGCCGGACAAAGCGTCCGAGAAGGCAAGCAAAGCCGGCGACCGGAAGGTGTTGGAGCAGGGGGAGACTCTCATGGCCAAGGCCGAGCCAAAGCCGAAGAGCGGAGCGACCTTTGGCGATCCGGGTGAAGGCCTCGCCGCCGAGAACCAGCAGCGCGCAAGACCCCGGACCCTGGCCGAGGCCGCAGCCCGCCGGGGCGGCGTTCCTGGTGAACGAACTCGGACGGAAGGCGGCGTGCTCAATGAATCTCCGATCGCGTTCAACGTGAAAGGAACTCCCTTTGGTGCCTACGATGCCCGGTTCGTCGATGCCGTCCGAACGGCTTGGTATCAGGCCATGGGGACCCAGGTCACCGGCGGAGGCGGAGATGTCCAGGTGCGCTTCAATCTTCTGTCCGACGGTCGCATCGCCGATCTGGAGGTGGTCAGGACCAGTGTCGACCAGCTCCTCACCTACTATTGCCGCCGCGCCATTGAAATGCCGGCTCCGTTCGAGGAATGGCCGCCCGCGATGCGACGCGAGATCGGATCCAACAAGCGCGAGATCACTTTCACTTTCCACTACCTCCAATAGGCGTCGGACTGCAACTCATCGAATGGAAACGTTCATCATCATCCTGCTCATTCTCACCTCCGTCGTCGGAGTGACCTTCATCGTCGAGCGCGCCCTGGCGCTGCGCCGCAGCCGTGTGCTCCCCGAGGTGGTTCTCTCCGCCGCCGGTGCCTGTCGCACGGAAGCCGAGCTGCCCGCGCTCCGCGCCGTGTGCGAAGAGAACCCTTCGCCGATCGGCCGGTTGTTGCTCTTCGCCGATGCGCATCGCGACTGGCCCAAGACCGACACCGCCAATGCCCTCCAGACCCGGGCCCGACAGGAGATCTCGGGTCTCCAGCGCGGTCTCGTCGTCATGGAGATCGTGATCGGAGTGGCTCCGCTCATGGGGCTCGTCGGCACCATCTACGGATTGATCATGCTGTTCGGCGCGATGGGCGCCGCGGCCGGGCCCGAGAGCGCGAAGTTCGCCGCCGGCATCGCCGTTGCCCTCAACGCCACGCTCTTCGGCCTGCTCGCCGCCATCCCGTCGCTCGTCGCGTGGAGCTACTTCAACCGCCGCGTCGAGACCTTCGCGATCGAGATGGAAAACGTGTGCGACGAGTTTCTTCGCCGGCACGGCGTCGACCCGGTTTCCACCCGCTGAAGGCCATGCAATTCCTCGAACGCCGCCGCCGGTCCGCCCCTACCGTCATCATCATCTCGTTGATCGACGTGCTGATGGTCGTGGTCATTTTCATGATGATCTCGACCACGTTCAAAAACCAGGCGGCCATCTCGCTCACGCTGCCCGAGGGGAAGGGGACCGAGAAGGCCGGCTCCGGCGAGATGCAGTTGATCATCACGATCCCCAAGACCGGGGCCATCTTCTTCGGCACCCAGCCCGTCACGGTGGACCGGCTCGGCGACAAGTTGAAGGAAGCGGCCGCGGTCAACGCGAACCGTCCGGTCTTCATCCGAGCGGACACCGACGCCGCCTTTGGCAGCGTCCTGAAAGTCACCGATGCGGTCCGCGCCGCCGGGTTCCGGGATGTGAAGGCCTTCACGAAAGAAGGCATCAAGCCATAGCAGGAACAATTTTCAGGAGACGGTTTCTTCAGATTGGCCCAAGTCGTTCCAGTCGGATTTTCCGTCTCGGTATACCAAGACGGAACGAAGCAGAAGGAGCGCGGAGCATCGCTCAGCAAGGGCTTGCTGAAGCAGGAAAGCGCAGCCGTTTCCAGGTGGCGGAATCGGGAATCCGTCTGGTGGTGCATCTCCGTTGCAACCGAACGGATCGATGGCGGCCTGGAGGTGTTCCGCCAAATTAGCCAACACGGCGAAATGCTCGGCGGCGTCGTAAGCCTGCATGAAAAGGGGGAGATGCCCCGGCCGACGACGGAAAGCTCGAGACCCTGACCGCCGCGCAAAAGTTCCGCGCGTCGTTCCCTAGTCGCCTTCCTCAATGGTCGGTCTTAGCAGGCGGTAGGTCTTCTTCACCCTCTCAAAGCGCAGGCGCGCGGCATCCACCTGAGGTGAGGATTGTTGTCGCCCAAGGATGAAAATGAGAGTCTTTTGAAGTCCCGCATGAGCCCGCGGTCCTCCCCTACGCGGGAGACTGAATCATGAAAAAGACCGCCGCCCGCCGTTTGTCCAAGTCCGCCGCCGCACCCGTGGAGGCGCCTCCCACGGCCCGGCCCCGGCAGAGGTCCACCACCTCGGTGAAGTCGATCCTGCCCATCGTCGGCATCGGCGCGTCCGCCGGCGGCCTCGAGGCGCTGGAACTCTTCCTCAAGCACGTCCCGCCCGCCTGCGGCCTCGCCTTCGTCGTCGTCCAGCACCTCGATCCGACCCGCAAGGGCATGCTGGTCGAACTGCTCCAGCGCACCACCGCCATGCCCGTCCTCCAGATCAAGGACCGCGTGAACATCGCGCCGGACCACGTCTATGTCATCCCGCCCAACCGCGACATCTCCATCCTCCACGGCGTGCTGCACCTGCTGGAACCCTCCGCGCCGCGCGGCCTGCGCCTGCCGATTGATTTCTTTCTCCGTGCCCTCGCCGCCGACCAGCAGGAGCGCAGTCTCTGCGTGATCCTCTCCGGCATGGGCTCGGACGGCACCCTGGGCCTGCGCGCCATCAAGGAGAACGCCGGCGCGGTCTTCGTGCAGACGCCGGCCTCGGCCAAGTTCGACGGCATGCCCCGCAGCGCGATCAACTCCGGCCTGGCGGACGTCGTCGCCCCGGTGGAGGAGCTGCCGGGCAAGATCCTCCGCTATCTCCAACCCGTCCCGCTCCTCGTCGCCAAGACCGACCCGAGCCGGGCGGCCACCGATCAGAGCGACTTGGAGAAGGTCGTCATCCTCCTGCGCACGCAGACCGGGCACGATTTTTCGCTCTACAAGAAGAGCACCCTTTACCGCCGGATCGAGCGGCGCATGGGCCTGCACCAACTGGCCAAGATCGCCGACTATGTGCGCTTCCTGCGCGACACTCCTGCAGAAGCAGCGCTGCTCTTCAAGGAACTGCTCATCGGCGTCACCGGTTTCTTCCGCGACCCGGCGGTGTGGGAACAATTAAAAAGCGAAGCGCTCCCGGCGCTCCTAGCCGCCAACCCCAATGGCGGCGTCCTGCGCGCCTGGGTCGCCGGCTGCTCGACGGGCGAGGAAGCCTATTCGCTGGCCATCGTCTTCCGCGAAGCGGTGGCGCTACGGAAACCTGCCGCCAGCTATTCGTTGCAGATCTTTGCCACCGATCTGGACAAGGACGCCATTGATACCGCGCGCACCGGCGCCTATCCGGCCAACATCGCCGCCGATGTCCCGGAGCCGCTCCTGCGCCGATGGTTTGCGCAGGATGAGCGCGGCTTCCGGGTCAACAAAGAGATTCGCGAAATGGTCATCTTCGCCCCGCAGAACCTGGTCAGGGACCCGCCCTTCACCAGGCTCGACTTGCTGACCTGCCGCAACCTGCTCATCTACCTGGAGGCGGACTTGCAGAAAAAACTCCTGCCGATGTTCCATTATAGTCTCAATCCCGGCGGCCTCCTGGTGCTGGGCAACTCGGAGACCATCGGGGCCGCCACCGATCTCTTTGCCGCGCTGCCCGGCAAAACGCGGCTCTACCGGAGGCAGGACGCCGGCCTGCGGGCGGACCTGGTCGAATTCCCCACCACGCTCGGCCTGCCGCGCGTCGATGCGGCCTTGGTGGCCCAGTTGGCGGCCCCGGCTCTGCCCTCCGAGCGCAACCTCCAGGTGCTCACCGAGACTCTGCTCCTCCAGCACTTTTCATCGGCGGCCGTGCTGACCACCGATCAGGGCGTCGTGGTTTATGTCAGCGGCAAGACCGGCAAATACCTTGAGCCGGCCGTGGGTAAAGCCAACTTGAACCTCTTCGCCATGGCCCGCGCGGGGCTGGGTTTCGCGTTGAACGAGGCCTTCCTCAAGGCGGTCCGGCAGAAAACCACCCTAACACTGAAGGGCTTGTCGGTGAGGGGCAACGGCGGCACGCAGACCGTGGACATCAGCGTCCAGCCCCTGACCGTGCCGGAGGCGTTGCGCGGGATGGTGCTGATCGTCTTTACCGAGGTGGCGACTCCGCTCGCCACGAAAGCGCCCGGCAAGGCCGCGCAGGCCGGCGTCCAGGCCACCCGGCTGGCCGGTTTGACGCTGGAGCTCCGACAGTTCCACGAGGAACGACAGACCCTCCGCGAAGAGATGCAGACCTCCCAGGAGGTGCTGAAATCCACCAACGAAGAACTCCAGTCCACCAACGAGGAGTTGCAGAGCACCAATGAGGAACTCACCACCTCCCAGGAAGAGCTGCAGTCGATGAACGAGGAACTGCAGACCGTCAACCACGAGCTGTTGGCCAAGGTGGACGAGCTCTCGATGGTCAGCGACGACATGAAGAACCTGTGCAACAGCACCGAGATCGCCACGCTGTTTCTGGACGGAGAACTGAAGGTGCGGCGCTTCACCCAGCAGACCACCAGCCTCATCAAGCTGATCCCCGGCGACGTCGGCCGGCCCATCACCGACCTCGTCACCACGCTTGACTACCCGGCGCTCGCAGCCGATGCGCGTGAGGTGCTGCGCACGCTCATCTTCCATGAGTGCAGGGTTCCCGCCGGTCCCGCGCAGTGGTTCCGGGTGCGCATCATGCCCTATCGCACGCAGGACAACCGCATTGACGGAGTGGTGATCACCTTTGTGGACATCAGCGTGAGCAAGGCGCTGGAAGCGACGTTGCGCGAGGCGCAGGCGGTGTTGCAAAGCCGCTTCACCGATCAAACGGCGGAGCTGGATACGGCCAAGACGTTGGAAGGCGTGTTACAGAGGGCGCAGGCCGTGTTGGAAAAACGCTTCACTGCGCAAACTACCGAACTGCGTCAGAGCCGCGCGGATTTGGTCACCGAGAAGGGGCGGAAGGGGAAGTAACAAGCAACCAGTAACCGGTGATTGCCGGAAAAAAACGCCATGAAAATCATCGTGGCCAAGGTCGGCTACGAGCGGATGCAGGAACTGGCTGTCCCTGCGCTCGGGCTCGGGCCCGCCCGCGCGACCTGGCAAAAGCATGGCCGCAACGAGAGGTGGATCCAGCAGCGCATGACCGGCCAGGAAACCCGGAACAATCTCACCGACTCCTGGGCGTCGCACGAGGCAACCAAGGAGAAGGAATACGCCATGCGCACGAACATCACCCATAAGGAGGGGAGCGGTGTGAGCGTCGAGGCCCACAAATAGCTTGAAGGGCATCCGTCCGGTGGCGTTGAAACCAATCGAAAGGCGCTCGAACAAAAAGTGACGGGCCAGCAGCAACCAAGGTCTAGTTAAAGACCGCAAACGGCTCACCATGGGGACGATGACGTTAGGGCCAATCGTCTGAAAATTTGACAGCGACCAAGCTGAGCATTATCCCCGAACCAGGCCGGATCGAACCGGGTTTTTCTCCGCTGGTTCGGAATGGCGGAGAGGAGCATTCCTCCATGTCCTCCTTTCCTTCCTAAGGTGAAACCGAGACCCACTACCACCGCCTCCGAACTGCGCCGCCAGGCGGAAGCGCGCCTGAAGGACCAGAAGTCAGCGGTCAAAGCCCAGAGGTCAGAGGCGGAGAACGAGCGATTCCTCCACGAACTGCAAGTCCACCAGATCGAACTGGAAATGCAGAACGACCAACTGCGCGCCGCACAGACCGAGTTGGCTGAGGCGGCGGCGCGTTACGCCGACCTCTACGACTTCGCCCCGGTGGGCTACGTCACGCTGGACCGCAGCGGACAGATCACCCAGGCCAACCTGGCCGGCGCGCGGCTGCTGGGCACCGCGCGTGCCCGGCTGACGGGCAAACGCTTCGCGGCCTTTGTGGCCGAGACCGATCGGCGTGGCTTTGACGAATGCCTCCGGCAAGTGTTTGCGGGCGAGGCGCTGCAAACCTGCCAAATGGTGCTGGAGGCCAACGATCCGCCGCGCACCGTGCAGATCATGGCCGCGCTTTCCGCCGATGGACTGGAATGCCGCGTG
This sequence comes from Verrucomicrobiota bacterium, assembly GCA_038209745.1. Lineage (GTDB taxonomy): Bacteria > Verrucomicrobiota > Verrucomicrobiia > Limisphaerales > CANJSG01 > CANJSG01. The sequence continues at coordinate 23,355 of JBBQXJ010000069.1, forward strand.
GCGGTGGAGGACATCACGGAGCGCATGGCGGCGGAGGCGGCGGTGCAGGCGTCGGTGGAAAAACAAACCGCCATCCTGGACGCCCTGCCAGCGCACATCGCGCTGCTGGATCCGCAGGGCCACATTCTCGCGGTCAACGAAAACTGGCGCCGGTTTGGCTCGGGCAACGCCATCCTCAGCCAGGATTTTGACATCGGCCGGAATTATCTCGCAGTGTGCGAGTTGGCGACCGGCGACTGCTCCAGCGAGGCGCGTCAGGTCGCTGCGGGCTTGCGCGACGTGCTGGAGGGCAGGCAGTCCCGTTTCGAGATCGAATACCCCTGCCATTCCCCCGAGGAGCAGCGCTGGTTCCGGCTGATGGCGACGCCGCTGAACCCGGGAAGAGGCCACGGCGTGGTGGTCATGCATATCGACATCACCGCGAGCAAGCAGGCGGAATCCCAGCTCCGCCTGTTCGAGATCAGCGTCGCGCAACTGAACGACGCCGTGATCATCACCGAAGCCGAGCCGCTCACCGCGACGGGGCCGCGGATGGTCTTCATCAACGACGCGGCCGAGCGGATGACCGGCTACACCCGCGCGGAACTCATCGGGCAGACGCGCCCGCTGTTCCGGGGTCCACGCACCGATCAAGGCGAGATCCGACGCATCGGCGCCGCCCTGCGCGAAGGGAAGTCGGTGCATGCGGAACTCATCAACTACACCAAGGCGGGCACCGAATACTGGGTCGAGATGAACGTGACACCCGTGGTCTCGGCCGCAGGCGCGGTCACCAATTTTGTGGCCATCGAGCGCGACATCACGGTGCGCAAGTCGAACGAGTTGGCGCTGCTCGCCAGCGAGAATCGTTTCCGGCAGGTCGTCGAAACGATCCAGGAAGCTTTCTGGATCCGGGATGCCGAACATGGCCGGGTAATCTATATTAGCCCGGCGTATGAAAAAATCTGGGGGTTCACCTGCCAGAGTCTCTACGATTCGCCGACCGCGTGGCTCGAGGCGGTTCATCCGGAAGACCGCGAACGCGTCCAGACCGAGGCCGCCCAACAGGCCCGCGGCGGCTACGACGAGACCTACCGCATCATCCGCCCTGATGGCAGCCTGCGTTGGATCCACGACAAGGCCTTCCCCGTCCGGGACGAAACGGGCGTGGTCACGCGCATCGTCGGGGTGGCGGAGGACATCACCGCGAACCAGGAGCTGGAAGCGCAGTTGCGTCAGGCGCAGAAAATGGAGGCGATCGGCACCCTTGCCGGAGGCATCGCCCACGATTTCAACAACATCCTCGCCGCCGTCAACGGCTACGCCGAACTCGCGAAGGCTAATTCCAAGGGACAGCCCGAGCTGCTGGAAGATCTGGAGGCGGTGCTCGAAGCCACCTGCCGCGCCACCGACCTCGTGCGGCAGATCATGGCCTTCAGCCGGCGGCAAAACACCCAGCACGGCCCCGTGCGGCTGCAAACCATCGTGAAGGAAGCGCTCCGTCTGCTGCGTGCCACGATCCCGACCACGGTTGAAATCAAAAGTGTCCTGAAAACCAATGCGCCACCCATTTTGGCCGATGCCACCCAGATCCATCAGGTGGTGATGAATCTTTGCATGAACGCGTGGCATGCCATGAAGAACCGGCCCGGCCAATTGGAAATCCGGGTCGATCAACGCGTGCTCGATGATGAATTCGTCCGGGTCCACCCGGAATTGAAAGCCGGGCCGCACCTGCAGATGTCGATCACCGACACCGGTTGCGGCATGAACAGGGAAACGGCCAGCCGGATCTTTGAACCTTTCTTCACCACGAAAGGCCCGAACGAAGGCAGCGGCCTCGGTCTCGCCGTCGTGCACGGCATCGTGCGCAGCCACCACGGCGCGATCATCGTGCGCAGCGAACCGAATGTGGGCACGACGTTCGACCTGTATTTCCCGGAATACTTGGGAACGGAAGTCTCCCCCTTGGAGAGGCCGTCGGGACAAGCCCCGCAGGGGCGCAGCGAGCACGTTCTCTTCGTGGACGACGATGAATCATTGGCCCGTCTGGGCGCGAAAGTGTTGAAGAAATTCGGTTATGTCGTGTCGGCCTTTTCCTCCAGCAAGGAAGCGTTGGCCGCGTTGCGCGCGACTCCCGACGATTTTGATCTGGTCGTCAGTGATCTCGCGATGCCGGAAATGTCCGGCCTCGATCTTGCCCGGGAAATCCGGCGCCTGCGGCCAAATCTCCCGATCATTTTGACTTCAGGCCTCGTCGACCAGGCCGTGCAGGAAATCATTCAAACCATCGGGATTCAGCAGGTGCTCCCCAAACCGGTGAGACATCGGTGGCCGAAGAGGGGTAGGAAAGCAGGAGCGCATGAGGGAGGAGAACGAGCCAGGAAGAGCGTTCCGCGCGTCGTGTTGAGCGGGGTCGCCGGGAGGTTGTTTTCTTGGGAAAACCCCGCGAACGCCCGTATAAA
>JBBQXJ010000070.1:0-25501 GCA_038209745.1 Verrucomicrobiota bacterium
GACCCATCCCTATGACATCTATGCCGCCGCTCTAACAGAGCCGCTCCGCAGGACGCTTACGGTTGTCACGACACGGATGTTGAACAATTCAAACACCGTGGTCGGGGTGCTCGTTTCTCGGCAGGGTTCGCACATACGAGAGTTTGGAATTTCCGAGGCCACGCCCCACTACCAGGCATCAACCCCAGCTCTGGCGTTCGGCGGGACCAACTATCTCGTCACCTTTTTTAGCGGAGGCGACATCCGTGGCATGCGCGTGTCACGAGATGGCTCTCTATTAGATGGGCCCGACGGATTTCAGATTTCGACCGGAGGCAATTCGGGTTCGCGCGCGCTTCCATCAGTCGCTTGGGACGGCGAGCGCTTTCTCGTAGTTTGGCAAAAATATGGGGAAGGAGTGGAAGGCGAAAGTGTGATCAAGCAGATCCGCGGCGCGTTTGTCCATCGTGACGGCAGCGTGGGGCCAGAGATTGCCATCGGACCTGCGAATTTCGAAAAAACGAACAAGCCTACGCGTCCGTTGCTTTTGGAGACGGTCAGTACCTTGTCGTTTGGGAGGACAACCGTTGGGCTGTTCAACCCAGCTATGAATCCGACCTCGTAGGTGCTCGTGTAAGTGTGGATGGCACTGTTTTGGATCCCGAAGGTATTGTCGTTTCGCGAGCTCCAGGAAATCAAATGCGCCCCCACATTGCGTTCGGCGGGACAAACTTTTTCGTCGTATGGCAGAACGACCCGGACACCACCAATCAAGAATTGCAAATCTTCGGGACAAGGGTCTCCCGTGATGGAGCATTGGTGGACAGTTTGGCAGCTCCTGACGGACGTCCTATTTGCACGAATTCGCCAGCTGGAGCGCCACGAGTGGAATTTGATGGAGAGCGATATGTCGTGACGTGGACTCTCGATGGATACGTAAGCAACAATTCCAAAGCTGGCATCTATTTGGCCCGATTCGATCTAGACGGAAACCTGATAGATGGGACTGATCCGAAAAACGCAGGAGTCCGAGTAGACGTAGCTGATCCGGACTGCTTCGCTTGCCGTTCTGTCTATTCTGACCTCGGTTTTGACGGGAGTAGCTACTTTGTCGTGAGTCTATTAAATCGGGAGGTTTCTAACGGTCCTCTGAAGGAAATAATGGGGAAGCTGGTCGGACGGCAGGGAGTTCTTCACGACCCAAAAATCAGCAACGATGGCTGTCTCGAATTGCTGTTCGATAGAGAACTCGGGACAAAGTTTGTCCTTGAGGCGACTGAAGATTTTGGGTCTTGGCGAACGGTCGATGGACTCAGTTCCACTAACCGCATGTTGCTCTTTCGTGATTGTTCTCCAAGAGGCCAAACCGACCGCTTCTACAGAGTCCGACAAGATTAGCAGAGAAATGGGTCAGTCTTTGTTCCAAATCGCTGTGACAGCTGACTTGGGGCAGAACCAGTGGCTAGCAGCCCAACAGACAAAAGACCGACTGCGTGACCTCCTCGGCCAAGTGGGCGTCGCCGAGCTGGCGGCGGGCGGCACTGAAAACCAGATCGACATGGCGCTTCACCAGTTCCGCAAAGGCGGTGTCGGAGCCGTCTTGGACGAATTCCCGGATCAGGTCGGCGTCGTGCATGTTCAGAGAGAAGTTCCCGGTCGCGCGGCAAAGTAACAGGATTTGTTGTCTGGCTGGCTAAGGGGTTCTGCGGGCTTCAGATTCAGTCCTGTTTTGAACATCGCATGAGACCCATTGGACATATTGCAGACGCGGGGCAGGCGCACCGGTTTTCCGACTATCTGGCGGCGAACGGCATGGCGACGGATCTGGATCGGGAGGCGGACGGGCGGTTCCTCGTGTGGGTCGTGGAGGAGGAACACATCGCGGAGGCGAAGGCGGCGTTGGCCGAGTTCGTGGCTTCGCCGGGGGCCCCGAAGTTCCTGGGGCATGCCGGCAGCGCCGAACGCAAGGAACGCGCCGAGGAGGAAAGCCAAGCGGCCTATGCGAAGCGGATCCGGACCCGCAAGAGCCTGATGCCACGGATGACCTCGCGCGGGGTCGGGCCGTTGACCTTCGCGCTGGTCGGCATCTGCGTCGCGGTGGCGGTGTATTCGATGCTCGGGTCGCGGCGGGAACTTCTGGAGAAGATGTTCATTGAAAATCCGGACCTGCCGGGGTTCCTGACCGCCGTGCGGCAGGGAGAGGTCTGGCGTCTGTGGTCGCCGATCTTCCTCCATTTCAGTTTGGCGCACATCGTCTTCAACATGATGTGGCTCTTCAATCTGGGGAGCATGATCGAAGGCCGTCTCGGCACGCGGACGCTGGCGTTGCTCGTGTTCGTGACGGGCCTGCTCTCGAATCTCGCCGAACGGATGTCGGGCAGCATCCATTTCGGTGGCATGTCGGGCGTGGTCTACGCGCTGATCGGCTATGTGTGGATCCGGGGGAAATACGATCCGGCTTCGGGTGTCGGACTGGATCCGCAGAGCCGGATGATCAGCCTGGTCTGGCTGGTGGTCTGTATGACCGGAATGGTGGGTCCGGTCGCCAACTACGCCCACTTTTCCGGACTGATCGTGGGAATGGCCTGGGGCTGGATCGCAGCTTCGACTTCCCGGCGCCGGCCGGAGTGATCCGGGAGGGGCAGGACTTCAGCCCGTGCAAAATCTTTTCTGGGTGATGGCAAGAAAGGGCCGATTGGGTTTTTGTTTGGTCAGACCAGTGGTCGGCTGTCCGTGCAATTCATCATGAAGTCCCAAATTACGGTCGCGGAGTTCTTCGCCTTGTTGTTCGCCCGTTCACCCGCTCCCGGCGTCTTGGTCGTGGCCTCGGCGTTGGTCGCGGCATCCGCGTCGGCCAACGGCATCTATCACAACGGCTCCGGCGCGCGTGCGATGGCGCTCGGCGGCGCCGGCACGGTGGTGGAGGACGATCCTTTGAGCGCGATGGCGGCCAACCCGGCTTCGTTGACCACGGTCGCCGGTCCGGCCTTCAGTCTTGGAGCGGTCGGTTTGATCGCGGAGGGGAAGTTCAGCAACGCCGCAAACCCTTCCGGAGTGGATCTCGGGACGACCGCGGGCTTTGGCGGGGAATTGGCCCTGTCCATTCCGCTCTGCTCCCGTGCGACGATCGGCTTCGGGTTCACGCCTGAATCCACGCTGCGGGCGGAGTGGGCCTACAATGACACCAATCCCGGTGCCACCGGCAATGCGCTGGTGCCGGGCGGGGTCAGCTACGGATTCCAGAAACACGAGTCGGAGATCATCGTCCTGCGGACCGCGCTCGGCCTGGGCGTGAAGATCACCGAAGCGCTGTCGGTCGGGGCGAGCGTCGGTCTGCTCTACAACGACAACCGGCTGACGGCGCCGTATGTCTTCCAGAGCCACCCCGGGCTGGCCGGATTGAAGACCCTGCTCGATCTGAGCGCGGAGGGTCTCGGGTTCGACGGGCAGATTGGCGCGCTGTGGCGGCCCACGCCGGGCTGGAGTTTCGCCGTGGCTTGGAAGAGTCCGTCGGTCGTGCATGCGAAGGGGAACGCGAACGGGGACGCCGGCACCCAGCTCGGGGCGCCCTCGGTCCCGTTCCACTACGACGCCGAGGTGCAGAACCATTTTCCGCAAACAGTCTCGCTCGGCACCGCTTGGAAACCGGCGGAACGCTGGCGGCTCCTCGGCCAGATCGATTGGATCAACTGGTCCGACGCGTTCGACGTGCTGCGGGTCCGGTTGAGCAATGGCGACAACTCGACGATCAACGGCGTGCTCGGCACGACGTCCTTGAACGACGACGCCCCGCTCCGCTGGCGGGACACGTATGTCTTCAGAACCGGCGCCGAATACGATCTGACCGATTCCATCACCCTGCGGGCCGGCTACAGCTACGGTCGCAGCCCGGTGCCGGATGAGACGCTCACGCCGCTGACCGCCGTGATCCTGGAACACACGATCGGTCTCGGAGCGGGTTGGCACCGCGGCCGTTGGCAGGTGGACGCCGCCTGGCAGTGGGACTTGCCGACCACCCGTGACGTCGGAACGAGCGCGTTGCAGGCGGGCGAATACAGCAACAGCTCGGTCAAGGCGGGGATCCACACGTTGGCGCTGACGGGAACCGTGAGGTTCTGAGAACAAGGCGAGCCGGGCAGAGACCGGCCACGATGCGCCTGCTTGCGGCGAGTTGAACGGCGGACCGTTCGGCACCGGATCAACTGATCAGCAACAAGCGCGCGGGCTGGCCGGGAATCGATGCCGGTGCGCGGTGGATGCACGGGGGAACGGGACTGCCGGGATATTCCACGGCGATACGCCAGAGATGGCCGAGGCCGAAGGAAAACGGCTGCGCCCGCGGGTTCGGAGCGTAGTGGAGGTCGTAGCAGTTTTCGTTCAGGTATTCGAGGAAGTCGGCGTCGTCTTTCCCTCCGAAACACCGGAGCAGTTCGGCGCGGGTTTCGGGGATGTCCACCCGCCGTTGCGCCTCGTCGTTGCGCAGCCCTTCGCTGGTGGGCCCGGTGTAGGTGCAAAGGTAGGTATCGGTGTCGGTCGTGGCGCTGTCCGCGTGGAACGAATAGACGTCCGTGCGCACGGCTCCCGGGTCATCGTCGCGCGGATAGTCCTGGATACAGTCGAGAATCGGGGCGAGCCCGTGGTCCCGGAGGAGTCGCTGGTCTGCCAGGAGGATTTCGATGGCGGCCAGACCCGCGACGCTCAGCGGGAGGCTGCGAAGTTGCGCCTCGTCGAGGTGGGCGATCCCGTCGACGGCACCGAGGCGTTCCACGACCTCGCCGAAGTCGCCCGCAAGGGTGCGCTGCCAGCAGAACGCGTTGACGCCGTCCCCAAACGGGGTCGTCACCAGTTCATGGAAGCTGCCCACCATCCGGATGCGGCTGTAGCTGGGAAGCGGGATCAAAGGAGTCATTTACGATTCAAGAACCGGCACGACATCGCACGAAAACGAGTTCGGCGCCGAGGTTGCCGGGGAAGAAAATGGCGAATCGGCCGGGCGGGGGGCAATCGTGAACTCCGGGTTTCCTCGGTTGCGGGTCGATTTGCGATGGATCTGATTTCTTGTCCGGGAAAGGGCTGGAGTGGTGAGGAATATCGCGTCTCCGTCCATTGCTGGCTTGCACTTCCGCCGGCCGACCTTATGCAGCTCCGGTCGTATCCGGTGGACGCTCAAACCAAATCATCTCCGTTCGTGGCCGCTCTGGGCGTCGGCGCCTTCACCCAGGGTGTCTTGTCGGCTCTCAAAGCCGACGGCGCACGCGTGGCCACCTACCTGACCCGGGACTACGCGCACCACGGGCCGGGACTCGTCGGTCCGGTCTTCGATTCGGCCCTGGAACCGAACCCGTGCCCGATCTTCCGCACGGACCGGCCGGATCTGGTCCTCCCCATGTCGATCGAGTGGCGGCGGAGTCCTTGGGCGGACGAGTTTCTCACGCTCGGCATCCCGTTTCTCTGTCCGACAGGCGCGGGCCTGGATCTGGAGCTGGACCGGGACTTTGCCCGCCGGCTTTGTGAACGGTTCGGGGTGGCGTTTCCGACCGCCTTCGTGGCCCGGGACCAGGCCGAGGCCGAGGCGCTGGTGCGGCAACATGGGAAACCGTTTGTCCTGAAGAACCCGCGCTGTGGTCCGTCCACTCCGATCCACACGATCGTCTGCGAAACGGTCGAGGACACGCTGGGCTGGCTGCCACGGCTGGACTACGCGGACGGCGTCTTTTTGCAGGAATACCTCGGACGCGCCGAGGCCGGGCACATCGCGCTGGTCAGCGCGGGCGAGATCCATTCGCTGGTCACGAACCAGGAATACAAACGGGCTTTCGATGGCGACATGGGGGTGGTGGCGGGTGCGCCGATGGGCGGCTTGATCGAGCGGGATCCGGAGGATCGCCATGGGCTGTGCCGCGACCTGCTCCGGCCGCTGCTGCCTTGGTTTCGCGAGGTGGACTTCCATGGTCCGGTGCAGGTGACGGCGATCCGCCATGGGGGCCGGTGGCACGTGCTGGAATACAATGTGCGACTCGGCATCACTTCCGGACCGATGATCTGCCGGATGCTGGCGAATCCGTTGGAGACTTTGATGGCCTGTGCGCGGAACGAAGCGTTGTCGCCGCAATGGCGCGAAGGTCGGCGCTTCGGTTGTTCGGTGACGCTGGCGGGCTACGGCTATCCCTTCACGAAGATGGAGGGGCCGCGAGTGCCAGTCGTTCGTAGGCCGGCCATCCTCGTCCGGCCAGAAACTGCGAAGAACTTGCCGGATAAGGATACGGAAGTTCTCTGGAACGAAGTCGCCCTGTCGGAAGCGGGCGAGCTCGAGGCGACGGGTCATCGGCTCTGCGACGTGGCGTCATTGGCTCCGACGCTGTCGGCGGCGATTGCCTTAACCTATGCCGAGATCGGCCAATGGCGCAGCCTCGGCAGCTACTTTCGGCGCGACGTCGGGCAGTCGCTCTGGCCGCCGGGTGTGGGCGCGGCGGGTCCCCGGGTGGAAACGGTGCCGGTGCGGGCCGCCTGGATCGAGATCGACCACGCCCAGTTGCAGCGGAACTTCGAAGCGATTGTTGAGCGGGCCCGGGAAGCGAATCCGGACCAGCCTGCCCAGATCCTCTTCGTCGTGAAGGATGACGGGTTCGGCCACGGCGCGGTCCAGACTTCGCACACGGCGTTGGCCTCGGGCGCCTCGCGATTGGCGGTCGCGACGGTGGGCGAGGCTTTGGAGTTGAGGCAGGGCGGCATCGACGCGCCGATCCTGGTCTATGGCGAACGTTCGCCGGATGAACTGGTCGAGTGCCTGAAGCACGGTCTGACCGTCTGCGTGAACGATCTGGCGACGCCGAACCTCCTCGGAAAACTCGCCATGGAACTGGGAATGAAAGCCCGCGTTCACCTGAAGATGAGCACCGGTATGAACCGGCACGGAGTCGATTGGGAATCGGTGGCGGAGATCGGAGCCGCAGTCGGGCGGATTCCCGGGATCGAGATCGAGGGCGTGTTCAGCCACTTCGTCATGGCGGACGCGGCGGATCATACGGTGTCGCTGGAGCAGGTGGAGCGGTTCCGCCAGGCGGTCGGCCGATTGAAGAACGCGGGGGTGCGGCCCGTGCTGCGGCATCTCTGCAACTCGGGCGGTTTCCTTAATTTTCCCCAGGCACACTTCGACATGGTCCGGCTGGGGATCCTGCCGCTGGGTTGGTATCCGTCGGACGATCTGCCCGAGGTGCATGGATTGGCCCCGATCATGTCGGTCAAGGCGCGCGTCGCCTTGGTGCGGGAGATAGCGGCCGGCCAGACCGTCGGCTACGGCCGTCGTTATCGGGCCGAAAAAACGCGGCGGATCGCAGTGCTGCCGATCGGCTTCGGCGACGGATATCCGCGCCTTTTGAACACGGGCTGTGTCCTCCTGCATGGCCGGCGCGTGCCGATTCGCGGCGGAGTGACGATGGACGCCATCATGGTCGACGTGACCGACCTGCCCGAAGTCGTGGCGGGCGACGAAGCCGTGTTGATGGGCGGCCAGGGCGGTGAACAGATCTCGGTCCACGAGCTGGCCGGCGCCGCCAACACGGTGTCCTATGACATTCTCGTTCGTTGGAGCAGCCGGATGGAGCGGATTCATTTGCGATGAAACTTCTCTTTTCCGAATGGAAATCGGACTACGCCACCTACACCTATCCCTACGTGGTCTGGGGCATGCCGGAGGCCGGTGAAACGGCGCCGGACTTCTTCGAACGCGGCCTGTTGCCGGCGGCGCCGGACCTCAGCCGCTACTACGTCTGCCGGAATGTGCGGGTGGACTTGGCGAAGTTCCAGCCGTCGTCGGAGAACCGCCGCATCCTGCGCAAAGGTCAGGGGATCGCCTGCGAATTGGTTCCTCGATCCGCCTACGAGTATTCGGAGACCAAGCGTGCGGCATGGAAGGCCTATGCGGACCAGCGCTTCGGCGAGGACATCATGTCCTTCGCCCGGCTGGACCGGTTGATGTCGTCGCCCGTGATCTCGCACCTTCTGGTCTTCCGCGAAGAGGCCACCGGGGCGGAGATCGGCACGGTGCTGATGTATGTCGATGGACCGCGCGTGGCCTACTACTACTATGCGTTCTTCGAGCTGGGCGGACTCTCGAAGAATCTCGGCATGTTCATGATGACGGCAGCGGTGGAACGATTCGCCACGGAAGGCTTCGCCGCGATCTATCTGGGCACCTGCTACTCGGAACGCGCCCTCTACAAGACCCAGTTTCCGGGCGTGGAATTTTTCAACGGCGCCTGTTGGTCGTCGAACCTGGACGAACTGAAATACATGGTGCGTCGCGAACTAAACCCGGTGGACAAACACGCCTTCGAAACGCCGGAGTTCCTCGGCCTGTTCTGGAACGGTTCACTGGAAGGGCTGGCGGAACGATCGGGCTTCAAGATCGGGAGTTGAGCGGCTGGCGTTAGGGGGCCCATTTTGGTGCGGGGCGGGGCTGTTTTCCGATTCCATAGAACAGGCGGTTCTGACCAAGATGGGGCATTCCTGAACATCCCGGCGTGCGTCAACGTCCTACCTCACCAACCCCCAACTCTATGGCATCAAAGAATCAACCCACCTTTCGCTACCAAGTTTCGCGCCGTCGCTTCCTCTACAGTTCCGCGCTCGGTGCCGCTGGCGCGATCCTGTTGCCCGGGTGCGCAACGACGCCCAACCCGCGTTTCAAGTCGCCGAACGAGAAGCTGAACATCGGCGTCATCGGTGCCGGCGGCAAAGGCTCGTCCGACACCGACAGCTGCGCGAGCGAGAACATCGTCGCGCTCTGTGACGTGGATTCGGACACCCTCGACGAACGTGGCAAAAAGTATCCCGGCGCCCGGAAGTTCACCGACTTCCGCGTCATGCTGGAGCAGATGAAGAACCTGGATGCGGTGATCGTCGCCACGCCGGACCATATGCACGCGCCGGCCGCTGCAACGGCGATGAGGCTCGGCCTCCATGCCTATGTGCAGAAACCGCTCACACACGATGTGTTCGAGGCGCGAACCCTGCGCGAATTGGCCCGCAAATACGGCGTGGCCACGCAGATGGGCAATCAGGGCAGCGCCGAGGACGGATTGCGCCGCGCGGTCGAGGTTGTTCAGTCGGGGGCGATCGGCGGCGTCCACGAGGTCCATGTCTGGACCAACCGGCCCATCTGGCCCCAGGGCATCGCGCGGCCGACCCGGGTGGATCCCGTGCCTTCGACGCTCAACTGGGACGGATGGATCGGCTCGGCGCCGATGCGGCCTTTCTGCAAGGACACCTATCACACGTTCAAATGGCGTGGCTGGGTCGACTTCGGCACCGGCGCTTTGGGCGACATGGCGTGCCACACGGCCAACATGCCGTTCCGCGCGCTGAAGCTTGGCTTCCCCATCAGCATCGAGGCGTCTTCCACTGGAATGAACGGGGAGACTTGGCCGTCCAGTTCGCGGATCCGGTTCGAGTTTCCCGCGCGCGAAGGCATGCCTCCGGTCACGCTCTTCTGGTATGACGGCGGCGCGAAACCGTCCGCCGACACCACTTCCGAGATCATGTCCATGATGAACAAGGGCGGCGGCAAGAAGGAGCTGCCCACCAGCGGCTGTCTTTTGGTCGGCGACAAGGGCCAGCTGTTCTCGCCCGACGACTACGGTGCGAAGTTCTTCCTGCTGCCGGAAAAGAACTTCGAAGGCTACCAGGGCCCCGCCATCACCATTCCTCGTTCGCCCGGTCATTACGTCGAGTGGATCAACGCCTGCAAGGGCGGCCCCGCGCCCTACTCGAACTTCGAGATCGCGGCCTACCTGACCGAGATCATCCTGCTCGGCTGTGTGGCGCTGCGAGCCGGCAAGAAGATCGAGTGGGACGGACCCAACCTCCGGGCGACGAACGCGCCGGAAGTCACGGAATACGTCCGTCGCAAGTATCGCGCCGGCTACAGCCTGTAGGCCGCGCCTACTTCGATCCCGCCGCCTGATAAAGGCGGCGGGATTTTTGCTTTTGGGGTGCTTCCGTAAACCGGCTCCTTGAGCTGCCGCGGGAGATCGTCCATCGTTCTCAACACATCTATGCGCGCCAAGACCCTCGTCCTCGCTCTGTCGCTTCTCGTTTCCTTGACCGCTCCGGCCCAGGAGCTGGAGACCCGCCCCAATCTGCCCGGCCTCGAGAAGTTCTCTCCGGTCAAGGCGCCGAAGCCGTCCGGCCTGCTTCTGAAGAAGGGCGACCGGCTCGCCATCATCGGCGACTCGATCACGGAGCAGCGCCTCTACTCACGGATGATCGAGACCTACCTGACGGCCTGCACGCCGGAGCTGGGCATCACGGCTCGGCAGTTCGGCTGGAGCGGCGAGACGGCCGAGGGCTTCGTGCGCCGGATGACGAACGACACGCTGCGCTTCCATCCCACCGTCGCCACCACTTGCTACGGCATGAACGACCACCGTTATCGTCCCTATGACGAGCCCAACGCGCAGTGGTATCGGATGAACCAGACCACCGTGGTGCGCGCCCTGAAGGACGCCGGCGCCCGGGTCGTCCTCGGATCGCCCGGTTGCGTCGGCAAGATGCCGTCCTGGGTCAAAAGCGCCGACGGCACCATCGACGACCTCAACGACAGTCTCTGCAAGTTCCGCAACATCGACATCGAGATCGCGAAGTCCGAGGGCGTGAACTTCGCCGACGTCTTCTGGCCGATGCTGACGAGCTTCGTCGACGGACGTCAGCGCTACGGCGACGACTACTACATTTCCGGCAAGGACGGCGTGCATCCCGGCCTCGCCGGCCAGATCGTCATGGCCCATGCCTTCCTGAAAGGCATGGGGCTCGACGGCGACATCGGCGCTTTCACGGTCGATCTTGGGGCGGACAAAGCGACGGCCAGCGCGGGCCATGAAGTGGTGGGATTTGCCAACGGGGAACTGAAGCTGAACAGCTCTCGCTATCCCTTCTGCGCCCAGGGCTCCTTGAACGAGGACAACTCCATCCGCTCCGGCATGACGCTCGTTCCGTTCAACCAGGAATTGAACCGCTTCATGCTCGTGGCCAAAGGCGGCAGCGCGGCCAAATACAAAGTGACCTGGGGCTCCGCGTCCAAGACCTACACCGCCGACGAGCTGGCCAAGGGAGTCAACCTCGCGGCCGACTTCGCGGTGAATCCCTTCACCGCCGCGTTCGAAAAGGTGGACGCCGCCGTCGCGGCCAAGCAGGAGTATGAAACCCGGCAGATCAAGATGCTCTTCCACGGTCCCGAAGGCCATGCCGACCCGGACATGACGGCCACGTTGACCGAGGAAGCGCGCGCGCCTTTGGCGGCCGCCATCGCTCGTTCCCATCCCGCCGTGGAACACACGATCCGTATCGCGGCAGAGTGAGCCGCGGATCCGGTGAGGGGCAGGGGACTTTCCAGGAAGGAGTCGATCGAAGGATCGGCGGTTGGCGTTTCACCGCCGTCGAGACGGCCCCATCCAGTTCGAATCGTCTTCCGCTGTTCCTGGGGAATTGGCTCTCTTGGGCGAGCTGAACTTTTTCCAGGACGGCTGGATTCACGGGCCTTCAGAGTCCGTCTCGGGCGACGAGGTGTCGGGGCTATTCGAAGCCGCTACCGGCCGGCTTGGTGGGTTTCCGGACGGAGGTGGCCTGCGGCAAGGGCGGGGTGATCAGGTTCAACTCGTGGATCGACCAAAAGAGCCCGTCGACCGAGCCGGTCTGGTTGATCCGGATGAACTTGGCCGAGACGGGCCGGAAAAGGATTTCGAGCAACGCCTTGTGCCCTTTCCCTTTTGCGATCGGGGTTCCCCAGTTCTGCCCGTCGCCGGATATCTGGACGGTGTAGCCACGCGGATAATCCCCGGTGGAACCGGCGGCATCGAGGAGGATGCCGGAAATCCGGGTGGCCGCAGGCAGTTCGATCTGGAACCACATGCCCGGCCGTTGGCTGGTGCCGGTGTCGAATCGGGTGCCAAGATCTCCGTCGATGGCGGCCTTGACCTTGTCGTTGTTTTGGCTGGCGGAAAGTTTCCAGGCGGCGCGATTGGTCAGAAACTGGGGCAGGGAGGCGACCAGTTCGTCCACGGTCCACGGCTCGGTGCGGTTGGCCAATCCAGCCCGCAAGCGGGCGACTTCGTTGGTGCCGACCGAGGATGCATGGTTCCCGAAGCTGTTGCGGACGTAGGACGACACGGCGGCGATCCAGGCGTCGTCGTTGCTTTCCATCGAGACCATCTGGGCGTCGTATTTCTTGCCTGCGACGGGGCCGGTCAATCCCTTGAGGAGGACTTTGACCACGCCTTCGCGCGGTCCGCCGACGGTCTTCGAGCCGGCGAGCGAAGGGGCGAGGGTCGTGCCGGGGGCGGCTCCGGCGAGGGGCATTCCTTTGCCGTCGTCGCCGTGGCAGCTGAAACACAGTTCCTTGTAGATGGTCTGGCCTTTTTTGAGGACACGACGGTCGTCGGCGGTCAGTCCGTCGGCGCCCGGAGGCGGGGCAAGCAGGCGTTCCGCGACCGTCTTCACCCCGGCGAACGAACTGGCGGAGCCGGTGCTCTCGACCAATTGCTCGGAGCCGTGCAGGCCCAACATCCGGGACGTCATCATGGCCTGCATGACCACGGCGGCATCGGGGTCCTTCAGCATGGCGAGGATGTCCGGCTCGAGCGCGGGGTCGCGTTGCTTGAAGAGGTGTTCGCCGGCGCGGATCGCGGCGAGGCGCACTTGCGGATGGCGGTCCTTCAGCGTCTCCCGGATGAAGACGGGGTCGATCGAGTCCAGGCCTTCCAGGGTCCAGAGGGCGTGGATGCGGGCGAGATGGTCGGGATGGGTAAGGGCCATCTGCCGCAGCGCAGGCACCACGGACGTGTCGCCTTTGAGCACGAGAAGCTTTTGTGCGGTGTCGCGCCACCAGCCGTTGGGGTGGGCGAGATGGGCGACGAGTTCGGCGGGCGATTCGTCGAGCATGTGGGGCTGGGGGCCGGGTTTGAAATCGTCGTGGACCAGGCGCCAGATGCGGCCGCGACCGAAATTGTTCTGGAGTCCGTTCTCTTCGATCCTGGGCCGGAGGAACGAGCCGGGCCGGGTCCAGTTGCCCTCCTGAATGATGCCGCGATACATGTCCACGATGTAGAGCGTGCCGTCGGGGGCGGTGACCATGTTGACGGGGCGGAAGTTCGGATCGCTGGAGCGGATGAACTCGGACTTCTCGTAGGGATTGCTGAGATAGGTCAGGCCTTCGCGGACCTCGACCTTGGCGCGGCGGATGAGTCGGCCGACGGGTTCGCCGAACAGGAGGTCGCCGCGCAGATCGGCGGGCAGGCGGTCGCCGCGGAAGATGTCGTCGCCGCAGGTGGCGGTGAAGTGGTTCAGGGTCTTGTCTTCGGGGCGGAAGCGGACTTCGCCGCCCTGGACGTCGGCCAGGCCGACGATCGGCCAGACTTCGCGGAAGCCGGGAGCGACTTCGCTGGGGAGGCGGAAATCGAGGTAGGCGATGGGGACCTGGAAGTTGAGCGGCCCGACTTCTCCGCCGGCGTTGATGAACCAGGGCTTGCCGTAGTTGTCCTGGGTGAGTCCCCACTGGCCGCCGTTCGGATGGGTGTCCTCGCGGACCACATTGGTGCCCACGAGACGCAGCCGATAGGCGTTCACGGCCTGGTAGATCCAGTTGTCCTGGCTCCAGATGAGGCCGCTCTGCTGGTGCTCGAGGTTTCCGCCGCGTCGGCCTCCCTTGTAGAAAATCTCCTTCGTGTCGGCCACGCCGTCGCCGTCCGTGTCGCGGTAGAGATACAGATCCTCCGTGTCGGTCTCGTTGATCAGGAGCCCGTCGGCCAACGGCAGGATCATGCGGGGCAGCACCAGCTTGTCGGCGAAGACAGTGTGGCGGTCGAAGTTGCCGTCGCCCTTGGAGGACCAATGGAGGGAGACACGACCAACGGGCGCGTTCTCGTCCGTGCCGTCGATGTCCTGCATGTAGCTGCGCAGTTCCGCGACGAACATGCGGCCATTGCCGTCGAACGCGGCCACGACAGGTTCCCGGATGATCGGATCGGTGACGACGGGCTCCAGATGATAGCCGGGTTGAAGCTGGAAGGCCTTCAGGCTCTCCGACACGTCGAGGTAGGGGACTTGCCGGATCTTGGGCGTCGCGGGCGGGACCTCCGCGGCGGCCTGGGCCCTTGGCGCGGCGACGACGAGGGAAACTGCGGCAAAGGCGCGGGTCAGGTTGACGATTGGCTTCATGGGCTGGAGCGGTCTTGTCGGCGGAATTTGGATCACGGACTGCGCGCGGTTCGGAACGAAGGGCGGCACGCGGTGTGGGACCGAGGCTAGCGTTCCCCTATTCAGCATGGGAACAAAAGATCTCCTCCTAATTTGGCGAGGACCCCATGGCGCGCCGAAGCGGACCGGCCGGGCAGAGCTCAGCCGATCGGTGGCGGGGATCGGGATGAGGGGAGGAGCCGACGAGTCCCAATCGGATGGGTCATGCCCAATTATCGTGCGGCGTCCGCCGGGGCGTCGCGGACGGCGGGACTGCCGCAGGCGTGCGAGCCGAGATCGAGCAGCGTGCGGATAACGCCCCGGGAGCGGCTAGCCGATGAACAGCGGGACCATGTGACGGGCGTAGATGTTCTCGGTCACGTTCTTGGCGACGACCGCCTCGTTCGCCTCCAGCAGGTCGAGGTAGCGGGCCCCCTTCTTGGCGGCCAGCTTGAACGAGACGTGGACGAGCTGGCGGAGGCTGGCGTTGAATTCCGGATGGCCGGGGATGTGCCGCAGCGCATTGGCGAGCTGCGTTCCGGTCCAGCCGTTGACCGTCTCGGCGGAGGGCAGTTTGGCGCGGTCGATGTCGATGACCGAAGCGTAGGGGCCGCACAGCTCGTCGATGTGTTCCAGCGCGTAGGCGTAGATCTCCTTGGCGAGGGCGAGTCCGTCGCCGCCCGCTTCGGACAGGCCGATCATCTCCTCCAGCCAAGTGGTGCCGGCGGTCTTGATGTGGAGGCCGGCGCCGGTGCGCTGGAGGGCGCGGCGGATGATCGGGTAGAGGGAGAATTTGTCGCTGCCGCTGTGGACGCTCAGCTTGAGGTTCGTGGGCAAACCATAGCGGGCTATCGCGTGGGCGATGACGGCGAGGTCGTCGTTGAACTCGCGTTCGAACTGGGCGAGGTCGCCCACGTAGTCCACGCCCTTGTTGAAGCGGCCGGTGAACTTCGGCGCGATGGTCTGCACGCGGAGGCCTTCGTCGGCGAGCAGGGTGAGGATGACGAGCAGTTCGGGCGGGGTCTGGGGAGCGTCGGTCTCGTCCATGGAGACCTCGGCGATGAACTTGCCTCCGCCTCCCTTGGCCGTGGCGATGTGGCGGTAGATCTTGCCGGCCTCCTGGACGGCCAGCAGGTATTTGCCGGCGATGCGGGCGAGCTCGGATTCGGTGGTGACGAACGGCTCGGCGATCCCGGGAATGCGGATTTCGCCGATCAGTTCCGGATGCTTCTGGAGGAAGGAGCTCAACGCCTCGGGCGCGGCGGGCTTGGCGATGCTGTCGGCGACATCAAGCGTGAAGAAATCGGAGCAGCCCAGGAAGCGCTCCACCGTGTCGAGCCGGATGTGGTCGGCGTCGACATGCCACGCATGGCTCCAGCCGGCGGACTGGACCGCCGCTTGGGCTGCATCGAAGACCGACTGCGGCTCAGAGCCGATGAAGCTGTGCTCGCGGTTGGATTTGTTCCAGACCGGGGAGACGATGATGCCCTTGTCGGCCAGCATCTGGAAGGCGTGGAGCTGGGCCTTGGCCTGGTGGGCGAAGCGGTCGCCGACGCCGAATGAGAAACGTTCGAGAGTGTGCATGAAAGGAATTCTCCGGATCGTGCCTGTCGGTGTCTTCGGTTGGCAAGACGGGCGGGGTGCAGTTTTTGCCGGGATCCGGTGCAAAGCGAAGACCGTGGAGCGGGGCGGACGAAGAACGCAAGTTTTGGGGAGCTTTTCCGGATCACGGCCGTCTAATCGCGACATGAAGACACGCGCTCTTATCCTTCTGCTTCTGGCGGCGTTGATGGTCGGCAGAGCGGAGGCTCGCATCAAGCTGGTCGCGCTGCCGGACCGGGCCCGCACGGTGGTTTCGTTGGCCCAACTGGGTTCGACGCTGGTCGAGGAGGAACGCGTCATCTCGCTGCAAAAGGGGGTGAACTCCATCGACTTCTCCTGGAGCGGGGTCGGCATCGACGCCGATTCGATCCAGGTGCAGGTGCTGGGCACCACGAACGTCGTCCTGCTCAACACCAGTTTCCCGCCGAACGAGCAGTCCTTGATCTGGGAGTTCAACAGCCCCGCAGCCAAGGAGGAGCGCGTGCGGATCTCGTATCTCCTGAGTGGCGTGAACCGGGACGTGGTCTACAGGGCCGTCGCCGCTCCGGACGAGAAGTCGCTCACTCTGCGCACCTATCTGCGGCTCCGGAACGATTCCGGAGAAGACCTGGAAGACGCCGAGCTGGCACTCGGATTCGGTGCGGATCTGAAGAAGTCCGTCGCCCACGAGGAGGTGCTGGAAATGCAGGTGGGCCGCACCGAGGGGGTGCCCGTGCGCAAGGTGCTCAATTGGGATTCGCAGGCGCAGGCGTGGGATCCGGAATACGAGAAGAACACGGTGGGCCTGCCCCTGACCTATCTGATGACCAATTCCGTCGCGGGCAAGCTGGGCCAGTTCACGTTGCCCTATGGAAAGGCCCGCATCTTCATCAAGACGAAGGATGCCCCGGCCGACGCGGGTGGCGAGACCACGGACGGAGTTGCCTTCACCGGAGAAGACTGGGTGCAGCTCACCCCGTTGGACCGGGAAGTGAAGCTGACCATCGGCCAAAGCCGCGACGTGAAGGTCACGCAGCGGCAGGTGAAGAACGACCGGATCAATATCCGCCGGAACACGAGCAACCAGGAAGTCGTCTGGGACACGGAAGAGGAGTTTCGGATCGAGGTGGAGAACTTCAAGAAGACGCCGGTCGATCTCGTCGTCACGCAGCACGTCCCGGGCTATTGGAAACTGGATTCCAGCAGCCATCCCTACGCGAAGAAGGACGCCTTCACCTTCGACTTTCCCCTGACGCTGGCCAAGGAGACGACGGGCACGAACAAGACGGTGGTCACCTTCAAGCTGAACCGGCTGAACGTGCAGGGCGACGAACCGCAGAACTACTGAACCGGAAGGAACCGAAGCCATGAACCCGATTCACACCATGCTTTCATCCAACGAAAATTTCGCCGTTTCCACTGATCGGAAGAACCCACCCATGGCCCCTCCGAGGAGGGGAATTTGCGCAGCGCCGAAGAACGTTCTTTCCGGTTTGGTGAATCCCCTCCCCGAAGCGGTCCGGGGTGGGTGGGCCACCGCGTTGCTGTTGCTCGTGCTGTTCATGGCCGGCCCGGCCCAAGCCCGCGTGAACGTCGTGTCGCTCCCGGGGCGCGATTCCGTCCAGCTCACGATCTACAATTCCGTGGATCTCACGCTGGTGAAGGAGACGCGCCATCTGACCTTCCGCAAGGGGATGAACCGGCTTGAGTTCAGCTGGGCCAACACGTTGATCGACCCGACCTCGGTCGAGTTCCGGGCCTTGACCCATGCCGACCAGGTGGACGTGTTGGACGTCAGTTTTCCGCCCCGCGTCAACAACACGCTGGAGTGGCGCATCCAGTCCGAGGTCGCGGGCGACGTGGTCGTCGAGATCCGGTATTTCACCAGCGGCATCCGTTGGGACGCGGACTACGTGGTGGAAGCGGCCCAGGACGAGAAGACCGCCGGGTTGACCGGCGGCGTGCGCGTGACCAACAACTCCGGCGAAGACTACGAGAACGCGCAGGTCCGGCTCGTCGTCGGCACGATCAAGCTGGTGGAGGAGATCGCGCAATTGGCGCAACAGGGCCGGCCGGGCGGGCCCACGGCACGGCCGGTTGCACCTTCCGCGATGGCGACTCCATTGGCCGCGACGATGCGCCGGAGTCTGATGGATCGCCTCGACAAGGCCGAGGCACGGGTGAAGGAAGTCGTGAAGGAAGCGCTCTCCGAATACTTCCTCTACACGGTCGAGGGGCGGGACACGATCCCCAGCGGTTGGAGCAAACGGCTGCCGTCGTTCCATGTCGCCGCCGTGCCGTTGATCAGCCTCTTCAAGTTCGAGAAGGAACGATTCGGAGAGCAGGTGATCCGCCACTACACGCTCAAGAACGACAAGGCCAGCAAGCTGGGCGACGCACCGTTGCCCGACGGCGCGGTGAAGGCGTTCCGCCTCCGCAACTCGGAAGGGCTCCATGAATTCGTCGGAGCCACCCGGACCAAATACATCCCGATCGGCGAGGAGACGGAACTGGAGCTGGGCAACGATCCCGAGGTGCAGGTCAAGCCGGTGATGATGAACTGGGAAAAGACCGACCTGCGCTTCGACGACAAGGGCAAGGTCATCGGCTGGACCATCAAGGAGACCTGGGAGATCGACCTCCAGAATTCGCGCCTCATCGACGTGCTGGTGGACGTCCGGCGGAACTTCAGCGGCGACTGGACCATGACCACCGACGCTGCCCGCGAGAACTTGGACGCGAACAAGGTGAAGTTCCTCGTCCCGCTCAAGGCGCGCGAGCAGCGCAAATTAAGCTACACCGTGGCGACCCGATATGGCGCCAACGCGACGCGGTAGGCGCCCAGGAAAAGGTCCCGGGTCGGGAGAACGGGTCTACTGGTTCACCCGCACCCGGAACACCTCGCTGCCGGAGCCTTTGACGGTCCGGACTTCGTTGGTGCCGGGAGCGGGCGCGGCGGGGAGCTTGATCAAGCTGTTCCAGGCGCCCGTGGTGATGGATCCGCGCTGCTGCACCTCGTAGGCGACGCCGCCGGCGGCCGGCCAACGGAGCACGACGTCCGATCCCATGATCGACAATTGCACGCGGAGCACGCTGGCCGCATCCGCCGGACTGGTGCCCGCGATGAATTCCTGGGCGTTGCTCGCTCCGTCGAGGTCCTTGTCCAGCGCAGCATCGGTCGGATCCTTCGGGTCGAGGCCGTAGAGTGTTTCCCAGGCGTCGGGCAGTCCGTCGTGATCGGAATCCGGACTGGTTGCGGAGAAGACTCCGGGTGATGGAGCCGCCGCGATCCAGGCGGTCGGATCGGTGCCGGGCAACGATGGTGCGGCGAGTTGCAGCGAGAGCCCGGAGCCATCGGCGTTGGTCGGCCAAGGTGCCTGGTCGAAGAACACGGTTTCATCGACCATGACCCAGCCGACCGGGTCGCCGGGCAGGTCTGGAGATTGGGGTTTCTCCAGTGTGATCTGGCCGGAGCGGTTCGACAGTTTTCCGGACCACGGACCGAGGATCGGCAAGGAAAGATTGGTGATGCCGAATGCGGAGCGGAAGGCGGTTAGCTGCGCGGAGTCGGTCGGAGCGAAACCGACCACGAGGACCTGGCCGTTCGCGGGCAGGTTGAATCCCGCCGGGAAGTCGAACTTCACGTCGCCGTCGATCCGCCAGACGCCGGCCTCGTTCGAGAAGTTCGTTCCGTAGGCGGCGGCTCCGGTGATCTCGATGAATTCGTCGCGGGTGTTGTCGTTGGTCGAACCGGGAGCCGGTGCGGGATGGAAGTGGACTTCTGTCAGTCGTGGCGCGTCGGGCCGGTTTGCATTGGCGGCGTCGCGGGTGCGCGGCGTGAGCGGGGCCCAGACTTCCGGGGAGTTGTGGGGCCGTCCCCAGGACCCGCCGTTCTCCTGCGCGGGGAACCGGACGGCGTCCACGACATGGTCCGACCCGTCGCCGGGCAAATGGGAGAGGAAGACCTGTTCGCCCGCCTTGTTCAGACCGAAGCCGGTGTTCGTCGGGTTGTGGAAGCCCGTCACTTCGTCGAACGAGATGTAACTGTTGGCCCGGACCCAGGTTTCGGGCGGGATCATCCACTTCTTCAAATTGTTGGCGTCGTCGCTCAGATACCAACCCGAGCGGAGGATCACTCCGGTCGGGAACGGGGTGTGCAGCTCGATCCAGTCGTTGGAGTCCTGCTCCTGCGTGTAGTCCGTGTGCGCTACGATCTCGTTGAGCACGATGAAGTCGGTCGGTTCCGGATCCGCGGCGCCGGGCGAGCCGTTGATGCGGGCGCTGGCGCGCCAGTTGAAGGGGTAGTCGAGCGAGCCGTTGGGTTCGTTGGTCATCGCCCGGGATACCGGGACCAGCGAATGCCCGGTGCCATCCGCCGCGATGGGCCACAGGCGGCTGTCTCCATAGGTGAACGAGACGAGTTCCGGGCCGGCTGCGGCCGACTTCAGGGTCACGGTTTCTCCGCTGTCGCTCAGGCTGCCGCTGTAGGGGCCGAAGACCGGCACTTCGGGACCGATTCCGTAGTGGGAACGAAAGGCGGCGAAGCCCCCGGCTGGATCCGCCTGGACCACGAGCGCGTAGGCTCCGGGCGCGAGCGTTGCGTCGGGAGGGAAGGTAAACGAGATCCCGGCGGTGAAGCTGGCTCCCCCGAGATCCAGCGTGGTGTCGGCGGCGGCATTGTGCAGCTCGACGAACTCATAGGCCGAGCCGGCGGGCGGATTATACATCAGTTCGGTGATCCGCAGGCTGTCGGCGAGAGCGGCGGCGTTGTCGGGTGCCCCGGCGATGAACTGGACGGGGGCGGACCAATGGCTGGCCCGGCCGGTGGAATCCGTGAAGCGCACGCGGGCCCGGTAGGTGTGGCCGACCTGCAACACCCCGGCGGGGATCGCGCCGTCCGCGACGTAGGTCGCGAGTTCGCCGCTTTCCCAAACGGGTTCGATCTCATACTTCCAGGGCTCCGCCGCGAGGTAGGAGGGCGCGTTGGTGGAGGAGACCTCGCCGACGCGCCATTTCATCGTGGCGAAGGGGTTGGCTCCGAGAAAAGCCGAGGCGCGGAAGGTGAGCCGGTTCACGGGAAATCCGTTCGATCCGGTGTGGGCGATGACGGGTTGCTGGGGGATCGCGGCGTCGGCCGCGATCGAGTCCAGACTCCGCGGATTCGCGGCGGAATTGGTGGCACGGAAGAGCAGGTAGGTCTTCATGCGGTCCACCGCGCCGTTGAAGCTTCCGCCGACCTTGTAGTAACGGCCGGTGCCGGCCTTGCCCACGGAGGACGAGTAGGTGGAGCTGCTCATCTTGGGGTTGTAGTCCCACTGCGAACGGTCGGCGTCGAGCAGGGTCGGGCCGTCGGCCGGGCCGCGCAGGAGCGAGGCCTGTTCATCGATCAACCGCCAGCCCTCGTCCCCGTTCATCAGAAGGTCGCGCATCTCGCGGATCCGGTTCTGCCATTCGCGCCAGACGGCGGGTTGGGTGGCCGGACCGGCGAGCAACCGCTGTTTGATGGCGTCCACCCCGCCGCAATTGGCGTCATACATGTTCTCGGCCCAGGTGAGGTCGAGATCCCAGGGGACCACCTGCCAGATCCCGTTGGTCGGATTGCGGTAGTAGAAATAGTTTTTCCCGTAGCAGACGTCGTAGTGGTGGATGCCCTGGACGACGGTCTGATAGCTGAGGTAGGCGGGGAGGTTGAGGTTCGTCCGCCACCAGGCCTCGGTGGCGCCGGTGTAGTGCCCGAGGAAGGCGTTGAGGTCGGATTTGTCGGACGGTCCGCCGGGTCCGAGGTTGTTCGGGTCTCCCGTGCCGTTCTCCATCTTGTAGAAGTTGCCGTCGGGCAGCCCATGCTCGTCCAGCAACTGGCCGTCCTCCTGTTCGAGCGCGAGGTAGAGGCCCCAGAAGTCGCCGGAATACTGGTCGGGCGGGGCCTGGTCGGGTTCGTCCACGATCCGGAACTGGATGTAGGCGGTGTTGGGAGCGGGCACGCCGGCGAGGTTGAACATCCGGAGGCCGACCGATTCGAACATGCCCTGTTCGCCGCGGTGTTGAAAGTCGCCCTGCTGGATACAGGCGCCGAGGTTCAGCTTCTTCCACGGAGCGCCGTATTTGCGACCCCAGCTGTCTCGTGGCTGGAATTCGTGGCCCCGGTTCAGGTCGAACTTCCACATGTTCTTCACCATCGCATAGCGCCAGACGCCGCCGCGGGCTCGGTAATGGACGTGGTCATAGACCCTCCCGTCGTAGACCAATGTGCCGGCCGAAAGATAGGCATCTCCCCCATAGCGGCTGAACCACGTGGAAGCCTCCACCACGTACTTCTTGGAGATCAATTGATACACGGGCAGCCGGTTCATCTCGTTGGAGGACACCGTGAACTCCGTGCCGAGCGGGCCGGCGGAGGCGGGATTCACCGCGCCGCTCCAAGCCGGGACGCCGTCGTAGACGTAGTAGGCGAAGTTCGGCTGCGGATCGTCGGTGTAGGGCACGCGGATTTTCTGACCGGTGGTATCCGCCACGGTGATGCGGTAGCGGATCAACCGGCGATGCTCCTGCACTGCGGCCGGAATCGTGGCCGTGAAGACGTCGTCTCCGGCCACCGCGTCGCCGTCTTTGCCGGTGTCGTCCATGGCGACGGTCGTCCAGTTCGTGAAGTAGGCAGGGTCGGTCAGTTCGATGTAGTTGCCGGGCTCGACCACCTGGTATTCCAGCGACACGGAGGCGACGCCGTCGGGATCCGTCACCTTGGCCGAGACGTGGACGGCTTCACCGCTGCGCGGCTGGTTCGGGTTGTGGGAGACCTGACGCGTCTGGGGCGGGGCCGAGTGGGAGAAGACCGCGTTCTTCCGGCCGGGAGTCGGGCCGTCGGCACGGGCGGCCGAAGACGCGTGGAGGCGCAGATCGAGGAAGCAATCCGAACTGCCGGACAGGAGGGTGTTGAGCAATTGGATGGCGATGACGTTCGTCCCGGCGACCAAGTAGCCCGAGGGATCGGGCAGGGAATTGGTTTCCCAGGCGTTGCTCTCGCGGGTGGTCGCGGAGGTGCCGTTGTAGGGCAGGTCGCCGGGCGAAGCGTTCGCATTTAGCACGTTCACGCCGTTGATCCAGACCTTGAAACCGTCGTCGTAACGGGCGTCGAGGACGAGGCCGGCGGCGTTGTCGAGGTTCGTGACCACGAACGTCGTCCGCAGATAGACGGTCGAATAGTTGCCGGCCATGTCGTCCAGCGGCGTGTTGATCGCGAGCACTGGATCATAGCCGATCGGCATCGTGCCGCTGGGCCAGGCCGCGGCGTCGAACGTCCCCAGCCTCCACGCGTCGGAAGGCGACGACGGTTCGTCGATGCCCTTGATGTAGCTCCAGCTGACGCCCGCCGGGATCGGATCCGTCGCGGTCACCGGCAGCGTCTGTCCTTGGGACGCCCGCCAACTGCCACCGAGTCCGTTGTCCAGGGTGGGATGGATCAGCTCGATGGAATAGCCCGGGGCGTCGCCGACAGTCGGCCAGGGAAAGCCCGCCGCGTAGTCCACTTCGTCGACCTTGTCGCCCGCCGCGTTTCGCAGGACGACGTCGTCGCCCTCGTTGGCGAGCCGACCCGCCCAGGGACCGAGGGCGACCGCGCCGAACTTGGCTTGGAGTGCGGCCGGATCCTCCGCCACCACGACAAAGCCCCCGGCGGGAATCGACGCGCCGGCCGGAAACGTGAACTCCACCGCCGTGGTCAACCGCCAGCCCGCGAGATTCACCGTGCCGGGGCCGGTGTTGTGCAGCTCGATGAATTCGACGGGCTCCGTCTTCACGTCCGGGTTGGAGTGGATCTCGTTGATCACGATTTCGGCGAGGGAAGAGCGGGGGGCGAAGGCACAGAGCGCCGTGCACAAAATAAGGCGACGGAGTAACATCATGATTCGTGGGAAAGCTTCGGGGAACATATCGGCCGCAGCGAACGAGTGACAAGGGGACGATTGGCGCGGGCGCGAGAATCGCCTTCCCCAAGCGAAGGGTTGCTGGCAGCCACTGGGCCGCAAGCCAGTGAGCCACCTTTCGACCCATCTCTTCCTCTCGTGGTCACGTTCTTTCGATTTCGTGGGGACTTCCAGACAGACTCTGACATCGGACACGGCATGTCGGAGCCGGCCCCGGGTCGCGAGGCGTCTTGGACTGCGCCGGTGCTCCGGCGCTTTTACACGCGCTCCGTCCCCGGCACATCCTCCCCAAAGCGGCGCGGCAGTACCTCGCTCCAAAAGCTTCGCCATGGTTTGGCCCTCTCTCCACCCGCCCATGACCGACACCCTCGCTCCATCCCAAGGCCTTCCCTCCCGATTCACGGAGAACGACCGCCACCGTATTGGCGAGGCACTGCGGCGGCAGGGCTCCATCCTCGGTTACGAACCCGCTTCCACCGATCTCTACCACTGGAGCCACCAGAACCGCGACTGGCTCGATCTTGGCAGGCTCCACGGCGCGTTCCGGCTGTCCCAGACCGATCTCGACCGCGCCGAATCGGTCGAGACCACAGCCCATCGCTGCCTCACGGTGGAAAACGAAGCCAGCTTCCACGAACTGGTCAAGCTGCGATCCGGAGCGCTGCTCCTCCAGACCCGCTTTCCAGGATCCGCCACGCTGGCTTTGCTCAAGCAGCTGCCCGAGGCCCTGGAATTCCACCACTTCGGCGACAGCGACGAAGCGGGCTCCGAGATCCTGCGCGATCTCCGGGAACGATCTGGAAGAAATTTCCAGCCGCTGCACATGGAGCGGGGACGGTTGGCTGCGGAACAGGAGGCGCTGGGCGCGCCGCGCGACGAATGGCCTTTCTATCCGGCCACAGGATCTTGGTGATGGGGCCCGGAGTTCCGCCGACATTCGGCTGAATCCAGGACCGGTGAACAAGGTCTCCTTTGAACAATCGGATGAAAACTTCGGACATTATTTTCAGCAGCTTCCAGATCGCGGGCTTCAAGCGGTCCATGTCCTTGGTTTCACGAAAGTGGTTCGGGGCGATCCTTGTCTTTGGAATGGCGGCACACGCTCTGCAGGCCGCCGAGACGGTTGCTTCGGCCGAACCGTTCGGGACTTGGCGGGCCACGGTGAAGAATCCCTCGGGGCATGGCGTCGCCTTTGCTTTGAAAATTTCTACTGCGGCGGCCGTGTCGGTTGGAGCGCCTCCCGGTGCAGTCTCGTTGTCGGGTGAATTGGTCAATGACGCCGATCGGTTGGTGTCATCGGGCGGTTGGCTGGACGGGCAGACGCTCACGCTGCGCTACGATTTCTACGACGCAGTGCTGACGGCCAAGATCGATGGCGACCAATTGCAGGGTTCGTTCGCTCGCCAGTGGGAGAAGCAGACCTTGACCCGCGAGCTCCATGCCACGCGGAACGTTCCGGAGAAATCGACGGGCGCGGGCGTCGTCGATTTGACCGGTGACTGGGTGCTCAAGGTCGGAGAAGGGGCGAAGCAGCGGCTTTGGCGGGCGGCTTTCCGGACGACCCATGGCTTGGCCTCCGGCACGATCATTCCGGTGAGCGGGGATTGGGGCAGCATGAACGGCGGCTGGACGAAGGAGGGCGCGCTGACGTTGAACCGGTTCGACGGCATCAATTCGCGTCTTCTCGAACTGTCGCTGCAACCGGACGGCACGCTCTCGGGCTTTGTGGATCTGGGATTGTTTGATCCGACGCGCAAAGTGGTCGCCCAGCGGATGACGGAGGCCAATCGGGC
>JBBQXJ010000071.1:0-25098 GCA_038209745.1 Verrucomicrobiota bacterium
CCCGACGAAGCCGTGGCGCTCGGCGCGGCCATCCAGGCGGAGATCCTCAACGGTGGCTTCAAGAACGTGCTGCTGCTCGACGTCACGCCGCTCTCGCTCGGCATCGAGACCTTCGGCGGTTTGATGAACGTCATCATCCACCGCAACTACACCATTCCCGTGAAGGCCGGCGAGATGTTCACCACCGCCGTGGACAACCAGAAGTCGATGCTCATCCATGTGCTCCAGGGCGAACGCGAACGGGCGAAGGACAACTGGAGCCTCGGCAAGTTCCAGCTCGAGTTCGAGCAGGCGCCGAAGGGCGTGCCGCGCGTGGGCGTGCAGTTCGAGATCGACGCCAACGGCATCCTCCAGGTGCTCGCCCGCGACGTGAAGACCGGCCATCAGAAGATCGTGCCGATCAAGTCCGCCGTGGATGTGGACGACGCCGACGTGCAGAAGATGGTCGAGGAATCCGTGGCCCACGCCTTCGACGACCTGCGCTACCGCCAATGGACCGAGGCCAAGATCAAGGCCGGCGAAAACCTCATGGCCACGCGCAAGACCATGGCCGAATACGCCGCCGATCTGGACCCCGAATACAAGGGCCAGCTCGACGCCGCGATGGAAGAACTGGAAGCCGTCCTATCCACCGAAGATTCCAAGACCAAGTCCGGCGATCCCAAGAAGCTGAAGGAAGCCAACGCCAAACTGGACGAAGCCACCAAACCCCTCGCCGACCACGCCATGGACAAGGCGATGGAAGCGATGCTGCGGAAGAAGGGTTTGATCCCGCCCGCCTGAACGAAGACTTTTTCAACCACAGATGGACACAGATACACACAGATGGGGAGTGGACCAGAAGACTCCCAGCCTGTCCTCGAAGCCTGAGCGGCTCGTCGGTAGGGCTGCGCTACCGCGCTGCCCACACATCCGGAAAAAACCAGCGCAGCGCAGGTTCCTCTCGGGAGTTCGTTCTCCGGCCGAGAGGTTGCGTCCAGACTCAGGCTTGGGCTGGGAGCCTGACCGACTGGGCACGGCCGGCTTTCATTTCATCTGTGTTGATCTGTGTCCATCTGTGGTTCTTTCGCTCCCGTGACCCCCATTGAACAACAGCTGCTCGACGAACTCCTCGCCTACGAGGACACGGTACGTCGTCTGCCCGCGCTGAATCCAAAGCCCAGCCTGCTCGCGATCTTCGAGAAGCTGGACGGAATGACCGCGCAACTGCCGCGCGGCACTTCGCCGGACCTGCTGCACTTCCTGCACAAGAAGAGCTACGAGAAGGCGCGCATGTGGCTTCAAGATCGGCGCGACGAGATCGCACGCGGCGGCTGCGATGGGAAGGCGCAGCACTGAAGACTGTTCACTGGCTACTGAATACTTGGGCTGATACCTGACGCCGCCATGTTCAACGACACCATCGCCGCCATCGCGACGCCGCTCGGGGAAGCCGGGATCGCCGTAATCCGTGTTTCCGGAAACCAAGCGCTCAGTCTGGCGGATCAATGCTTTGAGCCAGCGAGCATCTCCGCGACGAAGCCTTCAGCGGCCGCGTCGCACACGCTGCACTACGGGCACATCGTTCGAAGCGGTGCCCGCGTGGACGAAGTCATGTTGGCCGTGCTGAAAGCACCCCGGACCTTCACCCGGGAAGACACGGTGGAGATCTCCTGCCACGGCGGCGTGCTCACGACCAAGCTGGTCTTGGATGCCGTGCTAACGGCGGGAGCCCGCTTGGCTGAACCCGGCGAGTTCACGCGTCGTGCTTTTCTCAACGGCCGCATCGATCTCACCCAGGCCGAAGCGGTCGCGGATCTGATCCACGCCCGCACCGAACTGGCCGCCCAGGCCGCCGGCGAACAGCTCGCCGGCAAACTCTCGGCCCGGATCAACGTTCTCCGCGACGACCTTCTCCGGGTCTTGGCCCACGTCGAGGCGCACATCGATTTCCCCGACGAGGACATTTCGCCCGACACCCAGAAGGAACTTCTTCGTAAACTCGATGGCGGCATCGCCTTCATCGACGAACTGCTGCGCACGGCCGACGAAGGCCAGATCCTGCGGCGCGGGATCCGGGCGGCGATCATCGGCCGTCCCAATGCGGGCAAGTCCAGCCTGCTGAATCTGTTGCTGGGCCACGACCGCGCCATCGTCTCGCCCATCGCCGGCACCACGCGCGACACGATCGAGGAGACGGCCAACATTCGCGGCATTCCCGTGATCTTCATCGACACCGCCGGACTGCGCGAAGCCTCGGACTCGATCGAGCAGGAAGGCATCCGTCGCAGCCGGACGAGCGCGGCGCGGGCGGATCTGGTGCTGCATTTGATCGACGGCTCAGAGCCGTTGCACCCGGAAGACGCGGGTTGGCTGAAGGAATTTGCGGGCAAGAAGCGGATCCTCGTCTGCAACAAGTGCGACCTCCCGAAACGGGCCGGGCTGTCGATCGAGGGTGCCACGATCGTGGAGGTCAGCTGTGTGACCGACGCGGGTTTTGAATCGTTGAAGGACGCGATCAAAGCCGCCGTCTGGTCCGGGGATATCGCCGGGGATCCGCTCCAGATCATGATCAACTCGCGCCATCAAGAAGCGCTGCAACGTGGTCGTTCGGGAGTCGTCCGCGCGGCGGAGGCGCTGCGGAGCGGGTTGACACTGGAACTGGTCGCGGCCGATCTGCGGGGTTCGGTACAGGCGGTCGGGGAGATCGTCGGAAAGACTTCGACGGAGGATCTCCTGGACTCGATCTTCAGCCAGTTCTGCTTGGGGAAATGATGGAGCGCGGACGGTCACGTCCGCGAGGTCTGCCTCGACAACGTCGAGCGATCTCTTCTTGTCATGGCGACAAGCAACAACGACGGGTTTGACTCCGCTTGTTTCCTCGTTGGACGCCGCCTCGCGGACATGGCCGTCCGCGCTCCTATCGTGTCGCCGACTCCACCGCTTGCGGCTTCTTGGCCTCCTTCACCTTCTCGCTGTAGGTGATCAACGCGGCCCCGATGAGAATGAACGCAACTCCGCTCCAGCGCATGGGACTCACGGTTTCGTTCAGGACCAGCTTCGCGGCGATGGTGGTGAAGACGAAGCTGAGGGCGGTCATCGGCCAGACGAAACTGACGTCGGCCTGGCTCAGGAGATAGAGCAGCCCACCGAAGAACGCCGCTTCCAGGGCGATTCCGGCAATCATCCCCCGATTCGTGGCGGCGGCTTTGGCCAATCGCCAAACCTCCGGGAACGAGACATCTTTCAGCACGCCGATTTCCTTCATGGCGCGGCTGAGCAGGACGACTCCAGCGGCTTCGCAAGCGAGCCCGACGAGAATGATGATGAGGAATTTTGTCACAGGTCTTGGTGGCGAATGAGACGGATCCCGGCCGCGGCAACCGCCCGGCGGACCCGGGGGCTGATCAACGCGGCCGTTTCATGGGCAAAGTCGGTTTCCGAAGGGTGCGAGTAAAGTTCCGAGTCGCCGGCGGGCAGGCACGGGAGCAACCGGAGGAGGAAGTCTTCGTGGACGCGGCCATTTTGGAGGAGACCGAAAACCCTGTCGGTGTGGCGGATCCCGGCGCGACGCAGCTTCGGTCCAGCCCAGGCGCTCAACATCCGGAAAATGAGCGCGTGGCTGCATCGGTAGGTCCACTCGCCGCCCGCCAAGCGGGTGTTCAGCCAAAACGGATCGACGGTCAGCCGAAGACGACGGATGCCCCACTGATCCGCCTTGCGCAGCAGGACGCGAAGGACCGTCGGGTGCAGGTGGAAATTCAGGTGCCCATCGACGTGGTCGAGGACGAGACCCGTCGCACGGAAGCGCTCAAACTGGAGGGACAATTCCTGCTCGATCCACGTTTCCATGGACCGGTCGAAGAAGAACTGGAAGCCGGCTTGAACGGGGGACATCGGCGAGCAACCCGCA
Source organism: Verrucomicrobiota bacterium (assembly GCA_038209745.1). Lineage (GTDB taxonomy): Bacteria > Verrucomicrobiota > Verrucomicrobiia > Limisphaerales > CANJSG01 > CANJSG01. Next base: position 3,893 of record JBBQXJ010000071.1, read on the forward strand.
TTCAACTTCGAACATGCAACGCCCAACGCGGAGGCTCTTCGACGCTGGTTGTGGGTCGTTGGTTGTTGGTTGTTTGCAGAGGTCCTTCCTCCGACCAGAACCAAGTGCAGCCCGACTCCAAGTCTTGGATTCTCACGGGCCAATTGAACCGCCTCGTCGGCGAACGGCTCGTTCACCATCAGGCTGGCGGTGGTGAGGATGCCGTCGCGATGGGCGCGGATGACGGCGGAATTGATCGAGGGCGAACGACCAAAGTCGTCGGCGTTGACGATGAGCCGGCGGATCCTTGTTGAAACGAAGCCCCTCATGTTTGAAGAGGAGCTAGCAGGGAACACGGAGGAGAACCGAAAAGATCGGCTGCATGGTCATCGGTCTGGCAGGAAGTCTTCCACTGCTTTCCTGTGCTCCGCTTCCTCGGCTGGCTCCTGTTCAAAACCTCAGGGGTTCACCCGTTCAGGCCGGCCCATAGTTCGGGGTCAGCATGCCGGCCGAGAGACGGAACCAGGTGCGGCCGATGAGAAGGATCTTCTGCAGCTTGTTCAACCGGGTCAGAGAGGGGCCGAAGACGTTGAACTGCCGCTGCTCCAGTTTGGCCAGCAGACGCCAGTAGACGGAGCCCATCAGCTCGGCGGCGATCATGTTGCGCCGATCGGCGGTGGGCAGGAGCTCACGGGCCTTGGCGTAGTGGAAGCGGGCACGCTCCCCGACGCTGAAGGCGAGGTCGCGGAATTCCGGGGTGTAGTGGCCGTGCAGAATATCGTGCTCGGACACCTTGAAGCGACGGAGCTCCTCCAGCGGGAGGTAGATCCGGCCGCGTTCGGCATCGACCTTCACGTCCCGCAGAATATTGGTGAGCTGGAGCGCTTGGCCAAGGTGGACGGCGTATTCGCGGCACTTGGGATCGGTGTAGCCGAAGATCTCGATGCTGAGGAGGCCGACGACGGAGGCGACGCGGTAGCAGTATTGCTCCAAACCGGCGTAGTCCTCGTAGCGGACGGTATCGAGGTCGGTTTCGCACCCGACGATGAGCTCGTCGAAGAGCTCGAACGGCAGCCGGTATTGGCGGATGACCGACTGAAGCTCCTGGTTGACGCCCATCCGCGGCTTCTCGGAACCGCAGGCGCGACGGATGTCGTCACGCCATTCTTGGAGACCCTTGCGGCGGTCGACGACGGATCGGGACTCCTCGTCGGCCACATCGTCCACCTCGCGGCAGAAGGCGTAGAGCGCGGCCATGCCCTCGCGCTTGGGCTTGGGCAGGAGGATGAAGGCCAGCGCGAGATTGGACGAACTCTTGCGGGTGATGGCCTCGGACTGCTCCATGGATCAGAGCTCGGGGTTCTGACCGGGGTCGCGCAAAGGCGGGAGGCCGCCGGTATCCGCCAACGTCGGGTTGTTGACGCGCTGGACGCTGGTGGTGCCGTCGCTGGAGCGCTTGTGGCGCCGATGATGCCGCTTTCCGCGATGCCCCGACGATTCCCCGGTCGACGGATCCACCCGGGCAACGCCGTCCTCGCCCGCTTGATACTTGGGATAGGACGACCTTTTCTTGACCGGCTTCCGATAGGCCCTCTTGGCCACGAGAAAAATGATGATAGAGAGGATCACCAGGATCCCGATGACGATGCCGGCCTCTTTCAGGCCGCTGTTCTTCATGGATTCCCACCAACCGCCCGATGTCGGGGCCGTCGTGGTGCGCCCGGTCGTGCCGAGCTGTGCAAGTAATCCGACGATAGCATTCATGACTGGCTTCTCCTGTCTGTGTCTGTGGACTCTTCATCGGTGGACCCATCGACCGAGAGGTTGAGCCGTTGCATACGGTAGCGCAGGGCGTGCCGGCTGATCTTCAGGTGATCGGCCGTGCGATTGAGGCTGAACCGGCATTGTTCCAACGTTTGCATGATCACGTGACGCTCATAGCCGGAAAGGATCTCGTCCAATGGGCCTTCCGGAATCGAGTTCGGAGTCTCACCGCGTCCGAGCCGGGTTTCCAATGCAAAATCTGGCAGACTCGCCGGCATGAGTTCCCGGCCGGGCTCGAGGATGACGCCCCGTTCGATCGCGTTGCGGAGTTCGCGGACATTGCCGGGCCACGGGTGCGACCGCAGCTTCTGCCTCGCTCCGGGGCTCAGGACCATGACCGGCTTCTTCGTCGCGGCGGCGAAGTGCCGGAGGAAATGCTCCGCCAGCAGCACCACGTCCTCACCCCGTTCTCTTAGCGCCGGAGGACGCATCTGGACCACGTTCAGCCGGTGGAAGAGGTCTTCGCGGAACTCGTTGCGCCGGATGGCCTCCACGATGTCACGGTTGGTGGCGGCGATGAGGCGGACATCGACCCGGAGCTCTTCATTGCCGCCAACGCGGGTGAAGGTCCCGTCTTCCAGAAAGCGCAACAGCTTAGCCTGGAGCGATCGGCTCATGTCCCCGATCTCGTCCAGAAAGACCGTGCCGCCGTCGGCTTCTTCCATCCGGCCGGGCTTGGTCCGGACGGCGCCGGTGAAGGCGCCCTTCTCGTGGCCGAAGAGCTCGCTCTCAAGGAGATTCTCGGGAATGGCGGCGCAATTCAGGCGGACGTAGGTGCGGGACCGCCGATCGCTCAGGCTGTGCAGGCACCCGGCGATCAGTTCCTTGCCCGTGCCGCTTTCGCCGAGGATCAGGACGGTGGCGTGGGTCGGGGCGACGGTCTCGATCAGGCGGCGCAGGTTCACGATCTGCTGCGACCCTCCGATGATCTGTTCGATCCTGTAGACGTCGGCACCCTTCTCCCGCAGGGCGGCGTTCTCCCGGATCAACCGGTGACGTTCGGCACATTTGGCGACGGAATGGAGCAGCTCCTCCGGAGCGAAGGGTTTGGCCAGATAATCCATCGCGCCCGCCCGGATCGCCTCCACCGCGAGTTTCGGCGTGGCGTGGGCCGTGATCATCAAGCTCGGCAACCCGGGCCGCAATTCCGCGATCTTCCGGAGAAACTCGTAGCCGCTCATGCCGCCCAGCCGGGCGTCGGTGACCACCATGAGCAGCTCCTCCCCGGTGACGATCCCCAGCGCCTCTTCGGCGGACTCGACGGAACGCACCGCGTAGCCTTCCCCGACCAATATCGCGTCGAGGGAGACCCGCATGTTCTTCTCGTCGTCAACGACCAGGATGGGAGGATGCTTCGAAATCATCGTCGGTTTGCAGGAGGCTTTTTGAGGGGAAGACGAGGACGAAGCGAGCCCCTTGTCCGACGGCCGATTCGAGGCGGACCGACCCTCCATAGAGCTCGGTGTTGTGCTTCACGATGGCGAGCCCCAGTCCGGATCCGTTTTCCTTCGTCGAAAAACTGCTCTCGAAGACGCGCTCCATCCGCTCCGGAAGTATGCCAGGACCGTTGTCCTCGATCACCACCTCCACCGAACGGTTGGATCCGTTCGAGGCACGGATGGAGACCACGCCCGAGTCGCCCAGCGCTTCGCGGGCGTTTTGGAGGAGGTTCACGAAGATCTCCCAGAGATGGATCCGCTGCATCAGGAGCGCGGGCAGATCGGGCGAGAAGCTTCGCCGGACCTGGATCCGGAACGCGGCCGCCGGCGGAAACACCTCCTGGATCGCCCGCTCCAGTTCCTCGACCACAACGAGCTTCTCCACCTTGCCGTCGGCCAGTTTCGCATAGCCCATCAGCTCGGTGAGAATCCGGTCGGAACGGGTGACTTCTTCCCGGATGATGTCGAGCTGGGCCTGGGCCGGTTCGCTGCGGATGGAGCGCTGGAGAACAAAGGCGGCGTTGGTGATGATCGCGAGAGGATTGCGCAGCCGGTGGGCGATCTCGGCGGAAATGCGGCCGGCCGTGTGCAGATGCTCGGTGCGGGCGAAGATTTCCGCCGCCTCTTCGCGGTCATGGCGGCGTTTTTCCATGAGGATCTGGGCCCCGTGCGCGCAGACCGCGGTCAGAACCAGCACGACAACGCGCAGCAGGAAGGGCTCCGCAGGACCTCCTTGATTGGTCGACTCGAAAGCGCGACGGATGTCGGGATCGATCATGTTGATCTCCTCCGCGAGGATTCCCACATCGACCAGCCCGGCGATCAGGTAGAGCAGGCACACACAGACGTTCAGAGCCACCCCCGGTGTCGTGTGCTGGAGGCTGATGGTGTGGCGGACGATCAACACCAGGAGCATCCAGAAAAGGATGCTGTCGAAGCCTCCGGTGAGCAGCGTCAACGCGCAGACCAGCAACGTGTCGAACAGGCCCCCCGCGAAGATCAACCACTCCAGCGCCGTCGGTGGGATCCGCTTCACCCCGAAAATGATCGCCCCAAAGACGCCTTGAACGGCGATGTAGACCAGCAGCAGGTGCTGCAGGGTTTCGACCACGAGATCGCGGGTGAAAATGGCTTCGTCGAACCAGGAGCCGCCGAAGAAGACCAGGTAGAGGATGATCACCGCCCCGAGCCGCACCGGGAACACCACGTCCCGCTCGATCCGCCGCGCCCTCGCCGCGCCCCCTTGGCCGATCGGTGCGCTGACCGCCTTGAGCAGTCCCCCCAGCCCGTCCTTGATCAACTGTCTCGCGGCGCGGGCCATACCGGCGTCAGGTCAACAGGTGCTTCACCCGTTCCGCGATGCGGTCCACCGGCCAGAGCCGCCCGACCCCTTCATAGCCGCAGGAGAGCATCCCCTCCTCCGGTCCGATGAACTCGACGCCCCGCTGCTTGAGCGTCGCGACGTTCGCCTGCGTGGCCGGGTGGAGCCACATCTTGCCGTTCATCGCCGGGGCCACGAGCAACGCCGCCTTGGGCTGTAGGGCGAGGGCGATGCAGCTGAGCGCATCGTCCGCCAATCCATGGGCCAGCTTGGCCAGGACGTTGGCCGTCGCCGGAGCCACCAGGAACAGGTCCGCTTCGTCCGCCACGCGGATGTGCGAGGGCTTCCAGCCTTCCTCCTCGTCGTAAAGATCGGTGATGACCGGTTGGCGGGACAGGGTCTTGAAGGCCAGCGGCGTGATGAACCGCTGCGCGTCCGCCGTCATCACGACCGTCACGGCAAAGCCCGCCTTGGCGAGAAGGCTCGTCAGGTCCGCGGCCTTGTAGGCGGCGATCGATCCGGTGACTCCGAGGACGACGTTCTTGGGAGTGCTCATGCGTTGGGGCGGTTCAATCAAAGCTCGGCGCCGTCGACCGGGCCTGCTTCATCCTCTCGGCCAGGATGATGGCGCGGGCGCGCCGGACATCTTCGTTGATGCTCGTGCTGATCAGGAGGTAGTCGAAGTGTTTCCATTGCGCCAGTTCCTGCCGCGCGACGCTCAGGCGCTTCTGGATCACCGCGGCGACGTCCGTGCCGCGCTTGTTCAGGCGGCGCTCCAGTTCGGACATTGAGGGCGGAGTCAGGAAAACGCAGACCAACGCGCGCCGCAGCTCCTCGTCCTCCTTCGCCTTGGCCTGGATGGCGGCCGCGCCCTGCACGTCGATGTTCAACAGCACGTCGCGACCGGAACGCAGCTTCGCCACCACCTCGCTCTTCAAGGTGCCGTAGCTGTTGCCGTAGACCGTGGCGTGTTCGAGGAAGTTGCCCGCCTGGACCCGCCGCAGGAAATCGCCCGCTTCCAGGAAGTGGTAGTCCACCCCGTCCTTCTCGGACTCGCGCGCCGCCCGGGTCGTGCAGGTCACCACCCGGGTCATGTTCGACTCGGCGGCGATCAGCTGCTGGCAAAGCGTCGTCTTGCCGCCCCCGGAAGGAGCGGAAATGACGATCAACAGGGCTTGGGATTTTCCGGTCTCCATGGTCTCACTCCACGTTCTGGGCCTGCTCGCGGAACTTTTCGAGCTCGGTCTTGAGCACGACCACTTCGCGGGAAATCACCGCGTCGTTCGCCTTGGCGCCGATGGTGTTGATCTCGCGGTTCATCTCCTGTGACAGAAAATCCAGGGTGCGGCCGACCGCGTCCTTCGAACCGGAGATCGTCTCGAACTGCGCGAAATGGCTCTTCAGCCGGGCCAGCTCCTCGCTGATGTCGGAGCGGTCGGAGTAGTAGACGATCTCCTTCAACAGCCGCTCGTCGTCCTCCGCCGGCAAAGGCAGCCCCGCCGCCGCGACGCGTTCGCGAAGCTGTTCGCGGAACCGCACCATCACCTGCGGAGCCTGGGCCGCGACCCGCGCCACCGCCCCGGACAGCTCCGTGATCCGCGCCCGCAGATCGACGGCGAGATGCGCGCCTTCGCGCTCCCGCATGGAGACAAGATCCTTCAACGCCGCGGTCAGCGCCGTGCGCACGATCGGCCAGACCGTTTCCGGGTCCTGCGCAGAGGCGGCCACTTCGACAATGCCCGGAACGCGCAGGACATGCTCCAGACTGACGGCTCCCAAGTTCAATTCCTTGGCCAATTCTCCCAGCTGCGCCGCGACGGAACGGGCCAATACGGCGTTGATGCGGGTGGGAGGAACGGACCCGGCACCGCATTCGAGCGCCACCCGGCAAGTGACCCGCCCACGGGACACCACGCGGTTGATCTCCTCGCGGACACGGGATTCGAGCACATCGAGCTCGCGGGGAAGGCTCAGGGCGATCTCCGATTGCTTGCGGTTCACGGAGCTGGTTTCGACGGTGATTTTGAGCCCCTCTTGGGACGCTTCACCCCGTCCGTAGCCGGTCATCGACTTCATTGAGCGAGGGACTATGCGGAGGGACCCGGTTGGGCGGAAGCCATTTCCCGGCGTCGGCCAACCGGGACCGCCAGCCGGCCTATTCTCCGCCGCCCAGCATCGCCCGCTTTTCCGGCGTCAACGGGCCTTCCTGCGGCGGCGAGAGAATGAACCAGATCAGGTTCCGGAAATCCGCCTCGGGCATCTGCTCCAATCCTTCGGGCATGGCCGAAAGCTGGGTCACGGTCAGGTTCTTCACCTTGGACTTGTCGATCACGGCTTCGCTCGGGCCGGCCATGACCAGCTTCACGTGGGTCGCGGTGTTTTCGGTCATGCGGCCGCTGAAGACCTGGTCGTCCTTGGTCTCCACTTCGACCTGTTCATAACCGGCGCCGATGATTTCGTTCGGGTTGATGACGTTGTGCAGCAGGGCATCCAGCGAGCTGCGACCGACCCCGGTCAAGTCGGGCCCGACGTCCCCGCCTTCTCCGTAGAGCTTGTGGCAGATGAAGCAGTTCCGTTGGGCCACTTCATGGCCGGCCGCGAGGTCGATCGGGCCGGCGACCACGACCTTCCGCTTCGCGGCGATGAGCTTGAGTTTCTCTTCGCTCGACTGGTTCACGCGGCCGAACAGCTGGATGGCCTTCTGCCGCTCGTTGTCGGCCTTGGAGGTGGCCAACGAGCGGATGACGGTCGGCGGAATGTCGCCGCGCTTCACTTCGCCGCGCTCGATGGCGGCGTAGAACGGCCATTTCCAATTGCCGCGCGTGGTGCAGAGCTCGGCCACGGCGGCGCGGACGGTGGGTGAGAGCGTCGCCCACTTGGCCAGCAACTGCTGCGCGGTGTCGTCCTCGCCCACGTCCGCCATTCCGCGCACCGCTTCCACCTTGAGCGTCTCAGAAGCGTTCCCGCTGAATACGCCCAGCAACGCGGCGCGCGTCTCATCCGTCTTCAACCGCCGCGCGGTGCGGATGGCCGCGATGCGATCGGCTTCGCTGGCGGACGCATCCGTGATGCGGGCCAAGCTGGCCCGAACCGCCGAAGCGTCGCCCCAGAGCGAACCCACTTCCTGGGCGGCCTTGGCCAGTTCGGGATTGGAGGACTGGGCCAGCCGCGAAACGACCGCGATCGCCCCGGTGTTCGGCACCAAGATTTTCCCGCGCTGTCCGTCGAGCAACCCTTGCAGGCCCGCGATGAGAGTCGAAGCCGCCGACTCGGGAATCCCACCGAACTCGATGACCGAGCGGCTCAACGTGTCTTCATCCCGCAGATCGCAGACGCGGTGCATGATCTTGGTGAGCAGCTTGGCGGAGAACGGTTGTTCCTTCACTGCGCCATCCCGTTTGTAGGCGCCGATCCCATGGACCGGATCGAAGGCGATGATCGGTTCCAAGGCCATCCAGTAGAGAAAATCGAGAACCGGATCGTTCTCTTCCTTGGTCCGATCCTGGTGACCGACGAAGAGCGCGCTCAAAATCGGTCCGGTGACGACTTCAGGGATCGGCACCTTCGGCGGCGTGTCGATGGTGAGAGCACCGGAGACAAACTGCCGAGCCGCGACCGTCACCCCCAGCCGAACACCCGGATCCGGATCCTTGGCCAAGGTCGACAACCGCTGCATCGCATCGCCCAGAGGAAGCCCCCGCTCGCCGGTCAAACGGGCCGCCCAGGTGCGGAGGCCCGGGGCCTTGTCTTCCGCGGCCTTGTCCAAGTCGCCGTCGTTCAGGAACTGCATTCCATGCAGGGTCCAAAGCGCGGCCAATCGTGCGTCGGGATTGGGACCTTCCTCGAACATCTTGTGCAGCGACGTTTCCGGATGGAGGGATCGGGAACCGAATGCGCCGGGGCCGCGCTCGGTCAACAACCGCTGGGCCATGCGGCGCTGCCACACATTGTCGTTGGCCAATTGCTGGACCAATTGATCGGTCGAAAGCTTCGCCAGATCCATGTCCACCGACGGACGGCTGGGCACGGGCTTTCCAGTTTCCTTGCCCGTGTAGACCACGCGCCAGATGCGGCCGAGTTCGCGGTCGACGCCTTCGGGATCGGCCACGGCGTTCTGGTAGCAGGGATAGCGGTCATACCAGTCGCTGATCCAGACGGCGCCGTCGGGCCCGACCCGTTGCATGGTGGGCCGGAACCAACCGTCGTTGGCCCGGACGAGGTCCTTCCACTCCGAAGCCACGAAGCTCGAACCCTTCGGCGTCAACTTGTCGGCGTGGACCGAGTTGTCGTGGATGTTGCCCATCAGCGCGCGCCCGCTCCATTCGGCCGGAAACTGGTTTCCCTGATAGATCTGCACCCCGCAATAGGCGGCCATCTTGTGCCGGTGATCGACGATCGAGGGCAGCAGCTCGTAGGCATACGGGAAGTTCGGCTGGCCCGCCTGCCGCGCATACAGACCGCCGGGGACCAGATGGAAGAAGTGGTCGATGACGCAGGCGCTGACGAAGGCGTTGCCGCGCGCGTCGAAGTCCACGCCCCAGGGATTGCTCGTGCCGTCGGCGAAGACCTCGAACTTCTTCGTCCGCGTGTTCAGCCGGGCCACGGCGGCGTTCATCAAGACGCCGTCGTCGTCGGGGTCGTTCGGGTTCTTCACCGTCGAGTAGGTGAAGACGCCGTGGGTCATGTAGAGATCGCCCTCCGGTCCCCAGGTGAAGCCGTTCAACAGCTCGTGCCGGTCCTCGCTGCCGAAACCGGTCTTGAACACTTCGCGCTTGTCCGCCCGGTCGTCGCCATCGGTGTCGGAAAGGAACAGCAGGTCGGGCGCTTGGCCGACGTAGGCCCCGCCATCGCCGAGCAGCAGCCCGGTGGCGAGGCTCAGACCGTCCGCCCAGACGTGGACCTTGTCCGCGACGCCGTCGCCGTCCGTGTCTTCCAGGATCTTGATGCGGTCGCGGCCCTTGGTCCCGGGCGCGGCGCCTTTGGGATATTCATAGAGCTCCAAGACCCACAGCCGGCCGCGCGCGTCCCAGGACATGGCGACGGGATTCACCACCATCGGTTCAGCGGCGAAGATCCGGATCTCGAACCCTTCGGGCAGCGTGAACTTCTTCTGCGCCTCGGCTGGTGCCAGCGCGGGGGTCGAAGCCGGCGCGTGCTGGCCGCTGATCTGCCGGCCGATCGGCGCGTTGGTGTAGACCGGAAAATCGTAGCTGCGGGCGCGGAAGTCCGGCGTGGCGGCGGCGGCGAGGCTGGCGGCGAGACATCCACCGGCAAACAGGATGGGGCGAAGATCGGGCTTCATATAGGTCAGGGCGTTGGCCGATTGGAACGGGAGAACGGCCGAGACGCAATGAGCGGATGGGGCAATTGGTAGGGCTACGGCTCCCGCCGAGCCGCCTTGGTTCGAGCGGAGAGAGGCGGCCGGAGGGAGCATTTCGGCCAATCGTGCGTCTCGTGAGAAGATCGCTCCGCTCGCACCGCCTGCGGCGGTAGATGGGGACGCCTCGGCGTGGCGTCCCTGCCGGGGCTGCTACCCCACCACGATGTTCACCAGCTTCTTGGGCACGATGATGATCTTCTTCACCGTCTTGCCTTCGAGGAATTGCTGCGCTTTCTCGGACTTCAGCACCATCTGCTCGATCGTCTCTTTCGAGGCATCGACCTGGATGCGGATGACGTCGCGGAGCTTGCCGTTCACCTGCACGGGAAACTCGATCTCGGTCTCGACCAGCCGCGCGGGATCGAACGTCGGCCACGGGGCGTAGCTCAATGACACATTTTGAATTCCAAATTTTGTATTGGTCTTCGCCCAAAGCTCCTCCGCGAGATGCGGCGAGAAGGGCGCGAGCAGCTGCACGAAGGTGCGGTAGACGCTGGCGGGCTTCACCTCCCAGCCCATGGCGTCGTTGATGAAGACCATCATGGAGGAGATGGCGGTGTTGAAGCGCAGGCCTTCCAGATCCTCCGTCACCTTCTTGATGCAGGTGTGGAGGGTCTTGAGCTGCGCGGGCGTGGCGGGAACGTCCTGGATCGCGGCGGAGAGCTGGATCTGGCCAAGGAACGTCGCGCTGTCGCCGTGGGCGGCGGCGGCCTGTTCGTAATCGGTCTCGCTGGCTTCGTCGACGAAGGCGCGCCAGACGCGGCCGAGGAAACGGTAGACGCCTTCGACGCCCTGGGTGTTCCAGGGTTTGGTGTCCTGGAGCGGGCCCATGAACATCTCGTAGAGGCGGAAGGCATCGGCGCCGAACTCGCCGATCACGTCGTCGGGGTTGACCACGTTGCCGCGGCTCTTGGACATCTTCTGGCCGTCGGAGCCGAGGATCAGGCCCTGGTTGACCAGCTTGTAGAACGGTTCGGCGGTGGAGACGTGGCCGAGGTCGAAGAGGACCTTGTGCCAGAACCGCGCGTAGAGCAGGTGCAGCACGGCGTGCTCGGTGCCACCGACGTAGAGATCGACACCGGGCGTTGTGCCGGAGTTTTCGGTTTTCAGGGTCGAGTGTTCAGACTGACCACTGGCCACTGACGACCGGGCACTCGCCGCCGTTCCCATCCAGTAGCTCTCGACGTCCTTGCCGACGAAGCCGGCGGCGTTCTTCGCGTCGAGGTAGCGGAGGTAATACCAACAGGAACCGGCCCACTGCGGCATAGTGTTGGTCTCGCGGATGGAGCCGTCGAGCAAGTGCAGCCACTCCTTGGCCCGGGCCAAGGGCGGCTGGCCGTCGGCGGTCGGCTTGTAGTCCTCCAAGGTCGGCGGGAGGAGGGGCAAGGCGCTCTCGGGCAGGGCCTCGTGGTAGAGCTGCCCGTCAGCGCCCTTCTTCCAAATGATGGGGAACGGTTCGCCCCAATACCGCTGCCGGCTGAAGAGCCAGTCGCGCAGCTTGAAATTGACCGTCTTCTGACCAAGGCCCTTGGACTCCAGCCACGCGGTGATTTTAGCTTTGGCTTCGGCGGTGGGGAGGCCGTTGATGTCCGGAGGCGAGAAGTCCCAGGGCAACCGCTGTTGATCCTTCGGCAGATTCATGTCTTCCAATCGCCAGCCGTGGGATGGGGACTCGAATGCGACGCCCTCTTCGCAGAATGGGGCTTCCAAGGGACCGATCGCACCGCCCTTGAGGTCTTTGGGAATGACAACTTGATTGATCGGTAGATTGAACTTCTTGGCGAACTCGAAATCCCGCTCGTCGTGCGCGGGCACGGCCATGATTGCGCCGGTGCCGTAGGTCGCGAGGACGTAGTCGGCGATCCAGATGGGGATCTTCTCGCCGTTGACCGGATTGATGGCGTAGGCGCCGGTGAAGACGCCGGACTTTTCCTTGGCCAGTTCGGTGCGCTCCAAGTCGGACTTGGTAGTGGCGAATTCCTGATACTTCTTCACCGCCTCCGCCTGCTCGGGCGTCGTGATCTGAGCGAGCAGCTTGTGTTCGGGCGACAGGACCATGTAGGTCGCTCCGAAGAGCGTGTCAGGTCGCGTAGTGAACACGCGGATCTTGGCAGCGTGTCCATCCAGCTTGAAATCAACCTCTGCGCCCTCTGACCTTCCGATCCAGTTCCGCTGCATTTCCTTCAGCGAATCGGACCAGTCGATGGTGTCGAGATCGGCCAGCAGGCGCTCGGCGAAGGCGGTGATGCGGAGCATCCATTGGCGCATCGGCTTGCGGATGACGGGGAAGCCGCCGACCTCGCTCTTGCCGTCGATGACTTCCTCGTTGGCCAAGACGGTGCCCAGCTCAGGGCACCAGTTGACCGGGGCTTCGCTGACGAAGGCGAGGCGCTTGGAGTCCACGTAGGCGCGGCGTTTGGCTTCCAACTCGGGAGGGCAGCAGGCGGGGGCGCCTGCTGGACTGGTCACAGGCGGGGGCGCCTGTGCCACTACCACTCCCGTTACGCCTTCCGGCCAGGCCAGCGCGTCGGGATACTTCAGCGTGCTGATCGGCTCGGCCTTGTTGGTCTCGGGGTTGAACCAGCTGTTGTAGATCTGGAGGAAGATCCACTGGGTCCACTTGAAATACCCGGGGTCGGTGGTGGCGACTTCGCGGGACCAATCGTAGCTGAAGCCGAGGCTTTTGATCTGCCGGGTGAAGTTCGCGATGTTCGCCTCGGTGGTCACGCGGGGGTGCTGGCCGGTCTTGACCGCGTATTGCTCGGCGGGCAGGCCGAAGGAATCCCAGCCCATCGGATGCAGGACGTTCCTGCCCTGCGACCGGCGGTAGCGGGCGAGGATGTCCGTGGCGGTGTAGCCCTCGGGATGGCCCACGTGCAGGCCGGCGCCGGAGGGATAGGGGAACATGTCGAGGATGTAGAACTTCCCCGGAGCCTGGCCGGCGGCGATCTTCTCGGGGCTCATCGCGTCGGCGCCGTGGCGTTGGGCGAAGGGATGGCTGGCGGGCACGGCGTCGGACGGATTCCAGGCGCGGAAGGTCTGTTCCGCGTCCCAGTGCTGCTGCCACTTGGGTTCGATGAGATGAAAGGGATACTGCCGGCGCGACATAAGGCCGGGCATCATGGGAAAGCGGCTTTTCAAGGCAATCGCGGAGTTCAACGGCGGAGTGATTCGGCCGGGAGCAAACCATTGCTTTGGCCAGGAGACCGCAGAGAAAGCAGAGGAAGACAGACAGGCTTTTCGTGAGCCATCCGTCATGGAGGGGCATTCCCCGACCAACGGCTTACGGCCTGCCGTGCGACGACGGCATGTTTTTCCGGCCCGGCGCCCTGCTTCCTCTGTTTGCTCCGGTTCGAAGGAATTGTGGCCGGAGGTTTTTCGGACAATTTACATTTTGACGGGATGCGTTCGCACACATTCTCCGTCCAACGGTCTCAAGGATAAGTGCCATGAAAAAAACAGGAGCTCTCCTCGCGCTGACGGCCGCCGCCGGGATCGCCGCCGGCATCTGGACGGATCGCGCCATCCTCCGCCTGCCGCCATTCGGCCGAATCCACTCGAAGACCGGCAGCAACGCGGTGGAGTCGGCCTCAGTCGAGCGGGCCCAAGGACCGAAGGACCCGGCCGAAGTGGCGCCGAAAAAGGATGCCCGAGTGGCGCTGGAGGGGTTGATCGGTGCGGCCTCACGTCATCGCGCCGACCGCTTCGGTGACCTCCAACGCATCGTGTCCGACCTGACCGCCGCCGAACTGCCGGCGCTGCTCGCCTGGGCCGACACGATCCGCCATCGGCAAGACCGGCAGACGTTGTTGAACTTGTTGCTGCTTCGTTGGGGCAATCTGGCACCGACAGACGCGTTGGCCTGGGCCGGAGCCAGCGCTCGATCCGCCGGAGATCGGCGCAACGGGCAGGCCACGGTGCTCCGCGGTTGGGCGAGCACGGACGTGGCCGCCGCCCGGCATTGGGTCGAAGCGCTGGAGGACACCCAACAGAGAAAAGAATGGATGTCGCAGATCATCGTCCCGGCGATGGCGGCGGCGGATCCGGCCGCGGCGCTGCGACTGGAAGTCTCGCTCGATACCGGACCCGGCCGACCGAACTCCAGCGCGATGTATTCCATTTTCAGCCGCTGGGCGGAACTGGATCCGAACGCGGCCGCAGCCGAGGTGCTGAAGCTGAAGGACGCCGCACAGCGGGAACAAGCGGTCGGAGCCCTGGTCGGAAGCTGGGCGGCGAACGACGCTCCCGCCGCATGGGCCTGGGCGAATGCACTGGCCTCCGGCAATGCCCGAAGCTCGGCCCTTCAGCAGATCGCGAACACGGACCCGGTGGCGGCGGCCTCCCTCGCCCTGGCCATGCCTCCAGGCTCCACCCGCAACATGCTCATCCAGAGTGTGGCCGGCTCGTGGGCCGGCAACGATCTCCCGGCGGCTCTGGCCTGGGCGAAGCAATTGCCCGAAGGCACGGCCAAGCAGGGCGCGCTGCAATCCCTTTCCTATCAGTGGGCCCTGGAAGATCCCCGTGCCGTGGCGGCGTTCGTCCGGGACATGCCCCCGAGCCAGCAACGCGGCAACATGGTCTCCAGCCTTGCGTCACAATGGGCGCAGAACGATCCCCAAGCCGCTCTGGCCTGGGCGGAGCAACTCACCGGCGCGGGCGGCAAGAACCAGGCGATGCAGTCCGTCCTGTCCTCCTGGGCGAACTCCGATCCGAAGGCCGCCGCCGCCCACATGGAATTGATGCCTGCCGGTTCCCTGCGGAACAACCTGCTGCAAAACCTGGCGTATTCCTGGGCCCGCACCGACCCCAAGGCCGCCGCCACTTTCATGGAAAGCCTGCCGCCCGGTGGCATCCGGAGCCAAGTCTATGGCGCCGTCGCCGGCTCGTGGGCGGAGAACGATCCCGCCGGGGCGATGGAATGGGTGAAGGGGTTGCCACCGGGGCAGATCCAACGCGATGCGGCCCAGAACATGATCTATCGCATCGCGGCCGACGACCCGAAGGCGGCCGCAGAATTCATTGCGACCCTGTCACCGGGTTCGACCACGCCCTTGTATGCCTCCGTCGCCCAGCAATGGGCTCAATCCGATCTTCCGGCAGCGGTCCAATGGGCCGATCAATTGCCCGAGGGAAAGGGCCGTCAACAGGCTTTGGAAAGCCTGTCCCAGCAATGGGCCCAGACCGATCCCAAGGGATTGGCCGACTTCGCCCTCGGCCAAACGACCAAATCCGTCCGCGAAAGCCTGTTGAACAACGTGGCCAACAGCTGGGCGCAAAACGATCCGACGTCGGCGGTCGACTGGGCCCGAGCGCTGCCCGAGGAGGAGCGGAACCACGCGTATCAATCCATCGCGTCCTCGTGGGCGCAGAGTTCCCCGCAGGATGCCGCCCAGTTTGTGGCCTCCCTGCCGCCGGGAGACGCGCAGACCGGCGCCGCGCAAAACGTGCTGTCGTCGTGGTCCGGGAACGATCCCGCCGGCGCGGCCCAATGGGCGGCCGGCTTTCCCGAAGGCTCCCAGCGCGACAGCGCCCTGGAGGTCGTGAGCCGGAACTGGGCGAACAACGATCCCTTCGGCGCGGCCGACTGGCTGGCCACGCTTTCGCCGGGTTCGGCCCGCGAGGCGGCGGTCGGGGCCTACGTGGACGGTGTGTCCTACCAGTATCCGGAAGCCGCCGTGCAGTGGGCCCAGACCCTGGCCAACGACCCGGACCAACGTCGTCTGGAAAACGCCGCCAGCCGCTGGATGCAGGAGGATCCGGCCCGGGCCTCGGAGTGGGTGACCACGTCCACCCTGCCGGAGGACAACAAGAAGCGCCTGCTGGACAGGGCGCACTGATCGACTGGGGACAACCTGTTAACATCTTGGTCGGAACCCGTGCTGGCGGAAGCCTCGGGAATGCCGTTTCCTCTCCGGTCCATGATCGACGGAACCGACACAGGCGGCGCGCCGGGTGAAAAGCCCGATTTCCGGCGCAAACGCCGCAGCTCAAAGCCAGCGGGCAATGTCTCGCTCGGAGACCGGTTGCCGCCGCACGCGCTCGAAGCCGAGCAGGCGGTTCTCGGTTGTGCCCTCCTCGCCCCGCAGGAGTGCCTCGGCGAGTGCGTCGAAAAGTTGAAGTCCAGCCAGCAGGCGTTCTACGACCTCCGTCACCAGGTGCTCTACGAGACCCTGGTGGAGATGTATGACAAGAAGGACCACATCGATCTCATCACCGTCCAACAGCGGCTGAAGGACCAGGGGCAGCTCGAATCGGTCGGAGGGCGCGGCTACCTGACGGAATTGCCGGACAAGGTCGCCTCCCCGGCGATGGTCGGCACCTACTTGGCCGTGGTGTGGGACAAATACATCCTGCGCCGGACGATCCAAGTGTGTTCCAACGTCGTGGCGCGCGCCTTCGAGCACACGGACTCGGTGGACTCACTGATCGACGAAGTGGAGAAGGACATTCTCCAGATCAGCCAGGAACGGGTGAACACGACCTCCCCCGGCATGAGGGAACTGGTCAACAAGGCGGTGGAGAAGATCCAGTTCTACTACACCCACGCGGGTCAGACGACCGGGGTCCCGACCGGCTTCCTGGACTTCGACCGGATGACCAACGGCCTCCAACCCGGCGACATGATCGTGATCGCGGCCCGTCCATCGATGGGCAAGACGTCCTTCGCCATGAACATCGTGGAGCACGTGGCGGTGGAGCAGAAGATCCCGGTGGGCGTGTTCAGCCTGGAGATGACGGCCGAATCGCTCGTCATGCGCATGCTCTCCTCCTGCTCGCGGGTGAACATGCGGAACATCCAGGACGGCTTCCTGGCCGAGACGGACTTCGCGAAGCTGACCAGCTGGGCCGGCCGGTTGGCGGCGGCGCCGATGTATATCGACGACACCAGCGGCCTCTCGATCCTCCAGATGCGCGCCAAGGCGCGGCGAATGTGGCAGCAGCACCACGTGCGGCTGATAGTCATTGACTACCTGCAATTGCTCCATTCAACGTCCCGCCGAGCCGAGAACCGCCAGCAGGAAATCGCGGACATTTCCAGCGGCATCAAGTCGTTGGCGAAGGAACTACGGATCCCGATCATCGTTCTCGGCCAGTTGAACCGCGAGTTCGAGAAGGACAAGGACCGGAAGCCCAAGCTGTCGGACTTGCGCGAATCCGGCGCCATTGAACAGGATGCGGATATCGTGGGTCTGCTCTACAAGGCCGATCCGGAAAACCCGGGCCGGGCCAAGAGCCGCGACGATGACGGTGATGGCGGAGTCGAGAGCGACGTGCTTCCGGTCAACCTGCTCATCGCCAAGCAGCGCAACGGTCCCACCGGGGACGTGCGAATGACGTTTTTGAAGAAATTTACCCGGTTTGAGAATGCGGCCAAGATCAGCGCGGAAGACCTCCCCCAGGGCGGCTAAGATGAAACGCAACCAACGCCCATTCAAATGGGCGGCGTTGATGCTCGCGCTGGCCGCGATGCACGCGTCCGCCCAGTCCGACCTCCCCGAGATCAAGATTTCGAAGATCGAGATCACCTACGTCGGGCCTTCCACCGTGAGCGACGCCGTCGTCCGCTCCAACATCCGGCTCAAGGAAGGCGACATCTACCGCCCCGCGTCGGTGGACGACGACATCCGCGCGCTCTATGGGACCGGTTTCTTCTACAATGTCCGTGTCGGCACCGAGGATCTCGGAGGCCACGCCGTCAAGCTGACCTACGTCGTCCAGGGCAACCCCACGCTCACCTCGATCAAATTTGTCGGGAACACCAAGTTCTCCGAAAAGAAGATCATCAAGAAGGCCAAGGTCGCCTCCAAGGTCGGAGAGCCGCTCAGCGAGCGGAAGCTCTTCACCGACGCGCAGGAGATCCAGAAGATCTACCAGAAGGCGGGCTACCAGAAGACCACCGTCAAGGCCGTTCCCAGCATCGACCAGAACTCGGGCCGGGCCAGCGTCACCTTCGAGATCTCAGAAGCTCCGAAGATCCGCGTCACCGAGGTCGTCTTCGACGGGGCCCATGCGTTCGAGCAAAGCAAGCTGCGCAAAACCCTCAAGACCCGGCGTTGGTGGATGTGGTCCTGGCTCACCGGCAGCGGCGTGCTGAAGGACGAGCAGTTCGAGGACGACAAGGACAAGCTCACCGAGTTCTACCAGGCCGCCGGATACATCGACTTCCAGATCAAGGACGTCCGCTTCGACTATCCAAAGGCGAACCGGATGGTCATCCACTTCGTCATCGACGAAGGCCGGCAATACAAGGTCGGGAAGGTCAGCTACGAGGGAAACAAGCTCTTCAAAGGCGAGGAGTTCGCCAAATTGTCCTACCGGGACGACCGCACCAAGCGGCACCAGATGGCCGAAGGTTCGACCTTCACGCCCGACGCCCTGAACAAGACCAAGGGCGCCATCGAGGACTACTACGGCACCCGAGGCTACATCGACACCCAGATCGTCGCGGTCAAAAGCGCCAACACCACAACCGGCACGATCGACATCAAGTTCCTCATCGACGAACGCGACAAGGTCTTCATCGAAAAGATCGAGATCAAGGGCAACGTCAAGACCCGCGACCGCGTCGTCCGCCGCGAGTTGGCGGTGCATCCGGGCGAGATCTACGACATGGTCCGGGTCAAGGCCAGCAAGGCGCGTCTCGAGGGCCTGCAATACTTCGAGGAGCGCGGCGTCGAAACCACCTCGCAGAAAACCGACGTGCCGAACCGCCGCGATCTCGTCATCAGCCTGCAGGAAAAGAGCACCGGCAATTTCACCGTCGGCGCGGGCTTCAGCTCGGTGGACAGCATCGTCGGCTTCGCCGAAGTGTCCCAGGGCAACTTCGACCTGTTCAACCCGCCCACCTTCACCGGTGGCGGCCAAAAGGCCCGCCTGCGCGCCTCCGTCGGCACCCAGCGCCAAGATTACCAGCTCAGCTTCATCGAGCCGTGGTTCCTCGACCGGCGTCTCTCGCTTGGCGTCGATCTCTACCACCGCGACCTGCGCTACCTCTCGGACATCTATGACGAGACCCAGACGGGCGGCAGCGTCAGCCTGACCAAGCAGCTCTATGCCGACAGCCGCGGCGGCGTCTACGTCGGCAGCGTGGGCTACACGCTGGAGAGCATCGACATCAAGCTCCACGATTTCGCGGCATCCTCTCCGCAGATGCAGGCGGAAAACGGACGCCGCCTCGTTTCCAAGATGACCACGTCCTTGGCCTACGACACCCGGGGCGGCGGCCTGTTGCCCGATCGCGGCCAGCGGACCGAGCTGTCGGGCGAACTGGGCGGCGGCCCCTTCGGCGGAGATGTGAACTTCTACAAGCTGGAGCTGAAGACTGCCTGGTATTTCCGGGGCTTCGGCGAAGGCCAAGTGCTCGAAGTCGTCGGCCGCATCGGAGTCACCGACCAATATTCCGACACGACGCTGGTGCCGATCTTCGAACGCTACTTCCTCGGCGGCCTCTATTCGTTGCGCGGCTTCAAATACCGGGACATCGGACCGAAGGACGTGAACGGCGAGCCGCTCGGCGGCAACAGCTACTACTTCGGTTCGCTCGAATACAGCATCCCGATCATCGACCGTCTGCGCTTCGCCATGTTCTACGACATCGGCAACGTCTACCAGAAGGCCTACGACTTCGACTTCGGCAAGTGGAACGACAACGTCGGCGTCGGCATCCGCATCAATCTCCCCATCGGCCCGTTGCGGCTGGACTACGGATTCCCGATCAACCACGACTCCGCGCCGGGCGGCTCCGGACGGTTCAATTTCGGAGTCGGCTACACCCGCGAATTCTGACAAAGACACCCCCATGAAATCGTCATCGCTCAAGACCTCCCTCGTCGCTGCGGCGGCCCTCGTCTTCTTGGCTCCCGCCTCGTTCGCGCAGGCTCCCGCCACGAACGCCCCCGTCGTCCAAAAAATCGCCACCATCGATCTTCGCCGGACCTTCGACGGCTATTACAAGACCAAGGCGGCCGATGCCGGCCTCAAAGCGGAAGCTTCCGAGATCGACGCCCAGCGCAAGACGATGGTGGACAATCTCCGCAAGGACGAGGACGCCTTCAAGGTGCTCAACGAGAAAGCCAACGACCAGGCCGTCTCCTCCGATGAGCGCGACAAGGCCAAGAAGCTGGCCGAACGGAAATTCGCCGAATTGAAGGACAACGAGAACGCGATCAAGCAGTTCCTCGGCAACAGCCAGGAGAAGCTCAAGGAGAAGCAGCGCCGCCTTCGCGAGAAGATCCTTGGTGAGATCCAGGACCTGGTCAACGCGAAGGCCAAAGCCGGCGGCTACTCCCTCGTTCTCGACTCCGCTTCCGAGTCCGTCAACAGCACCAAGGTCGTCGTCTTCACCACCGGGGAAAACGATCTCACCGAGGGGATCCTCTCCCAGTTGAACGCCTCGGCCCCGGCCGACTTCAAGCCCGACGCACCCGAAGCGGTCGGCACGAAACCCTTGGTGCCCGGCCAATAACCTTCGTTAAGACGTGAAAAGGCGGTGGATCCTACGATCCACCGCCTTTTTGCTTTTACCGATACGACGGGCAGCACCCGTCACGCGTAGGCGACGAGCCGACCGGAGCGCGGACCCATCAGATCTGGGAAGCTGGGAGGCGCTTCAGGAAGACGCTGATGACCCTGGAGACGTTGTCCTTGTATTGAGGATCGTTCTTCAGCCGGGTCCACACCGCGTCGTCGAAGAAGCCCTTCCACGCCACCTTGTGCGCTTCCCGGTCTCCGCTGGAAACCATGTAGACGAGATTGGGCATGTCTTCGCCGAGGATCGTCTGGCCGAAGAACACGGGACCGAGGTTCACCTTCTTCATCAACGGAATCTCGCCGTCGTTGAACATCGCCACCTTGTTGATCGCCTTGGCCTCGCTGTGGCTCCAATAGGTGCGCAGCTCGAAGACCCTGGGATGATCGGCGGACGGCGCCACCGGGACTTCGAGGTGGTTCATCGCGTCGAAGGCCACGCTGACCGAGCTCTGGATCCGGACATAGGCCGGGTCTGATTTCGGGGCGTCGAGGTAGCCCGCCCCGGCCTTCTGGTATTCGGCGTCGGCCGCCAGCTTGGCGGGCACGGCCGCCATCGATTCCAAGGAATCGTGCGCGATCAGCACGTAGACATGGTTCGTCGCCGAGGCCTCCTCTTCCGTGAAGACGCCCACTGGACCGGCACCCAGCCGTCGATAGGCCGGCACTGCGGCATCGTGCCAGAAGGCGTCGATCCGCTGCTGCTGCGCCTCGGATTTGGTGGTGTAGACGCGCA
>JBBQXJ010000072.1:0-24602 GCA_038209745.1 Verrucomicrobiota bacterium
GTCGCGGTGGATGATCCCCTTCTGATGGGCGTGCTGGATGGCCTGGCAGACCTTGATGAAGAGGTCCAAGCGCTCCTTGGTGCTGAGGCTGGCCTGGTCGCAATAGGCGGTGATCGGAATGCCCCGGACCAGTTCCATGACGAAGAACGGCCGCCCCAGATCCGTGGTGCCGGCGTCGAGCACCTTGGCGATGTTCGGATGATCCATCATGGCCAAGGCCTGCCGCTCCGCCTCGAAGCGGGCCACCACCTGCTTGGTGTCCATCCCCAGCTTGATGACCTTCAGCGCGACGCGCCGCCGCACCGGCTCGGTCTGCTCGGCCACATAAACCACGCCGCACCCGCCTTCGCCGACCCGTTCCAGAAGCTTATAGCGCCCCAGCGTCTGGCCCACCGCTTCGTCGGGCGGTTCTTCGGCGAAGTCGAGCTTGATGGTGGGGCGCGCGGCTCCGGCCTCGGTCGCCAGCAGCGTGTCCGGTTGCTCATGCGCCGCGAGCAAGGCTTCGAGGCGCTGGCGGAGTGCAGAGTTGTCATGGCAAGCTCCGTCGAGGAACGCGGCGCGTTCGGCGGCGGGTTTCTCCGCGGCCAGGGCGAAGAGGGCGGCTTCGCGGTCTTGGGGGGATGGCATGGGTTTGGAGGTTGGGCGGTTCTGTCTCTACATGCGCAAGGGGCGGCCAAAAAGTATGCGGGAATTTTGAAATATACTTTCCGGGGACGGTTGACGCATGGATGGGGGAAGACCATGAGCGCGCCCGAATTCAAATTCTACTGTTCCCACTGCGACCAGCCGCTGAAGTGCGATCCCTGCCACGCGGGGCGCCAGATCCAGTGTCCCGGCTGCAAGGTCCTCATCCGGATCCCCCGGCCGCCGGAAGGGACGGGCTTCACCCACGTCGAGCCCGAGATCGGCCGCACGTGGGACACCTTTCCCCCGACCGGCCGGAAGGACTGAACGAACCCGGGGCGGCGGAGGCTCAGGGCGCGTCCGCAGCGCGCATCTCCACCGCCAACCAGGCTCGGGCGTAGGCCCACCACTGTTTGGCCGTCGGCACGGCGATGCCGAGAACGGGCGCGGCTTCCTCGAAGGTTAGACCGGCGAAGTAGCGCAGCTTGACCAGTTCGGCTTTGCGCGGGTCGAGGACGGCGAGCTTCTCGAGGGCCTCGTTGACGCGGAGCAGGGTGTCGTCGTCGGCTGCGGGGGAGGGGATCGCGAAATCGTCGACATCCAGGGGGACGACGCCGGCGCCCCGCTTGGCGGCCAGACGGCGACGGGCTCGCTCGACCAGGATGCGCCGCATGGCTTCGGCGGCGGCTGCGAAGTAATGGGCGCGGTTCCGCCACTCCGGCTGGTCGTCGGCTCCAAGCCGGAGCCAAGCTTCGTGGACCAGGGCGGTGGGTTGCAGGGTGTGGCCGGGGGATTCACCCGCCATCTTGTGGGCGGCCAAGCGGCGCAACTCGGCGTAGACGAGGGGAAGGAGATCGCCGGCGGCCTTGGGATCGCCTTGTTGGGCGCGGTCGAGGATGCGCGTGATGTCGTTCATGCAACGGTGGTTCCGAAGCGTCTCCTGATCCGCGATTTCCGCCACCAAATAGAACGATCCATCGTCGGAAATAGATGCGACCGTGCGGGCTTGTCGGAACGCACCGTCTTGAGACAGCGTCCGGAACGGCTCCCGTGGTTCCGCCCGAAACTCCGGGGACGCGTCGCTCCGGCCGCCTTTTTCCGAATATTGACGGACCCAACCCGTCCGGTCTCTGGTTGGATCCGCGCGAAGCCCTGGGCACGCGTGAAGCAAACCAAACCGCCGGAATTTCCGGGCGAGGCAAAACCATCATGAACGTTCCATCCTATCGCGACCTCCCCCCTTTGGGCGGCGTCTGCAGCTTCGAGGAAGCAATGCGGCCCGGACTCCGGATCGAGGACTGCGTGGCGCGGTTGAAGCGCTTCCACTATGCGTTCAAGCGGCTGCACGAGGTCTTCACGGCCCGCATCACCTCCGAGCCGATCTACGAGTTGAAGACCGCCTTCAGCCTGCACGCCTTCCTCTGCTCCGAGCACATGATGAGCCTGCGCGCGAGGGTGGGGGAGATGCGGGAACCGCCGCTCGGTCTGGACGCGGTGCCGTCCGAGGCGCTCCAGATCTTCTTCGACGAAATCATCGCGGCGCCCGACACGTCCGCCCTGATCACGGGCCTCTACGGGAAAGCCCTTCCGGCGCTGGACGCGGCCCTGGTGCGGCACATGGAGGAGACAAACCTGTTGGCCGATGCACCCAGCGTGCGGGTGCTGCGTTTCGCGCGGCTGGAGCTGGCGGACATGGTCCGTTTCGGGGCCAAGGCCATGGATCAACTGGTGGACGCATCGGCCCGCGCGGGGATGGCCGACTGGCTGGGGTTCCTCGATGATTGTCTGGCTGCCGCCGGAGGACTGGACGGGGCGACTGGGTCGGCTCGGAAGGCGATTGCCCGGCGTCATTCCGCCACGCCCTACGCCTACGATCCGAAACCCCGGCGTGACGGGCGCTTCACCGATCTTTGGAACCAGGGGGTGAACGCCGAAACCTTCCTGCACGATCCGGAAATGCCCGCGAAGGCGAAGACATTGATGCTCTACTTCCGCCGCATCCGGGAGATCGACGTGCCCGAAATGATGGCGAGCATCATCGCCCAGACACCGGGCAAACCGGCCGCGTATTACCGCGACATGTCCCGTCAGGTCTGGGACGAGGCGCGGCACGCGTTGATGGGCGAGGTGGGCTTTGTGTCGCAGGGAGTGGACTGGAGATTGGCCCGGATCACATGGAACTGGTCCTACCGGCTCAACACCGAGTGCACGCCCATTGAGCGGCACGCCGTGCTCTACTTCATCGAGCAGGGATTGATGGGTCGCACCGGCAAGCGCTACGAAATGGAAGTGGGCGAAAAATCGGGCGACCCCTTGGCGGCGCTGTTCCAGGACTACGACTGGGCGGACGAAGTGCTCCATGCCCGAATCGGCCGCGACTGGTATGTCTCCGCCATGGGCGACGCCTCCAAGGCCATCGCCTACGGGGACGAGTGCTGGTTCAAGATCACGGGCAACTGGCGCGCCGTCCTCGACCAGGGCCTGACGCAACATGGGAACTGGTGGCCCGGACTCTACAGGGCGGCTTGCCGGAGCTGGGGCGTGGACCCCGATCCCAAGGTGCTGGCCTACAGCCAGAGCTACGAAGGCAAGCGGGCCGATCTGAAAGCCGTCTCGTTTTCCGGTTGAAGAACGATCCGTCATGAAGCTGCAGCTCATCCGCCATCTCTGGGGCGTCACCGATCCGTGGGAGGAGGTCGTCCCGAAATTCGTTGAACTCGGCTTCACCGGTATCGAGGCGCCATTGCCCGAAGCGGCGCAGACACGGCGGTTCAAGAGGCTGTTGAAGGACCATGACCTCGCCTATGTCCCGCAGATCTTCACCGCCGGCGCGGACGTGGCGGAACATGTCGAATCGTTCCGGGCCCAGCTCGACCAGGCCGCCGGCTTCGACCCGCTGCGGGTCAACGCCCACAGCGGCCGCGATGCCTGGAGCGAGGTGGACGCATGCCGGTTCTTCGAGGCCGCGCTGGAAATTGAAATGGCGGCCGGGCTGCCCGTGGCGCATGAAACCCATAGGGGGCGGATCCTCTACAATCCGTGGATCACGGACCGATTGATCGAGTCCTTCGACGCCCTCCGTCTTTGCTGCGACTTCAGCCACTGGGTCTGCGTGGGGGAACGATTGATCGACGACCAGCTGGAGATCGTCCAGCGGAGCGCGGAGCGGTGCATCCATCTGCACGCCCGCGTCGGGTATGAACAGGGCCCGCAGGTGCCCGATCCGCGTGCGCCGGAACATGCGCTCCACGTCGAAGCGCACGAACGCTGGTGGCGGATGGTCTGGGAAGCGCAACGAAGCCGCGGCGACAAGGTTTCCACGTTGACGCCGGAGTTTGGTCCTCCGGGCTACCAGCACACGCTGCCCTTCACCCGGGCTCCGGTGGGCGATCTCTGGGAGATCTGCCACTGGCAGGCACGGCGGCAGGCGGAGAATTTCGCGGCCTGGCAGAAGGGAAGTTGAACGCGCGGCGCGGGCGTCCCGAAACGCTCCGAGAAGAGGTTCGTGGATCCGCCGCGAGCCTGCCGGTTCGTTCGGTTTGAACGCGGTCAATCGAAACAAAAAAGGCGCCGGAGTTTCGCTCCGGCGCCTTGCAGTTTTCAGGGACGCTCAGTCCTTGTGGGCCGTCCACTTCACCGCGTTGCGGAGGAGGGTCTTGTAGGGTGCGCCGTCGTGGGCGAAGGCGTCGTGGCCCAGGGTGATGGCGACGATGCGGTCGTTCGGATTCTTGACCACCCAGACCTGCGGGAAGGTCTCGCCGGTGAGCGGGCTCTTGGCGGTGGCCAGCACTTCTGCGGGGGTGGCGCTGGTGTCGAGGACGTGATGGTAGAGCTCGTCCTTGGTCATGTAGGAGGCGGGCACGCCCTTCATCACGGGATGGTCGGCATTGGTCACCTTCACTTCGTATTCGCCGTAGCGGTCATGGCCGCGCGTCATGCCGGCGATGAGCTCCTTGTGGATTTCGGGCCAGTTCTTGTTGTTGTCCCAGACTCCGGCATGGATGAAGACGATACCTTTGCCGGATTTGGCGAAGTCCATCAGCTGCTTGCGCAGGGCGGGATCGTTGATCGCGATGTTGGTGTTGAAGTCCAGCACGTCGGCGTCGTCGAGGTTGGCGGCGACGACGCTCTGCTTTTCCGTGTAGTTCACCGAGGCGAAGCCGCCTTCCTCCAGGATTTTCTTGTCCGCGAGGTTGAACCAACGATTGAAGTCATGGGAGGAGCCTCCGCCCCAGATGAGCACCTTGATGCCGGGACCCCACTTGAACTTCTCGGCGGGGGCATCGGTGGAAACGATCGGGGGTTCGTCCTTCAGGTCGCCCTGTCCGGGGAGCTCGACGGTGATGGCGAAGAGCATCGGGGAGACGATGTTGTCGAAGCTCTTCAGGGTGATCGAGTCGATGACCGAGCCGTGGTCCACGCGACGGGCGAGGGTGCGGACCTGCTTGTTGGGCTCGGTGAGCTCGGGATGGCGCTTCGAGCCGGGAACGTCGTTTTCGCCGAGGTAGTCGGCCACTTCGATCCCGTTCCGGAAGACGATGTCCTGGGTCTTGCCGTCGGCGAAATGCAGCGTGGCTTGGAGGACCTTCAACGTCTTGTCGCCGGAGTAGGGAAAGCCCCACGGACCGCTGTTGCCGAGGAAGTGGAGGCGGCTGGCGGCGAGGCCGACCTTGACCTCGACTTGCTGGGGCATGGTCTTCTTGGGCACGGATTCGTCGGGGCCGCCTTTGAGCATGACGACGTTGGCGACGACTTTCTGTGGGCTGACGACGTCGAAGGGCACGCCGTCGACGACCTGGATCCCATACTTGTTGAAGTTGAGGGACTCGGTCTTGTCGTCCGCCTTGTAGAAGAGCCCGCGGGTGGCGTTCGCGGTGAAGGCCTTGGTCAGATCGAGGACGCGGAACTTGTTTTCATCGGCGCAGATGTAGGCGAGGAGGTCGCGGAGGCCTTCGCCGCCGAGCTGCTCGAAGCCCTCCGGCATCAGGGAGCGGCCGGAACTCTGGCGGGTGGCGATGTCGGCCTTGCGGAGGGTCACCGGGCCGGAGGCGTTGCGGATGACGATCTCGTTGCGGTTCTCGCGATCGACGATGCCGTCGTAGATGTCGCCGCCCTTGGTTTCGATGGCGACGGAGATGAAGTTCGGTTCGACGAGGCGGTTTGGATCGACGATGTGGACGAGGAGGTCGGCGGGGCCGTGTGAGCCCATGCCGGTGAGGTTGGGCGCGAGGTCGCTGCCTTCACCCTTGAAGGCGTGGCAGACGGCGCAGTTCGCGGTGAAGAGCTTGTGGCCGTTCTCCACGTTGCCGGGTTTGACGACTTCGGGGGTGAGCTTGGCGATCAGCGTGTCCTTCTCCTTTGTTTCGGGACCGCGAAGGGTCTCGATGACTTCCGTGGCGCGCTTGGCGATGGCCATGTCGGGATGGGTGCGGAGGCGGTGCTGCCGGGCGGGCCCGAGGATCGCGAGATCGATCTTCTTATCGGCCAGGGCGGTCAGCAGGGCGTTGACGGCATCGGCGCGCTTGACGATCTGGCCGAAGGCGGGGTCGACGAGGTCGGAGGGGATTTTCGAGAGCACCGGGACAAGGGCGGTCGCGCCCTCGGATTCGGATCCCAGAACATCGATGAGGCGGTGTTTGAGGTCGGAGCTGGCATTACTGGTGAGCAGGGCGCCGACGGCGGGGATGATGGAGGCATCCATCTTCCAGACGCCGATGAGATTGGCGGCGATCTGGCCGCGGGCGGCGTCGGGAAGAGACGTGTTGCCGAGCTGGGCCTCGGCCTTGGCGACGGCCGGCTTCACCGCGTCGGCGAGTTGGCCTTTCTTGTCCCAACGGGCGACCAGGGGCAGGACCGCACCGGCGGTTCGGTCGTCGGCGAGCAGGGCCTTGAGGCCGTCGGCGAGGGCGGGAGACCAAGCGGGGACCTTGCCGGCGGTCAGCGCGGCGGCGAAGCCTTCGATGGTCTGGCGCTTCAGTTCGCCGGCCGAGACGGGCTGGGCGGCGACGAGCTGGATCAACCTGGCTCCGGCGTCGGCGTCCTGATTGGCGACGAGGCCTGCGAGGAAGGGCAGGAAAGAACCGACCGTCTCGGGTTCCTTCGAGGCGAGGGCGGCCTCGACGAAGAGGAGCGGGTCCTTGGAAGCCGCGCCGATCGCGGCCGATTCGAGATATGGATCCTTGAGCGTCGGCCAAGCGGCGACGATGGCGTCGGCGATCGCGCGGGTGGCGGGCAACTCTCCGAGGGAGATCAACGCGTTGATGCGCACGCGGCCGTTGGCGTCGTTCAGGAGGGCTTCAAGGGTCTTGGCGCTGCCAGCAGCGGCTTCGTCACCGGCGAGGCGGGCGGCGGTCTTGCGGACGGCGGCGTCGCTGTCGTTGAGTCCTGCCTGGAGCGTGGTGCCGTCCAGGTGGTTCTGGTTGTTCAGGGCGAAGAGAGCCTCGATGCGGCCGTAGCGGCTCGGGCTCGACTTCGCGAGCGCGGCGAGGGCGGGAACGGCGGACGCGGGCTGGGTCTCGTTCAGGAGCCGGTTTGCGGTGCCGCGGACCCAGCCGTTGGGATGCTCCAGCATCTTCACGAGTTCGGCGGGCTTCGAGGCGTCGAGCGTGTAGGCGGGGAGCTTGATGGCTTCCTTGTGCTGCACGCGATAGAGGCGGGTGAAATGATGGTCGCGATCGGGCCGGGTGGCGGCGTTGCGGGCGCCGTGGTTGGGGCCGCGGGTGTCGTTGTGGGTGGCGATCTGGTTGTAGAAGTCGACCACGTAGAGGGCGCCGTCGGGACCGACGCGGCTGTGGATGGGGCGGAACCAGTAGTCGTTGCTGGTGAGAAATTCCGTCTCCTTGCGGCCCTCTTCCTTGTGGCCCTGGTAGGTGACGCCGTTTGGATCGAGGAACTCATGGTGGAAGAGATGCATCGTGGCCTCGCTCATGAAGAACGAGTAGTGGTTCTCAGGCTCCCACTTGGCGGGCCAAGCCCCACCGTCGTAGATGGTCGCGCCGGCAGCAGCGGTCCAGGCTCCGACCCAGTCGATCTGCACATAGGGTTGGCGGGTCTCCTTGTAGGGAGGGTAGATCTTGTTCTCCTCGATGATGTTCTTATAGGCCTTGATGCCGCCGACGCTGCCCTTGGCCAGGATCGTCTCGGGGATGATCACGTGGTTGATGGGTTCGCCGCAGGTGGCGGTGCTGAAGAAGATCTCGCCGTCGGGCGCGACATCCACGCCCCAGGTGTTGCAGCCCTCGGCCGCGACCTGTTCCAGGAGCGAACCATCGGGGCGGAAACGATAGACGCCGGCGGAGATGTCGCCGAAGCGCTTGCCGGTCTTGGGCGAGCGGACGTCTTTGCCGCGGGTGTAGCCCACGGTGCCATAGACGAATCCGTCCGGACCCCAGACGAGGTTGTTGATCACCGCGTGGGTGTCGAAGGTGCCGAAGCCGGTGTAGAGCACCTCGGTCTTGTCGGCCTTGCCGTCGCCGTTGGTGTCGCGGATCCAGAAAATGTCGGGCGCCTGGGAGACGATGATGCCGTCCTTCCAAAAGACGAGCGAGGTGGGCAGTTCCAAGCCCTCGGCCCAAACGGTCTTCTTGTCCATCAACCCGTCGCCGTTCGTGTCTTCGAGGATCGAGACGCGATCCTTGGGCTTGCGGGGTTCCTTGCCGCCGACGGGGTATTTGCTCGGATCGAGATTCCAGTAGGGACGGGTCGGTGCGTCGTTCTTGTTGATGTCGCGGCCGCCGGGGTATTCGGGTGTTTCCACGACCCAGAGACGGCCCTTCGGGTCCCAGTCGATGGACATGATCTTCTCGGCGATGTTCTCGTCGGCGGCGAGGGTGACGTTGAATTCCGGATGAAGGTTGAGCTTGGTGATGGCCTTTTTGGCAGGAACGGGGCCGCCTTCGGGATAGCGGAGGGAATCGAGTTCGGTCTTGTTGCAGAACTCGTCGACGTTGGCGCGCTTGCCGGCCCAGGCGATGCCGCGCAGCAGGATGGCGCGATAATGCGGGGTGTTGAACACGTCGAATTCGTGGCCGGGAATGCTGACGAAGGCGCGGTAGGGCTGGGTGCCGCCGGCGAGCGTCTTCTCGTAGGTCCAGATCTGCGGCCAGATGCTGTGGACCTCGATGAAGCTGGTCGCGAGGACGTGGACATCGGCCGACATGTCCATCACGTCGTAGACCTCGTCCTTCCAGTCGAAGTTGGAGATTCCCTTGGTGATGGGATGCTCCTGGTCGACGAAGTAGAGGCCGACTTCGCCCTCGTGCCATTCGGTCGCCTTCTTGCCTTCCTTGTTGTCCTTCCAGATCCAGGAACCGCCGATGATCGACTTGGCCCAGTCGTTCTGGTCGCCCGCCACGACGCCGTCATGGATGACGACGAGGCCGCCGCCGCGCTTGAGGAAGGTCTCCAGATGCGAACGGTCGTCGCCCTGGATGTTCATGCCGTCGGCGGCGTAGATGATGAGGACGTCGGTGGAGGCCAGTTCGTCCGAGGTGGGGAACTTCATGCCACCGCCGGCTTTCATGCCGCGTTCCGCCAGCAATTTGGACCATTCGCCGAGGAAACGCGGGTGGTCGTGCTGGTTCGGACCGTGGGTTTTGACGCCGCCGCGGATGAAGACGCGGAGCGGGTCGGCCGCCATTGTCGTGCCGACGGCCCAGAGGAGCAGGGCAGCGGCGAGAAACCGGGAGATTTGGCTACGTAGTTTCATTCTGATTTGTCCCCAAAGATCTAGGCGCACCCCGGACCATGGCAAGTGGCATAAAATGGATGGAGCGCGGATGAACGAACCGACGTGGCCCTGAGCAAGATGCTCTTGTTCAATGGTTCCAAGGGTTGGGGAGGCGGCGCGCCGTGAAATCGCCGGATCAAAAGATTCAGTCGTTCCTGTGGCCTGCCCAGGGTCGACGCGCCGCCGAAAATCTCGTGAAGCTTGCCTCGTGGCCCCTTGGCGCCTTTGCTTCGACGCATGAACGCCGTCGTCCTGACCGGAAAAAACCTCCCGCCTGTCCTTCAATCCGTCCCCGATCCGAAGCCTGCTTTTGGCGAGGTGATCGTGACGCTCCGCGCGGGCGCTTTGAACCACCGCGATGTCTGGATCCAGCAGGGGATGTATGCGGGCATCCTCTACCCGGTCATCCCCGGTTCGGACGGAGCCGGCGTGGTCAGCGCCCTTGGGGAAGGGGTGGACGCCGCGTGGCTCGATCGCGACGTGATCATCAATCCGAGCTTCGACTGGGGCTCCTCGCCGCGGGCGTTCGGCGAACGGTTCACCATCCTCGGCCTGCCGAAGGACGGCACCCTGGCCGAGCGGATCAACGTGCCGATCGGCAATCTCGCGCCCAAGCCGGCGCACCTCTCGTATGAAGAAGCCGCCGCGCTGCCGTTGGCGGCGCTGACGGCGTGGCGGGCGTTGTTCAGCCGGGCGCAGCTCCGCGTGGGCGAGCGCGTGCTGGTGACGGGAATCGGCGCGGGCACGGCGCTGTTCGCCCTGCAATTTGCCCGGGCGGCCGGGGCCGAAGTCTGGGTGACCTCGAGCTCGGCGGAAAAGTTGGCGAAGGCCAAGGAACTCGGAGCGAAGGGCGGCGCAAACTACCAGGACGCCGGCTGGGCGGACGCGCTCCTCAAGGATAGCGGTGGATTCGACGTGATTGTGGACAGCGCTTCGGGCGCCGGTTTCAACCATTTGATCGACGTGGCGAAACCCGGCGGACGGATCGTCTTCTTCGGCGCCACGACCGGTCCGGTGCCCGAGCTGGTGACGCGGAAAGTCTTCTGGAAACAGCTCAGCCTGCTGGGCACCACCATGGGCTCGCCCGCCGACTTCGACGGCATGGTCGCGACGGTCGAGCGCCATGGCATCCGACCGGTGATCAGCGAGGTGTTCCCCTTGGGCAAGGCGGCGGAGGCGTTTGCGCTGATGGCGCGCGGTGGGCAGTTCGGCAAGATCGTCCTCCGGCCCGAGTGATCCGGGTTTCGCCGGACCGAGGCGGGTGCTGAGGACTGGATTCAACACCTTCATCCCGCCAACCTCCGCCCGTGTCCTCCCTGCGCATCGTCCAATTGAGCAAACGTTTCGGAGCTGTCTCCGCGCTGGACGAGGTGTCGCTGGAGCTCGGGGCAGGGGAGATGCTCGTGGTGGCCGGCCCGAGCGGCAGTGGCAAAAGCACGCTGCTGCGCCTCGTCGCCGGACTGGAGGTGCCGACGCAGGGAGAGATCCACCTGGGCGCGGAGCGGTTCGACACGTTGTCGGCGGAACGGCGCGCGGTGGCTCTGATCGGACAGAATCCGGCGCTGCTGCCGCAGTTGAACGTGGTGGAGAACCTGGGGCTCGGCCTGCGACTGCGGAAAGTGCCGCGCGACGACGCGAATCGTCGGGTGCACGAGGCGGCGGAGCGTTTGGGTCTCGCGGGCTTGTTGCAGCGGCTGCCGGCGGAATTGTCCGGCGGCGAACAACAGCGCGTGGCCTTGGGGCGGGTGCTGGTCAGCCGGCCCAAGTTGCTCCTGCTGGACGAGCCCCTCGCCCAGTTGGATCCGGAGCTGAAACGCGGGTTGCGGCGCGAGATCCAGCGTCTGCACCGCGAGCTGAAGGTTCCCGCGATTCTCGTGACCCACGATCAGGAGGAGGCCATGGAACTGGCGGACCGGATCGCGGTGCTCCGAACCGGCCGACTGGAGCAGGCGGGCTCGCCAGATCAAATCCACCGTTCGCCAGTGAACCCGTTCGTGGCCGAGTTCTTCAGTCCGGCGGGGTTCAATCGATTGGACGGCCGGATCGAACGTGATGGCAAGGGGCGCTGGTTTTGTGTGGGTGATCTGCGGCTGAACTTGCCGGCCGCGTCGGGGAACGAAGCGGATGGGGGACGCCACGTGTTGTTCCTGCGGCCGGAAGCGATCCACGTGTTCTCTGGATCCAGCGAGGTGCCGAACGAGATGCCAGGCAGAATATCCCGAGTCGTGTCGCTGGGCTGGGAACGACGGCTCGAGTTGGAGGCCGGAGGGCTGGTTTGGAGGGTGCGCTCGGTCGAACTGCCTTCTTTCGCAGTCGGAGATGGGGTGCGGTGGTCCGTAGATTGGACCCGGGCGCTTTGGTTCCCGGCGGGCTACTGAGGACGAGTCGTCGGGGACGCCAGTTTCGCGCGGAGATCGGCGATGTGTATCTGGGGTCCGGGGGAGGCGGGATTGAAGACCTTGGCCTGCTCCCAGAGGTGGATCGAGCGCTCGTAGTGGCCGGTCTCCTCTTCGAGTTCGGCGAGCTGCGACAGGAGTTGGAGGGCGAGGAACTTGTTGGGCTCCTTCGTGCCGCTCTCGTTCTTGTTCCAGGAGTTGATGCCGGCTTCGAAGACGTTGCGCGCGCGGTCAAAATCCTTCCGGTCGTGGAAGAAGATCCGGCCCAGCTCGAACAGCAGCGAAGCGTCGCCGGGATTGTTGCGGAGGCCGTCGTGGATCACGTCTTCGGCGTCTTGGCTGCGGTGGAGGCGGTCGCGCAGCCAGAAGGCGGTGACGGTGTAGGTCTCGACGCGGTTGGGGTCGAGGTTCGCCGCGATCTTGAGCCACGGGAGCATCTCGCGGACGTCGCCGCCGACTCCGGGGGATCCGCCCTTGTCGTGGGATTCATGGTCGGCGCCGCCTTCGTCGAGGTGGGTGTGTTCCGACGGGAAGAAACGGCGACTGAAGGCTTCGAACGGGTCGAGGGGTTGGCCAAGGAAACCGAGTTCTTCTCCGGAGTTCTTCTCCTCGGCCGCGCCGGCGTCGGCCGCGATGTGGGCCGTTTCATAGCCCTCCTGGTTGTCGAAGACGGTGGGGTAGTAGCCGCTGTGGAAATAGGCGTCGGCCTTGATGAAGAAATGGTTGGCGAAGAGGCGGCGGCTTTCGCCGAGGACGGTTTCCAGGAGCGAGAAGGGCTTGGGGTCGACGGTCCGGGCCAGGGTGCGGGCCTCGTTCAAACAGGCGAGGGAAAAGGCCAGCGTGGCGAGCCCGGCGAGCACGAGAGCGGAATGACGCGGCGGAGTCATTGCAGGCGTTTCCGGCGGAAGATCCAACAGGCGATGAAGAGGAGGACGGCCGCATAGGCCAGCGCGTAGGCCAGGGCGACGAGGAACGAGAGGGCGTCGATGGCGGGCCAGTCATGGACGATGCGTTCGCGCACGTCGAACCAGCCGAGCTGCGGGATCACGTAGTAGACGGCCGTGAGGATGGCTTCGGAGAAGCCGCCTTTGCCGATGGCGATCTTATGGAGGTGCCGGCCGATGAGCAGAATGCCGCCAACCACGACGAAGCAGATGGTGTTGTTCGAACTGGGCGCGGCGAAGACGAGCGAGCCGAGCAGCGCCAGGGCGATGATCACGGCGAGCATGAACCAGTGCAGCATGACGGCCTGAAGGTAGCCTCCGATCGGCAAACCGTGTTCGCGGGCCGCGCTGATGACGCCGAAGAACAGGTAGAAACAGACGAGGGCGACGCCGGACGCCAGCCAGCAGCCGAGGAACTTGCCGACGAGCACTTCGGCGCGGCTGATCGGCTTGGCCAGGAGCGGAAAAATGGTGCGGGACTCGCGTTCCGCCGGGATCTGCCGGGCGGCGGTGGTGATGGCGATGACGAGCGAAGCGATCCAGATGAGCAGCAGACAGACTTCCTTCAGGTAGCGGACGACGTTCGACTCGTTGAAGAAGTTCACCGAGCCGAGGATCAGGGTGATCAGAACGGTCAGGATCAGCAGGACGTAGAAGTCCTTGCGCCGATACATCTCGCGCATGACGACGGTGGAGACGGCCCAGACGTTGTTCATACGGTCACTCCTTGCGGGCGGACCGGGGCGGCGCCGGTGTAGCCGACGACCTTGAGGAACACCTGTTCCAGATTGGCGGCGTGTTTGGTGACGAGGTCGTGGACGGTGCCTTCCTCGCGGAGGACGCCCTGGTGGATGATGCAGACGCGGTCGCAGATGGTCTCGACCTCGCCGAGTTCGTGCGACGAGAAGAGGATCGTTTTCCCCTCGCCCTTCAGCCGCTGGATGATCTGGCGGACCTGCATCCGGCCGATGGGGTCGAGTCCGCTCGTGGGCTCGTCGAGGACGAGGAGGTCGGGATCGTTGATCAGCGCCTGCGCGAGACCGACGCGCTGTTGCATGCCTTTGGAGAAGGTCTTGATCTGGCGCTTGCGGACGTCCTGCAGTTCGACCATCCGGAGGATCTCGGTGATGCGCGGCTCAAGGGTGGGCTTGGGGATCTTGAAGAGCTTTCCGTAGAAGCGCAGCAGCTCCTCGGGGGTGAGGAACTTGTAGTAGTAGGTCAGCTCGGGCAGATAGCCGAGGCGTTGGCGGGCCGACTTTTCGGTGACGTCGACCCCGAAAATGGTGGCGCTGCCGGCGGCCGGTGCGACGAAACCGAGCAGGACGTTCATCGTGCTGGTCTTGCCGGCGCCGTTGGGGCCGAGGAAGCCGAAGACCTGGCCCTGGTCGACCGAAAGGGAAAGGCCGTCGACGGCGACCTTGGTTTTCTGGCCGAGATCCCGGCCCGGGTATTCCACCCGGAGGTCTTTGATCGCGATGACCTGGCTCATGTTCCCTTCAATTGTTCTTCTTGTTGGACAGGCGAGTCCGTCGCCGGTTCAAGACGCGTCGGGAGCCCACGGGCAGAACCGTGGGCATAAAGAAGCTATCGGTATGCGGGAAACGGGCTTGAGAGAGAGGAGAATTTTGAAGAGACCAATGGCTGCTTCCAGTTGTTCCAACACAGGATCTCTGGGGGTCGCCCACGAGCCGAGGATGCCGCCGAACGACTCGTTGACAGAGGAGAGCCAGTCTGGTTTGGCCTAATCCTTACCCGGGAAACACTGAAGCCCAAGGAGGCACGATCCCAGTGGTGTCCACGGAGGAGTGGATGCAGCGGACTCGCCGGGGACGAAAAAGGAAAAGGGAAAACCAATGCCGGCAACCAATACCAGTCCTTCAGGTCACGGGAAGACTATGGAGTGGCCCTGACCTTTTGTTTTGGAGACGACATGGGCACCTCCACCTTCATGGACAGCCATGGCAGCGAGGCCACCGGCATCAACAATCGCGGCTTGATCGTGGGCACCTCCGGCGCGCAGGCGTTCGTGGCCTCGAACGTAGGTGCGCCCGGCTCCCAGCCCCTGCTCAAGCTGGTGGAGAAGTCCTGGGTCAAGATCGGCAACAACTGGGTCCGGGCCGACCTGAACGGCGGGTCCTTCAACGGCGCCAAGCTGAAGCTCAACGAGGCCAATTGGATCGTGGGCTATGGCACCCGCGACGGCAGCGTCTATGGCTTCGCCCTGAAACCTCGGCCATAGTCACAGCATCACCGGGAGGGCGGCTCCGGCCGCCCTCCCTCTTTCAACCATGAACTTGAAAGCCATCTTGGACCCACGGTGGGTAGGGCGAAGGCTCCGGCCGAGCCGCCGCTGGACGCACTGCCGACCGCACGGCATCACTGGCGACTCCTCCGCGTTCCGGAGTTGCCAGAGGAGCGCAAGTCTTCGCTGTTCACCCCAAGGGCGGCTCGGCGGGAGCCGTCGCCCTACCGCCTTCACCTTGATCGAGCTCCTCGTCGTCATCGCGATCCTGGCGGCGGTGTTCCGGCTTTACCGCCTCCCTTCCCGATCCGCACCGAATAGAGTCCCGGGCAGCAGTGATACATGGCGTGGAAGGCGTGGCTGAAGTGGCTGATGCTGGAGTAGCCGACCTCCATGGCCGCTTCGGTCACGTTGAACTTGCCGGAAAGCAGCAGTTCGGCGGCCTTCTCCAGGCGGAGCTGCCGCTGGTATTGGGACAGGGTCATGCCCATTTCCTTGGTGAAGGTCCGGCTGAGGTAGAACGGGCTGCACCCGACGCGCTTGCCGGTCTCCTCCAATGACAGCGGTTCGGTCAGATGCTCTTTGAGCAAGGCGACCACCTTGGACACCCGCTCTTGGGCGAGTCGTTTCTGGCGGTCGCAGAAGAACTCCTCGTCCTTGGGTGCGTGGAAGAAAAGCAGGGCGGCCACTTCGAGCGCTTTGCTGTGATACCAGAGCTTCTGGGCGGTGGCGGCGACGGGCGGATGGCGCAAGCTGCCGATGAGCTGCTGGGCTTCGGCCGTCAGGCGGCCGATGCCGGAGACGCCCGAGTCCATGTGGCCTTGGATCGCGCCTTCAACGATCGGATCGAGGCCCCGGGCGTGGTCCTTGAGATGGACGCGAAGAAAGTCGGGGTGGAATTCGATCGTGATGAAGCGGTGGGATTCGGTCCCGAAGCGCCGGGCGGTGAGGCCGGGTTCGCCATGACGGTAGAAGCCGGTGGTCAACGATTCGAATTGGGCGATGTCCCCGTTGAAGGCCACCTCGCCGCGGCCAGAGAGATTGAAGCAGGCTTCAACGCTGCCCGGATGGAAGCTTCGGCACCAATCGAGGTCTTTCGGGGTTTCGAAGTCGTGCCATTCGAAGCTGAAGCCGAGATCGCCGAAGCTGCCGTGGAGTTGCTTCCAGCCCGCACCGACCGCCCGCCAAGCTTCGGCTTCCCGGAAGGAGTCGTCCTCCGCGGACACGGCTGTGGTGGAGATAATTCGAGGGGCGCGCATCGGCGGCGTCCATTGAAACGCAGTTCCGACAAAGGGCAAGCCGTGCCCGGGAGGATTGCGCCGAAGGCTTAGCTTGCGGGCCCGCGCAGTTTGGCCAAGGCCCGCTGGAAGTCGTCCGGCACCGGGGCGGTGCAGGTGACGGATTCGCCGGTTCCTGGGTGCGCAAAGGTGATCCGCCAAGCGTGCAGCATCTGGCGGGGGAATCGGGTGCCGGTGTCGTCTTCCAGGCGTTTGTTCGGGCGAACGGAGTAGGTGGAATCGCCGACCACGGGATAGCCGACATGCTGGAAATGGACGCGGATCTGGTGGGTCCGGCCGGTGTGGAGCGTGGCTTCCACATGGGTGGCGCCACGAAGGCGTTCGAGCACCCGGAAGGCGGTCCAAGAGGGGCGTCCATCGCCCGGCGAAACGGCCATGCGTTTTCGGTGGGTCGGGTGGCGGGCGAGATCGGCCTGGATGTCTCCGGTGTCGTTCTTCATCACGCCACAGACAAGCACCTGGTAGAGCTTGCTCATGGAGCGTTCGGCGAACTGTTTGGCCAGGGCGTTGTGCGTCTCGTCGTTCTTCGCCACGAGGAGGCAGCCGCTCGTTTCCTTGTCGAGCCGGTGGACGATGCCGGGGCGGGCCACGCCACCGATGCCGCTGAGCTGGCCGCGGCAATGGTGGAGGAGGGCGTTGACCAGGGTGTGTTCGTCGTGGCCGAGGGACGGATGGACGACGATGCCCGGGGGCTTGTTGACCACCAACAGGTCGGCATCCTCGTGGAGGACGGACAGCGGGATGTCCTCGGGCTTCGCTTCCGCCGTCGTGGGTTCCGGAAAAAACACGCTTACCACTTGGCCGGCCTGTGGACGGTGGTTGGGCTTGACCGATTTGCCGTCGACAGTGATGTGGCCTTGCTCAAGCAGACGCTGGATCACTCCGCGCGAAACAGCCGGGTAGCGGTCTTTTAAGTAGGTGTCGAACCGGAGCTGGGGCTGCGAATGTTCGACGCTGAAGGTTTCCAAACGGTCCGTCATGGGATCAGAGAGGGGAATCCCCGGCCAGCGAAGCCCGCTTGAAAAGCGTGGCCGTGGACAGGGGTCTTGCAACACTGAAAAAGCCGGAAGCGCGGCGCGCTTCCGGCGTGGCGAAACATCTTGGAGCGGGCGTCAGGCTGCGGGCGCAGCGATCTTGGTCAGGCGCACCGCGTGGCGGGACTTCTTACGATCGACGGTTCCTCGCTTGAGAACGCCGGTTTTGACGGCTTTGTCGAGGACGGAGGTCAGGGCGCGGAAGGCTGAGCCCGCCGCGTCCTTGGAGCCCGCTCTGGACAGGTCCAGATACTTTTTCTCGAGGGTGGTGACACGGGATTTGACGGCGCTGTTACGAGCCTGTTTCCGCGCGTTGCTGCGCACCCTACGTTCTGCTGACTTGGTGTTCGGCATGTTCTGTTCAGTTCAAAAATGAGGCGCGGAGCGTATCTGACGGGCACTTCTTGTCAACGGCCCACTCAGAAGGAATTCGAAACCAACCCGAAAGGACGTTTAACTTGGGCAATTGAGTCCGTTTGGACGGTGGTTCTTTGTTGACCGCTTTATTCGGCTTCTCCTCCCTCGAGGAAGCCCTGGAGCTGCCGGAGGCGGGTGGGGTGCCGCATTTTGCGAAGGGCCTTGGCCTCGATTTGGCGGATGCGTTCGCGGGTGACCTTGAACTGCTTGCCGACCTCTTCGAGCGTGCGGCTATAGCCGTCACCGAGCCCGAAGCGGAGTTCGAGCACTTTTCGCTCACGTTCGGTGAGGCTGGTCAGCACGTCCTGCAGCTTGTCCTTGAGCAGGCTGTAGCTGGTCATTTCGGACGGGTTTTCCGCCGACTTGTCCTCGATGAAATCGCCGAAGTTGGTGTCTTCGGAGTCGCCGACCGGGCTCTGCAGGGAGATCGGCTGCTGAGCCATTTTGAGGACGGCCCGGACGCGATCCACCGGCATCTGCATCTCGTCCGCGATCTCCTCCGGGGAAGGTTCGCGGCCAAAGTCCTGGATCAACTGCTTCTGCACGCGCATCAGCTTGTTGATCGTCTCGATCATGTGAACCGGGATACGGATCGTGCGGGCCTGGTCGGCGATCGAGCGGGTGATGGCCTGGCGGATCCACCACGTGGCGTAGGTGGAGAACTTGTAGCCGCGCCGATACTCGAACTTCTCGACCGCCTTCATCAGCCCCATGTTCCCCTCTTGGATCAGGTCCAGGAACGACAGGCCGCGGTTCGTGTATTTCTTCGCGATGGAGATGACGAGCCGAAGGTTGGCCTCGACCATCTCTGTCTTGGCCTGGAGGGCTTTCTTGGAAAAGTGCTGGAGCTGCTTGTAGGCGGCGATGTAGGCCGAGCTGGACATGCGGACGAAGTCCTCCAGCGCCTTCACCTTCCGCTCTTCGCCCTGGACAATGGCCTGGGCCTGGGCGTGTTTTTTCTGGGGCTCGAGTTCCAGGATCGTCTCGAGACTGGCTTTGATCTTGTCGTGGATGTTGTCCGCGACGAGGGCCATTTCCTCGATCACTTTCTGCTTGTAGAAAAACTTCGGGTAACTCTTTTGGAGCTTCTCGTCGAGCTTGCGGAATTCTTCCTGCAGTTTCTCCGTCTTGGTCTTGCTGGCGGATCCTTGGAGGTCCGCATATTTGTCGTCGACCGTGGTGTCGATCTCGCGCACCTGCTTGACCAGCTTGCGCAGAACCTTGAGGTGGTTCTCGCGACCTTCGATCTTCTTGTCGACGATCACCCGGTCGAAACGTTCCTTGGGTGGTTCGGAGATCAGCTTCTCGGCCAGAGCGATGTGCTCCTTACCCGAGAATCCGAAACCGTAGATGATCCGCTTGACCTCGTTCTCCGCGTCTTCGATCCGCTTTGAAATCTCGACTTCCTGTTCGCGGGTCAGCAGTGGGACTTGGCCCATCTGTTTGAGATACATCCGGACCGGGTCGTCGAGAATGTCGAGACGGCTCTTGTCCTCGGGCTCTTCTTCCGGTTCCGGCTGCTTGACGCGGTCGACTTCGGCTTGTTCGACGATCTCGACTTCAAGATTGCGGAGACGGGAGCAGATTTCATCGATCTCTTCGGGAGTGACGATGTTGGCCGGGAGCGCGTCGTTGACGTCGTCCCAGGTCAAGTAGCCCTGCTCCTGGGCCAAACGAAGCAGTTCCTTGATCTTTTCGGTGAGATCCGCTCCGGATTGGGTTTTCAGATCGGCGATCGCGTCGACCGACTTGGTCAGGGTTTCTGCGTCCTGAGGGGCCGACGGAGCCGTCGCTAGAATGGCCGCCCGGGGGATGGTGGCGGAACCTTTGGCCGATTTCCGGGCGGGCTTTCCCTCTGGTTTTCCGGGAGGCTTTTCGGGAGCCTTTTCCGGCAACACGGGCTCGCGCGGCTGCTTGGAGGGTTTGGTGGTTGCCGCAGGCTTGGGGGAAGGAGGGATTACCTTCTTCGGTTCTGGTTTGGCGGCTGCCTTATTTTTGCTCTTCAATTTGACCATAAACGGGATTGGGCAAGGGACTTCCCCTGCCCAGTCAAGGGGCTGCCGAATATCAGGGTGCGACCTGCACGCGTCAAGCAGGGGTTCGGAATCCAGGAGGAAAATTTCCCGATACTGCGACCGATAGAGGGGGCAAGCATGTTGGTCGCACTGGTGGCTTGTCACTCTGCCCGGCCCGCGCCGAGACTCCCCCGAAAGTCCACGCCATGAGCATCCAGTCCCCAAAACGAATCATTGTCACGGGCGGCGCCGGTTTCATCGGTTCCCATCTGGTCGAACGCCTATTGCATGACGGAGCTGCGGTGACGGTGATCGACGACTGCTCCACGGGCTCTTGGGAGAATCTCGCCAAGGTGCGGAACGAATCGCGGTTGACCGCCATCGAAGCGAAAGTCTCCGCTTGCCCCGACCTTCCCGCGCTGATGAAGGAAGCGTCCGGCGTCTATCATCTGGCGGCGACCGTCGGAGTGGACCTTGTCATGAAATCCGGATTGGAGACGATCCGGAACAACCTGCTCGAAACACCCTGTCTGCTCGATGCGGCTTGTCAGTATCGAGTGCCTCTCCTGTTGGCTTCGACTTCCGAGGTTTACGGGAAAAGTGCCAAGGTCGAGTTTTCCGAGGAAGACGATCTCCTGATCGGTCCGCCGCATCTGCACCGCTGGAGCTACGCCTGCTCCAAGCTGATGGATGAATTCTTGGCGCTGGCCTACGGCAAAGAGCGGGCTCTGCCGGTGGTGATCGCCCGGCTTTTCAATACGGTGGGCCCTCGCCAAAGCGGTGAACACGGCATGGTGCTCCCGCGATTCGTCGCCGCCGCCAAAGCCGGAAAACCAGTCCGAGTCTTTGGCGATGGCTTCCAGACCCGGTGTTTCTGCCATGTGTCGGACGTGGTGGAATCGCTGGTGCGCCTGATGGACTGTCCTGCCGCCGTGGGTGAAGTGTTCAATGTCGGCAATCCCGAAGAGGTGACGATTTCAGAACTGGCCGATGCGGTCATAAGGCGCCTCGGTTCGGAATCCAAGATCGAGAAAATTCCATACTCCACCGCGTATCCGGCCGGGTTCGAGGACATGCTGCGGCGCAGGCCGGCTGTGGGGAAATTGAGAGGCGCCATTGGGTTCGTGCCGGGGCGCGGATTGGCGGAAATCATTGAGGATCTGGTGTAAAACAAGAAAAAGGGCGCCCGAAGGCGCCCTTAGATGATTGGAAATACTGAGAAGGCTCAGTTGGGGAAGGCCATCCTGATGTTGGCGCCGCTGCTGTTGTGCGCGTTCTGCATGGCCTCACGGAGCTTGCCGCTGGTCAGCTGTTCCACGTGTCCGTCGGAGAAGCCGACGTTGCCGGCTTTGTCATGCAGACCGGTGGACCAACGGGCCTTGATCGCGGGGTAGGTATTGACCGTCAGCGTAGCCGTTCCGGGAATGATTCCGGTCGTGATCGGCACGGTGCCGCTCAGCAGGAGGCCGCCCGTCGCGCCCATATCGGTATCGGTGGTTCCGTTGGCCGTCATGTTGCGGTCGCCGGTCACGAACAAGTTCGGATCGTCTTCCCGAGCTTCGACGCCATAGAAGTAGCTGGTCGACTTGTTCTGGTTCGCTGCGTTGCGGAAGCTGCTGGTGGTGTTGCCTTCGTTGAAATCCTGCGCGGTGGTCTTATCGCCGTCCGAAGGGCAGACCAAGATGCGGGGGCTGCTCAATTCGTTGCCAGCCATCTGATACCAAGACCAGGGAACAGAGTTGACTGCCGTTAAAGGCGCCGTGCCATAGTTGGAGACGGAGTGGGGATACTTGCCTTCGTAGTCGTTGGCATAGAGGCGGAAGGCGGTGCCGACCTGCTTCAGGCTGTTGACGCAGGAAATGCGCTGGGCGCGGGCCTTGGCTTTGGCGAGAGCAGGCAGAAGCATGCCGGCCAGAATCGCGATGATCGCGATCACAACGAGCAGCTCGATGAGCGTGAACGCCGAGTTCTTGGATGTGTGAATGTGTTTCATACAGACTAGTTGTTGGTTTGGGGAACGAGTTGCCGACTGTAAGAAGCGAACTTTCAGTGTCAACTCGTTTTGCCTACCCTCCGATTTAGCAGGGTCGATGCCAGACTGCGTGGGTGTGGATTTCATGGAGAAATCGCCGTAACCCGGACCGAGGGAGGGTGGGGCATGCGTGGGATTCACGCATTATGCGCGAACAGCGCGCTTGATCGGTTCGTCGGTCGTGGGGCCTTCGAAAGTAGCGAATCTCCGTGGGGGTTCTGGCTTCGGGCGGGTGGCTCGGCCGTGGAGAGGGGGTGGGAAAAACCATTGCGGCAGTTCGTTCGGCTCGTGGTCAGTCCGTGTCGGTTTGGCGGGGCTCGAGTTTCTCGTTTGTTCAGACGGCTCTGCGACGATCTCGGGCATTCATTCCCTTCGGCGCCTTTCTGCGAACGCACGCGGCGACTCCGGGCGCAGTCATCTAGGCCAATCGGATCGGTCGGCTCGGGAGCATCGCCTGATCGTGTGATTCGAGAGACGTGGGGGAGCGACGGACGATCAAGAAAATCGGGCGGA
Source organism: Verrucomicrobiota bacterium (assembly GCA_038209745.1). Classification (GTDB taxonomy): domain Bacteria; phylum Verrucomicrobiota; class Verrucomicrobiia; order Limisphaerales; family CANJSG01; genus CANJSG01. The sequence goes on from JBBQXJ010000072.1 coordinate 22,244, forward strand.
AACTTCGTGACAAGCCGAGTTCCAAAAATATAGTTCGCGGCTCTCGGCGGACCCTATGGTCTAGCGGTTAGGACACCTCCCTTTCACGGAGGTAGCCCGGGTTCGATTCCCGGTAGGGTCGCCACTTTTCGCTTCGTCTTGGTTCAGTTCCCACAAATGCGCCTCTTCTCCCATCAGGTTTCGGCGAAGAATCGCGCAACCAAGCGAATCCATCCGAAAACCGAAGTCCGCGGAAAATGACCTGTTTCAAGGTCATCCTTTTCAGTTTCTTTGGGAGAGAATGATTCGCGTGGGCGGCGAAGGGCATCGCTACAAATTCACCGCGTACGAGAACCAGAATATCGATGAGGCGAATTTCAAGTGCCTGTTCGCGATCAAGAAAGGGCAAATGGCTGGAACTGAGCCTGCCGCTCACGGAAGGGGTGGCCTCGTTCCGGGCGGGAGCGTTTTGAAGGATGAATCCCCGCTGAACGCGGCCAAGGACATCAACATCCGCTTCCTTATCCCCGACCAACAGCAAAGGCCACTCCAGTTGGAAATCGTCGGGATCAAGGTGACCGGGTCCGGGCCCAAATTGCAAAACGCCCCTGGGCATTGTCGAACGTTTCCTTGATCACCGCGTTCAGAGTCTTGGATTTTCCCGCTATTGTCTCTGCTTTCAACGTTCACCCCGCGATCAACGTTGGACAAAAGATAGACATTTTAGGCCTATGCGGCGCCAGCACCTCCTTGGAATGGTTCAAAAACCAATTTAACAGGGCTGAATATTGGAAAAAGTCTGACTCAGAAAATAGTTAACAAATATTAGTCAAAAATTTGACAGAGTGCGGCGGGTCTATAACTTGCCTCCATTAATGGGCTTAAATACGGGAAGATTCAAAAAATAGGTACTGTGAAGTTTGTGATGTAGTTCGTTGGTTGGTCGGAAACCGCAGTGTTCGCTTCAAGTCAGAGATTTGATTTCTTAACATTCAGACTTCTGCCAGCGAATGGTGAAAAACCTTAAAAAAACTACGAGCCATACGGACGTCACGCGTGGTCATTTTTGCCTTGGCCTTTCCATTTATCGAAGTCGCACAGTCCCGCGAAAGTGACACCGACGCTGTCGGTGGCGGAACGGGTAGTTTAAAGATCCCTGTATCATCAGTTGTGTCAGCGGGTTTGGCTGGGACTTGGCAAGGATCGGGTCCGTCCAGCGTCTTCGGCACCCTTTGCGAAGCGTTTGCCAAGGCCGTGTGCCCCAGCGGTTAAATCATCAATTTAAAATCGTGAAGCGCTTTAGGTTATGATGCTAGATCCCGCGATTGCGGAAGACGGGTTGGTCGAAGGACCGCAGCACGAGTTCACGGTTGAAACCTCGCAGAGCGACCATTCCCGGGCCTGCCGATGGCAGATCAGTCTCACGTCAACCGACTAAGAGAATTGCCCGGGTTTGGACGCCAACGATTTCACGATGCACCGCATAAAAAAGATGTTTCTGCTATCCTTCAATTGGAGCTGGCGGACTTTCGGTGTCCGAATTTATTCAACTTGAACTATAGGCCGTTTCAAATCCGGAGGAGGAGGGCAACAAGCGCTTCGACTCGAAAGTCTCTGACTAAAACTAGTAGTCTTTTCACTGCCAAGTTGAAAACTGGATTGGGTCTCGGTCGACGGCTTGACCAGGGTTCCAAAACGGGATCAAAGTAATGTCGGCTACCATCTTCCAACATCAGATAAACCCTTGATTACAAATTTCCCATGTTTCACAAACTAGATTATTACTTCCTGGTCGCCGCGTTCGCCAGCTTCGTGGCCAGTGTGGCGTTGTGGTTTCTCATCGACCACGAATACGGGGCCTATGTAGGTCTCTGGGTTCCGAGCATACTTTCCCTGTGGGTTGGCATCCGGGTGATCTTGCTCTCCCGCGGCGTTGCTACGACCCCTAAAAGAAAGTAATTATGTTAAATTACATCTTTCCTATATTCTGTTTTGGCATGGTCATTAGCGGTATTGTTTTTCTTGGCCTGCGCGAAGCGGCTGATCGGCTAAGAGGAGGTGAGTCTGACCAGGGACAAAAGTCCGAATGGTCCGAACCAGAATCCAAGTCTGCGCCGGTCGCTCAAAAGCCATGAAACTAACTCCGGCCTAGTCGGGGACCGGCGTTGCCCAGAGATCGGTGGGCGGTGGACCGTGAGATCGCCCCATCAATTCGCAGTTTCTGTCCCCTTGCTGGACTCGACTCGCGATTCTCAAAAAGGCGTGGCCCCCCGGCCACGCCTTTTAGTGTCAGTCTTCCGGGGAACCAGACTCCAGCCGGGATGGGTCGGCGGGCTGGATTAGAGCGGCAGATGTTCTTGGACCGATTCCGGGTCCGTTC
>JBBQXJ010000073.1:0-24512 GCA_038209745.1 Verrucomicrobiota bacterium
CCTTCGGCGCATACTCGCAGCGCGTCACCCGCCACTGCCGGCCCAAACCGAGGAGTTCATGAAACAATTGCTCAGGTGTCATCCCCCTTGCTGACCCATCTCCTACCCTCTACCCACTGAAAACAGCGAGGAACCACAAAATGGGGAGCGAGGTTTCGCCGGAGAGACGCGCGACGAAACCAGGGAGGCCTTGGAGGCAGCGAATCTTCGCGCGCGGAGCCGTTAGCCTGTCGGATTGGCCTCGTGCCAGCGGACCGCCTCGCGCAGGAGTTCGGCGGCGTTGGAGAGCCGGAGCTTCTCCTTGATGTGGGCGCAGTGGGCCTGGACGGTCTTCATGCTTACATGGAGCGATTCTGCCACTTTGCGGGTCTCGTAGCCGCGGCCGAGCAACTGGAACACCTCGAGCTCACGGTCGCTCAACTGTTCCACGGGCGAACCGTCGGTGGGCAGACGGCCATCGAGAAAGGTTTCGGCGAAGGCCGCCGCCAGGGTCTCGCTCATGTAGAGCTTGCCGGCCAGCACGTGCCGGATCGCGACGACCACCTTCTTCGCCGTTTCCCGTTTCATGATGTAGCCGCGCGCCCCGGCCCGCAGCGCGCGCTCCGCGTAGAGCCGTTCGTCATGCATGGACAGGACGATGACGGCGACGGAGGGGACGACTCGTTTGATGTTCTTGATGAGTTCGATTCCCGAGCCTTGCCCAAGGGAAATGTCGACGATCGCCACGTCCGGCCGGATCTCGCCGATCATCCGCAGCGCCCGGGGAGCGTCCTCCGCCTCGCCGCAAACGACGAGGTCGGGTTGCTGATGGATCAGTTGGGTCAGCCATTCGCGGACGAGGGGATGGTCGTCCACGAGGAAAACGGAGGTTTTAGCGTTGTCCATTGAGAGGCGTTTCTGTCGTGGGTTCGGCGTTCAGTTCGCAGGTGACCAGCGAGCCGCCGGCCGGCTCCCGGCGGGCGGAAAACCGGCCGCCGATCATGCCGGAACGATGGGCCATGATCCGCAGGCCGAGGCCGCGGTTTTTCGGAAGGGGGTCGGGCAGGCCGCCGCCGTCGTCGCGGACCGAGAGCACGGTGCCCTCTTCGCTGGCGTCGAGACGGATCACGATGTTCCTGGCCCTGCCGTGTTTGATGGCGTTGCCGACGGCCTCCTGGGCGATGCGATAGAGATGGCCGGCGGTCGCCGTGTCGTGGACGAGCACGGGCAGGTCGCATTCGAAGCGGCAGGAAACCTTGAACAGTTCGGTCGTGGTGGAGGCGTGTTGCTCGAGCGCCAACATCAATCCGTCGGCCTCCATCTCCACCGGGTAGAGGCCCTTGGCCAGGCTTCGGGCGAGGTTGATGGCTTCTTCCATGAGGTCCACGACCTTGTCCGCGTCGGCCGCCTCCGGCCGGTTCATCGCGGCCAGCTTCTCCTCCAGCACCTGCCCGGCGAGCGTCGCGCCGGTGAGATGCTGGCACAGGCCGTCGTGCAGGTCCTGGCCGATCCGGCGCTGCTCCCGTTCGCTGATCTCCAGCAGCTCGCACTCCAGCCGTTCTCGTTCCGCCATTTCCTCCGTGAGCGCGAGCGTCCGGTCCTGCACCTGTCTTTCGAGCGTCTGGTGGAACGTCCGCAGACGCGCCAGCAGCCAGACCACGACGAGGTAGAAGGTGAGCAGGATCATGGCGTTCCAGATAGGAACCAGGGGGCTGGAAAACCGGGCGCCGCTGGCCAGGTCGCCCGCCACCCACACGCCCACGCTCAGGACCGAGACGAACGTCCCGAATCTCCAGCCCAACACCCAGCCCGCGAGCACCACGCCCAGCAGGTAGAAGACGGAAAACGACAGCTCGTGACCGGTCAGGTAGTCCACCCAGCCGACCACGGCAACGAGCGTGGCGGAGCCCACCATCGTGCGGGTGCGGATGTCCGGCTGTTTTGCGGAATTCGCCATGAATGTGGAATCGAGTGTCCGGCCCCCGCCTGTCGGGCACCAGTGGATTTGCGGATGGGTCCGATAGGAAAAGGGGGAAGCGGTCCGCGAGCCGCGCTCTACTTTGCCTCCTGTGGATGTATCTGGTCCGGAGCAATGTCCGACTTTTTAACGGGCTTCCATCTGAACCGGGCCGGGCGTTCACATAGGGCAATGCCCTAGGCCGGATTCATCCCGCGCCCGATAGGCGGCCGACGCCCCGATGTGTTCGAGTCCGCCCGTGTCGTTTCGTGATTCATTCGAAAGGTTCCGCATCGTCGGGCTTTTCCTGGCCACGGTTTTGGGACTGGTCGAGCCGAGCGGGCTCGGGCAACCGCTCGTCGTCGGCACCAACCGGCTTTCTATGGCCGAGGCCCGGCGCACCGCCTTCGAGCGAAACTGGGATTTCCTCGCGGCCCGGAGCGGCGTGGACGAGGCTTCGGCCCAGTTGATGGTGGCGCGGGAGTTTCCCAATCCCACTCTGTCGCTTTCGACGTCGCGGATCGGCTCCCACGAAAACGGCACCGTGGCCGGAAACGGTTTCTGGAACCGGAGCTACGACACGATCGTCGCCCTGAACCAGTTGGTCGAGATCGGGGGCAAGCGCCGGGACCGGCAGGCTTCCGCCGGGGCCGGGGTGGCCGGGGCGAAGGCGCGTTTCCGCGAGGTGCGGAGGCAGCTGGACCAGGGAGTGGCCCGGGCCTACGTGGGCGCCCTTCTGGCCGAAGAGCGGGCGCGCGCGTTGGGCGAATCCGTCGGGATGCTCCAGCATGAGGCGGACATCGCGCAGGTTCGGCTCAAGGCGGGGGACATCTCGGATTCGGACGAGAAGCAGATCGCCAACGGCGCGGACGTCTTCGAACTGCAGGCCCGGTCGGCCGGGGCCGCCGCCGTCCAGGCGCGGATCGCGGTGGAAGTGCTGATGGGCGTCGAACATCCCGAGGGCGCTTGGATTCCGGCCGACACGCTGGCGGAAGCGGGCGCTGGCTTGAAGCGGGCGGAGCCCCCGGAAACGGGCGGAATGCGGCCCGATGTGGCCGCCGCCGAAGCGGATTTCCAGCGTTCCCAACACGATCTCGCGCTGGAGAAGGCGATGCGGATCCCCGATCCGACCGTCTCGCTGCTGGCCGAGCACAACCCGCCCGGCGGCGGGCCTGCGGCGGACACTTTCGGGATCGGCGTCTCGTTCCCGCTCCCGCTCTGGAGCCGGAACCGGGGACGCATCGAGGCCGCCAGGGCGAGGGTGGAGGAGAACGGAGCCGTCTTTGGCAAGGCCCGGGCGCAGGCCGCCGCCGACGTCGTCAATGCGCGTGTCGGCTACCGGGAGGCGGCCGAACGCCTCGACCGCTATCGGGACAAGATTCTCCCGAGATCCAAACAAGTCCGCGAGTCGGTCGCCTTCGCCTATGAAAAGGGCGGGGCGTCGCTCTTGGATCTCCTGGAGGTGCAACGGGCGGACAACGACGCCCGCTTGGCCACGGCCCAGGCGCAGGCGGACACGGCCGTCGCCATCGTCGATCTGAACGCCGCTTTGGACGTAGTGACCCCGCAGAACCCATGAAACCCTTCCATCTTTTCCAAGCCATCGCTCTTGCCGCACTGCTCGCAGGATGCCGCCGTGAATCTGTGCAGGAGGAGACTCCGGCGGCGGCGGTCTCCGGGGAATCGATCACGTTCCCGACGAATTCCCCGCAGTTGGCGGTGCTGGAAATCGCTCCGGTCGAATCGCGTCAACGGGCGGGCCTCCAGCTTTCCGGTCGCCTCACTTGGGACGACGATCTGACAGTGCGTGTCTTCACGCCGTTTGCCGGCCGGGTTCGGCGGATCATCGCGGACGTTGGGCGGACGGTTGCAAAGGGGGCGCCGCTGGCGGAGGTCGAGTCGTCCGATTTCGGGATGGCCCAGGCGGACGCCCGAAAGGCGGAGAGCGATCTGCGCCTCGCGCGCCTCAATCTGACGCGGTTGCGCGAGCTGTCCTCCCACGGAGCCGCTGCACAGAAGGATTTGGACGCCGCTGCCGCCGGTGAAGAGCTGGCTTCCTCCGAGCGCACTCGCGCAGTGTCGCGGTTGGCGCTCTACGGTGCCGGCGTGGATTCGGCGGACGGCGTGTTCGTGCTCCTGAGCCCGATCACCGGAACGGTCGTGGAGAAGAACCTCAGTCCGGGGCAGGAGATCCGGCCGGACATGATGCTGGCGAACGCGCTCCAGTTCACTCTGCCGCTCTTCGTCGTGAGCGACCCGTCGCGTCTCTGGATCCAGATCGACGCGACGGAGGCCGACCTGTCGCGTCTTCAGCCGGAACAAAAGTTTACCTTTTCCGCCAGGGCGTTCCCCGGCCAGAGCTTCACCGGGCGGGTCGATACCGTCTCTGGATCCATCGATCCCGCCACGCGCACGATCAAGGTGCGCGGCACGGTGGACAACGCGCCGGCCCGGCTGAAGGCGGAGATGTTCGTGTCGGTGGGCATGCCGGGAGTCGGCACGGCGGCCGTCAGCGTGGCCTCCAAGGCGGTCTTCCTGAGCGGCAGCCGGCATTTTGTCTTCGTCGAGGAACAGCCCGGGCGTTTCAAGCGCCAGGAAGTGGATGTCGGCGACGAACAGGGAGGACGCGTGTGGATCGTAGGCGGTCTGCGAGAGGGCCAGCAGGTCGTGACGGATGGCTGCGTGCTGTTGCAGCAGTTGATGGAATGACGAGGCCTGTCCGGATCGACCCTCTCCCACCAATCACTCCTTTTTCACATGATCAAGCGTGTCGTCAGTTTTGCCCTGCACCAGCCGCTCTTCATCGTCCTGGCCACGATCCTGTTCATCGGCGGCGGACTGGCCGCGTTCCACAATCTGCCGATCGAGGCTTTTCCCGATGTCTCGGACATCCAGGTCAACGTCATCACCCTCTTTCCCGGCCGCGCGCCGGACGAGGTGGAGAAGCAGGTCACGATGCCGATCGAGACCGTTTTGAACGGGGTGCCGCACCTGGTGCGGATGTTCTCGCACACCCAGTTCGGCCTGTCCTTCATCATGCTGACCTTCGACGAGCGGACGACGGACACCCAGGCGCGCCAGCAGGTTCTGGAACGGCTCGCCGGCGCCGATCTGCCGCAGGGGGTCCAGTCGCAGCTTGCGCCGCTCTCGACCGCCATCGGTGAGATCTATCGCTACACTCTGAAAGGCTCCGGTTCCACCTCGCGCGATCTCCGAGCGATGGAGGACTGGGTGGTGGAGCGAAACATCCGCGCCGTGCCGGGCATCGCCGACGTCGTCACCATCGGTGGCCTGGTGAAGACCTACGAGGTCAATCCGGATCTGGCCCGGATGCGCTACTACGGCGTCTCTTTGCAACAGCTCTACACGGCGCTGGGTCGTGGGAACGCGAACGTGGGAGGCAGCAAGGTCACCGAAGGTTCGCAGCAGTATCTCATCCGCGGCGTCGGCCTGCTCCGGTCTCCGGCCGAAATCCGGGAAATCGTCATCGCCGCGCACAACGGCACGCCGGTTCTGGTGGGTGACATCGCCGACGTGACGGTGGCGAACGTGCCGCCGGAGGGCATCGCGGGTCAGGACGACAAGGACGACGTGGTCAACGGCGTCGTCGTGATGCGCAAAGGGGAAAATCCTTCCGAGGTGCTCGGAGCCCTCAAAGCCCGGATCGAACTGCTCAACTCCTCCATCCTGCCGAAGGGGGTGAAGATAGTCCCCTACTACGACCGCGCCTGGCTCATCGGGACCACGCTGCACACCGTGTTCGAGAACCTCGCCACGGGAGCGATGCTGGTGACTCTCGTGCTTCTGATCTTCCTGGGGAACATCCGTGCGGCCGCCATTGTCGCGCTGATGATTCCATTGTCCTTGTTGGCGACTTTTGTGGGTCTGACCTGGCGGGGCATCCCGGCCAACCTGCTGTCCCTCGGCGCGATGGACTTCGGAATTATCGTCGATGGCGCGGTCATCGTGGTCGAAAACGTCTTTCGACGCCTGGGTGAGATGAAGGAGGGCAGCGACAGAAAAACGTTCCGGGCGACCATCGAGCGGGCGACCATCGAGGTGGGAAGGCCGACCTTCTTCTCGATGCTCATCATCATCGCGGCGCACATCCCGATCTTCACGCTGCAACGCCACGAGGGCCGCATCTTCGCTCCGATGGCCTGGACCGTGACGAGTGCGCTGGTCGGCTCGCTGCTCCTATCGTTGACCCTTGTGCCGTTGCTCTGCTTTTTCCTGTTGCGGAAGAAGATCCCGCACGGGGAGAACGCGGTCGTCCGTTTCATCAAGAAGCCCTACCTGTCGGCGCTGCAGGCCGCGTTGGCCCATCCCCGCTGGGTCATCGTCCTGGCGCTGGCCGGGTTCGTTGCGAGCATGGCGGCCTCCGCGAGGCTCGGTTCGGAATTCCTGCCGGAACTGAACGAGGGCAGCATCTGGGTCAACGCCAACCTGCCGGCCAGCGTCTCCGTCGAACAGGCCCGCGAGTATTGCCGCAAGATTCGCGAGATCATCCGGAAGACCCCGGAGGTGCGCACGTTGATCTCCAAGGCGGGCCGTCCCGAGGATGGCACCGATCCCAAACCGATCAACATGGCGGAGATCTTCGTGGACCTGAAGCCTCCCGGGGAATGGAAGCGGGGCCTCACCAAGGAGCAGGTGATCGCCGAGATGGACCACAATCTCGACGCGCTGCCGGGCATCGACACCAGTTTCTCGCAGCCCATCCGCGACAACGTGCTGGAAAGCATTTCGCAGATCGACGGCCAGGTGGTGATCAAGGTGTTCGGCGACGACTCCGCCGCGCTGCGCCGAAAGGCGGCCGAGATGCTCAAGTCCGTGGCCGATGTCCGAGGGGTCCAGACCGCCTCCATCGACCGCGCCGGCGAGGTGCCCCAGGCGGTGATCGAGATCGACCGCGCGAGCGCGGCCCGCTACGGGTTGAACGTGGGCGACGTCGAGGATGTCATCGAGATCGGCCTCGCCGGCAAGGGAGCCACCGAACTATGGGAGGGCGAAAAGCATTTCAGCATCGTGGTCCGTCTGCCGGAGGCGGAACGCAGCCTCGACAAGCTGAAAAAGATGCTGGTGGACACTCCGGACGGGCTGCACATCCCGCTCGAACAGGTTGCCTCCTTCAAGACCGCCGGGGGCAGCATGAACATCAGCCGCGAGAACGGCACGCGGCTTTCCGCCATCAGCATCTTCATCAAGGGACGCGACATGGGTAGCGTCGTGGCCGACATGCAGGCGCGCATTGCGAAGATCACCCTGCCGCATGGCTGGTTCGTGACCTGGAGCGGCGAGTTCGAGAACCAGCAGCGCGCGATGAAGCGTCTGGCGGTCATCGTCCCGATCAGCATCTTCCTGATTTTCCTCCTGCTGTTCGACGCCTTCAAATCGATGAAGAGCGCCCTGTTGATCCTGGTCAACGTGCCGCTCGGACTGATTGGCGGAATCGTCGCGCTGCTGCTCACGGGCATACCCCTGAGCGTTTCGGCGGCGATCGGCTTCATCGCGCTCTTCGGTCAGGCGGTCCTCAACGGGGTGGTCATGGTGAGCTCCTTCAACCAGCTCCAGGACGAGGGGCTTTCTCCCCGAGAAGCCGTTCTGGAGGGGGCCGGGACGCGTTTGCGGACGGTGTTGATGACGGCGATGCTCGCGATCTTGGGTCTGTTGCCGATGGCGCTTTCGCACGGCATCGGTTCGGAAACCCAGCGACCTCTGGCCGTCGTCATCATCGGGGGTCTGGTGTCCGCCACCTTGTTGACCCTCCTGATTCTTCCGACGCTCTATCTGCTCTTCGAAGGCCGGGCGGAGGTGCCCGATCCAGAGCCGTGAGCGGGTCTTCCAGGAAAATAGCGCTCCGGGTCCGGATTTGTCGGTCGATGATGCGCTCGGGCCTTCCGTCTGAAGCGTGGTCCCTGTGCGGACGATTTGCGCCAGGGCCGGCGGGGAATGAGCTCAGCGACTGCCTGGCGCCTCGACGATGCGCCGCATCTCCGCCTTCAAGCGCGCGACGATGTCCGGCTTTTCGAGATAGAGGTTCTTGGTCTCGCCCAGATCGTCGCGGAGGTTGTAGAGCTGCCCCTCGGGTTCGCCGGGCTTGGCCTTGATCGACGCGGGTTTGGAGAAGCCGCCGGAGCCGAGTCCGTGGATCAGTTTCCAGTCGCCGGAGCGGATCATCATCGCGGATGGGACGCTTCCGGCCTGCATTACGATGGGGCCGCGGATGGGCTTGTCGGGAGGCTGGACGCCCTGCAACACGGGCAGAAAGCTGAAGCTGTCGGGTCCGGCGCCGTCGGGGAGTTTCGCGCCGGACACGTCCGCCAGCGTGGCGAGGACGTCGGTGAAACAAAGGGTCTGACCGGAGACCGTGCCCGGTTTGACCCGACCGGGCCAACGGACGATGAACGGCATCCGGTGTCCGCCCTCCCACGCATCGGATTTCATGCCGCGCAATTTGCCGGCGGACGCGTGCCCGAGCCTCGTGACGTCGGCCCCAGACCAGACCGGGCCGTTGTCCGAGGTGAAGAGGAGGAGGGTGTCCTTGGCCATGTCCGTCTTGGCCAAGGACGCGAGGATGCGGCCGATTTCGGCGTCCACCATTGTCGCGAAGTCGCCATACGTTCCGGCGCCGCTCGTGCCGGCGAATTCAGCGGAGGGCAGCCAGGGCGTGTGCGGCGCGGTGAAGGCGACATAGAGCATCAACGGCTTGTCGGCATCCCTGTTCCCATGGCCGTGCGAGTCGATGATCTGGAGCGCTTCGTCCGTCAGTCGGGGCAGCACTTCGTCGAGCGTCAGTCCCGGGGCGATCCCGCCTTCGCGCCAGAACGCGCCTTGGATCGGCGACCAACCTTCAGAACGGTTTGCGCCGATGTGATCGGTGGGCGGAACCAGCGCGCGGTCTCCGCGGATGTAGAAATAGGGCGGAATGTCCGTGGACGCGCGCAGTCCGAAGAAGCTGTCGAAACCGCAGTCCAACGGACCGCCAGGCAAGGGCTTGTCGTAGCCGCTCTCCTGGAATCCGAGATGCCATTTCCCGACCATCGCGGTGTGATAGCCCTTGGATCGGAGCAGCGACGCGATCGTCGTTTGACCCGTCTCGATCAGCGGTTTTTTGGGCCAGACCGAGACGTCGGTGCGGAAAGGGTAGCGTCCGGTGATCAATCCGTAGCGGGAGGGGTGGCAGAGCGGTCCGGGCGCGTGGGCGTCGGTAAAGCGCATGCCCTCCCGGGCGAGACGGTCGATGTTGGGCGTCGCGATCTTCGATGCCGGGTTGTAGCAGCCGGGGTCGCCATACCCCATGTCGTCGACCAGCAGAATGACGATGTTGGGCCGGTGCGGCGCGGTGGCCGAATGGATGGCGAAGGGCGAGAGGAAGAGGGCGATGCAGAATACGAAGCCAACCTTCATTTGGATGAAGCGAGTCTCGGGAACGGATCAATGGTCGGCCGCGCTCAATGCGCGCAAGCCCAGGGAGATTTCGGTTTGAGCGGGCGGTCCAAGGGCGGCCGCCCGCTCGGCGGCGCTATTTTTGGGAAGCCTTCTCGGGGCTTCCGGATCAACTGATGGCGATCAGGGAAACGCGCTGGCCTTTGTCGTCGCGGGTGACGCCCATGGCCATCGGATCAAGGACGAGGTGTCCATCGGCGAGGAAGGCGTAGCGGTGGTGCCCGTGGTTCAGCTCCAGCCGGGTGGACCAGACCTCGTCGGCCCCTTTTTCAAGCGGGTGGACGTTCGGATCCCATTTGTTGAAGTCGCCGACCACGCTGACTTTGCGGGCCTGCGGCACGTTGCAGACGAAGTTTTGTTGGCGGGTGTTGCGGTGGGCGCTGTAGGCGTCGGGGCGGGAGATTCTCATGGTAACAAACTTGAGAGGTTGGTTTTTTGGGGTGCTGATTTTTGGATCGTCGAATCGGTTATTTGAGCAGGCTTTCCAGCAGGACAAGCGCGGAACGTCGCACCTGTTCAGATTGCAGCTCAAGCTGCCTATATTGGTTGCTCCAGCCTTGGTTCTCGTGGTGCAGCTCGCGCCAATAAGTCTTGAGGACCCTTTCGGTGCGTTCCACCTGCTGCATGGCGGAGTTGAGGCTGTCGTGGCCTTCGGGAAGATCGGAGATCTGCCCGACCAAGTAGCGGCTGATCCGCTTTTTTGTCATGACGGCATGGAGCAGCATGACGACGGTCTGCTCGTAGGCATACCAGCGTTGGTGGAGCATCTCGCCGAGGAATCCGTGGCGCACCGCGAAGAACTCCGACCGCGGACGTTCGGTGTAGCCGCGGATCTCCCGGGCTTCGGCCGGGAACCAGTTGTAGAGCAGGGCGAAGGTGCCGTAGGTGTCGATCAACTGCTTGGAGTCGTTGTGATCGGTGGCGATCTCGCCGATGCAGATGTCCTGGTCGAGTTCCGCGCAGATCTCGGGGAGATCGTGCAGGTGGCCGAGCACGTCCTTGCCCATGGGGCTGCTGTAGTTGAAGTCGCCGGGGATCAGCCAATAGACGTCGTCCTTGCCGCCGCGCTCGTAGGCCATGCCGAGGGCGGAATACCACATCTGGCAGGTGTCGACGCACCAGGCGTCGAGGATGTCCGAATGTTTCGCCACGACGTTGTCGCGGAACTTGAGATGCCGCGCGCTTTTGGCCATCGCCGCCCGGGTCTTGCAGTCGACCACGGTGATCGGGCGGGCGTAGGTGTCCTTGTCGGCGTCCAGCCGGGCCACCAACCCATAGAGGTGTTCCAGATCTTCCAGGTTGGCCGGATGCCGGAATGGAAAGGTGATGATCGGATGGATGCGTCCTGTCGTTTCCTTGGACGCGGAATCGGCCCGTGACCGAGATCGCGGCGATGCCTTCTTCGGAGCGGGGTTCATGGAAAGAGCTTCCCTATCGGGCGGTCGGCGGCCAAGAAAATTTTACCGGAACGCCGGGAGACGAATGGTCTGAAGGAATCCCCGGGTCCATACGGGTCCCTCGATACGGGATGGCGGGATCAAGGATCCATCCGCTTCCCAGGCTCGAACCAAAGCCGACGGATCATCGGGTCGAGGGAGATCGGGACTTGCGGGTCCCCGTGGGCTGCTCGATGGAACGCCTTGAATGGGCGGCAGACCCTTGGTGCCGGTCGTCCGGCCGCTCAGTCCGCGTGGGCGGAAAGTTCGAGGATCCGACCGGGCATGGCGTAGGAGCCTTGCCGATTCGTGGGTCGGGAGTATTCGAGGATGTAGACCTTTCCCCTGCCGCTGACGTGGACATCGATCGGTCGTCCGAGCGGAGCAAGGAAGGTGTGAACCTCGGCCTCGGTCCGGCCCTCGGCGTTTTGACCCAGCTTGATCTGGAGGACGTCGAAGCCTGAATTCTCTTTGACCGAATTGATGAAATTCCCGAACCGCGCCATGAGAAACGAGCCCCGATAGCCGGGAGGGAAACCATCGCCCAAGTAGGCGATGCCGGCCGGACTGGAGTGGGGGTCGAACGTGTAGACCGGTTTGCCGTCGAAGCCGCCGTCCGGGCCGATGTTGGCGATCGGCGGCGTGAACTCCACGCCGGGCGGCGGATCCGGCGAGTGTGGGTAGGCCTTCTTGGTCCAGTTTGAAAATGTGTAGGGAAACCCGTAGTGCTTGCCGCGCTCGATCAAGTTGAGCTCTTCCGGTGGATCCGCGTCGGGGCCGTTTTCGGTCGCGATCATTTCGCCGCGGTCGTTCCAGCAGAAGCCGTAGGCGTTGCGAACGCCCTTCGCGAAGATCTCGACGGGAGGATTCTCCAGCTTTGGATCGAGCCGCCAGATACAGGCGGTGATGGGCGTCTCACCGCCGCCGAACCAGGTTGGGTCGGTGCCGGTCTGTCCTCCGTCGGTGCGGGCTCCGTTGCCGACATAGAGGAAACCGTCGGGCCCGAAGGCGATGTTCTCGGCGGCGTGGATATAGGCTGGGCTGCCCGGATAATTGGTCGTGAACCACGGTTTTGGATTCACGGGATCGCCATCGGCAAAGTCCGTCGTGCGGTAGATCGTCACATGGTTCTGAACGGGAGACGTGGAGCTGTCCTGTTGGTTGCCGACGATGTAGAGCCGCTTCTGCTGGTCCATGGCCATGCCCACGGTGGCGAAGGTCAGGCCGCCGATCTCCTTCCCGTGGACGACCAGATACGACTTCGGCCAGAGCAGCTGCCGCGTTCCGCCCGTTTCCGTCTCCACGCGGAAGACTTCGCCGTTCTCGGTCAACACGTAGAGCACGCGGCCTGTGCCGTCGCTGGTCAGTCGGACGCCCCGCTGCGGGAGGCGCACGACTTCGCGCAGCTTGAACCCCTTGGGCGCCGCCGGCAGAGGCGGGTAGACGCTGGCCTCTTGAAGCTTTTCAACCGTCGGAAACGCGCTGCGGGCGCGGACCTCCTTCACCACGGCCGGCGAAATCGCGCCTCCGGGATTGCCCCAGCTGTTGAACACGTAGGTGAAGACGTCCGCCACTTCGTCGTCGGTCAAGATCATGGGCGGCATGGCGCCGCGATACTTTTTTCCGAGCACCGTGATTTCACCGGAGAGACCTTCCACCACTCCCTTGATCGCGCGTTCCAGATTTTCTGCGAGGAAGTCCGACTTTGCCAGCGGGGGAAAAGCACCGGGAACTCCCTGGCCGTTGAACTGGTGGCAAACGAAGCAGTTGCGGACGAACAATTCCCGGCCGTGTTCGACGCGCGGCGCCAGTTCAGCGGGAGGGATGGATTGCGTGGCTACCGGGGACGGGTTCCCGGTTTCCGCGCCGATGATCGGCAGGGCACACCACACGATCACCGCGAAGAACAGGAGCCGCACGCCCGTGGATCGGCCTCGGGCGGGTGCCGGACGAGGCGGGACGGGCCGGAGCGGGGCGTGGGCCGAAACGCAGTTCATGAATCGCTCGATCATTGCCAGATTCGCTTCAGGAAGCGGATGAAGTTTCCGTGGGTGATGCCGTCGACGTCGGTCTCGGAATAGCCGCGCGCCGCGAGCAGTCCGGGAAGGGCGGCGAGATCGGCGATGGTGTCCAGATCAGCCGGTGTCTGTTCATGGCCGAACGCTCCGTCCAGATCCGAGCCGATCCCGGCATGGCGTCCGTTGCCGGCGATCTGGCAGACGCGGTCGATGTGGTCCACATACCGTTCGAGCGTCAGGTTGGCCGACTGCGGAGTGGTTGTCCCCCTCACCCAACCGGGCACGAGCATCCATGCGTCCAGGGCCGCTCCGATCACGGCGTCGCGCGCGATCAGCGCCTTGATCTGCTCGTCGCTGAACTGCCGCATGTGCGGCACGAGGACGCGGCAGTTCTGATGGCTCGCCCAAACGGGTCCCTGGAACAGATCGAGCGCTTCCCAGAAGCAGTCGTCGCAAAGATGCGTCGCATCGAGAATGAGCCCGAGCCGGTCCATCTCCTGCAACAACTCCCGGCCCCTGGCGTTGAAGCCGCCGCTGGCGTCGGTGCCGTTGGCGTAGATCCCCGGTCCGTAATGGGCTGGACCGATGGCGCGCAATCCTTGGTCCCGGGCGCGAGCGAGGTGGTCCAAGGACAAAATGGAATCCGCCCCTTCCAGACTGAGCACGTAGCCGATGGGAACCTTCTCCGTGTCGTCGGTCGAATGCCAGAGCCCGAGATGCGTCTCCAAGCCGGCCCGGTCGTGGATCGCCACCATCTCGCCGGCTTCCTCCATCGCGCGATACCAGGCCAGTTGGCCCTGGGTTTGCGCCCAGGCCTGCGCGGGAGAACGCCACCCGGCCACCGGGCTGTAGGCGTTGTGTTCCACCCGCGCGATGAGCGTCGCGACGCAGAGGCCCACGCCGCCCCGCCGCATTGCCGGAAGCGAAACCGTGCCGTTTCCGCGGTCGGGCCTGTCCTTTTTCCCCGTCTCGCTCGCGCGCAATTCCTTGATGGGTCGCGTGAGGTCGCGGTTCCATTCCAGCGCGTTCATCGCCAGGTCGAGATGGGCGTCGAAGATGAGCGGCCGGGCCTTCGGTTCAGACGACATAGGAGAGCAGCATCACGAGGCCGAGCGCCACCAGGCCGATACAGGTTTCGAGCACCGTCCACGTCTTGAACGTCTGCTCCACGGTGAGGTTGAAGCTCTCCTTCACGAACCAGAAACCGCCGTCGTTCACGTGCGAGAGGAACAGCGAGCCCGCGCCCATCGCCAGCACGAGGAGTTCGCGGTTGACGCCCGGCGTGTTGGCGGCCACCGGCGCCATGATGGCCGAAGCCATCGTGATGGCGACGGTGGCGGATCCCACGGCGACGCGGATCGCCGCCGCGACACACCAGCCCAGCAGGAGAGGGGAGATCTTCGCATTGTCCACGATGTCCGCGATGGCCGCACCGACCCCGCCGCGGTCCAACATTTTGCTCAAGCCGCCGCCCGCGCCGACCACCAACAGGATCACCGCCGCGGGGCCGAGGCATTCCTCGAGAAACTTCAGGATCTGCTTTCCTCCGAATCCCCGGGCGTAGCCGAACGAGTAGATGGAGAGCAACACCGCCAGCAGCATGGCGATGATCGGACTGCCGAAAAAGTTCGCCCATTCCCGCACCGGGGATTCTTTGGCCAACGCCAGGTCCGCCAGCGAAGAGAGGAGCATCAGGAAGACCGGCAGCAGGATCGTCAGCAGGGTGAGAGCGAAGCCGGGCGGGCCGTTGGCGGGGACTTTCTGCGTGGCGCGTTCGCCCAGGTGGCCGAGGTCGACCTTCATCTTGGAGCCGACGATGGAGCCGAAGATCGGTCCGGCGACAATGGCGGTGGGAATGCCGACCAGCGCCCCATAGAGAAGGGTTTTGCCGACGTCGGCGCCCATTTGTTCGATGGCGAGCATCGGTCCTGGATGCGGCGGGAGAAAGCCCTGGGAGACGGAAAGACCGGCCACGAGGGGGATAGCGATCCTCATCACTGGAGTGTCGGTTTCGCGGGCGATCGCATAGACGATGGGCACCAGCAGGACCAGTCCGACGGCGAACAGCACCGGAACGCCCACCACGAACGCGATGGCCAACATGGCCCACGGCAGCCGCCGTTCCCCGAGGAGACGAACGAAGGTCTGGGCGATGACGTGCGCTCCTCCGGACTCGGACAGCATCTTGCCGAGCATCATCCCCAGCCCGACGACCACCCCCAGGAATCCGAGCGTGTTTCCGACGCCCTCCTGGAAGGTCTTCGCGATCGCCGGCAGCTTCATCCCGGAGTGGAGCCCGATGGCGACGGATACCAGCATCAGCCCGAGAAACGGGTGCAGCTTGAACCGGGCGATGAGGACGACGAGGCCGATGATCGCACCCAGGGCGAACACGAGCAGGCTGGTTTCGTGGCTCATGAGATGGGGCTAGACGGTGATTCGCCGATCCCGCGCGTTGACGCGCCAGCGGTCGGTCGCCCTGCCTTCGCGGATCACCACCGCTTCCGCGTGGAGCGCGACGGTCGGGCAGATATGGCGGGGGACCGCGTAGAGCCCATCGCCGACAGAAAATCGCTCGGCCCGGGGACTCTCGATGACGAGGTGTTCCTCGCTGTGGGAAACAGCCACCGCGTCCGGCAGGTTCAAGAACTGCACGCGAGGCGGCGGGTTTTCGGAGGCGACGGCCTTGTGCCCCAGGTCGAGGCAAAGGCGGTTCACGCCGGGCTTGCTGACGACACGTGTCAACACGACCGCCGCAACGAGAAAAGCCAGATCCGCGAAGCTTTCGGCATAGCCGAAGTCCCAGAGAACGCAGGTGCCAGGACTGCACTCGAACCCTTCCTCCTTGGCGTGGATCGGAAACGTCGGGGTGCCCCCGGCCACGACCCGTGGCACGGGCAGGCCGGCGGCATGGAGTTCGCGGATGAAGGATCTGACAGGCCCAAAGGCGTCGGCGCACCTGGCGGTCCGTATCGCCAGATCCGGTTCGTGGATGTGACCGTCGTAAACGTGAAGACCTCCCGGTTGGAGTCCCGGCAATTCGCCGATCAACCGATACAGCCGAATCGCTTCTGCGCCCGTTTCGACGCCCGTCCGGTGCTGTCCGCAGTCGAGGTCGAGCAGCACGGACACCGTGCGCGCCGAACCGGAAAACGTCCTGGAGAGGTGATGGATGGCGGACGGATCGTCGGCCACGCAGGAAAACGACGTTGCCGGGAAGGCGTTGGCGAGCGCGAGCAACCGCCCGGCGTTCGGGCCGACGATCGGATAGGCGATCAGGACATCCGTCGCCCCCGCGGCGGCGGTCATTTCCGCTTCGGCGATGGTGGCGCATTTGAACCTGGTGATGCCCTCTTCGAGTTGCATTCGCACCAACTCGGCCAGCTTGTGCGTCTTCACGTGGGGCCGGAGCCGCTCCGGGGCGCCGGCGATCCGGATCATCCGGCGGATGTTTTCGCGGATGCGATCCTCATAGAGAAGCAACGCGGGGGAGGCGATGGAGTCCGGATTCTGGACTGCGAACCATTCGCTCATAGGATTTCGAAGATGGCTTCGATCTCGACGGCGATGTTGCCCGGCAGCGAACCCATGCCCACGGCGCTGCGGGCGCCAACGCCACAATCGGGGCCGAACACTTCGCCGAAAAGCTCGCTGCAACCGTTGATGACCTTCGGATGGTCCTGGAATTCGGGCGTGGCATTGACCATCCCGAGCACTTTGATGACGCGCTTCACCCGGTTCAGACTGCCCAGTTCGTTCCGGAGGGTCGCGAGGATGGCCAGGCCGACCTGCCGGGCCGCTGTTTTGCCCGCCTCGAGATCGAGATCGGCACCCACCCGACCGGTGATGAGCGATCCATCGGTCTTCAACGGCCCGTGGCCGGAGACGTAGGCCATGCTGCCGGCGATGACGAGGGGCTTGTAAACGGCGACGGGTTTCGGGGCGGATGGCAGTTGGAGCCGCAGCTCCTGGATTCGTGTTTCGGCGTCCATTGTCTTCGATGCGTCGGGGATCAGTGGGCGTGATCTAGGGGGATGCCCGTTTGGGCGTCGAGCGATTTGTCAGCGGTATGCCGGCAAAGATTTGAGCCGCCGCCGTGGCTTCGTGGAGCGAATGCCGTCGGACCTAGCGGACGGTGCAGCAGGTAGCCTGGCCCGTGGAAAGGTCGGGGCTCAGGTAGGGAATACCGAGGGACAGGCCGCGCAGGATGAGGAGCAGGGCGACGAGGGCGAGAGAGCCAGGGATCAGCTTCTGGAGATGACGACGGAACGGGGCGAACAGGCTGCGGCCGGTGAGCGAGACGCCGAACATGAGCGGCACGGTGCCGAGGCCGAAGGCGGCCATGTATTCCACGCCGGAGAGGATGTTGCCGGTGGCGAGCGAGGCCGCAGCGGCGGCATAGACGAGGCCGCAGGGCAGGAGGCCGTTCAACAGGCCGAGCAGCAGCAGCGAGGAGAGGGAACGCTGTTGGAGCAGGGAGCCGAGCCGGGCTTTCAGCCAGCCGACGGCGCGCACGATGGGCGGAGTGGTGAGCCGGTTGGAGAGAAAAAGCCCGAGGAGAATCGCGAGGCCGGCGCCGATGGAGAGCCAGCGCTGGATCCCGGCCAAGGCGAGGCTGCGGCCGATCAAACCGAAGACGGCGCCGATGACGGCGTAGGTCAGGATGCGGCCTACATTGTAGGCGAGCCGGCCGGTGATGAAGGAGGTCCAGCCGCGTCCGGGGTGGGGCAGGGCGAGAGCGATGGCGCCGCACATGCCGACGCAGTGCAGGCTCCCGACCAATCCCAGCATGAACGCGGTCCAGATCATTTCACGCTCCGACGACGATGGATTGATCGAAGAAAAATTCCTCCGCACCGACCTTCCACGTGATCCGCACTTTCCAGAGACCGGGACGCAGCTTCGTGGCGTCGATCTTCTGGTCGCCGTCCTTGCCGACGGCCAGAGCCACGTTTTGGTCGAGGCTGGCATCGGAGGGTCGATAGAGCTGGATGGAGCCGGTTGGGCCTTGGCGGGCGTGTCCGGCCGGAAGGGCTATGTCGATTTCGCCAGCGGCGTAGCGAACGGATATCTCGCGCTTGACGGAGCGGGTGTGGGCCACGCGGTCGATCTGCTGCTGGAACTTCATCTCCTGGTCGTAGTAGTCGGCGCCGACCAGATCGACGTGGTTTCTCTGGGCGACGACGAAGAAGCTGAAGATCCCCGTGGCGAAGAGCGCCATCCAGATCATGATGGCGTAGGGCCAGAAGGAGCGGGGCGGCTTGGGCGCGGGAGTGTTCATGGATTCAGGGAAGGGTCTGGTCGGAGCGGGGGCCGACGAAGGAGGTCTTTACGGTCTCCAGTTTTCGGCCGTTGGAATACACCCCGATCACGAGCGGCGTGGTTTGGCCGTGGAGCTTGTCGGGCGAGAGTTCGATGAGGATGGACGATTCCACCAGCTTCTCGGACGGGGCGACGAGCTGGTGTCCGGCCATGACGGTCAGCGTCCCTGCGACGTTCTCCAGCTTGAACTCGACCGGGAGATCGTGGCTGCGTTTGTTGACCACCTTGACGGTGTAGAGATTGCTGAAATTGCCGGCGGCGGTCCTTTGGAACAACCCGCCGGAAGCCCTGAGGAAGAGGGTCTCGACCTCGGAGCGGGTGAAGACGAGATAGGCCAAAAGCGCGACGAGGCCGGTGATGATGGTGGAGTAGAGCTTCATGCGCGGGGTAAAGCGCAGGGGCAGGCCCTTCTCGATACCGTCGAGCGAGGCGTAGCGGATGAGGCCCTTGGGCCGCCCGACCTTGGTCATCACGGCGTCGCAGGCGTCGATGCAGGCGGTGCAGTTCACGCACTCCATCTGGGTGCCGTCGCGGATGTCGATGCCGGTGGGGCAGACGGCGACGCACTGGTGGCAATCGACACAGTCGCCGAGTCCGGCTTGTAGCGGCGCAGGCGGGGGCGCCGCCTTCCGCAACGGACCGCGTTTCTCGCCGCGCTTGTGGTCGTAGGCGACGACCATGGTGTTCTCGTCGATCAAGGCGGACATGAACCGGCCGTAGGGGCAGATGAAGGTGCAGGCCTGTTCGCGGAACCGGGCGAAGATCCCGTAGAAGATCAGCGTGAAGCCGATCATGAACGCCAGTCCGACAAAGTGTTTTCTCGGATCGTCCGTGCTGATGGCGATCATCTGCTCGCTGCCGACGATGTAGCTGAGGAGCGTGTTGCCCACGACGAACGACAGGAAGAGGAAGATCGCATGCTTGAGCAGCCTCTTCGCCAGTCTGGCTCCTTTCCACGGAAGCTTGTCCGAAGCGCGCTGCGTGTGGGCGTCGCCTTCGATCAGGTACTCGATGGGGCGGAAGACCATTTCCATCATCACGGTCTGGGGACAGGCCCAGCCGCACCAGAGCCGGCCGAAGACGGTGGTGAAGACCATGATGCCGGCGAAGAAGAGAAGCATCGCCACGGCGAAAATGATCGAATCCTCGGGCCAGAAGATCTGGCCGAGGATGGAGAATTTGCGCGCCACGATGTTGATCATCAGGAGCGGGTTGCCGCCGATCCGGATGAAAGGACCGGCGAACATGGTGGCGATGAGCGCCCAGGCGAACCATTTCCGCCGGGTGGTCCAAGTGCCGGAGGGTTTCTTGGCGTAGACCCACTTGCGGCTGCCGTCCTTGTGGGCGGTCGCCAAGTGGTCGCGGTAGTCGCCCCAGTTGATCTCCTGCTCTGCGCCGGCGGAGGACTTCTTTTCGGGCGAACCGGGAGAATTCATACGACTTGGGGCGCCGATCAACGGCTATTCGAACCCATTGGGGACTGCGACGGCCGGGGCCTGGTCTTCGCGGGGCTTGGGATTGGGAGGGTTGCTGCCGCGGAGCGTGTAGATGTAGCTGGCCACGGCGTAGATCTCCTGCGGCTTGAGGGTTTCCTTCCAGGCCAACATGCCTTTGTCGAGGACGCCGTTCATGATGACGTTCAGGTTGTCGGAGAACTTCTGGCCGTGCATCCAGTAGTCGTCGCAGAGGTTCGGGCCGACAAGTCCACCGCCGTCGGGCCGGTGACACGGCGCGCAGAGGGTGGCGAAGGTCGCCTTGCCCCGGGTCAGGACCGTTGCGTCCGCGGACGGCTCCATGGAGTCGAGGCCGGCGACAAACTTGGCTTGGGCGGCCTTTTTGATCGCGTTGCCCGTCTGCATCTCGGCCTTGTATTCGGAGAGCTGGATCCCGCCGTCTTGGTTGAACTGGTCCGCTTTCAGGATGTGGTAGTAGCCCATGTAGGCGAAGGCGTAGGCAATGGTCAGATAGAAGAGCCAGACCCACCAGCGGGGCAGGTTGTTGTCGAGCTCCTTGATGCCGTCGGCCTCGTGGTCGAGCAGCAGCGGATCCTGGGGTTCGTCTGGATTACTCATGGTGGGACTCCTCTTTCTTCACTTCGCCGCCATCGAGCGGGAGGGCGGCCATGTGTTGGACGAGCGACTTCTTCTGGAGGAGCGCCCAGAGGAGCGCGATGAGGAAGGTGACAAAGAAAAGACAGATCGAAACGATGCCGTAGTTTTCGATGCCGCCGAGGGAAGTCAGGACGTTTTTGATCATGGTGGACCTCACTTTTGTGCGGTGGACGCCTCCGAGCCCTTGATGTCGGTGCCGAGCCGCTGGAGGTAGGCGATCAGCGCGATGATCTCCTTGTTCGGATTACCCGTGATGGAGCCCTGCTTCAGATTCTCGACGACCTTGGCGGCCTGGGTGTCCAGGTCCTTCAACGCTTGGCCGTATTCGTAGCCCGCCGGGTAGGGGACGCCGACCTTGCGGAGCGCTCTGAGGCGGGGCGCGAGGGCGTTGGTCTCGATGTTCTGGGTCAGGAGCCACGAGTAGCGCGGCATGATCGATCCGGGCGACATGCTGCGTGGATCGTCCATGTGGTTGTAGTGCCACGGGTCGGAATACTTGCCGCCGATACGATGGAGATCCGGACCGGTTCGTTTGGAACCCCAGAGGAACGGGTGGTCATAGACGAATTCGCCCGCTTTGGAGTATTCGCCGTAGCGCTCGGTCTCGGAGCGGAACGGGCGGATCATCTGGGAGTGGCAGCCGACGCAGCCTTCGCGGATGTAGATGTCGCGGCCGAGGACTTCGAGCGCGGTGTAGGGTTTGACCGAGGAGATGGTCGGGACGTTCTCCTTGATGAGATACATCGGGATGATCTCGACCGCGCCGCCGATGGCGACGGCGACCAGCGAGAGGACGGTGAGGAGCATCGGCTTGGATTCCAGGACGCGATGCCAGTAGGCCGTCTTGCCGTGGGCTTCGACTCCTTGGAGGGCGTGTTCCCGCTGGGCGGCGAGCGAGGGGGCCTGGGCTTCGACTTCGGGAACGAACTGGCCGTTCCTGGCCGTGCGCCAAAGGTTGTAGGCCATGATGAAGGCTCCCGCGATGTAGAGCGTGCCTCCGACGGCGCGCAGCTTGTACATCGGGATGAGCTGGAGGACGGTCTCCAGGAAGTTCGGGTATTTCATGAACCCGTCCTGGGTGAATTCCTTCCACATCAATCCTTGGGTGATGCCGGTCCAGTAGATGGGGATCACGTAGAACATCATGCCCAGCAGGCCGAGCCAGAAATGCCAGTTCACCAGCTTGAGCGAATGGAGCTTCGTGTTGTAGAGCCGCGGGAAGAGCCAGTAGAGCATGGAGAAGGTGAGGAACCCGTTCCAGCCGAGGGTGCCCGTATGGACGTGGGCGATGGTCCAGTCCGTGTAGTGGGAGAGGGAGTTGACGCTCTTGATCGCGAGCATCGGGCCTTCGAGCGTGGCCATGCCGTAGGCGGTGAGGGCCACGACCATGAACTTCAACATCGGCTCCTCGCGGAGCTTGTGCCATGCGCCGCGCAGCGTGAGGAGGCCGTTCAACATGCCGCCCCAGCTCGGGGCCACGAGCATGACGGAGAAGACCATGCCGAGCGACTGCGCCCAATCGGGCAGCGCCGTGTAGAGGAGGTGATGGGGGCCGGCCCAGATGTAGATGAAGATCAGGCCCCAGAAATGGATGATCGAAAGCCGGTAGCTGAAGACGGGCCGGTTCGCCGCCTTGGGCAGGAAGTAATACATCAGGCCCAGGTAGGGCGTGGTCAGGAAGAAGGCGACGGCGTTGTGCCCATACCACCACTGGACCAGCGCATCCTGCACGCCGGCATAGACGGAGTAGCTCTTGAACCCGTCCGCGGGAACGGCGAGCGAATTGACGATGTGCAGCATCGCGACGGTCAGGGCGGTGGCGATGTAGAACCAGATGGCGACGTAGATGTGCTTCTCGCGGCGCTTCACGATGGTGGCGAGCAGATTGACCGTGAAGACGACCCAGACCAGCGCGATGGCGATGTCGATGGGCCATTCGAGCTCGGCGTATTCCTTGGAGGAGGTGAGCCCGAGCGGCAGGGAGACGGCGGCGGAAACGATGATGAGCTGCCAGCCCCAGAAGTTGATCCAGCTCAGGGTGTCGTTGAACATCCGCGCCTTGCAGAGCCTTTGGAGCGAATAGTAGATGCCCATGAACATGCCGTTGCCGACGAAGGCGAAGATGACGGTGTTCGTGTGGAGGGGGCGGAGCCGGCCGAACGTGGTGTATTGCAGGTTCAGGTTGAGATCCGGCCAAAACAACTGGCAGGCGATCAACAGCCCCGCGCAGAAACCAACGATGCCCCATATAATGGTGGCGATCGCGAACGCGCGGACGATCCGGTTGTCGTATTTGAAGGTTTCAACGTTCATGCGCCGGTTCCTGGATTCATGGGGATCATTCGGGTTTTGATAGCGGGTCGATCGGTTTCGTCGTCGGTGCGTCGTCGGTCAGCATCCGCATCGAAGGGGTGGTGGTGTCGTCGTATTGCCCGGACCGCACGGCCCAGATGAACCCCGCCAAAAAGCCTGCCGCGACCAGGACGCTTACGGGGATGAGGATAAGGATGACGCTCATGACGACTGCACCTCCATTGCCCGACCCTGAACCGCTTTTGCGGATGAGAAGGGCTGATGATCGGTGTCCTTGCCCGTGTCTTCCTCGGTTGGGTTGTCTTTTTCCGGGGAAACGGAGGAAAGCGAGGAGTCCGGTCCGATCCCGCTCCGCCTTCCCAGCCAAGCCGTCAGGCCGCTGGCGAAGGCCACCACGGTGATGGAGCTCAGGGGCATCAGGACCGCACAGACGACCGGCGAAAGCCTTCCGGAGGCGGCGAAAGCAACGCCGACGACATTGTAGAGAAGGGAGAGGACGAGACTGGCCCGGACGACCTTCACCGAATTCCGGGCGTAGCGCAGGAGATGGTGGGTCCGCGGCACGAGCGTCGCGGCCATGATGATGTCGCTGGCCGGCGAGAAGGCTCCAACGTTCTCGACGACGGCCACGCCGACATCGCTCTGCTTGAGGGCGCCCGCGTCGTTCAGCCCGTCGCCGACCATCATGACGGTGCGATGGCGCTGCTCCTGGAGATCGCGGATGAACCCGAGTTTGTTCAGCGGGCTTTGATTGAAGAACAGTTTGGCGCGATCCCCGAACAAGGTTTGGAACGAACCGCGTTCGCGTTCGTTGTCGCCGCTGAGCAGGGCGATCTCGCAGCGGCGGCCAAGGTCTGCGAGGAGGAGTTGGATCTCCGGTCGCAGATTGCTGGAAATGACGAAATGGCCCCGATAACGGCCGTCAATGGCGACATGGACGGCGCTGCCTCGGGGGACACGGGCGGGTCGCGAGGAGATTCCCAGTGGACTGCGGACCCATTCTTCTGCACCCAACACGATCGAGTGGTCGTCGACCGTTCCTTGGATGCCGTTGCCCGGTGTCGCAGCGAAGGACGCAGCGGCCGGTCGGTCCGTCTTTTCGAGTTGGCGGCTCCGGTTTCCGAGCCAGGCCGTTAGTTTGGCGGAGAGCGGATGGGTGGAGTGCGAGGCCAGTTCGGATACCCAAGACTCTTCGTCGGCGTTGAGGGCATCGGAACCGGTGAAGCGGACTTCGCCGAGTTTGGCGGAGGTGAGCGTGCCGGTCTTGTCGAAGACGACGGTGTCCACGCGGGCGAGCGTTTCCAGGACGTGGGGATTCCGCAGGAAGATGCCGCGCCGGGCCAGCACGCGCTGGGCGCTGCCGAGGGCGAACGGCGCCGCCAGGGCCAGAGCGCAGGGACAGGCGACGATGAGCACCGCGGTGAACGCCCGGACGGCCCGCGACGGGTCTGCTCCGCCCCAGTGGATCGCGCTGCCCAACGCGAGCAGCAGGACGGCGAGGGTGAAGGCGGGAGCGAGGCGGTTGGCCAAGGTGGAGAAGGAGCGTTCACGGCCCTTGCTGAAGACATCCTGGTTCCAGAGGGACGTGAGGTAGCCCTGTGACACCGGCTTGAGCATTTCCACTTCGATCGTCCCGGCCGCTTGGCGTCCGCCCGCGTAGAGCAGGGCGTTCGGTCCCTTTTCCACGGGAACGTCTTCGCCCGTCACGAAGCTGTAGTCGATGACGCCAGAGCCGGAGACGAGCCGGGAGTCTGCGGGGCCCTGGTCCGCGTGGCGGACGAGCAACGGATCGCGGCCCTCTTCTCGCAAAGTGTCTGGGACCTCGTTTCAGGCCGCGGCGACGGTTACTTCGATTCGCTCGCGGGCCTGATTTTCTACCTGCTCCTCGGAAAACTGTTTCAGCAGAAGACCTACGACCGGCTCGCCT
>JBBQXJ010000074.1:0-23939 GCA_038209745.1 Verrucomicrobiota bacterium
CATGCTCTTGATGTGCGCTTGGGCGGCGAACTCCTTGGAAGGCTTGAAGACGCGGGTCTCCTTCAGATGGGACTCGATGTTGTTCGACGCGGCAGATTTTTTGGCGGCCATAAGTCTGTGTTTCTCGGGGAAATTGTAGGCCGAGTCTGCGGACGGAACACGCCGTGGGTCAAGGGCGTGGCCACCACTGAAACGGGCTTGAGAAGCGGGAACGGCGGCGGCCATAGGGGAATGGCGTTCCGTGTCGCGCCTCCATTGACGCCCGCCGGGGGTTTTCCCTAGCTTCTGCGAAGACATGATGATCATCGCGCCCTCCCTGCTCGCCGCCGATTTCAGCCGCTTTGGCCGGGAAGCGGCGCGTGTCGAGAAAGCCGGGGCCGAATGGCTCCATCTCGACATCATGGACGGGCACTTCGTCCCGAACATCTCCTTCGGCCCCGAAGTCGTGCGCGTGCTACGGCCGCTGGTGAAGTCCTTCTTCGACGTGCATCTCATGTGCTCCAAGCCCGAGATCCTGCTCGAATCCTTCGCCAAGGCCGGCGCCGACCAGATCATTATCCACGCCGAACTGGGCGAAAAGGTGGTGGAACAGCTCGTCTGGAAGATCCGTTCCCTCGGCAAGAAAGTCGGTCTCGCCATCAACCCGCCCACGCCCGTGCAGGTGCTCGACAAGATGCTCTCGCCCAAGATCGATCTCGTGCTCGTCATGACGGTCAACCCCGGCTTCGGCGGCCAGTCGTTCATCCGCGAATGCCTCCCGAAGGTCGAGCAGGTGGCCAAGTGGAGGAAGCAGCGCGGACTGAACTACCGCATCGAAGTGGACGGCGGCATCAAGTTCGACACCGCCGCCGAATGCGCGGCCGTCGGGGCGGACACCTTCGTCAGCGGCACCGGCCTCTTCGGCGAAAAGAGCCTGGGCGGAGCCGTGAAGAAGATGCGCCGAGTGGCCCAGGAAGCGGCCGACAAGGCCAAGGAATTGGCGAAGAACGGGAAAGAGCTGCTTTAGAAATCCAACGAGCGTTATGCGCCGCCTGATCATTGCGTTCTTTTCCGGTCTTCTGCTGGCTTCATTGTATTTCGTATTTCTGGTGTTTCCACGATACGCCCAAGAGAAGGCCGAGTTTTGGAAGAAGCAGGGCGAAATCAGCACCAAATTGGAGTTGATGGACAGGGTTGCGAAGACGTTGGGTGACGATTATCGAGGATCGGATGGCTATAACACATTCTTTGAGGTCAAGGCGGACGCTGTCGTCGTGGTTGAGCGCGATGGTGTGAAGACGTTGAGGAACTTTGTTGGCGGCCGTTGAAGGTTCGGCACCTCCACCCACCAAACATGCCCCAGATCAAATTCGGCACCGACGGTTGGCGCGCGGTCATCGCGGAGGACTTCACCTTCGCCAACGTGGAACGGGTCGCCCAGGCCACGGCGGACGCGTGGACGGCAAATCCTCCGGCCGGCACCCAGCCTCTGGCCGTCGTCGGCTATGACCGACGCTTCCTTTCCGACCAGTTCGGGGCCCGGGTGGCGGAGGTGTTCGCGGGGAACGGCTTCAAGGTGGTGCTCTCCGATTCGCCGGTCCCGACTCCGGCCGTCTCGTATGCGGTGAAGGCCCACCGCGCGGCCGGCGGCGTGATGATCACGGCGAGCCACAATCCACCCGCGTTCAACGGCTACAAGATCAAGGCCTGGTTTGGCGGTGCGGCCGATCCGGTGCTGTGCCAAGCGGTGGAGCGGAGGCTCGGTGCGTCGCCGGTCCGAGCGCTGCCATTGGCCGGCGCGATCAAGGCGCGGCAGGTCGTTCTCATGGATCTCCGGCGCCCCCACTACGCGGCCATCAAACGACTGGTGGACTTCAAGCTCATCGCCGCTTCCGGGCTGCGGTTCGCCCATGAAGCGCTCTTCGGCGTTGGCGCCGGATGCTTCGACGAACTTCTCGCCGGCACCACGTGCCGGGTGACGACGCTCAACGCCGCGCACGACGTGAACTTCGGCGGGATCAATCCCGAGCCGTTGGCCAGGAACTACGTCCGCAGCGCCGCGTATCTGAAGAAGCACCCGCACGATCTCTGTCTCGTGACCGACGGCGACGCGGACCGGATCGGCGGCATGGACGGGCGCGGCAACGCCCTCAGCACCCACCAGATCATCTGCCTGCTGCTCCGGCACTACGTGGTGAATCGCGGCCTGACCGGACGGGTGGTCAAGGCGCTGACCACCACGTCGATGGTCGACAAGCTCTGCGCGAAATACGGCCTGCCGCTGACCGAGACCGGGGTGGGCTTCAAGTTTATCAGCACCGAACTGTTGGAAGGCGACGTGCTCCTCGGCGCGGAGGAGAGCGGCGGCATCGGTTTCCCCGGCCACATTCCCGAGCGCGACGGCATCCTCGCCGGACTGGTGCTGCTGGAGATGTTGGCGATGGAGAAGAAGCCGTTGACCACTTTGTTGGCCGGCTTGGAGAAGGAATTTGGCCCGCACCGTTACGGCCGGATCGATACCCGTTTCCCGCTGGAGAAACGGGCTGCGCTGATGGCGTTCTGCGCGGCCCATCCCCCGGCCAAGCTCCTGAAATCCTCGGTGGTCGACGTGAAGACCTACGACGGGGTGAAGTTCATCGCCGCCGATGGGTCCTGGCTGATGTTGCGGGGTTCCGGCACCGAACCGATCCTCCGGATCTATGCCGAGACCCGGTCCGACGCCGGCGTGAAAGCGCTGCTCAAGTCAGGAGTGGCCATGACGAAAAAGGTCTAGCACCAAGGAGTTCGGTCGTCGGCGCGGGAAGGGGGAACTTTTCGCTCAAGTAATCCGGACCGATGCCGATACCCGAGTGGCTCCAAAGGCCATTTTACCATGCTGACCATTCTCGCTATCGCCGCCACTGCTTGGGGAAGCCTGTTGTTCGCCGCCTGGTCTCTCGCCCGCGCCAATCGTCTTGAAGGCGGTATCGAAGAGGCCTTGGCCTTCGCCACCGCAGCGCCTGCGTTCGCGATGTCCCTGAGGGAAACCGCGCAGCCGATCCCGACGACTGGCCCGAAACGCACCGTCTTTGTGGTGGACGACGATCCGGGCGTGCTGGAACTGGTCACCGAGGTGTTGAAGATCCAGGGCTTCACGGTCCGTGGCTTCACCGATCCGGTCGAGGCGCTCAATGATTTCAAGGCCGAACACGGCGACGACGACCTGCTGGTGACCGACTACCGGATGGAGCGGATGACCGGGCTCGAACTGATAAAAGGGTGTCGCGTCGAATGCCCGAGCCTCCGCTCCGTGGTCATCTCCGGCATCCGCGAAGAGGACGAGTTGGCCCGTATTCCCCTCGAATCCGATCGTTTCCTGGCCAAGCCCTTCAGCGTTCACGCGCTCATGGAGTCGATCGACTCGACCCTGGCCTTGGCCAAGAACTGAGGTCTCCCGTTTCTCAAGGCCCCGCCCGGCTTTCGCGCCGTTGGCGGGGCTTCTTTTTGCCTTGGCCGCGCCGGTGGCTGCCGCATCGTCGGCGCACTGATGAAGACTGAATCCCTGCACTTCGGGATGCGCGTGCGGCATCCGCAATACGGCGTCGGCACCGTCAAAAGCATTTCCGAGCACACGGCGGACATCCGCTTCGAGGACCTGGTCCGGACGGTTTCGCCCGAGACCGGCGGACTGGAGCCGGCGGAGCCGCAAATCTCCGTCCAGAATCTGGAGCTGCCGTTGTCGGTGCTGATCTCCGAAACGGTCCAACGCGTGATCGAAGAGCTCGGATTGGAGCGCCCCGGCTCCGTGGTCGAACAGCTCGGGGCCCGCTGGCGGAATGGGAACGTCCTTCTCAAGTCGGGCGATGGATCGACCCAGCCGAAGGAGATCCCGTTGGAGACGTTTTTCCACAAGATCGTGATGGTAAGGGATAGACTAAGGGTGCTGGAACAGAAGGTGAACGGCCACCCAGTTTTGACCGATGCAGAGAAAGTGGAGATGCAGCAATACGTCACTCGCTGCTACGGATCACTGACGACGTTCAATATCCTTTTCAAGGAGAAGGAGGACCATTTTTGATGGTTCTGAATGGGAGAACGAAAAAAATGAAATGGAGTGGTATGCCCTTTTTAAATATCGGACCCAACTTTTCTTCCGACTCACGCCCTCCAAAAATCGCGAAAAATTTCAATTTCCAACCCTTGCGGTCTACTCGCCGAGATCTACCCGCTTCAAAATTGTGAAATCTAGAAGACGACCGAGGTGAGGCTCACTTTTTGAACTTAGACTGCGGGGTGTCCACGTCGGAAATCCGGAGTTCAATTTCACGATGGCGATTGCGAGTGCCCAAGAGAAGCTTGCGGAGCAAGCAAGAGGGTTCCTTTCCGTTGCCTTCCAGTCAAAAGACGGAATTGCCATCAAGATGAGGGCGCTGGAAGATCCGATGCTGGCCAGTGTTTGGGTGCTGCCTAATCGGGAAAGGTAGACCCGAATAGACCGTTGCGAATCAAAGTCAAAACACATAATAATAAGACGCGACTGTAAGAG
Organism: Verrucomicrobiota bacterium; assembly: GCA_038209745.1. GTDB lineage: Bacteria > Verrucomicrobiota > Verrucomicrobiia > Limisphaerales > CANJSG01 > CANJSG01. Next base: position 4,505 of record JBBQXJ010000074.1, read on the forward strand.
CACATCACATGAATGTATTTATCTTCAAGCATTTCAACGAACTTTTTGGGAAGCTCATTGTCACAAACATTCAGGAAATTCCTGAACGAATAGCGCATTACCACAGACACAATAAACCAATTCCATTACATTCTTACGTTCAAGCGGGTGGCCAATACTGGACTGTCATTTCCGTTGAGCCAATTAAGTTACAGGACGGCCGATTGGAAAATGATGATTTTGAAAGTCGCCAATCGCAACAAATAATTGATTCTGAGCAACGTCGCCAGGATGCTGAGCAACGTCGCCAGATTACGGTCGAGCAGATTCGCTCTCAGCTTACTAATTCACTCGCGATACTGCTCGTGAAGTATGTTAATTCAACAATCCGAATTAACTATCATCGCCCTGACTCCTGTGACGAGGCAACGCTGGTATCCATTACAGACGATTTCTTCACCGCTGAGATTCGACAACATCTGCCGCAGCGGCGTGAGTTTGTGCATGTTCCACTCAATCAAATAATGCAAATCGTTGATGTGACAGGATTTCCTCCTTTTATAGCGATTGCGCAGCTTGTCATATACAAGAACAAGGGCGCGATGGGCATTGGAGTTTCATTTCCAATTTGAGGGCAATGCATAAGAATTGTTTTTCAGCCGAGCCAGCAAGTCGAGAGAACCGCCATGTCACATACGTGACCCCGTCTTATTTTTCTTCCACCGTTTACAACGGATCACTGACGACGTTCAATATCCTTTTCAAGGAGAAGGAGGACCATTTTGGAAACTACCCAACAGATGGTTCCTCTGGCTGGTGATGGTCCGGAACAACCTCCGGGTGCTGGAACAGAAGATCAACGCCCACCCAGTTTTGACCGATGCCGACAAGGTGGAGCTCCAGCAATACGTCACCCGAAGCTACGGATCGCTGACGACCTTCAACGTCCTGTTCAAGATCGAAGGCGACAAGTTCCGCGGAGCGAGCGAGGGGTAGATCGACCTCACCGCGCCGGGCCGGTGACGTCCTGGAGGCGTCGCGTTTCGATGAACTTCTTCAACTCGTCCTTGCTGCTGAGGAACCGCATCGTATCCACGATGAGGGAGACCCCGGCGGGATCGCTGATCCAGTCCATGGACAGTTTGGCGCATTCCATCCGGCGTTCGTCGAAGGTGAAGAGGGTGAGGATTTCGGCGGTCTGCTGGCAGGTCAATCGGCCACGGAGGCCCCTGTCCTGGAGGCGCATCTTGGCCATCTTGGCGTCGTCGAACGGTTCCTTGCGGAGCGATTCGAGGATGCCGGCCAGTTCCTCCGCGCCAACGGGGGCGGGCCGGGAGATCACCGGTGGCCCGCCGACGGGTGGAACGGGACGACGCATCGCGGTCAAACGGTCATGGAGCCGGAAGACCTTGGAGAACGTCTCGAAGGCGTCGTAGACGTCGTAGAAGTTTTCCGGGTCCGCGACATGGGGAAAGGCGGCGGCGGCGAATTCGATCCGCTCGTCCTCGTCGTCGATCTCCTTCGCCAGTCGCTTCACCTGTTGGCTGGAAAGGGTGCGCTTGAAGAAGCTGAGTTCGGCCCGCCGCATGCGCTCGGCCCGGTCGGGGGCGGCCTTCCATTCCGAGACTCCGCGTTCGAACTCCGCGTCGGCCGGTTTGGTGTTCTCCGGCTCGGCGCCCTGGACACTCGGAGCGATCAACGAAAGGACGAGGAGAATGACGGCCGTCCACCCGGGCCCGGTGACGCGGTGGATCAAGGAACAGGTTTTCATGGGGGTGGGTTGGATGTCGGACGGGCGGAGGGTAAGGAAGCGGTCAGCCTCCGGGAGCGGCGGCGGTCGTGGACAACCAACGCTGGGCGCCTTCGAGATCGTCAAATCTTCCCTCCAGCTGCGCTTCGTAGGCCGTCTTGAGGAGTTCGCCAAACGCCGGGCCGGCGGGAAGCCCTCGTTCCAGCAGATGCCGCCCGAGAAGGATCGGTTTGGGCGCTTCCGCCCGGACGCGGAGAACCGCCGCCCGCTCCAGCAGTTCCGTGACGCCGGCGGGAACGACGGCCGGTTTGGGCGGCCGACCCATGTGGTCGGCGGTCATCACGACACAGAGCCCGTTGATGTTCCCCGGCTCCAACCGTTTGGAAAGGCGACGCACGGCGTGATCGGTCCAAGCGCAGTGGCAGGACATGTGGTTGCGGATCAGCGGCGGAACGTGGTGGCGCAGGATGTTCGGCAAACCGAGGCGATCAAAGAATGCTTCGGCTGGAGGGAGGCCGGCGGATTCATGGCCGGGAGAGACGATACGTTCTTGCCCGTGGCGCTCGGCCCTCGCGGTGGTCAGTGGCTTGCCGACGTCGTGCAGCAGCACCGCCAACGAATAGATCGCGCGGCCCGTGTCGTCGGCTTCCTGCCAGGCAGGCAGGGTCACGAGGGCGTCCAGACAATGGCCGGTGTGGACGAAGACATTCCCCTCCGGATGCCATTCGGGATCTTGTGGCGTCTCCACCATGGCCGCGAGTTCCGGATAGTTCTCGAGCCAGCCGGAATCGGCGAGGAAGCGCAGGCCCAGCGAGGGCTTCGTGCTGCGGGTGGCCCATTTGAGCCATTCGTCGCGGACCCGCTCCACGGCCAGTTCCGCGTGGGTGTGGCGGATGCTCCGGCAGAGCTCCAGCGTGCCGGGCGCGGCCACGAGCTGGAACCGAGCGGCGAACTGCATCCCGCGGAGCACGCGCAAGGGGTCCTCCGTGAAGGCGTCGCTGGTGTGGCGGAGAACGCCCTTCTCCAGGTCTGCCTTGCCGCCGAAGAAGTCGAGCGTCTCGCCGGAGCGCGGATCGAACATCAGGGCGTTGATCGTGAAGTCGCGGCGGGCCGCGGCTTCTTCCGGAGACAGACCGGGATCGAGCTCCACGCTGAAGCCTTTGTGGCCGGGCGCCGTCTTGGAATCACGCCGAGCGATGGAGAAATCGAACTGGGACTGGTCCGGCCCGGAGAGCTTGACCACGCCAAACGATTTGCCGACCAGATCGACCCGCCCCCACGGTTCCAAGGCGCGGACCAGCTCGGGATAGCCGAGCCCGAAGACCTCGATGTCGAAGTCCTTCACCGCTCGGCCCAGGAGGCCGTCCCGCACGCAGCCGCCGACGAGATACGCGCGCTTCAGCGCGGGCGTTTCGGTCAGGATGCGATGGAGCAGCGGAGGAAGATTCACGACACGACCGAGCGTGGTCGTCGTCGTTGGGGCTGACAAGCACGGCATTGGGCAGGCCGACGACTTCGGCCAAGCCGCCTTGAGGGCTGTTCCAATCCAATAGGGATCGCGGGTGAGTCCGGAACGGCCGGGAGTCGCCGGAATCGCTTTTCTGGCTTCAGTCGATCCTCCGGCGGCTCGGCGGGAGCCGTCGCCCCACCGGTGCCGTTCGTTCCACGGGTTACTCCCTCATCGTCGCACCCAGCGCCTGCTTCAGCCGGGCCACGAGTCCGTCGTGGGCGGAGCTGACCTCGGTGTCGGTCAGCGTCTTGTCCGCGCCCCGGTAGGTGAAGGCGTAGGCCATGCTCTTCTGGCCTTCGGGCACGCTCTTGCCATGGAACACGTCGAAGAGCTCCACGGATTCCAGGTTGGCGGCCTTGGCCTGCTTCACCGCTTGGAGCACGGCGTCGTGGGTCGTGGCTTCGGGCAGGAGGAGGGCGACGTCGCGGCGGCTGGAAGGGTAGGTCGGCAACGGCTTGAAGGACTTGGCCGCGTTCCGGCGGGCGAGCAGGAGGTCAAGGTTCAGCTCGGCGAGGAAGACGCCTTCGCGGATGTCGTTCTTGCGGGCGAGCAAGGGGGAGAGCTGGCCGAGCTCGCCGAGGATCTGCTTGCCGCCGAGCGCAATTACTGCGGACTCGATGAAGAGACCGGTCGGCTCGGGCCGGCGTTGATAGCCGAGACCGCGCAGGCCGAACTGTTCGAAGAATTCTTCGAGCAGTCCCTTGAGGTCGAAGAGGTCGAGCTTGGCGTCGCGGTCGTCGCCTTTCCAGAAGGTGGCGGCGCGTTGGCCGGCGATGGCGATGGCGACCCGGCGTTCCTCCTTCGGGCCGTTGGGCGTGTTCAGGAAACAGCGGCCGATCTCGAAGAACGAGACGTCGTGGTTCCGGTGGGTGGCATTGTGGCGGAGAGAAGCGATGAGGCCGGGGAGCAGACTGGGCCGGAGCGCGTCCATGTCGCTGCTGAGCGGATTGGCCAGGCGGACCCAATCGACGTCGGGAAGCTGGAACTCGGACTGCGAGATCAGCGTTTGGCTCTGGGCTTCGTTCAAGCCGAGACCGGTCAAGAGACGGCGGGCTTCGGCGAGCTGGTCGTGGACCAGATCGTAGGCGTTCTGGCCCATTCCGCCACGGGGTGCGGTGGACGGGATCTTGTCCACGCCGAAGAGCCGGGCGATTTCCTCGATCAGATCGACCTCGCGCTTCAGGTCCACGCGGTAGCTGGGAATCACGAAGGTTCCGGGCGCGACGAGCTGGAGACCCAGCTGCGTCAGGAAGCCGTCGATCTGCGTGGGTGTGAGCTGGAGGCCGAGGAGTTCGTTGACCTTCGCGTGGCGCAGCGTGAGCTGCTTGGCGGTCGCCGGGGAGGGATAGGCATCCACGACGCCATCGGCGAGTTGGCCGCCGGCGGTTTCCAGAATGAGCTGGGCGGCGCGTTGGCTGGCGAAGTCGCACACGCCGATGTCCGCACCCCGCTCGAAGCGGTAGCTGGCGTCGGTGCGCAGGGCGAGCGTCTTGCTGGTGCGGCGGATGTTGGTGGAGTTGAAGTGGGCGCTTTCCAGCAGCACATCGACCGTCTGGCCGTTGATTTCCGTGTTGAGACCGCCCATCACCCCTGCGAGGGCGATGCCCTTCTGTTCATCGGCGATGAGCAGGGTCTCGGCGGACAAGGTGTGTTCCTTCTTGTCGAGGGTTCGGAACTTCTCCCCGTCCGTGGTGCGACGCACCACCAGAGTGGGTTTGCCGTCGGCGTTCTTGGCGATCAGACGGTAGTCGAAGGCGTGGAGCGGTTGTCCGGTTTCCAGCATCACGAAGTTCGTCACATCGACGACGTTGTTGATGCTGCGAATGCCTACTTTTTCCAACGCGGCGCGAAGCCAATCGGGACTGGGACCGACCTTCACGCCCTGGATCACCCGGGCGGTGTAGCGCGGGCAGAGATCGGCGGCGTCGAGCCGAACGGAGACGAGTCTGTCGCAAGCGATGCCGGATGTCGGATGCCCGACGGCAGACGTGTCGGGGAGTTTCAGCGGATTGCCGGTGACGGCGGCGATCTCGCGGGCGATGCCGATCAGGCTGTTCAGGTCGGGACGGTTCGGGGTGATTTCGAGATCGAAGACCACGTCGCCCGCGCTGCGGCCGAGATAGGCGGCGAAGGCCTGCCCGACCGGCGCTTCCTCTCGCAGGATGAGGAGGCCTTCCTCTTTCTTGTGGCCGATGGTTTCCGGATCCAGTCCAAGTTCCTCGTGCGAGCACATCATGCCGTGCGACTCCACGCTGCGGATCTTGCCGATCTTGATGGTGAAGGCCTCCTTGTCGCCCGGCTTCGGCGGGAGGGAAGCGCCGGGAAGGATCAGGGGAATCTTGTCGCCAACCTTGAAGTTCTGAGCGCCGCAGACGATCTGGCGTTCGCCCGTGCCGTCGTTGACGCGGCAAACGGAGAGCTTGTCGGCATTCGGGTGCTTTTCCTTGGTCAGGACTTGGGCGACGACGATGCCGTCGAACTCGCCGACCACCTTCTGGACACCCTCGACTTCGAGTCCGAGCAGCGTGAGGCGCTCGGTCAGCTCTTCGGGAGACCAGGTGAAATCAACGTATTGCTTGAGCCAGTTCAGGGTGACTTTCATTGAGAAAAATAGGGGTCTTCAGAAATCAGCAATTCTTCAAATCTTCCAAAAGAACAGGATCCTTCAGTCCCAATAGGATGAGCAGTTTTACGACTTCGTTCAGGAAGGAGAGCACATTGTCTCTCCCTTTGAGAGCAGGATACTTCGAGTCGGGACTTGCATTCGACTCATGGGCAATCGCGCTCCTATAGCCAAACAACTGTTTCCAGAGTGGATCTGCGGCCAGACCTGCAAATCTCTGCTGAAGATCAATCGGACGCTCAAAACGCTTTGAAAGCAGAACAAGTTTTGATCGAAGCTGATGGTTGATCGAATCCAAGGACTCAGCCAATCGCGGCTTGTGAGCAATGATGGACTCGATTATCGCAAAATAGCCGATGACAAGCATTTCGCTTTGTCTAGGCAGGCATCTCAAATCTCTGAAGCGGTTGATCGCTTTGAAGATGGGCAGATGATTCACACTCGCCACTTTTAAGGCGTGATAGTTCTTCGCCACCTCAGCCAGTTCGGTGCTCGAAATCTTTGGGACGGAATTTGTCCGGCAGAGCTGAAGATCGAGAAAGAAACTTGAGAGCATCAAAGGATGAGATCGACATCCGAAGTGGTCCGAGCCGTTCATTCTCAGGAAGGAAAATCCAAGCTCAAATGAATGGGGCAGCAGAGAAGCGGCCAGATCGATCAACGATGTTTCATCGGGGCCGTCAGACATGGTGACAACGCGATACCGCCAGAGTTGAGCGTCGAGCGGATAATCATTCCATGCGGTAGACCCAGTCTCCGTATCTACCTCTTGACGCCAGTCAAACTCATACTGAGGAGCCACCCCTGGGAAAGGTCCAATATGCTGAGACAACCTCGGTTTGATTAGATCGATTTCAAACGCATTTGCCTTTCGGAGCCAATGGCCAGCAACCAACTCGAAGGGCTGTTCGGGTTCGAGATCAAATGGCGTAAGGATGAAGCTAAATGAAGACTGCACCTTTTCGTTTCGAGTCATGCTCGGAATCCAGAATTCAGAAATGCCGGTGAGATTCGCCGTAAATCGAATTGCTCCCTTTAGGCGCAAACTAGGCAAAGACCAGTCGCCCCTTCGGCTCCGGGATCGGACGGCCCAACGACTTGGCGGTGGCGATCCATTGCTTGATGACGACATCGACGGCTTTGAGCGCGGCGGCGCGGGTCGCACCGTCGGCGGCGCAGCCGGGCAGCTCCGGCACTTCGGCGATGAAGGATTGGTCGTCCTCGCTCCAGTAGATGATGACTTCGTATTTGGTCATGGTCAGTCCTCCGCCAGCTTGTGCTTCACGATGACGGTGCGCACCTGTTTCACCTGATAGGGCTTGGCGTGGGGCCCTTTGGGTTGAAGGTTCAAAATCTCCTCCACACCTTGTCTGAAAAAGATGTGGTGGCTGCCTTGGATCCGGCACTCGAAGCCCAGACGTTTCAACAGAACACAGAGCCCATCGAACGGAATGCCCGCGTCGGAGGTTCCACGGAGAATCTTCTCCAGCAGTTTTTCATGTCGGCTCATGCCTGTGCGGAACCGTCCTCGGTCACGGATGACGTGAGCTTTGTCGGCTCCATTGTGACGGGGCCATCTTGGCAAAGCCCAATCAGCCGCAACCTCTCCGGTTGGAGGCGAAAGAGGGGCTCGACTTTGGAATGTGCTCTGAAGGGATGCATGAATTCCCGGCCATTGTGGTCGGCGACCGGGAGGCGTCAATCTTCTCGGTCCGACCGGGCGGAGTTGGTTGTGGGGCAGCTGGAACTTTTCCCTGCCCGGTGGTTTGACAGTCTGGGCCACCTTTGTTAGCCATGATGCAAGATGAGTGAGACCGCTACAGAACCTTCCGTTGAGACCGTGATTTCCGTGACCGAACGGGCCGCACAGGAAATGCTTTCCGTCCGGGCCGGCGAACCTGAAAACACCGACAAGGGCCTCCGGGTCTATGTCGAGGGTGGCGGGTGCTCCGGCCTGCAATACGGCATGACCTTCGACGAGAAGCGCGCGGACGATGTGGTCGCCGAATATTTCGGTCTGCCCGTTTACGTCGATGCCTTCAGTTCCAGCTATCTGAAGGGAGCCGTCATCGAGTTTTCCGAGGCTCTGACCGGTGGCGGGTTCAAGATCAAGAATCCGAACGCCCACAGCTCCTGCGGTTGCGGCAAATCCTTTGAGGCCTGAGCCGTCGCGCTGGAAACAGCGCTCCGGCTGGTAAACAGCCACTCCGTGAGATGCGGGGTGGCTTTTTCTTTGATAGGAGGAGGTCGGCCGCAGCCACCGTGCGTTTCTTGCGTTTCCGGCGACGCGACCGTAGCTTCCCTTTCGCGGGCAATCCGGCCTATGATTAAAAAGCTTCTTTTCGGTTCCACGGCACTCCTTTTGGGGTTGAATCTCTTTTTTGGCACCCGGCTCCATCTCTATGCGGGCGCGGCGGATGCGGAGAATCCCTATGATCAATATCGGATCTTCAGCGAGGTGTTGGAGAAGGTCCGTCAGGACTATGTGGACGGCGAAAACCTGACCTACAAGGAACTCATCCAGAGCGCCCTCAAAGGCATGCTCAATTCGCTGGATCCGCACAGCGAATACATGGTGCCCACGGCCTACAAAGATCTGAAAGACGACACCCAGGGCGAATTCAGCGGCATCGGGATCGTGGTCAACGCCTCCAAGGAAGGTCGCCTCGTGGTGGTGGCGCCGATGGAAGACAGTCCCAGCTCCAAGGCTGGCATTTTGGCCGGCGACCGCTTGATCAAGATCGACGGACGCTCGACGGAGGCGATGTCGTTCGACGACGCGGTCAAGCGTCTGCGTGGGCGGACGGGATCCGAAGTGAGCGTGACCGTGGAGCGGGCCATCACCAAGGAGGAGAAGGAGTTCACCCTGACCCGGGCCGTGATCAAGATCAGCACCGTCAAAGACATCAATGGCCGCTCGGAATTCCCGTTGGGCGAGAATGGCGTCGGCTACGTGAAGCTCACGCAGTTCGGCGAGCAGACTGCCTCCGATCTGGAAAAGGCCCTCCAGAAGCTGGAGAAGCAGGGGATGCAGGCCATTATCATGGATTTGCGCAACAATCCCGGCGGTCTGCTGGAACAGGCGGGGGAGGTGGCGGAAAAGTTTCTGCCGCGTGGGCAGCTCGTGGTTTCGACCGAAGGGCGTGGGGCCGAGCAACGTTCCGAGTATATCTCCACGGGCAAAACCAAGCAGCGCAAATTGCCGATGGTGGTTCTGGTGAACGGCGGGAGCGCCAGTGCCTCCGAGATTGTCGCTGGTTGCCTCCAGGATCTGCAGAAGATCACCCGGGCGGTGATTCTCGGCGAGCAGACCTTCGGCAAAGGCTCGGTGCAGAGCATCGCTCCGTTGCGGGACGGTTCGGCTCTGAGACTCACAACCGCCAAGTATTACACCCCGAGTCACCGCGTGATCCATGAGCACGGCATCACACCCGACATCGTCGTAGCCATGAGCGAGGACGACGAGCGTGCGCTCGCGATCCAACGTTCTCCCGGGAGCCTTGATCGTCTTGAGGATCCGGAGCGCGCCCGGGTGGCCGCCGTCCGCGACGTCCAGTTCGATCGTGCGATGGATCTGCTCAAGGGCATCACCCTCTACACCAAGGGCGTCCTGCCCGACGTGAAGAGGGTGGCCGACGCCAAGGCCGCGGTGCAGTCCGACGCCCCGTGACGCTGCTGGCCCTCGAAACCTCCTGCGACGAGACCAGCGCCGCCGTCATCCGTGACGGGGCGGTCTTGTCCAATGTGGTCTCTTCCCAAGCCCGGCTCCACGCGGAATACGGTGGCGTGGTCCCTGAGCTCGCCACCCGCGAACACCTTCGAAACCTCACGCCGGTCATCGCCGAGGCCCTCGCTCTCGCAAAGACCGAAGTGTCGCAGCTTGACGCCTTCGCGGTGACGCGGGGACCCGGACTACCGGCGGCGTTGATGGTCGGGTTGAAGGCGGCCGAAGCGATGGCTTTCGTGCGCGGGAAGCCGCTGGTCACCGTCCACCACCACGAGGCCCACCTCTATTCGCCCTGGATCGGCGGCCAGCCGGCGCGGGCCGAGTTCGATCTGTTCGAGCCTTCTGTTTCATTGGTGGTCAGCGGCGGGCACACGATTCTCGTCCACGTGGAGTCGGAGCTGCGCCACCGCGTGTTGGGAGCGACGATCGACGACGCGGCGGGAGAATGCTTCGACAAGGTGGCCAAGCTCATCGGCCTTCCGTATCCGGGTGGACCTCTGCTCGATCGGCTGGCGCAGGAAGGGGACCCGGTCGCCTACGCGTTTCCGCGACCGCTCTTGGCTGATCCGGGCGACGATTTCAGCTTCTCCGGATTGAAGACGTCGGTCCGCTACTTCTTGGAGAAGCGGCCGGGACTGTTGGACGATCCGAAGGCGCTGCGCGACGTGTGTGCATCCGTGCAGGCGGCGATCGTCGAGACGCTTGTGACAAAGACACTGCGGGCGGCGAAGCGCCTGGGCGTCCGCTGCGTGACCGCTTCGGGGGGCGTCTCCTGCAACAGCGGGCTGCGGGGAGCGCTCGAGGAAGGGTGTCGGCGCCGTGGATTGCGGCTGCGGTTGGCTGAAGGGGCTCTCTGCACCGACAATGCCGCGATGATCGGCATTTTGGCGGAGCGCCAGTTTCTGGCGGGCCGCATCGAAACCGATCTGGACGCGGAGCCGAAGCCGACGTGGCCGCTCGACGATGCGGCGGGTTGACCCGGCTTACTTTCCCTGGGTTCGAAGTTGCAAATGCACCCGGGCGACGTCGCCCATGTAGCCGCCAACCTGGGCGCTTTCGACGGCTTTTCTGAGCCACGAAACACTCTTCGAAGAATCGCCCATCGCCTCGTAGTAGAGTCCGAGATAGAGGCGGGCGTAGAGTTCGCCGAGAGGGCGAAGCTCCGGTCGCGGGCATTTTGCCGGTGCGGCGATCACCGCCTCGACCGATCCGGTGCCGGCGAAGAGAGCGTGGAGTTCCTTCATCGGTGGGCGGACATCGGCTTCGTCGTAGGGGTAGATGGCCTTGATCGCGGCGTTCGTGCCGGACTCGCGGGCGACACACAGCCAGTGCCAAAGCGCAGTCTCGCAATCGGCGCCATTGACCGTCTGGTGGGATTCGAACTGCTTGCGGCCCTCGGTGTATCGCGCGAGGTCATAGAGCACGATGCCGCGCTGCCAATGCCACGCGGCGTCCTTGGGATTGCGGGCGAGCAGGGCGTCGAAGTCTTCCAGCGCCTCGGCGAGGTGGCCGCTGCGGAACTGGCATTCCCCCCGCCTCTGGAGGAGCGCATCGGCCCCCGGATCCAGATCCATCGCCAAGGTGTAGGCCTTGATCGCTTCAGGGAATTCGTGCCGAGCCTCGTGAACCTCGCCGAGCAGGGCGCGGAGCTTGAAGAGAATGGGCCGCTCCTTGATCTCGCGCTGGACCATCAAGAGGGCCTCGTTGGTGCGTCCGTCGGCCATGGCGGACAACGCCTGCTGGCGCAGAACGCCGAAATCGAACTCCGGCCGGTCCAAGGGCTCGGCCGCGTGCGCGGACGCGATGGCGATTGAGAGAGCAGCGAAAACACCCAGCTTCATGCGCCGGACCTTGCAGCGGGACCCTGTCCGGCACAAGCCGGTGTCGGGTCTCAGAACATGATCTTGCCGATGATCTGGTTCCCGGCGACGGGGCCGAAAATGGTGATCCCGCGGTTGTCGCCGATGACGAAATAGGATTCGGGTTTCAGCTTCATGGGTCCGACGTTCCACGGAACTTCGGATTCGGTGTAGGGCTCCTCGATGGGCTTGCCGTTCACCAGCACTTTGCCTTGGCGGATGGAGACGGTCTCGCCCGGGAGGCCCACGACGCGCTTGATATAGATGACCTTCGGATCCGACGAGCGGACTCCGACGACATCGCCCCGGACGGGCACGTCCTGGGAGTAGGCCCATTTGTTCACAAAATTCAGGCCTCCGTCCTCGTAGTTCGGGAGCATGCTGTTGCCGCTCACGCGGATGGGGACGATCAGCGTGCGGAAGCCGAGGATGGTAATGGCGGCGATGAGCAGGGCGCGGTAGATCGCCATGTCGGAATTGTTCCCGAAAAGCCACCTTTTCCAGATCGTCCGTTCAAAGTTGAGGGTCGGCATAGCGTTGTTTCTCCGGGGGACGTCGCGTTTCCCACCGTTGCATCGACGACCCGTTGGAAGCCTGAAGTGTTCCAACGCGTGAAATGCAAAAATGGTTTCTTCCAGCCGGAGTGGCTGGCACCGTTCGCGGCATGAAAAAACTCGTCCTGCTCCTCGGTGTTGTCTGTCTCTTCGCCATGGCGGGCGTGATCGCCGCTGACTCCCCCATGAAGAAACATAAACTGCTCCATGTCGTGTCGATCAAGTTCAAGGCCGACGCCACTCCCGAGCAGATCAAGGGGGTCGAGACCGCCTTCCGGGCGCTCAAGACGAAGATTCCCCAGATCGCCACGCTGGAATGGGGCACGAACAACAGCCCGGAGAAGATGAACAAGGGCTTCACCCATTGCTTCGTCTTGTCGTTCAAGAGCGAGGCGGATCGGGCTGTCTATCTGCCGCATCCAGAACACAAGAAGTTCGGCGCGGTGCTGGGCCCGGTCATGGACGATGTCATGGTCGTCGACTTCTGGGCGCAGGACTGACACCGGACACGAAGCGGCTGGATAAAGACCCGCCCATTTCCTGATGCGGAAACGGGCGGGTCTTTTGCTTTGGAAGGGAACCTCCTACCGACGCTTCGGAGCGAGTTCTTGCGTCAGTTTCTCCAGATCGGAGGTGGGCAGCTGGCAGACGTAGTCTTCGCACACGTAGGCCGTGGCTTTCCCGTTGACCGGTTTCACATCCCGGATGAACTCCAGATGTTTCCCCAGAAAGGCTTGGCCGGCCGCGCCCTCGGCCAGCAGGACGATCTTGTCCGGGAGAAACCGCGCGTGGATCTCGCGAAGCATCGCCTTGGTATCGGGAGCGGAAGCCTTGCCGGCGACCACGATCTGCTTCGGTTTCGAGAGGCTGAAGTCCAGAGCGACCATCATCTGCGGCATGGTGCTCGGCCCCTGCTGGAGGCGGGCGCCGAACGCGGCCAACGTTTTTCCGGCCATGTCCTGAAACGGCTTGTCGTCGAGCATCTGGGCGAGGCGCAGGAGGTTCAGCGCGGCGACGGAGTTGGGCGAGGGTTCCGCCCCGTCGTAGTCTTCCTTCATCCGGAGGAGGACGCTTGGATCGTGGCCCGTTGTGCTGAAGAAACCGTGGCTGGTCGAATCCCAGAACAGGTCGTTCTGCTTCTTCTGGAGTTCGAGGGCCCAGGCCAGGTTGGCGGTGTCGAACGAGGCCTCGTAGAGGTCGAGCAGGCCCTGGATGAGGAAGGCATAGTCGTCCGCGAATCCGTCGATGGTCGCCTCTCCCACGCGATACCGGCGGATCAGCCGGCCCGTCTGCGGGTCGTAGAGTTTCGAGCGGATAAACTGTGCGGCCATCGTGGCCGCCTCCAGATAGCGGGGATCGTCGAGCACCTGATAGCCCCGGGCGAAGGCCGAGATCATCAAACCGTTCCATGCGGTGATGGTCTTGTCGTCGAGCAGCGGACGAGGCCGTTTTGCCCGCACCGCGAACAGCTTTTGCCGCGCGTCGCCCAATAGGGTTTCAATCTCCGCCGAGGATTTTCCGAACTGTTTCGCCGTTTCTTCGAGGGTGTGCGAGACGATGAGCACGTTCTTGTGCGGGAATTCTCCGCGCGGATCGGACTCCACGTTGCCGCCCTTCTGGACTCCGTAGCGGTAGTTGAAGAGGTCGGCGGGATCCTGGCCCAGCGCGTCGACGATCTCCTTTTGCTCCCACACATAGAACGCGCCCTCGGCATGGGCGGAGGGATTCTCGGGCAGCGGGCTGTCGGCGTCCTCCGCCGAGAAGAACTGCCCCTGGTCGCCCGTCATGTCGCGCCGGACATAGTCGAGGATGTCGCGGGCCACGTCGGCGAAGCTCTGGTCGTGGGTGATCTGGTAGGCGTCAAGATACGAGCCGGCCAGTTGGGCCTGGTCGTAGAGCATCTTCTCGAAATGGGGGACATGCCATCGCGTGTCGGTGGAGTAGCGATGGAAGCCCCCGCCCAGCGCGTCGTGCATGCCGCCGTCCGCCATCTTGCGCAGGGTGAAGAGCGACATCTCGAGCGCGTCCTTCGTGCCGGTGCGGGCGTAATAGTGCAGCAGAAAGTTCAGCGTGACGGGCCGGGGAAACTTGGGCGCGTCGCCGAATCCGCCGTAGAGCGGTTCGTAGCCTTTCTTGATCTCCTCGTAGGTCTGGTCCAGCAGCGCCTTTTCCATCGCGACACCGGCCGGGCGCTTCGATTCGGTGAAGTGCCGCAGCTGTTGGGCGACCGAGTCGCCGGACGCCTGGATCTGGGCGCGGTTGGTCCGCCAGGACTCGCCGATGTTCTCCAGCAGCGGTGTGAACTGCGCCGGGGAAAAGTAGGTCCCGCCGAAGAAAGGTTTCAGGTCGGGCGTGAGCCATACGTTCATCGGCCAGCCACCGCCACCCGTCGTGGCCTGCACGAAAGTCATGTAGACGCGGTCGACATCGGGACGCTCTTCACGGTCGACCTTGATGCAGACAAAGTGGTCGTTCAGGACTTTCGCGACCACCGGGTCTTCGAACGATTCGTGCTCCATGACGTGGCACCAATGGCAGGTGGAGTAGCCCACGGAGAGGAAGATCGGCTTGTTCTCGGTGCGCGCTTTCGCGAAGGCCTCCTCGCCCCACGGATACCAATCCACCGGGTTGTGGGCGTGCTGGAGGAGGTAGGGTGACTTCGAGTGGGCCAACCGGTTGGTGTATTTGGTTTCGGAGGCGGAGGGCATGGGCCCGGAGGATTTATTGACGTTCTGGAGCGCGAACACTGCTGCGGTGGTCAACGTAAGGGCGCCGCTGAGAAGAGCGATCTTGGTGGTTTTATGCACGGGACAGGATCGACCGGAAACGCAGTCCGGTCGACCGGCAATCCTCGGTGCCCGCGACCTCGGAGCGTGTCTTGCCAATCCAGAAACGACAAGCCGGAGAGGGTCAGCGGGCCCGGGCGGGTGAAACGGCGCCCGATACCGCCGCGCCGGGCGGCTGCGGCTGTGGGGCGGCCGGGCGTTGGATCCGATGGGTCGGTGGCTTGCCGCTGCTTTCGCGGGTGACGATCTCCGTGGGCAGGCGGCGCGGGTCCGGTTTGTCGCCGGCGAGCAGGGCGGACATGAGCTCGAAGGCGGCGAACCCAAGCCGCAGCTTGGGCTGGCGCATGGTGGTGAGCGGCACCCGGAAATGTTCGCTGATCAGAATGTTTCCGAAGCCGACCATCGACAGGTCGTCCGGAATGCGGATGCCTTGGCGGAGGAGGGTGTTGGCGGCTCCGATGGCGACGAGGTCGTTGAAGGTCTGGACGGCGGTGGCGTCGGGCATTTCGTTCAGCATCTGGAGGGCGGTCGCCTCTCCTTCCTCGATGGTGCTGCCCGCGGAAAAGATCAGATGGTCGTCGGGGGGGATGTTCGCCTCGCGCAGCGCCCTCTGATAGCCCTCCAGCCGGTCCTTGGCCGTGGGGGACGTCCGGGGGCCGGAGAAGTAGGCGATGCGGCGATGGCCCAGTTCGATCAAGTGACGCGTGGCCGTCTGGCTCGCGAAAACGTCGTCCGGTTCCACGTTCACAAAGTCGCGGCAGAAGTCCGCCACCTGGCCGAGGATGACGGTGGGGACGCCGCGCTTGCGGAGTTCGTCGTAGCCCTGGGTCGGCCCGCCGAAGCGGTAGGCCGGGAAGATGAAGAGCCCGTCCACGCGCCGCGAAATCATGCGTCGGATGCAGGCTTCCTCGCGTTCCGGTTTGTTCAGCGAATGGGTCAGCAGCAGGTCGTAGCCGAGCTCGTTGGCCTTTTCTTCCAGCGCGAGGATGACGCGGGCATACAGGGGGTTGGCGACCGAGGGCAGGATGAGGCCGAGCAGGCGGGTGGTCCGGCTGCGCATGCTCTGGGCCATGACATCGGGCACGTAGCAAAGCTCGTCGGCGAGCTTGCGGACCCGCGCTTTGGTGGCGCCGGAGATGTCCTTGGCGTCGCGCATCACCTTGGACACGGTCATGACGGAGACGCCCGCTCGTTCGGCTATGTCTTTGAGTCGGATCATGGGGAGGAGTCTCTTTCTCGGCTAGGTGTTGGAACCGCTCCAATGCAGCTTGCGCCGCAGGGTGTCGAAGAACGAGCTGCCCTCCAGATGCAGCAGCCGGACGAACCGGCGGCTGCGCTGGATGGTAAGGGTGTCGCCCTCGGTGATCGACACCGAGACCTGGCCGTCGGCGGTCGCGATCATCTCGGTCCCGCGCGTCAACGCCTTCACCACGATGACCGAGTCGAAGCTGACGATGACCGAGCGGTTGGACAGCGTGTGGGGACAGATCGGAGTCAGGGCGAGGACCTTCGCGGTGGGGTGCACGATGGGACCGCCCGCGGAGAGGGAATACGCCGTCGAACCGGTCGGGGAACTGATGATCAACCCGTCGCTGCGATAGCGGGTGAGCGATTGGCCGTCCACGGTGATATCGAGCTCGATCATCCGGAGTTCGGCGCCGCGGGTGATGGTCACGTCGTTCAGGGCGCGAAGGTGTTCTCCGCGCGCGCCGGAGCCGAACTTCACGTCGATCAACGTGCGTTCGTCCACGTAGACGCGGCCCTCCCAGATCTGTTTGAGCGCCTTGTCGAGCTGGTGGGACTGCACGTCGGTCAGGAATCCGAGACGCCCGGCGTTCACGCCCACGATCGGCGTCCGCGCGCCGTCGATGCCCCGGGCCACGCGGAGGATGGTGCCGTCACCGCCGAAGACCAGCAGAAGCTGCGCCTCGCGGCCGAGCGTCTTGAAGTCGGGAAGCACCGTGCCGCAGGAGCCCGCCACTTCGGCGGTGGCACGGTCCAAGAGGACCTCCGAGCCGCGACGACGGAACCACAGCGCCGCCTTCTTGAGGAGCTTCACGGCCGAGGGCTTGACCGTGTTGGTCACCAGACCGACGCGGCGCAGATTGTCAGGTGGCTGTTTCAAGCAGTGCGAGGAATTCCTTGTTTCCGGCGGGACCGAGCAACGGCGAGTCCGTCGCGCCCATCCATCTGAAACCGATTTCAGACTCGGCAAAATGTCGCAGCTCGGCAACCACGCGTTCGTGGATGGC
Organism: Verrucomicrobiota bacterium; assembly: GCA_038209745.1. Taxonomy (GTDB): domain Bacteria; phylum Verrucomicrobiota; class Verrucomicrobiia; order Limisphaerales; family CANJSG01; genus CANJSG01. The sequence continues at coordinate 21,545 of JBBQXJ010000074.1, forward strand.
CGGATCGGTGATGACTCCGGCGCCCTTGGAGACCTCCTGCCGGCCCGCCTCGAACTGGGGTTTGATCAGGGCGACGATCCGACCGGGGCGTTTCAGCAGTTTGGCGGCGGCGGGCAGGATCTTGGTCAGGGAGATGAAGGAGCAGTCCGCCACGATGATGTCGGCCGGAGTGAAGGGCGGGGGAAAAGATCCGGGAGTCAACGAGCGGGCGTTGGTGCGCTCCATCACGACGACCCGGGGATCGTTCCGCAGGGTCCACGCGAGCTGGCCATGGCCGACATCGACGGCGAAGACCTTGGCCGCGCCGCGTTGAAGCAGGCAGTCCGTGAATCCGCCAGTGGAGGAGCCCAGGTCCATCGCGCTGAGGCCCGCAACGTCGATGGAAAAATGTTGGAGGGCGTGCTCCAGCTTGTGGCCGCCCCGGGAGACGAATTTTTCACGCTCGGTCAGCTCCAGCAGGTCGGTGTCGCGGGTCTTGTCGCCGGCCTTGCCGGCGGGTTGGCCATTGACGCGGACCTGCCCGGCGAGAACGGCGCGCTGCGCCTTTTCCCGGCTTTCGATCAATCCGCGCTGCACAAGGGCTTGGTCAAGTCGCATGGCTCGGGCCGACTATGCGGAGCGCGGGGTCGGAGGGGCAATGGCGAGTTTGACGCCGATCGGTCATTGGGACCTTCAAGGGGTCGCTTGGGTCCGGCGTTTTCGGGCCGCCCAGATCGGTGGTAGCCCCAAAACAGGCGGCTGGTGTTCAGGCGATGGGTCGTTACAAAGAAGGGATGGATCCAAATGTTGCCCGCCGAAAGCCTGTCGGGTTCACCTTGATCGAACTGTTGGTTGTCATCGCGATCATCGCGATTCTGGCGGGAATGCTTCTGCCGGCGCTGGCCCGGTCCAAGGCCAAGGCACTGAGCATAAAATGCATCAGCAACGAGAAGCAGCTCGGCATCGCCCTCAAGCTCTACGCGGACGACAACCGGGACTACTTTCCGGTCCATTCCGGTTGGGCCGACTACGGCGGGAAGTATACGGCGACGGCCAACGCGTCCGGGAACGCCTTCTCCTACGGAGGCAAGACCAAGGAAGAGAACCGTCCGCTGAACAAGTATGTGGGAGCGGTCGACCTGTTCCATTGTCCCGCCGATGCGGGCGATTCGTTGAACACCCAGGTGAAGACCTGTTTCGAAGGATGGGGCAATAGCTACCTCATCGAGTGGGCCGCCGACGCGTTCCGGGTGCAACGCGTGACGGGCGACATTGCCGCGAAAGGAACCCGGCAAGGAACGCCGATGAAGGAGACGGAGATCGCGCGGAGCCCGGCCAACAAGATCATCCTCGGTGACTGGCCGTGGCACGCCAACCGCGACACCAAGGCGATCCAGACCGTCTGGCACAATTACAAGGGCAAGCGCTACGAGAACATGCTGTTTGGCGACACCCACGTGGAGAACTTCAAATTTCCCCCGCAGATGGACCAATGGATCGGGATCGCACCGGACGCCTCGTTTACTTGGTGGTGATCGGTGCTCCGAGATTAGGACGGGAGCGAGCTGGATTATTTGATCAGTTCAAAAGGGGGGTCGCGGACCTGGCCCGCGACCCCCCTTTGAAGGGTTTTAATCCTGAGAAGTGGGCGTAGTTGGCCATCGGGCCCACCATCCCCGTCATGCAGACCACCAACCAGATCACGCTTATCATCCGCCTCCAAGTGCACGTCCGCCGCCATTCCGTTCGCTGCCAGATAGTCGGTGAAACGGCGGGCCTGTCCCGCGTTCTAAATATGTCCAACGGGTCTCATGCGCCGTCCGAAGCAGGCACGCATTTGAAGCCGGCTGCAACCAATGGACACTGTCCTAGGTTCTCTGACTATTGACCTGTCCCTTTGTATTCCACCGAGGACGATTGCCATTTTCAATTGAGATGAGGTCATGAGAAATCTAGCGTCAGCTATACAGGGTAGTCCAATCTTGGCTATCGGAATTGTGATTGCCTTTGTTGCGAGGCTGATCACGCCTTGGCTTTTTCTGTCAGGATTCATCTCGTTGGCAATTTGCTATCTAATTTTGGTGGCTTTTTTGGTGTTGGTTCCTGTCTTTCTGACGATTTGGCTGGTGACTCTGAAAAGGCGCCGCGTCATGCATATTGGCGTTTTTGCTCTCTTGGTTGCGACGGTAGGATACCTGTCGTTTGGATATAAGTTCGAGTATCAATTGCTTGATGAATTTGCTGTTCGGGTTAAAAAAGCTGGAGTTTACAATGTCTTAAGGGGACTTCCAGAAACTCGATTTTCCAGAAAAGAAACAGTCGTTGAAATTGAGCAAGCAGGGCGGGATTTTCGTCCAAGAACGCGTGTCCGAAACCATTCGTCCCTCTGAGCTTTCCTTCTTCTCCCTGACCGAGC
>JBBQXJ010000075.1:0-23763 GCA_038209745.1 Verrucomicrobiota bacterium
GCATCGCGCTCGGCTTGCGCGACCGGCGCCGCCCGCATTCCGCCGCTTCCGGCTATCTTGTCGGGACGCCCGCGATGAGTCTGCTGTTTGGAGCGGCCTGCTGTGCGCTCGGCGCGGGGAGCGGCTTTTTCCATGCGTCGCTGACCCGCGCAGGGCAGCGACTCGACGTGGCGATGATGTATGCGCCGCTGCTCGTCTTCATCGCGTTGAATGTGGGTCAATGGATTCCACGCGGGCCGTTCGGCGCGGATCGAAGGCTGCCGACATGGCCCGTCTTGGGCGGCCTCGCCGTCGGCGGCACTTCACTCCTTTATGCATACAAGTGGTCCATGTCCGCGCGCACGGTCCTCAGCACGCTCATCGCGACGGTCGCCATCCTCGGCATGCTCGATCTGTTTTCCAGTGCGCGAAAGCTGAACGTGCGCTGGCTCGTCTTGGCTGGCGTTGCTTTGGCTGCGGGAGTGCTCTGCCGGGAACTCGATTTCGCCGCGCGCTTCACTGGTCCCGACGCATGGCTGCAAGGCCACGCACTGTGGCACGTCCTCACCGCACTCTGTCTCGGCTGCATGTATTTCTACTACCGCTCCGAGTTTATTTCGAGGCAGGGCGAGGAAATCGACGAACCGCACGGCTAACCAATCTTTCCACTTCCGCATGAAACGCATCGTCATTCTCCTCGCTGCACTGCTCCATGGGCCTCTCTTCGGGCCACTCGCGGCCTTCGCCGCGCCTTCTCCGGCGCAGTATGCGGGCTGGCAGCATTCGGGTTCCATTTTCCTGATCACCACGCCGGACGGTGCGGATTTGCCGGCGTCGGCGGGGGTCGAGGGATTCCCTCTGCTTGTGCGGTTGCACAAGGACTCGTTCGATTTCACAGAGGCTCGGGCCTACGGGGAAGATGTGCGTTTCACCACGAGTGAGGGGGTGGCGCTGGCGTATGAAATCGAGGAGTGGGATGCGGCGCGCGGCGAGGCGGCGGTCTGGGTGCGAATGCCGAAAATCACGGGCAATACCCGGCAGGAGTTGCGCGTTTTCTGGGGAAAGCGGGACGCGCAGAGCGAATCGAACGGAACGGCGGTCTTTGGCGAGTCGAATGGCTACCTCAGCGTGTGGCATCTCGGCGATGCGGTGGTGGATGAAGTGGGGACGCTGGAGTCGAAGGACGTGGAGACGACGGCGGTGCGCGGGATGATCGGGAAGGCGCGGCACTTCGCGGGGAAGCAGGGCATTTTCGGTGGAGACAAGATCCCGGATTATCCGGCGGGTGGGAACGCGCATACGACGGAGCTGTGGGTCCGTGCCGAGAAAGCGAACGGAACGATCATGGGCTGGGGCAACGAGGGCGGCGGGCGCGGGAGCAAGGTCCGGATACAGTTTGCCAGTCCGCCGCATGTGCAGGTGGACAGCGACTTTTCCAACGTGCAGGGCGAGAGCCGTCTGCCAATGAACGAGTGGATCCACGTCGTCCACACCTATGGCGACGGGCCGAGACGCATCTATATCAACGGCAAGGTGGATGGCGAGGCGACGACGAAGCTCGACATCAAAACTCCGGCGCGGCTGTGGCTCGGCGGATGGTATGACAACTACGACTTCGTGGGCGACCTCGATGAGGTCCGCGTGTCGCGCGTGTCGCGCTCGACGGACTGGGTGCGGCTGACTTACGAAAATCAAAAGCCGATGCAAACCCTCGTCGGGCCGGTGGTGCAGCCGGGCGATGCGTTCGCTGTCGCGCCAGCAACGACGACGGTGATGGAGGGAAAGAGTGCGACCTTCACCGCGCAGGCGGGCGGCGCACAGAAGGTATTTTGGATTTTGAAACGTGACGGACACGAGCGAGTGGTGGCGGTGGATCGGTTCAGCTACACGTTCGATGCGGGGCGCGTGGTGGGCGATGCGAAGGCGACGCTGGTCTTCAAGGCAGTGTATCCGACTGGCGTGAAGACGAGGGACATCGCCATCACGGTGAAGGAGGACATCGCGGAGCCGGCGTTCGCTTTGAAAGCGCCAGCCGCGTGGGATGGGCGCGCGGCGATCGAAGTCGTGCCGGTCGTCAGCAATCTCGCGGCGATGCCGGCGAAGGGCGCGGGAGATTTGAAGATCGAGTGGAAGGTCGGGGGCATCGGGACGATTCACGAAATCGTGCAGGGAAAACTGCTGCTCAAGCGCGCGCAGAACAGCGGCGCGCTGACGGTGACGGCGACGGTGAGCAACGGCGGCGCGCCGACGACTCACGAAGTCACCATCGCTGTAACCGAGCCGAAGAGCGACCCGTGGATCGTGCGCATTCCGGCGAAGGACGAAAAGCCGGTGGAAGGGCAGTTTTTTGAGCGCGACGACAAGGGCGAGGGCACGCTCTTTTACAAAGGCACGCTGGCCGAAGCCGCCGACTCGGTCTTTTTGAAAGTCTATGCCGACGGCAAGTTGATCAAGACGGAGACCGCAAAACCAGCGGCGGACAAGTCCTACGCGCTGTCGTCGAAGCTCAAGCCGGGACTCATCAAATACAAAGTGGAATTCGGCACCAAGAGCGGCGGACGCGAAACCGTCGTGCAGACCGTGAACGACCTTGTCTGCGGCGATGCCTACATCATCCAGGGTCAGTCGAACGCGCTCGCGACGGACACCGGCGAGAAATCCCCGCCGGAGACGAGCGAGTGGATTCGCAGCTATGGCCAAGCGCCGGCGAACTCGAAGGACGCGACGAACATGACGGAGAACCTGTGGTGCCTGCCCGTGTGGAAGGCGCAGGCTGGCGAGAAAGCCGAGCTGGGTTGGTGGGGCATGGAGCTGGCGAAGCGGCTCGTCGAGAGCCAGAAGATTCCCATCTTCATCATCAACGGCGCAGTCGGCGGGACTCGCATCGATCAGCACCAACGCGACGAAGCTGACCCGACAGACCCCACCACGATCTACGGGCGGATGCTCTGGCGCGTGCAACAGGCGAAATTGACGCACGGTATCCGCGGCATTCTTTGGCATCAGGGCGAAAACAATCAGGGCACTGCCGGGCCGACGGGCGACTACGATTGGAAGACGTATCAGGACTACTTCGTGGCGATGTCCGGCGCGTGGAAGCAGGACTTCCCAAACCTCCAGCACACCTACGTTTTCCAAATCTGGCCGGACTCCTGCAGCATGGCCGGGGACACCGGCGCGGGCGACAACCTCCGCGAGATTCAACGCACGCTCCCGCGCCTCTATTCGCACATGAGCGCGATGTCCACGCTCGGCATCCAGCCCCCCGGCGGCTGCCATTTCCCGCTGCTCGGCTGGGCTGAATTCGCACGGCTCATCCAGCCCCTGATCGAGCGCGACAACTACGGAAAAATGCCCACCGCCTCCATCACACCGCCGAATCTCGTGCGGGCACAATTCACCAGTGCGGCGAAGGACACCATCGCGCTGGAGTTCGACCAACCGATTGTCTGGAACGACGCGTTGACGGGGCAATTTTACCTCGATGGAGAGAAGGACAAGGTCGCCTCGGGCGGCATCACCGGAAATGTGCTCACGCTCAAACTCGCCGCGCCATCCGCTGCGACGAAAATCACCTATCTCAAGGAAGTCGCATGGAGCCAGGACAAGCTCATCCGCGGAGCCAACGGCATCGCCGCGCTGACGTTTTGCGACGTGCCGATCTCGCCAAACTAAATCCCCATGACACCTCCCTCCTCATTGTCCAACGCACTACGCATCGCGCTTTTCGCCAGTATCCTTGGCACACGGTTGCTCGCTGCGGAACCCCCGAAGACTCCGCCGGACCTCACCGTGGATCAATCGGTGGATCACACGCTGACCTACAACCTCGGGCCGACGAGCCTGCGTGGGTGGATCTACACGCGCGCGGCGAATTTCCGCGAGAGCCAGCAAGGGCGCACGACGACGGCGAGCCGACAGATTTTGGTGACGCACGTTGGCAAGGATTCACCGGCGGATGGCGTTATGAAAGCGGATGATGTGATCCGCGGCGATCCGCAGGTCCGGCGGCTTTCGGCGTGGATGGCGGTGATCTGCTCGGCCAGCGCCTGATCCTCCCGGGCCCGGAAGCCGGGAGCCAAACGGCGTCGGTCCCGGTCGTAGACGCCGCTGGGAGAGACCAGGCGGTTCTCGCAGTGCCGCGCCATGGAGTGGTCGTTTCTCATCGCGTGAACCCGTTCATGGCGTTCGACGGTGCTTCGGAGAGGATGCCCAACGTTTTTCTAAAATGTCGCGCTGCTCACGGAGGTGACGGATCTCCCGCCGGGCGGCCTCGAGCTGGGACCGGAGGTCGGAGGCCAAGGGCCTTCCCGCCCTCCCCCGTCGGCGGGGGCAGGAGCTGGCGCCAGGCGAAGAGCAGGCTTTCGTTCAGGCCCGGTTCTCTGGCGGAAGGAACGCGACACCCTCGGCGGTGTGGAGCGCGACGTGGTGGTGCATCGCAAGGGCGCGACGCCGGCGCACGCGGGCGTGTTGGGGATCATTCCCGGATCGATGGCGACCCCGGGCTACGTCGTGCCCGGCAAGGGCGGCGCGGATTCGCTGGGATCGGCATCGCACGGCGCGGGCCGGGTGATGAGCCGGACGAAGGCGAACGAGACCTTCGAGTGGAGCAAGGTGAACCGCTTGCTGAAGGAGCGGAACGTCCACCTGCTCTCCGCCGGTCTCGACGAGGTGCCGGGCGTCTACAAGGACATCCATCAGGTCATGGCCGCACAGAGAGATCTGGTGGAGGTGCTGGCCGAGTTCATGCCCCGCATCGTGAAGATGGCGCCGAGCGGGGAGCGGCTGGAGGATTGAGGCATTGATCTGGCGACACGAATTCCACGGATTACCACGAATTGATTCCGCTTTGTGCAAATCCGTGGAATTCGAGTCCATCCCCACCCCTTGAATTTCACGGCGAATCTGTAATCGACCCGCCGCGTGCTCGGGCGTATCACCGCATCCCTATGGGTCTTCTCGATTTCATCAAGGGTCAGGCACTCGAGGTCATCGAGTGGACTGACGATTCACGCGACACCCTCTCCTACCGCTTCCCGGACGACGACAAGGCGATCAAACGCGGCGCCCAGCTCATCGTGCGCGAGAGCCAGACCGCGCAGTTCGTCTACCTCGGCGAATTCGGCGACACCTTCGGGCCGGGCAAACACAGCCTCGTCACCGAGAACATCCCCTTCCTCACCAAGCTGGCGTCGTGGAAATACGCCTTCGACGTGCCGTTCAAGGCGGACGTCTACTACGTCATCACCCGCACCTTCACGGGCAACAAATGGGGCACGGCCAACCCCGTGATGATGCGCGATCGGGACTTCGGCATCGTCCGAGCCCGGGCCTACGGCATCTATGATTTCAAGATCGTGGACCCCCGGGTCTTCCTGAAGGAAGTCGCCGGCACAGACCAGCATTTCCGGCTGGATGAATTCCAGGAGACGATGCGGTCCAAGATCATCTCCGTCTTCAGCGAAGCGTTGGCGCAGTCGAACGTGCCCATGCTCGACATCGCCACGCGCTACAGCGAACTCGGCACGGCGCTGCTCCCGGCGATCAATCCCATCACCCGGGCGAAATACGGCTTGGAGATCACGAACTTCGTGGTCGAGAACGTGTCCGTTCCGCCCGAAGTCGAGACCGCCATCGACAAGCGCTCCAGCATGGGCGCGATCGGCGACATGAACCAATACGTGAAGTTCCAGCTCGCGCAGGGTCTCGGAACGGGCGGTGGCGGAGCCGGTGGCACGGCGGCGGAACTCGCGGTCGGCTTCGGCCTGGCGCAGCAGCTGATGAAGGACGGCGGCCTGACCGGCGCAGGAAATCCCCCGCCAATCCCCGGAGCCGCGCCGGCCGCCCCAGCGACCGCCGGCGCTCCCGCTGGCTTCGACCTGCTCAGCCCCGGCGAAGCAGCGCAACTGCTCGGCGTGAGCGAGGGCGACGTGTTGGCCACGATCCAGGACGGCGGGCTCAAGGCGAAGAAGATTGGCAGCACCTACCGGATCACGCGCGGCGCGCTGGAGGAGTTTTTGAAGAGCTGACGCAGGAGCCGCCTTGCCGGTGATTCCTAAACCCGAACGATGAAATACCGGATCGAGTTTGCCGCTTCCGTCCCGGACGACCTTGAGTCGGTCCCGGCGGCGGATGTCGGCCGGATTCTGCGGAAGATCCAGCGTCTGGAGGACGGACTGGCCGGCAATGTCAAACGCCTGCAAAACGCCGATGTCGCCTACCGGCTGAGGATGGGAAACTACCGCGTCCTGTTTGACGTGGTGGGAGACCGCGTCATCGTCCAAGCCATCGGCCATCGAAAGGATGTCTATGAATAAAGTTCCGACCAAACCCAAGACGCCCGCCAGCGGACGCAAGCTGGTCCAAGCGCAGGTCTCCAAGCTCCGCGAACAGATGGAGGACATGCAGGACTACCTGACCCTTTTGGACGCCCGCGCGCGCAACGAGGGCAAGCCGACCCTCTCCCTGGCGGAGATGAAGCGGAAAGTCGGGAAGAAGTGATCGACCCTTCAAAGACATGCGCCAACCCAGGCAGCACCTACCGGATCACTCGCGGTCCGCTGGAGGAATTCTTGAAATCCTAAAGTTATGCACGTGGAGTCTTTGCCACGGAGCTGCTGGAACTCTCGATCGATCTCGTCGGTGGCCTGTTTGAATTGGCCGACCTCGCCCGGCTCGGGCGTTTCCTCTCGGGGTTGGCGCTTGGCCTCGCCCTCGGGGTTTGGATTGGTGGGAAGTGTCCCAGGAAGGCTGTTGGCCGGTTGATCGCGGTTCCAGTAATCGTGGTGGCAGGCGCTTTCGGGTTGGTATGGCAGCAGCGAGCTTGATCCAGTTCATGAAACCAAACATCGCATCTCGAACAAGGCAGAGTGGACCGGCCCAGTCCGAAGGACTGGCAGAAGGTAGCCGAGGGTCGAGCGCAGCGACACCCCAGGTGGGACGAATCAGGCCGCCGCACCCTGACAGGGTGCCAGCAAGCGACACCTTCGAGCGCGGCTCTGACATCCCTGCGGGATGCGATTTGTTGGCGACCGGGAACCGGGGGTGTCATCGCGCTCCGCACTCCTCAACCACCGGCTTCCTTCTGCCAACCCTTTGGGCTTCTCCGGCGAACAACCGGCAGTCAAATCATCATATGGCAACTACACGAATGGACCGATTGAACCGAGCGCGCCCCCTCACCCGGCTTTCAGCCACATCCTCCCCATCCGATAGGGAGAGGGCCGGGGCGCGGGGCTTCTCGTGCCTGGCCTTGCTTTTCCTTGTGGTCGCCCTGATGTCCACGGCCTGCTCTCCCCTCGGCAGCTTGCAGCCATTGGGCGAGAAAGCCGTCGTCCTGAAACCCGAAACGATCAACGGCGACTGGGTGTCGAACGGCGGCCATCTCAAGCTGCTGGTCACCGACGCCACCAACGGCACCGCGCTCGCCGCCTGGATCGAGGAGGAAAATGGCGACCTGAAGATGAAGCGCCTCAAGCTGGTCGTCCGGCAGACCGGCGAGACCACCTTGGTCAACGTGCGGTTTCTCGACGAGACCAACGAAGTTTACATGGTCGGTCGCGGCAAACTCTCGGACAACACGCTCGTCTTTTGGCCCGGCAACAAGGACGCGCTGAAGCAATCGGTAGGAGCGGGCAAGCTCTCGATCGTCGCGACGAACGACACCGACATAATCATCTCGACCAATTTCCAGCAGGCGGCCGAATTCCTCACGTCGCCCGCCGGCAAGACGATGTTCGACCTGGAAGAACCGCTGGTGCTGACCCGCATGCCTCGATGAGCCCCGACTACAACCGCTAATCCACGCTGATCTTCGCTAATCCAAGCAGTCCCAGATGCCCATAAGCATTTATCCGCGCGGAGTAGCGGTTTTCCCCAAGTTCAATCCTCCGACATGAGCGAACTCCTCGCCCGCGACAAATACCACTGCCCGGCCTGCGGGGCGGACGCGAACTGGAGCGCCGCCAAACAGGCGCTCGTCTGCCCCTTCTGCGGCACCGTGTCGCCGGCCGCGATCGGGAGCGACGGGGCCATCGTCGAACACGATCTGGTCGCGACGCTCCGCGCCATTCCCGACGATCAGCGCGGCTACAACACCGAGCGCGTGTCGGTGAAGTGCCAGAGCTGCCAGGCCATCTCCTCCTTCGATCCGAACCGCGTGGGGCAGAACTGCGAGTTCTGCGGCTCCGCCCAGCTCGTGCCCTACGAGCAGACCCTGGCCCTGATCCGGCCGGAGAGCCTGCTGCCCTTTTGCGTGACCCAGATCCAGGTGCGCGAATCCGTGCGCCAGTGGTATGCCAGTCGATGGTTTGCTCCGGGCGCGTTGAAGCGGCGCGCGCTGACCGACACGGTCGGCGGAGTCTATCTGCCCTACTGGACTTTTGATGCCCGGGTCCACGCCGATTGGACCGCCGAGTCCGGCTACTATTATTACGTGACGGAAAGTTACACCGATGCGCAGGGCAATACGCAGACGCGGCAGGTTCAGAACATCCGCTGGCAATGGAGCAGCGGTTCCTTGGACCACTTCTTCGACGACCAGTTGATCCCCGGCACCAAGGGCGTCCACGGCGGTCTTCTGGAAAAGGTCGAACCCTTCCCGACAAAGGAATTGAAACCCTATGACGCCGGCTACCTCGCCGGTTGGGTGGTGGAACAATACCAGGTGGACCTGTCCTCCGCTGCGCAGCGGTCCCGCGAAGAGATGGATTCCGCCGTGCGTTCCATGTGCGCCTCCCGCGTGCCCGGGGATACCCACCGGAACCTGCAAGTTTCTTCGTCCTATTCCGCCCTCACCTTCAAGCACGTCCTCGTGCCGGTCTGGCTGCTGACCTACGACTACGGCCGCAAGGGCTACCAGGTGCTGGTCAACGGCTACACCGGCGAGATCGCGGGCGAACGGCCCTTCAGCTTCTGGAAGATCTCCTTCCTGGTGGTCGCGATCCTGGTCGTGGTCGGAATCGTGGTCCTGCTGGCGAACCGCTGACGCTGTCGCACTTGGAGGCGGAGCGGCGGCAGGACGGGAAGGCAGTTGCGCCGATCGGGTTTGCGGCGTTCTCTCACGGACGATGACTAAACCCATTGCGTTGGCGCCGATTTTCGACGTGACGGTGCGTATCGGATGCAGCCTGGTCTATGAAGCTCCCGGGTCGGCGATGCTGCTGCTGAACCTGAGCCCCCGCCCGGATCGCAACCACTCGGTGGTGTTCGAGGCGCTCGCCCTCGGCAACAATCTTCCCTCGGACCGGTTCACCGACAGCCATGGCAACCAGGTCTATCGCGTGAAGCTGGCGCCCGGCCGAAATCTCTTCCGGCACGACGCGATCGTGTCGGTCTCGTCGCAACCTGATAACCATTATCTGACGGACCCCACGGCGCACGCGCCTGAAAATCTGCCATCGGAGGTGTTGCGCTACACGATGCCCAGCCGCTACTGCGACTCGGACAAGCTCGTCAACTTCGCCTGGGAAAAGTTCGGCCAGGTCGAGCACGGTTGGCCCCGCGTCCAGGCCATCAGCCAGTGGCTGCACGGGAACATCGAGTATCGCTACATGTCCGGGCAGGCGGATCTCTCCGCGTGGGACATCCTCCAGCGCGGCTACGGCGTGTGCCGCGATTTTGCGCATCTTGCCATCGCGCTCAACCGCACCTTCAACCTGCCGGCCCGCTACGTGACCGGCCATTTGCCCGACATCGGTTTTCCCGATCCGTCGGGCCACATGGATTTCCACGCCTACGCCGAGGTGTATCGCGGCGGCGACTGGTTCACGACCGATGCGCGCTTCCATGTGCCCCGCATCGGGAGGATCAAGCTTTCGTGCGGACAGGACGCCGTGGACGGCGCGTTCTCCACCATCTTCGGCGGGGCGAACCTGACCTATTTCGAGGTCTGGGCCTATCAAGTGGCGCGCGGCACCGTCGGCGTTGGGGATCCGTTGGATTTTTCCAAGCGCCTCGACAACCAGTGGACGGTGCGGACGGATCCGTGACTCCAAAGGGACGGACTACAAAGGAACAGGTCCATCGTCAGAAGGACTTGATCGCTGCGGGGCGCGGCAAATCCCGGGGGGCGACCAACGCGACGTTCGTCATCGGCAACGTCCGGCCGAGCCGGGTGGGCAGCGATCTCGGTTCACTGACCCGCAGCGAGACGCGGCTGGCGGGGGTGCCGATCGCGGCGTAGGGCGACAACGCGAAAAAGCAGACGGTGCTTTGCTCGCTCCCGTTCCTCTCATGACCCAACTTCTTTTTGCAGAACTTTCAGCCCACTATCGGACTTCCCCTCTTCGACCGTCCTCCGTGTCGACCGGGACCAAGAATTTCGCACCGTCTCCTGTCCGCCCAATGCTTGACGCTCCTCCACGCGCTACCTAGGGTTCGCGGTTCGCTGTTGGGTGGAACTCGGCCTCTGCCGCGCCCCAATCGCCTGAAAACGAAAGGTTTTACCGTGAATGTGACCGTAGAAACGCTGGCACCCTGCAAAAAACTAGTCCGCATCGAAGTCGACGCGGCGGCGGTCGACGCCGCTTTTGAGGAAGTTGGGAAGAAGTTCGTCCGACAAGTGTCGATCCCCGGCTTCCGTCCCGGCAAGGCGCCGAAGGCCATGGTGCTCAGGCGCTACGAGTCCGGCATCCAGGAAGAGGTGAAGAAGAAGCTTCTGCCCGATTCCTACAGCCAAGCGGTCAAGGACCAGAACCTGAAGGTGATCGGATACCCCGACATCGAGGAGATCCAGTTCGGCAAGGGCCAGTCCCTCCAGTTCGCCGCCACGATCGAGACCGCGCCCGAGTTTGAGCTGCCCGAATACAAGGGCCTGCCCGTGAAGCGCGAGAGCAAGCAGGTCACCGACGAGGACGTGGAGAAGGCGCTGACGACGCTCCGTGAACGGGTCGCCAAGTTCGAAACCGTCACCCGTCCCGCGCAGGATGGCGACGTCGTGGTGGTCAACTACAAGGGCACATCGGACGGGAAGCCGTTGACCGAGCTCGCGCCGACGGCCAAGGGCATCACCGAGAAGGAGAATTTCTGGATCGCCGTCGATCCGAAGGCGTTCATCCCCGGCTTTGGCCCGCAATTGGCGGGTGCCTCGGCCGGCGACAAACGCGAGGTGAACATCGAGTTCCCCGCCGACTTCGTGCAGGGGTCCCTGTCCGGCAAGAAAGCCGTCTACGCCGTGGAAGTGGTCGAAGTGAAGGAGCGAATTCTCCCCGACGAAGACGACGCCTTGGCCAAGCAATATGGTGCCGATACTCTGGACAAGCTGAAGGAAGGCATCCGGAACGATCTGACCAACGAGCTGAACATGCGCCAGAAGCGCAGCGTTCGGGAACAGATCACGAAAGGGCTTCTGGACAAGGTGACCTGTGATCTGCCCGAGGGCCTGATCAGCAACGAGACCCGCGAGATCGTCTACAGCATCGTGAACGAAAACCAGCGCCGTGGCGTGCCGCAAGAAACGATCGAGGCGCAGAAGAACGAGATCTTCTCCAATGCCACCATCACCGCCCGTGAGCGCGTGAAGGCGTCGTTCGTCTTTGGCCGGATCGCCGAGAAGGAAAGCTTGAAGGTCGAGCAGGCCGATCTGATCCAGCGCATCCAGATGATGGCCATGCAATATGAGATGCCGGCCGACAAGCTGGCCAAGGACCTCCAGGCCAACAACCGGATCAATGCCGTCGCGGAGCAGGTGCTGCACGAGAAGGTGCTCGAACTGTTGGAGAGCACTGCAAATTTCGAGGACGTCGCCGCCTGATTCGTCAGGCTTTTTGATCCTCTGCGCGCCCGGACTTCGGTCCGGGCGTTTTTGTTTTCGACAAAGTTGGAGACGCCGAAGCACGGAGTCTCAGGACGGGGTGGGCGAGCGCGGACAAACCGACGAAGGGAGACTCGGGGGACCAATTCCAACCGGTCAGTTCTGCCGCATCGCAAACTTCCAAGTTTGCTGGGCGCCGGGAAAAAGTCACACACGGTTTGACCTTCCCTCTCTCCGCCTCGGCCATTCAGGCCTAGATGCGGCAGAACTGACGGGCCTGCCAGAGATCAACAGATGGGATGCCTTGGCTATGTCCCAAGTCGGGCCAGAAGGCAAGCTGCCAATCATGACGACAGGCGATTCTCCCACGCCATCAGCATGTTCCACGACTGTTCCACGGCCCATATAAATAGGACAGCCAGTCGGGAACGGTCGCAGAAAGTCTGTTTCGAGTTCCACCACGACGCTCCGGGTTCAAGCGGCCTATCCTTGCGGCAGAGTGGACGAGGTCGAACCGATCCGGGGTCTGGCCTCGTCGGCGGCCGGATTTTCGGCGTCGGTTGCGATTTGAATCTTCCCGGAGCGGCATCTACCGTTCCAGCCTGCCTCATGTCGGACGAGCCACTCTCCAAACTTCGCCGGTTCCAGCTTCAGGTGAAGGCTCTCTTCGACGACAGCATTTCCGCGCTGAACGAAGAATCCGCCCTGCCGCGACTGCACCGTTTCGCCCGGTTCTGGATCATGGTGGTGCAAAGCTTCCTGAAGAACCGATGCGCCGTCCGCGCCACGGCCCTCGCCTACACGACGCTTCTGGCGATCGTCCCCGTATTGGCAGTGGTCGTCAGCATCTCGACCAGCCTGTTGAAGACCGAGTCCGGCAAGGGCCAGATCGATACCCTGATCAACACCATCATCGAGAGGGCGGCGCCCCAGCTCGGGCTGGTGTCGGACGCGGAAGCGAGCTACAAGGATTTCAACCCGTCGGACTGGGGGCTGGAGGACTTGTCCAAGCCCGGCAGCGACGCGCCCGTGCGGACCAAGTCCGACGCCCGGCAAAAGGTCCGCGGCTTCATCAACAGCTCCATCAGCAACGTGAACAGCGGCGCCCTCGGAGCAACCGCCATGATCGGCGTCATCTTTGTCGGCATTTCCCTGCTGGCCAACATCGAGACCACGCTCAACGACATCTGGGGCGTCTCCCGGGGCCGGTCGTGGGTCGCGAGGATCATCCAGTATTGGGCCGTGCTGACGCTGGGGCCGATCCTGCTCGTGGCGGCGACGAGCCTCAATATCGGAGCCGGAACCACCGCCGTGCAAGGATTCCTGAAGGACAGCCCCGTCACAGCCTTCCTCCTCAAGCTGGTCCCCACGGTCCTGATGACGATCGCCTTCGGCTTGTTCTACAAGCTGATGCCGAACACTCCCGTCAATTGGAGCGCGGCGTTCTTCGGCGGCTTCGTCTCGGCGGGCCTCCTGGGTCTCAACAACGCCTTCAACGAAGTCTATTTCGGCCAAGTGGTGAAGAACTCGAAGATCTACGGTGGGCTCGGGGCCCTCCCCATCTTCCTGATCGGCATCTACCTCTCGTGGCTGATCATCCTCTTCGGTGCCCAGGTGGCCTACGGCTTCCAGAATCGAAAAGCCTACCGCAACGAGAGGCTGGCGGAATCGGTCAACGAGGACAGCCTCGAATTCGTCGCGCTCCGGTTGATGAACGTCCTCGCCCAAAATTTCGGCGGCGGAAAGGGGGCGACGACGATCGCCGCTCTCTCCGCCGAACTCGGCGTTGCTGGTCGCCTTCTCACTCGCGTGCTGGACCCGCTGCTCAAAGGCGGCCTCGTGGTAGAAGTCCAGACCCCCGTTTCGGGCTTCTCGCCTGGCCGTCCATTGGAATCAATCTCCTACATGGACATCCTCGAGGCCATCCGGACCCAGAACGGCCGCCCGCTCCCGGTCAACGACCCGACCGTCCGGGAACGTCTGGCAAGCATCCGCGCCGCTGAACGCAAGACCGCATCCGCCATTACCCTCGCCGCCGTCATCCGTCCGAACTCCTGAAACGGGCCACCGCCTCCGTTTAGATTCGGCGAGACTCCGATTTTTCTAAAACAACCCCAAAACTCCAATGATCATCGGCATTCCAAAAGAGACCAAGAACAAGGAATACCGCGTCGCGCTCCTGCCGTCCGCGGCGTATCAACTGATCAAACGCGGGCACCAGGTCGTCGTCGAGCGGGGCGCGGGAATCGGAGCGGGCTATTTGGACCAAGACTTCGAACAAGCCGGGGCCGCTTTGGTCGACGAGCACAAGGAGGTGTTCGACCGCGCTGAAATGATCGTGAAAGTGAAGGAGCCGCTGGCCGCCGAATACGCGCTCCTACGCCCGGGCCAGATCCTCTTCACCTACCTGCATCTCGCCGCGAACAAGACGTTGACCGAGGCGCTCATGAAAAGCGGTTGCACCGCCCTCGCCTACGAGACCGTCGAGATCAACCGTCGCTTGCCCCTGCTGGAGCCGATGAGCGAGATCGCCGGACGCATGAGCGTGCTCGTGGGAGGCTACTTCCTCGCGAAACACAACGGCGGCAGCGGGGTGCTGCTGGGGGGAGTCCCCGGAGTGCTCCCTGGCAAGGTCGTCGTGCTCGGTGGCGGGGTTTCCGGGGTGAACGCCGCGCGCATGGCCATGGGCCTCGGGGCCGACGTCACCATCCTCGAAGTGGACGTCGAGCGGATGCGCTTCCTCGACATCACCCTGCACACCGCCCACACCCTCTATTCTAGCGAAGCCCATCTGATGGACATCCTCCCGAGCGTCGACCTCCTCATCGGAGCCGTGCTCCTCCCCGGGGCCAAAGCGCCCAAGCTCATCCACCGCGACATGCTGCGCCGCATGCGGCCCGGCAGCGTCATGGTGGACATCGCCATCGACCAGGGTGGCTGCGCCGAGACCTCGCGTCCGACGACCCACGACGAACCCGTCTATGTGGAGGAAGGCGTCACCCACTATTGCGTCGCCAACATGCCCGGCGCCTACGCCCGCACCGCCACCCAGGCGTTGACCAACGTCACCCACCGCTACGTCGAACTCATCGCCGACCTCGGACTGGCGGAAGCCTGCCAACGCCAACCTGCCCTCCGGGGCGGCATCAACGTGATGGACGGCCTGGTGACCCATCGCGCCATCGCCGACGCCCATGGCCTGCCCTGCTCCGCGCCGAAGGTCTGACCTTCGACACAATTCCAACTTTTCGCCGTCTTCCTGATCAATCGACCGTCCAAACGCGCCGATGCCTCCGGCGTGGTTCGAACCGAAGAATGGGAACGGGTCCCCCCCGGAAAGCTGGCGCTGTTCGCCGCCGGCCTCGGCGGTTTTGTCGCGATCGTCCGGGCGTCCGAGCCTGGTTTCATCATGGGCTTGGACCATGCGAACCTGCTTTTCCACGAAGCCGGCCACCCCATCGTCGGCCTCGTCAGCCAGCGACTGGAAACCTATGGTGGCACCCTGGGCCAGCTCGTTTTCCCGATTCTAATGGCCGTGGGTTTCTGGAAGAAGGGCAAGGTCCTGTCCCTCGCGGCCGCGTCGGTTTGGTTCTGGGAAAACGTCCTCAACATCGCCCGCTACATGGCGGATGCACGCCAGCTGAAACTGCCGCTCGTCGGCGGTGGCGACCATGACTGGAACACCATTCTGGCCCGCTGGGACATCCTCCAATACGACACCCGGATCGCCACAAGCCTCCAGTTCGCTGCCTGGTCCGGCATCGCCCTGACCGGCGCATGGGTCCTCTGGCGCGCATGGCAGGATCGGAAGAACCTTCCGGTGAAAGACGACGCGGTCGAGCGGCTCCCCTCCCACCACGCCCGGCTCAACGGCTGACCGCAGCCACCGAGTTCGTCCCTGGGGGCAGTGGCGGAAACATCCCCGGCGGAAACGGCGGAAGCTCCGGCACCTGCTTCGTCAACTGCCGCCACACGTTCCGCTCGGCCGCAGTCATTGATTCCCATCGCTCGACGTTTCGGAGGAAGTGCGCCCGTTGCTCGGAAGACATCTCGGCCAATCGCTCAAAGGCCAACATGTATTCCCGCCGTTGCGCCACCGGCAGCCCGCCGAAGCGGTCGCGGGCCGCGTCCAAAAGCCGCCGCTCGTTCGCTTTCAAATGGTCCATTCCCTTCGCCAGATCCTGCGGGCCCAGTTCGAAGAAATCGCGAAACTGGCCGATCATCCGGCTGCGATCGGCACCCGAGAGGGAGTTCCAGCGGTTCAACCCCGTTTCCAGCCGGCGCCGCTGGTCGTCCATCTCCGGACTGAGCCCCGGCGGCATCGGGGGAAGGGGCGAATTCTGGATCCGGGTGAAGTAGTCGATGGCCGCTTCGTGCTCCAGGAACTGCGCCTGCAGACCGGCGGGAATTCCCTCCCAGCGCCGCAGCCGTTCGCCGACGAGCGACCGGTCTACCGGCGACAGGCCGGCGATGAACTGGGCCCGTTCGGCAGGACCCGTTCGCATCAAGGGCAACAACAGCCAGCGCAGATGCATCGCCCCGAGTCGGAGCTCCCGCTCTCCGCGCGGCATCGCCGAGTATTCGTTGATCCGGGAAAGGATGATCCTTTGAGCCTT
This sequence comes from Verrucomicrobiota bacterium, assembly GCA_038209745.1. Classification (GTDB taxonomy): domain Bacteria; phylum Verrucomicrobiota; class Verrucomicrobiia; order Limisphaerales; family CANJSG01; genus CANJSG01. The sequence continues at coordinate 16,348 of JBBQXJ010000075.1, forward strand.
GTCCGACCGGTTGGTCAACGCCGCCGTCCGCTCTTCCGGGGACATGACCAGCAGGCGACGGAAGAACTCCACCGGCGATTTGGACAGCGGCGGCACCGGAGGTTCTGCGACCGGTGCCGCGGCTTGAGCAAAGACAGCGCCGGCGACGAGCAGCAGTACGGCCAGCCACCCGCGACCGACGCGACCGATCCGGCATCCGGCATCCGGCATCCGGCATCGGACCCGCAGGATCATCGCAGCGCCTCCAACAGCTCGTCGTCCGCCGGCGGCACTTGGCCAAGCTTCACGATCGCGTCGAAATCCTTGAGCCAAGCCATGTCGGGCGCGGTGGCGGCATCGGACAGCACCACCACGCTATGAAACAACTGCTGCCGCTGGTTGACCTCGTATTGGGCGAAACTAAACGCGGCGGCGGCGGCCAGCCCCCCGGTGAGGGCGATGCGGCGCAGGATCGGCACATGCCACCAGCCTCGACGACCGGCGAATTCCGCCTGCCGCGCCTCCATGGCGACCTGCTCCAACACCCGGGCGGTGAAGTTGCTGGGCAAGGGTTTGGGCGGCAGGCCAAGCAGCTTGGCACTGAGGGCGATGTCCGCCTCCCAGTCGATCGACTCCTCCGGATGGGCCGCCAGCCACGTGTGCACCTGCTGCTGTTCCGAATCGGTCAGCGGACGGCGCCAAAGCGTTTCGCGAAGGGTCTCGATGACGTTCCTGTTCATGGTCGCACTGGGTGAATCACCGTGGAGGGCGCAAAGTTTCGGTTGGAGAATGGCCGGAGGGTCGCGCCGCCTCACCGCTCCATTTGCCACTGAGAAGGTAGGGCTTCAACCGCGCCTTCAGGGTTTCCCGGGCTCGATGGATCAGGGACTTCGTGGCGGAGAGGGAGCAGCCGACGACTTCCGCGATCTCCTCGTAGGAAAGTTCCTCCTCCCGACAAAGCAGCAGGGCCGTCCGCTGGGCCTCCGGTAGGGCCTGGATGGCTTCGTCCACTTTGGAGAAAAGTTCGTCGCGAACCGCCGAATCGCCCGCCTGCGGAGCCGAACGGTCCCGCAGATCGATCTCGCGGTGTTCCCCTCCGCCGACCGAAGGCTCATCGAGCGAATCGGCCGGATGCCGGATGCGGCGACGGATTTCGTTCAGGCAAAGATTGCGGGCGATGGTGAAGAGCCAAGTGGAGAACTTGGCGGTGGCGCGGTAGCGCTCGGCGGACTTGTAGACCTGGATGAAGACGTTCTGGGCCACATCCTCGGCTTCGCCCGCATCGCGCAAGGTGCGTGCGACGAGGTTGATGACGGGCTGCTTGTATTTCTCGACCAGCGCCTCGAAGGCAGCCGTATCCCCCCGCTTTACGCGGAGCATCAGCTGCGAATCTGGATCGGGTTCTACCGGCATGCCTTGGGCACCGTAGACGACACCGTCGGCGCAGGAAAGTTGCGGGAGAAAACGGACCGTAGAATCAGTCCTTCATTTCGAAGGGAGCATAGCACCGGGCGACGTCCCGTTGAGCACGATCAATTCCGAACAAAGCCGGCGAGTCTTTGAGAAACAGAGCGGACTCCTCCGGATCCAAGGGCCGACGGAGCGGCAGCGGACGGTCGGAAACGGGCAACTCCAAGTCCAGATCAGGTTCGATGCGGCTCATTGCGGATGTGGGTTTGGAGGCGTTCATCGATCTCGTCGCGGCCAAGTCGGTCGCATATTTCCCGCATTTTGACCAGCCGGTCTTCCATCGCTAGCTGCTCGCTCAACCGCAGGATGTCGATTCGATCAAACGATAGGGAGGGAAGCGGCCGGCGCTGCGGACGGTAGATCACTCAAGACCCTTCCGAATTCCGGCCAAATATTGAACGGAGAAGCATGGCGCAAGTTCGCCTCCGCCGATTTGTTAGCGTCGAGGTGCCTCAGAAGCAGCCTGTAGCCACAAGGGGAGTAGAAAAGCCAACACCCCCGAAGGGAATGACACCAAGGCACAAGCCCAAGTCGCCAGCCCAGTGAACATGTTCAGAAAACCAAAACAGAGTCCGGAGAAAAGCAAACTACGACCAGCGAACATCGCCAAGAAAACTGGATCCGCCCACAAGGCTTTGCCCCGGTCGTTTGATTTCATATGAACGCCCTCAGTCGCCGCTCAATGCCGCGTTCTTCAAACGCATGGGACTTCAGGGAGATCCCATGCCTCCGATCACCACCCAGCGCATTCCAGCCTTGGTCGCTTCAACGAGATGGGGGCACCGCTGCATTCGCTCTCACCCCAGCTTCAAGAAGTTCTTCAGGATCGTCCGCCCGTTCTCGGTCAGAATGCTCTCGGGATGGAACTGCACGCCCCAGATGGGAAGGGTCTTGTGCTTCAATCCCATGATCTCGCCCTCCTCGGTCCACGCGGTCACTTCCAACTCCGGCGGCATCGTGTCCCGCTTGGCCACGAGTGAATGATAGCGCGTCGCGTTGAAGGGATTCGGCATCCCTTCGAAGAGGTCCTTGCCGTCGTGGTGAATGGGCGAGGTCTTGCCGTGCATCATCCGGTCGTTGACCACGACGCTCGCGCCAAAGGTGTGGGCGATGCACTGGTGGCCGAGGCAGACTCCCAGGATCGGGATCCGACGCTCGGCGAAGGCGCGGATGAGATCGTTCGAAAGACCCGCTTCTTTCGGAGAACAAGGACCGGGAGAAATCAGCACCCGCTCGGGTTTCAACGCGAGGGCGGCTTCGACGGTGATCTGGTCGTTGCGATGGACCTCCATCTTCACGTCCATCTCGCCAAGATACTGGACGAGGTTGTAGGTGAAGGAATCGTAGTTGTCGATGACCAGCAACATGGACGAAAGCGTGCGTGGCGCCGGGATTGAAGTCAACGGACGGGCGGCTGTTCCCGCTCACTCGGGCGCGGACATCACTTCCACGCGTTTCGCCGCCTCTCCGGAGACCAGCGGCCTTCGTCCATTTCGACTCGTCATGCACCGGCCACCGGAGCAACTCAACGTCGCGTTCGAAGGATTGCCCGCCTCACTTCTTCGCCTCGAACTTCATCGCCACTCCGTTCATGCAGTAGCGCAGTCCGGTCGGAGCCGGACCGTCGTCGAAGACGTGCCCGAGATGTCCGCCGCAGCGGGGACAGAGCACTTCGGTGCGCGTGCTGAAGAGCGACTTGTCTTCCTTGGTCCGCACGCTGTCGGGCGTCAACGGCTGGAAAAAGCTCGGCCAACCCGTGCCGGACTCAAACTTCGCCTCGGATCCGAACAGTTTCAGGCCGCAGCCCGCGCAGACGAAGGTTCCCGCTTCCTTGATCTTCAGCAGGTCGCTGGTGAAAGGGCGTTCGGTGCCTTCTTTTCGAAGCACGTTGAACTGCGCGGCGGTTAGGCGCTGCTTCCATTCGGTTTCGGAGAGAACGACGGTGTTGGATTGTGTCATGTCGATGGTGGAGACGCCGGGAGGTTGAGGATCCGTGGTAGGCCGCGAACAGCCGGAAGACAGAACGGTCAACAGCACCGCAGCGAGATGGAGGGTGAATAGTTTCATGGTTTTGGCGGAAGCAGAGCGCAGGGCCCACGGACTGATACCCGGCTTCCGGATGAACCGTTGAAATCAAGCAGCGACTCCACCGAAGTAAAGCCGCCGTGTCGGATCGAATTCTACCAGCCCAAGGTCGACCCGGGCATCAAACCGGGAAAGTTTGCGGTCGGCTATCTCTGCAGCGCTCGCAGGGATTGTTCGACCTTCGCGATGTCCTTGAGCGCGCTCGCCGGAATGGGATGGGCCTCGTCGAAGACATGGAGCGCATCGGCCTTCTCGATGGTCACGGGCGATTCGTCGATCTCCCCGGCGGCGTTCAAGGCGGGCTTCAGATTCAAACCGAAACGTTCCGCCACGAAGCGGTAGAGCGCGGCGCGTTTCGACGGGCCATAGTCGTGGCCTTCATCGGCCAGGTGGACGTTTTCGACACGACCGCGCGCACCGTAGTAGCCGTAGATGTGCTGGAGAAACGGGAACTCCGTCTTCGGCACGTGCTGCGTCCAGTCCTGGCCGTCGGACACGACCAGCAACGAACGCGGCGCGGCCAACGCGGCGATCATGGCGTTGTTCACGAAGTGATCCTCGCTGCGGTGGATCGGTTGACCGCTTTCACACGGGCAACCCCCGAAGAAGTAGCTGGAGACCATCACCACGGGCGCGCTCAACGCGATGCGCGGATCCAACGCGGTGAGGAGAAACGACTGGGTGCCACCGCCCGACTCGCCGCTGACCGCGATCCGCTTCGGATCCACCCCGTCGACCGACAGCAGATAATCGACGGCCCTCCTCGAGTTCCAGATCTGGAGCGTCTGCGTGAACGGCGCCCGATGCGCGTCCTGCCCGACCTGGGGGATCGAATCTCCATAGCCCACCATGTCGATCGACAGGACGACCGCGCCCATCCGCGCCAGCGTCGCGCAACGGGCCTGCATGCCCGGCAGGAAGCGGCCTTGGTTTGCATAGTCTTCCGGCGCCTTGATCGGGCCGCCGCTGTGTCCGTGGGTCGAGAGAATCGCGGGACAGGGCAAGGTGGCGTGCAGCGGGCGGAAAAGATTCCCGGTGACGAAGTAGCCGGGCACCGACTCGAACGCGACGTTCTCCACGGTGTAGCCATTGTAGGTCCGCTTCGAATGGACGACTGGATTCAGCGCCGTCCGCCGAGGCCAAGGCTCCAGCGTGGCCCGCTGTTGAATCCGCTTCCGCACATGCGTGGCATAGGCGTCCCAAGACGCCCCATCCGGAAAGCGCGCCAGCGCCGCGTCCAACACCGCCCGACCCTGCTCGGGCGTGAGGAAGGCACCGGGACACAGCGCGGGATTGTTCGTCGGCCCGTCGGGCAATCCGTCCGGCACCCAGGCGACCGATCCAGCGGCGAAGGTTCCTTGGGCGGCGGCAAGACCGGCCAACAGGGCGAGACGGGCAGCGAGCGATGGTTTCATGGCGCAGAGTTCGGGGGATGTGTTCCGAGCAGTAGCACCTCGTGGCGGCCGTTGGAAGCCCGACCATGATCCCCCTTTCCTCCCATCGTTTCCCGCGTAAGCTCCGCGTCCCATGCGACGCATCGACGAGCTGACGTTCGACAATTCCTACGCCCGGTTGCCGGAAGGCTTCTTCCAGCGCGTGGCGCCCACGCCGTTCGAGAACGCGTGGCTCGTCCACCTGAACCCCGCCGCCGCCAATCTCATCGGGCTGGATCCGCGCGAGGCGGAGCGGGCGGACTTCGCCGACTTCATCACCGGCCGGAAGACGATCCCCGGCAGCGATCCCATCGCCATGCTCTACGCCGGGCATCAGTTCAGCCACTACGTGCCGCAGCTCGGCGACGGGCGGGCCATCCTGCTGGGCGAAGTGACGTCTTCGGTGAAGGGCCTCTACAACGGCCATCTCCAGCTCTCGACCGACAAGTGGGATCTCCAGGTGAAGGGCGCGGGCAAGACCGCCTTCTCCCGTTTCGGCGACGGCCGGGCGGTGCTGCGGTCCTCCATTCGCGAATACCTTGGTAGCGAAGCCATGCACGGACTGGGCATTCCCACGACGCGCGCGCTCTGCCTCATCGGCAGCGACGAACCGGTCTTCCGCGAAGCCCCCGAGCCGGGCGCGATGCTCGTGCGGATGGCGCCGAGCCACGTGCGCTTCGGCAGCTTCGAGGTCTTCTACTACCGCGAGCAGACGGAGAATCTCCGCACCTTGGCCGACTACGTCATCGGGCAGTTCTATCCGCAGTTCGCCGGGGTCGCGCCGCAGGAAAAGTATTACCGCTGGTTCAAGGAAGTGATCCGTCGCACCGGCCAGCTCATGGCGGAATGGCAGGCGGTCGGATTCTGCCACGGCGTGATGAACACGGACAACTTCTCCATCCTCGGCCTGACCATGGACTACGGCCCGTATGGTTTCATGGACGACTTCGATCCGGGCCACATCTGCAACCACACGGACCAGACCGGGCTCTACGCCTTCCAGAACCAGCCGGGCGTCGGCTTCTTCAACCTGCAATGCCTCGCCCAGGCGCTCTCGCCGCTGATGACGATGGACCAGGTGAACACCGCCCTCGGCGACTACGAGCCGGCGTTGGCCACGCATTTCCTCGATCTGATGGGCGCGAAGCACGGCTTCAAGCACCAGCAGGCGATGGACGAGGAGATCTTCCGCAAGACGTTCGAGCTGCTGAAAGGCACGGACTTCACCCGCTTCTTCCGCGCGCTGGATTCCTTCTCCACCGCCGACGGGGCGGACAACTCGGCCTTGGGCGATCTCGTGGTTGATCGGCCGGCATGGGCCGCGTGGGCGCCGCGCTACCGGGCGCGATTGCGGGCGGAGTCGAGCGACGACGCCGAACGCAAGGACCGCATGGACCGGATCAACCCTAAGTTCATCCTGAGGAACTACCTCGCCCAACAAGCCATCGACGCCGCGCACCAGCGCGATTACTCCGAGATCGATTCGCTGCTGAAGGTCCTGCGCAATCCCTTCGCCGAACATCCCGAGTTCGAGCGCTACGCCGCCCCGCCGCCGGACTGGGGACGGAAGCTGGAAGTGAGCTGCTCGTCGTAGAGGGTTCAGGTAGGGACGTTTCGCCGAGCCTTCACCATCTACCACCGCAGGCGGTGCGAGGGTCGCAAGGATCTCAAGCCAGCAGACTCGTGGTCGAGACGCTCACTGCGTTCGTCTCGCTTCGAGCAGCCGGTCCATGAACGCCGAGACTTCGCCGTTCAATTTCTCCAAGACTTCAGTCGGAACGCCGATTCCAGCGTCGAGATCCCGTCCACCATGAAATGCATGCCATGCGGAGATGCCGTCCCTCCGGTTGACCCCTTGGACGTGGCGACCAAACCCGTCGAGCATCGTGTTCCACAGCGGTGTGCTGGTTTGGATGAGCAGGCTTTCGCACAGGCCAATCCAGGTCTCCTCGACCACCAAGAATCGACAGGTGAAATCCGTCACCTCGAGCACTGCGGTGTGTCCGATTGACTTTGCGTGCTCTCTCAGCCGGATCCGTAACTTTTTGGAAGCTTCGCTCGCCTGCGGGCTGACTCCTTTTCTCGATCCTTCAGGAACCGCTTTTCCGACGTAGATCGGAACAGGGGTGTGATTAGAAGTGGCGGTCAAGCCGGCGGTGAAAGTGGATATTTTGGAACTGTACAAAGGGTTTTTGGGTATAGTGGAGGTGTTCATGAAGGATGGACCGTCGGTGGAATGGTCCGGGACGCGGCGGAGCCTCGAGGTCCGTCTGGCCCAGCGGCCGGAGTTGCGCGCGCGTCTGGACCGGATCCTGGACATGCTGGACCACTCCGTGGCCGACGGCTGCGACGCGCACGCGGCCGAGGAGCGGGTCATCGGACAACAGCGCCAGCTCGGGCAGGAAGTCCTCGGGCAGTGGGCGCAGGAGGCCAACGCGCAGGCGCAGGC
>JBBQXJ010000076.1:0-23405 GCA_038209745.1 Verrucomicrobiota bacterium
CTTGCCGTCCCCGCGAAGACCACTCCGTCGGCGGCGACCACGGCCGTGAGCGGATCTTTCCAAGGCACCTTGCGGCCCACTTCCTGTAAAAAAACGCGGTCAGGCAGCGACTGGGCGGCGTGGTGAGTCTTGGGAATCGCCGCCGAGATCGAGGGCGTCCCCGGCGCCGACAGCCCAAGCAGGACAAGACCCAGGAGTCTGTGGCGAATTCTACGGAGCCCCGGTTTCATGATGCCGCGATTGAACGGGAGCAACACGCCACCGGACAAGAGGAGACTGGAAATGCTGCCTTGTCTCGTCGCTCCAACAGCCAAAGGCCCGTCCTCCGTCGGCTTGGTGGCGATGATGGCGACAGTGAAGAGGAGTTCGTTCAGCGTGAATGCCGGAAGAAGGAACCGACCCTTGGCGATGGGACGTTTTGGACGCTGGCCGCGCATGGAAACTGGCCATTCGCGGGATGCCGCGGCAGATGCGGTCCGTCGCCGAAGTCAACCGGGTCCAGACAGGCCCTCCGACGGACAATCCAGACGGGAACGAGCCCCATCCGACCAACCAAAAAAGGGCCGGATTGCTCCGGCCCTTCTCGACCAACTGAAACGTGTCGGGCACGGATGCCCGGCCTACGCGCCTACGCGTTGTAGGTCGAGGAGCTGACGCGGCCACCGGTGCCGGTCCAGTTCGTGTGGAAGAACTCGCCCCGGGGCTTGTCCACGCGCTCGTAGGTATGGGCGCCGAAGTAATCGCGCTGGGCCTGGAGCAGGTTGGCCGGAAGGCGGGGATTGCGGTAGCCGTCGAAGAACGCCAGCGCGGTGCCGAAGCACGGCACGGGAATACCCTTCTTGACCGCGAGCGCCACGACGTTGCGCCAGCCCTTCTGGCTCCTCTTGATCTCGCCACGGAAGAAATCGTCGAGCAGCAGGTTGCTGAGCTTCGGGTTCTTGTCGAAGGCTTCCTTGATCTTGCCGAGGAAGCGGCTGCGGATGATGCAGCCGCCGCGCCACATGAGAGCGATGCCGCCGTAGTTGAGTTTCCAACCGTATTCCTGGGCGGCGGCACGGAGCAGCATGTAGCCCTGCGCGTAGCTGACGATCTTGGACGCATAGAGCGCGCTCATGATGTCGTTGATGAGGGCTTTCTTGGCTTCGGGCTTGGTCGCCTGGGCCATTGCGGGACGGGGTCCCTTGAGCTTCCGGGACGCTTTGACGCGCTCTTCCTTCATCGCGCTGACGCAGCGCGCGAAGACGGATTCCGCGATGAGGGTGACCGGCTGGGCGAGATTCGCGGAGTCGATGACGGTCCACTTGCCCGTGCCCTTCTGGCCGGCGGTATCGAGGATCTTGTCGACGAGGGCGGAGCCGTCTTCGTCTTTCTTTGCCAGGATGTTCGCGGTGATCTCGACGAGGAAGCTGTCGAGTTCGCCGGTGTTCCATTCCTTGAAGACGGCGGCGATCTCTTCGGCGGGCATCCCGAGGCCGTCGCGCATGAGGCTGTAGGCTTCGCAGATGAGCTGCATGTCGCCGTATTCGATGCCGTTGTGGACCATCTTGACGTAATGGCCGGAACCGCCGTTGCCGACCCAGTCGCAGCAAGGGACGTTGTCGTCCACCTTCGCCGAAATTCCCTGGAAGATGTCCTTCACGAAGGGCCAGGCTTTCTCGGAACCGCCGGGCATGATGCTCGGACCGAACCTCGCGCCTTCTTCGCCGCCGGACACGCCGGTGCCGACGTAGAGCAGGCCTTTGGCCTCAAGCTCCTTCATGCGGCGATCGGAGTCCCCGTAGAGGGAATTGCCACCGTCGATGATGATGTCGCCGGGTTCGAGGAGCGGGACGACCTGGGCGATGAAATCGTCCACCGGCGCGCCGGCCTTGACCATGCACATGACGCGGCGCGGGCGCTTGAGCTTGGCGACCATCTCCTCGACGGAGTGGGCGCCCTGGACCTTGGTGCCTTTCGCTTCGTGGGCCAAAAATTCGTCCACCTTGGAGGTGGTTCGATTGAAAGCCACGACGGTGAAGCCGTGGTCGTTCATGTTGAGAATGAGGTTCTGGCCCATGACGGCCAGGCCGATTACGGCGATGTCAGCGGTAGGTTCCATGATTTCGTTTCGGGGTCGATGATGGTTCTCTGCGGGGCAAAGAAAGCTCGGTTCAAGCGCCAAACTGGAGTCGGGCGTCGTCGGTCAACAGCACTTTGAGATTCTGCCAGAACACTTCGTTCATGGCATAGAAAGCATTGAGATACACGGCCACTTCTTCCTGCGGATACTTGGCCAGCAACGTGTCGATGGCGGCGCCGAGCCGGGCATCTTCCACGTTTTCGGGCAGTGCTTCGACGGTTCCTTCCTTATGGGGAATGCTCAGTGAATCCAGGAAATCGGTCAACATGGCGGTGTGCTTCTTCACCAACCAGGTGCGGAGGAGGTTCTGCGCGACCAGATCCAACCGGGGCCTGCTTAGGAACGAGACGATCTCCGCGTCGCGCTCGGTCCGGGGCTTCCGCTCCAGGAACTGCGGCCGGAGCTTGCGGGCCTCGGCGACGGAGGCCAGGACGGCCTTGTAGAGTTCGCGCTCCTCTTCGAAGGCGAACGAAAGAATGTCACCCGACAACTTGGGTGACATGAATCCAAACAACTCGTGTGCGGTCAGCATGGCGTATTTCGGCCCGGGCCTTGGGCCGAGGGAGTAATTTTGATAACAAACTGGCGGGGAGTTGTCATCCGCGAATCTTGCCAACGCGCCCCTACTTTGTGGCACCCGGACCCGGCAAGCGCTCGCGCAGAGTGCGATCGGGTCGGGATCAAGACCCGGGGGAAGGGGCGGTCGTGGTCACGCAGACCCTGTGTTTACGACACAGGCCGGCCACTAGATCCTGCTCCAAGACCAGCGTCTTCCGCGGCTCCAGCGCCAGCACCGCGACCCCGTTGTCGGCGCAGGTCTGGATGGTCCTGGCCCCGATACATGGAATGTCGAACCGCATGTCGTGGCGTTCCTTGGCGACTTTGACCGCCACCGCGCCTCCGTCCTTCCCCGCCAATTGGCCACCCCGGGCCAGGCAGGCGTCGGTGCCTTCGAACCCTTCCACGGCCAAGACGGTTCCGTTCTTCACGACGACGATCTGGCCGATCTCCAACCGCGAGACTTCCTTGGCCAGCTTGAATCCATACCGGACGTCCTCCGCTTGTTCAGCCGATAATTCGCGACCGAGATGAAACCCGGCCGGCGGCATGAGCGGTTCCAACCAAGGGACCGCGTCGATCAGGGTCACGCCTTCCTTGGCCAGCTCGTCGGCGATGGCGCCGAAGATCGTGTGGGCGTTCTTTTCCTTCAGCCGAAGCAGGAGGCCAACGGCACGAAGGTCGGGTCGTAGGTTGAACAGATTCGAAGGCGCGATCTGTCCGGCCATGACGCAGCGCCCGATTCCGCGGGAAGCGAACGCGGCGATCATCTTGGTCAATTGGCCGACCCGGAGCCAAACCACCTCGTCCACGACCGATGCAATGTCGCGGTCTGTTTCCCCCTCGAACGCGACGGCCACGATCCTCGGGACGCCGGCGACCCGGGCTTGACGCGCGAGCATCAAGGGCAGCGCCTTGCTCCCGGCGATGAGTCCGAGCGGGGTCGAGTTGTCCACAGACATGACCGCACGCTACCGGGACCGGGCGATCCGGGACAATGGAGGAAACAAAGCCGCCGCCTTGCAGAACCCGTCCGCCTACTTCTTCGCGATGCGGATGGAAGCGTTCTGCGTGTCCAACCGGATGCGCGGCGTTCCCGGATCGATGTCCTTAAATGGATCGCTCCCCTGGGGCTTCATCAGCACCGGGAAGTCCGAGTTGATCTCGGCAAACTGCGTGTGGGCTTGGATGGCGGGCTTCAATCCGGCGGGCAATCGGATGTCGATCTCGCCGAAGCGGGTCGAAGCCACGATGTTCGAGACCGATCCGGAAACGACGTCGAGCCGGATGGCGCCGTTCTGGTTGTGGCAGACAAAGGACGGTCCCTCGCCGCTGATATCCATCGACGCGAACGACGTCCTGGCGTCGACCGATCCGCCAACCTTCGTCACCGCAACGCCGCCGTTCTGGTTTTCCAGCGCCACTCCGCCCGCCACTCCGTTCACCGACAATCCGGCGAACGACGTCCGGATCTCGGCCGAAGCGGCACCGTCGAGATCCACCCGGCCGTTCTGGTTCCGCAGGTGGGCAAACCCGGAAATGTTGCGGGCCGTCAACGAAGCAAAGCGGGTCGAGGCTTCCAGCGTTCCTTGGACATCGGCCACGTCGATCTGGCCGTTCTGGTTCTTGAGGACCGCCGCCCCGGTTCGAACCGCCGTCATCGGCGCGAACGACGTGCTGGCCATCACGGCGCCGCCGATGTTCCGGAGTTCCACGGCGCCATTCTGTCCGGAGACCTGGACACCGCCGGTAAGATCACGAACTTCTGTCCCGCCGAAATGATTCTCCACCCGGGCCGCCATTGCCTTGGGCACGCGGACTTCGATCTCCGATTCGTAGGCCCAATCCCCGTGGCTGTCGGGCAGCGACACGGCGATCCGGAACCGTTCTCCCAGTTTGTCCGCCGGGCAACTTGCGCCCGAAACCGCACGTTGCGCGTCCTCTTCCGAAGCGGCCCGGACGGTCAACGCCCATGACCAGCTGCCAGCCGGCTCGTCGGTTCCAACCACCGTCACTTTGCCGAACCGATTCACCACATCGACCAAGGCGAGCCCGCCGGGTATCTCGCCTCGCGTGGTAATGTTGGTCTGCACCGGAAAGCTGCGGAAGGAGGATCCACCGGAGACAGACTTCGATGAAAACTTGCACCCGGAGACAGAGGCCAAGCCGACCACGACGGTAATGATTCGGATGATGTTTTTCATATGGCTCGTGAGATGTCTCGTGCAGAACCCATCCCGACGCACCGAAGTTTCAACGAATTTGAAATCGCTCCGGACACTTCCCAGCTCCCGGCAAAGCGCAACGCCAAAGAGCAGACGGCGACGGAGAATCAGTTTTCGGAATCGCCCGACAACTGGGAAGTCGACCGAACCCTCAGATCCGTGCCCAACGGGTTTCGGCGATCCAGCCGAGCACGCCTTGCGTCTCCTTGAAACTGAAGGATTGACCCGGCCGGTCGATCCCCGCCAAGTCGATCCCAGAATCCAATCCCAACGGCAGAAACCTTCTGATCCATGGAACCCCGCATCACCACCATCACGCTCGGCGTGTCGGACCTCACGGAATCGATTCGCTTCTATCGGGACGGCCTCGGATTTCCGGCCAAGATCGAGGAAGGCGCTCCCATCGCTTTCTTCACCACGCTTGGGACCCGCCTCGCCCTCTATCCGCTCGATCGCCTCGGGGACTATGTTGGACAACCCGCCGCCATGCCCGGGAGCCCGTTCGGCGGAATCACGCTCGGACACAACGTCCGGACCCGAGAGGAAGTGGACGAAGTGCTCGCGCTCGCTGAGAGAGCCGGAGGCAAGATCCTGAAGCCCGCCCAGAAAGTCTCCTGGGGCGGTGTCAGCGGAATCTTCTCGGATCCTGATGGCCACCTCTGGGAAGTGGCTTGGGCGCCGATGTACTCCTTCGACGAAACGGGCGCCCTGATCTTTTGATCCTTTGCGACCCCGGCGCCCTCCCCCGGGACTGCGGCTACTTGGCCTTCGCCGGTTTGCCCGACGGCTTCGCCTTGGCGTTCTTCTTCGGCTCGGGCTTGTTCCCCTGAAGCTTGGACAGCCGGCCCATCATTTTCTCCAGAGCGCGGGCAGATTGTCGGGAAACATCCTTCGCCTCCTTGAATGCGGCCTTGGTCCGCTTTTGCAAGAGACGCGCCTCTTTGACCTGCTTTTTCGCCGCGCGATACGTGGCCTCGGTCTGGGATTCAGCGGCACGCAGGCGCTTCAGTGTGGTCTGCCCGGCAATGACTTCGGCGCGGGCTTGGACGAGAGAGGATGATTGTTTTTCGGCTTTCATGATGGTGGATTCGCGGACCCTCCGAATACCGCCGGGTCGTGTGTTACGGCAAGGTAACGACTGTTACGTTTCTGTCACGACTCCCCAACCCACGCTGCCGCATTGCACGCCCAGAGCTTGTCCGACCGAAGTCCGGCCCTATAGTAGCCGGCCTGTGACGGACCGGAAGAAAACTCGCGTGTTGGTGGGAATGAGCGGCGGCGTCGATTCATCGGCGACGGCCGCGTTGCTGCTGGAGCAGGGCTACGACGTGGTCGGCGTCACCCTGAAACTCTGGCCGCAAGACTGCGTCAACCGGGCCGAGGACAAGTGCTGCGGACCCCAGGCCGTGACCGATGCCCGCGCGGTCTGCCACACGCTCGGGATCCCCTACTATCTGGTGGACGAATCGGCCGAGTTCCAGAACCGGGTCATCCAATACTTCGCCGACGAATACAAAGCCGGCCGCACGCCCAACCCATGCGTGATGTGCAACCAGACGTTGAAGTTCGGCACGCTCATCCACCGCGCCAAACAGCTCGGAGCCCAGTTCATCGCCACCGGCCACTTTGCCCGCGTCGAACGGCGCGACGACGGCCGCGTCCTGCTCCGCCGGGGCAAGGATCCACGCAAGGACCAGAGCTACTTCCTCTTCAGCCTGCGTCAGGACCAGCTCGCCTTCTCAATGTTCCCGCTGGGTGAAAAGACCAAGGCCGACACGCGCGAAGTCGCCCGGGAATGCCACCTCAAGACAGCCGACAAGGAGGAGTCGATGGAGATCTGCTTCGTGCCGGACAACGACTATGGCGGGTTCCTTCGGGCCGCGAAGCTGGCCGAGAAGCACCAGGGCGACATCGTGGATTTGACCGGCCGGGTGCTCGGCAAACATGACGGCATCGAGTTCTACACCGTTGGACAGCGCAAGGGGCTCGGCATCTCGTCGCCCCAACCACTCTACGTCATCGAACTGGACGCGGCTGCGAACCGTATCGTCGTCGGCCCGGACTCCGCCTTGGACCGGTCCGAATTCCGCGTGCAAACCTCCAACTGGATCCCGTGGGAGACACCCCCGGCCGAGGTCCGCGCCACGGTGAAGATCCGCTACAACCATCCCGGCACGCCGGCCACGATCCATCCGGAAGCAGACGGCAAGGCCCGCATCGTCCTGGACGAGCCGCAACGGGCGATCACCCCGGGCCAGGCGTGCGTGTTCTACGACGACGACCTTGTGCTGGGCGGCGGCTGGATTCAGCGGTGATCTGAAAAGACCGACAAGTCCAAGGCATGGCTCTTCAATTGTTACTCAGTGCGGGGCGAGTTGTATTCTGGTGGATCGCCGCCGGGATTCTATTGGTTACCCCTTGGCTGTTTGGAGGGATGAGTCTCCTCGGCATCAAGTGGATCATGTGGAGTGGTTGGCTCTGCCTCTTTCCGCTCGGAGTTTGGTTGGCCACCAGCGGAAAGCTCCACCCCGGTCCACAAAAAGGATTCTGGGTCGCCATCGTCTGCTGGAGCCTGCTCGCGGTCCAGATTTGGGCCAGCCTCCACAACCGCAGCCACACGATGCTCGCGCCTTGGACTACGACCTATCTTGTCTTTGAGCCCATAGAGCACAGCTACTACCTCCCGAGCACGGCGTTCTGGGGAGCGACCGAGCAAGGAGGGCTCTTCTACTTGGCTCTGGGTCTCCTCGCGTTGACGGCACATTGCTTGGGTTTTGAACGGAAAGCATTCCGTCGTCTCCTGGGTTTGTTCGTGCTGAACGCTGCGGTCCTGGCGGCAATCGGCATCCCCTTCAAATACTCGGGTGAAAAGCTGATCTTGGGGAAATGGGAGTTCCAAGAGTGGTATTTCTATTCCACGTTCTACTACCACAACCACTGGGCGGCATTCGTCCTTTTGGCGCTGGGAGCGGCGATGTCGCTCTTCGTCGGGACCCGTTCCGGCACAGTCCGAACCCTGCTCGTTCTGACAATGTCGTTGCTGTTGGTCTCGCTGGGGGTCGCCAAGACGCGTCTGGGGTGCCTAATGGGACTGGGTTTGGTCATCGCTTTCTGCTTCAAACTCCGAAAGGACAAGAGCATTCGACTCCCCACGATCCGTTGGATGATTGGCGGTTTTCTTTCCCTGTTTGTGATGGGAGGCGCAGTTTTCTGGTGGCAGTCGCGAGAAGGCAGCGACTCGTCAGGAGGTCGCCAATGGGAATCACTGATTCAATCCAACCCAATTGGTGTCCGTGGCACTCTGTTTGCCGACACACTTCCAATGGTCGGAAGAAAGCCGCTGTTTGGCTGGGGATTGAACGCCTACGGAGCCGCCTTTCAAGGGTTTCAAAGATCGGAGAGCATTTCCCTCCACAACGGCACTCCGACCCGCTACGAACACCCTCACAATGACTGGCTCGAAAGGATCGCCGAACTCGGATTGATCGGCTCGACATTGTTCTGGCTCCCTGGCTGGCTGTGGTTTCGGGAGGCAAAAGCGCTCAAAGCATACAGTCCCGGAAGATTCCCCCTGATTCTAGGGTGCTGTGCCCTGATGCTGTTCGCTTTGTGCGACATGGCATTCGCCAACAACGCAGTCTGCAGCGGGTTTGCAGTGCTTTGGGCAGCAGCCACAAGCTATCGAGGTTCCGACTCCGCCAAATATGGTTCGGCCAACGAGCGATCACTTTCTGCAACCGAATCAAAATCAGGCTTGAATCCCAAGCGGCCAAAAAGTAGACATATGTCCAGAAGTTAGAAAAACTATGAAAACCACCAAACTATCCCTCTTGATCTTGGTTTTGGTCGCCTGCTCGATGACAGCCACAGCGGCCTTTCATCCGATCACCAAGTGCACTTCTTTGACCTTTACAAAAGGGAATGTCAGCATAACCGTTTCTGCTCCCGTTGGAAACGCTGCCTGGGTCATCCCTGGAACGGTCAACAACGGTAATTGGACCGTGAAGGACTGCAACCAAGTAACGCTTGGTACCTATAACGCCAATAACGGGACTTTTACTCCCTAATTTCAGGCCAGATTTTGATCGGACAAAGCCAACCTGCTTCAGGTCGGCTTTTCTGTTGTCCGGTTCCAACGGTGAAGTTGGTCTCAAAGATGAGCAACCCCTGAATCTAGAGTTCAGGTTCCGTAATTCTTCGAGCTGCAAGCCAAACCCAGCAAAAGCACCAGCCAGAGCTGGATTCCAGGACATTGCAAAGGGAAGTCCACGGTCGAATGGATCAACACCCCGACACCCGCCCAAGCCATCCCGTCGAAGGAAAGGTCAAACCGGATCGGAAAAATCGAACCCGCCCCCGCCAACAGCAAAAGTCCGCCCCATCCCAGCAGAGCCACCCAACCCCACTCCGCAGCGGTTTGGAGAGGGTCGTTGTGAATGAACTGCCGGGCATGGAAAAACGTGTTTACCAGCGGGTCGTTGGAGTAGGTGGCAGACAAGTTCGCCCAGGTTCCCGGACCTCTTCCCAGCAGCGGATAGTCGGCCGCCATCCGCAGCCCCGCCAACCAAAGCGTCGGACGCACCGGGGAGTCTGAGGGGATAATCGCATCTCCGCGTTGACGGCTGAGACCTTCCAAACGCCCATCCCGCATTTCAGCACCCTGGATGGTTTGAGCTGATCCCTTCCACCCGTCGGGAAACTGCTTCATCACCTTCCAGACTTCGATTCCCTGCCAGATACCGATCACCAGAAACGTGCCGCCTACGGCCGCAATCAAATTGCGGCGAATGGTCAATCCGTGCCGGAACAACCAAGGCCAACCGAATCCCACAGCGGCCAAGCCCAGAGCCACGGCCAGTCCTGCCGCCGAACCCAGGGGAATCAACGCCGCCAACACCAACGATAGGATCACCGTCTGGAAGATGAGACGCTTTCCGTTCTTGTCTCCAATCCACTTCGGCGGTGGGCCGAAGACGATCAACGGCCACGCAAGGTTGATGCAGGCTGCCGTAGCACTGTAGTGGAAAAAGGAGGCGTTGAACCATTCCGGGGTTCCTTCGATCAGGGCCCAAGGGACCAGCGGCAGCCCCAAGAATCGCTGGGCCAGTGAATAGACGGCCACCGCCAGTCCAGAGACTCCGATTGTCGCAAGCAGTGATCGCCGAAACGTCTCGGAAGCGGCCAGTCGGGACACCGCAAGCAACCCGAGCAGGCACGATGCGATGAAGACCGACCGCTGCGCCCAAGGCAGAGCGATGAATCCGGCAGGGTTGCTGGCTTCAAGGCGATGATACAAACGCTCCGAAAACGGCGTCGCGAATTGCGGTTCTCCTCGGATCGCAAATACGAGCAGGCACAGCAAGAGGAAACCCACTAGGCAATTGAGGAGGCTCACTCTGAACACCCGCTGCGGAGCACTGATAGAAACCAGTAGGAAGGCTCCGGCCATCATCACACAAGCAACCCAAGGAACGCCCGGAATTCGACTGCGCGCACCAAGCAACCAAGGAGCCAAGGCGGCGCAGATCAAGATGAACCATGAGGCTGCGCGATTGTAAGTCATAGTTCCAATCACTGTCGCGCCCTCAACCGGCCCCGGTTCCCGCTGAAAAGCAGATTATAGCTTAGGCCAATCCGAGGTTACCGAGCACGGCGGCCGTCGAGGGCACTTTGTTCAGGGTGTAGAAGTGGAGTCCCGGCACGCCTTCGCGGATAAGTTCCTCGCACTGTTTCGTGGCGTATTCGACCCCAAATTGGGCGCAGCCTTCGTCGTCTGCGGCGAGCTCATCCAGTCGGGACTTGAGGGCTGCCGGGATGGTGGCCCCGCAGAGCTGGCAGAAACGTTGCACCTGTCCCGAACCAAGGATTGGCAGAATCCCCGCCGTCAACGGAACCGTGACTCCGAGTTTGACCAGATAGTCCCGGAAACGGAGGAAGTCCGCGTTGTCGAAAAAGAGCTGCGTCACAACGAAGTCCGCCCCGCGGTCGATCTTGGCTTTGAGCCGCTGCCAGTCGACGTCACGGCCTTCCATGCAGGCGATGTGGCCTTCGGGGAATCCCGCCGTGCCGACGCTGAAGCCGCCCATTTCGTGCAGGAATCCGACCAGCTGATGGGAGTATTCGAAGCCACCCTCCGTGGCCTTGAATTCGCCGGTGCCGCCCGGAGGGTCTCCGCGGAGGGCGAGCAGATTGCGGATACCGCGGGCATGGGCTTCGGTCACAACCGCGCGGATTTCGTCCTGGGTCGCATTGACACAGGTCAAATGCATCAAGGCGGCTAGATGGTGCTCGTCTTGGATGCGCGACGCGATGGCGAGGGTCTTCTCACGGGTGCTGCCGCCAGCGCCGTAGGTCACGGAACAGTAGTCGGGCTTGAGGGCCATCAACCCTGGCAACGTCTTTTCAAACAGGTTCCTGTCCCCTTCCTCGGTCTTCGGAGGGAAGAACTCGAAGGAGATGACCGGCCGGCTCCCGGACTGGCGCTCGGAATGGATGTCCCGGATGAATCGCATGTTCTTAAGAGTGTGCCGGGGCTCCCGGATGAAGCGCAAGCCGACTGTGGCGGCCAGTCGTTCTACGTCTCAAAGAACTCCGCGATCCAGTTCTTCGGGGTGAATTACCAGCGATGTCACAGCGAGCCTCCCGAGTCGAGGGCCGGAACCTGCCAGCGCCAACCTTCACGGAAAGCAGTTGACCCGTCCGGGCAGCGGGCCTTTCAATGACGCGGTCTAGTCATTTTCATGCTGGCCCAACTTAAAAGCCTTTTTTCCAACGATATCGGCATCGATCTCGGGACAGCCAACTCCCTCGTTTACGTTCGGGACCGAGGCATTGTCCTGCGTGAACCGTCCGTGGTGGCCATTCAGGCCGGCACCACCAACGTCCTCGCCGTCGGTGAAGAAGCCAAGAGGATGTTGGGGCGCACTCCGGGGAACATCGTGGCCATTCGGCCGATGAAGGACGGCGTCATCGCCGACTTCGAGATCACCGAGGCGATGCTGCGGCATTTCATCCAGAAAGTGCACCACCGCAAGCTGATCGCACCCCGAGTCGTCGTCGCCGTTCCGTCCGGGATCACTGAAGTGGAGAAACGCGCCGTCAAGGACTCGGCCACCCATGCTGGAGCGCGGGAAGTCTACCTGATCGAACAGCCGATGGCCTCGGCCATCGGGGTCGGGCTCCCGGTGCATGAACCCGCCGGCAACATGATTGTCGACATCGGTGGTGGCACCTGCGAAATCGCGATCATATCGCTCGCGGGCATCGTCTTCAGCCGCAGCCTGAGGGTTGGCGGGGACGAATTTGACGAAACCATCGTTGGCCACATGAAACGGGCCTACAATTTGATGATCGGTGAACGCACAGCGGAGGAGATCAAGATCAGGATCGGATCCGCCTTTCCGCTGGAGCAGGAATTAACCATGGAAGTGAAGGGTCGCGACCTCGCGTCCGGACTCCCGAAGACCATTACCATCAGGTCCGAGGAAATCCGCGAATCCCTCAAAGAACCTCTTACGAGCATCCTCGAATCCATCCGTCTCACTCTCGAACGCTGCCCGCCCGAACTGGCGGCCGACCTCGTCGACCGTGGCATGGTCATGGCCGGCGGCGGTGCGCTGCTGCGCGGCATTGACCGACTTGTGGCGGAGGAGACCGGCCTGCCGGTCCACATCGCCGAAAGTCCGCTGACGGCCGTGGCGGAGGGAACCGGAAGGGTGCTCAGTGAGCTTCAGTTCCTCAAACGGGTGGCTTCATCCAAGGGTTGATTCTTGGTCCACGTTCGCCCCGGCCCCACCGGCGGCGATGCTGAAAAAGACGCATTACATCGCATTTACGGTCGTTCTGGCGCTTGTGCTCGCATTGCTCAAGTTGCCGGACCAAACGTCTGCGCGTTTCAAACTCGCCGTCAGCTCGCTCTTCCTGCCGCTTTTTGGCGCTTCAACCGCCGTTGGCCGCGTGGCCGATGCGACCGGCATCGCCGTCCAGCCCAAGTCCTACATCGTTCGGCAAAACGAAGTCCTCCGCAAAGAAAACGCCGACCTCCGCCTCCTCCAACAGCAGGCCAACGAACTTCTCGCCGAAAACCAGCGCCTGCGGCAATCCGTTGGCTGGCAGAAGCAACTTCCGTGGAAATCCCGCCTCGGGCAGGTCATCGCCCGCGATCCCGCGACCTGGTGGCACACGATTCAGATTGATCTCGGGAGCCGTGATGGCGTCCAACTCAACATGCCCGTTTTGACCAACCAGAGACCCGACGGCCGCATCGCGCTCGTCGGGAAAGTCACGGTTGTCGGCGAATCGCGCTCCCGGGTGGTCCTGCTCGGTGATCCCAAGCTGCGCGTCGCAGCTCTGGTGCAGGAGACACGTGATCAAGGCGTCGTCGGCCCCGGCAAAGGAGCGGCGCTGAGCACGGATTTCGTCGAACTCGGCTACCTTTCTCGCAACAGCATTCTTAAACCGGGCCAAACCGTCGTCACCAGCGGGGACGGTGGACTCTTCCCCAAGGGTATTCTCATCGGCACCGTCGTCGACTCCCAGTCGGTCGACTATGGGATGTCTTTCGATGCCCGGGTCAAACTGGCGGCGGACTTCGGTAAACTCGAGGAAGTATGGGTGATCCAGCCATGACATGGACCCAACCCACTCTTTTGCTGCTGACCGCGTTCCTCGGAGTGTGGGCGGAAACGCAGTTTCTGCTCTTCCGGAACGTTCTTGGCGCACCTCTCCACATTCTGCCATCGCTCGTTGTGGTCACGGCCCTGCAATCCAGCACCCGCATGACCGCCCTTCTCTCCGTGCTCGGAGGATTGTGGTTCGACTCCTTTTCAGACAACCCGCTCGGGGTCACGATCCTTCCGCTTTTCGCGGTCGGCATAGGGATCCGCAGCTTCGAGGCGCTCCTGTTGCGAGACTTGCCGTATGCCCAGGTTCTGCTCGGAACCGCCGCCGGGGTGCTTGTCCCGCTCCTGACGCTGGCCATCCTGTTGACCTTGGGGCTGAACCCGGCCCTCGGCTGGGCCACCTACTGGCAACTGGCGGTGATGGGCGCGTCCGGAGGCCTGATCACTCCGCTGCTGGTTCACGTCTTTGTCCGGGTGGACCGCGCGTTGAACTACCCCGCAATGGTCGAATCCAGCTTCCGACCCGACCGCGAAATCAAGCGAGGGCGCCTCTGAGATGCTGATCTTCGACCAACTGAAGAAAGACGACACTCCGCTGCGCGCGATCGCGACGGCCGTGCTCCTCTGCATGATCCTGCTCGTCGCAGGCCTCTGGAAGGTCCAGATCGTCTCGGCCAAGAAGCACGAAACAGATCTCCGCAACCAAACCTTCCGCTCGGTCCGCGTGCCGGGAGTTCGCGGCAAGATCCTCGACCGGAACGGCTACGTGCTCGCCGAAAACGGTCCCCGCTACGACGTCAACCTCTACCTCGAGGAACTCCCGCCCTATTTCAACTTCGAATACACCAACACCGTCAAACCCGCCTTCAAGGCCGCCCACCCCGACACTGCCATCCGCGGCGCGGTCCGCGCCCGCCTCTCCGCCGAAGCCCGATACCGCGTCGCCAGCAATCTCCTCAGCCGGGTCAGCTTAGACCTCCAGGAGCCCATGATCCTGGATCCTAAACGCTTCCACCGACACTACGAGTCCCAGCCCTATGTCCCCTTCCCGTTGGTCTCGGATCTCACACGCAAACAGGTCGCTCGTTTCGTCGAACTCGCCTCCGATCTTCCCGGAGTCGAACTGGAGACCCAGGCCATCCGCACCTATCCCAACGGCGGCACCGCCTGCCACCTCCTCGGCTACGTCCAACGCACGGACAAGTTCGAGGACGAGGACATCAATTATCGCTACTACCTGACTGATTTCATCGGTCGCACCGGCATCGAAGCCATGTATGACGACCTCCTGCGCGGAAAGCCCGGCACCAAGTCGCTGCTCGTAAACCATCTTGGCTACCGCCAGAGCGAAGAGATGGTCCGCCTCCCTGAACCGGGCAACGACGTCCATTTGACCGTCGATCTTCCGATCCAAATCGCCACCGAAAAAGCCCTGTCCGAAGCCATGCCCAATGTCCGCGGAGCGGCTGTCGTGGTCGATGTCCGCAGCGGCGACATCATCTCGATGGTCTCGCTGCCCGGATTCGATCCATCGCTCTACGTTCGCGGCATGACGCATGAGCAATACGCCGTGCTGCAAGACCCGAAGACGACTCCGATGCTCAATCGCGCCGTCTACGGCGCCTACCATCCTGGGTCCATCCTCAAGATCGCCACCAGCATTGCCTGCTTGGAGAGCGGGCTCGATCCCAACGCGAAGTTTACCGTCGAACCAAATCCTTCGCGCCCTTCGAAAGGCGCCATCTTCATCGGCAAACGCAAAGTCGAGGACACCGCCGCGCCCGGCAACGACTATGACTTCGAGAAGGCTTTCATCAAATCGAGCAACAGCTACTTCATCCACAACGGGCTTCTCGCCGGGTTCAAGAGTCTGGTCGACGTGGGGCTCCGGTTCCATTTGGGCGAACTGACGGAAATCTTCGATCCGAAAATGCACCAGGAGGCCGCCGGCATCTATCCGGACCTGGACGAAGAGAAAGACTGGAACGCGGGCAAGGTCGCCGACCTCTGCATTGGACAACAGGTCGATGTGACAGTCCTCCAGATGGCCCTGATGACCGCCGCCGTCGCCAACGGCGGCAATGTTTTCTGGCCGCGGCTCGTCGCAAAAATCCAGCCGAGCGACACCCTCAAGCTCGACGCGGAAGCCATCAACTTCGCGCCCAGAGTCCGATCAAACGCCCGTCTCAATCCCGAACATCTCCGCCTGATCCATACCGCGATGCTCGCCGACGTGGAGAACACCAAGGCCGACCAAGACGGCGAAGGGACCGGGAAACAGGCCCGGATCTCCGGATTTCACATCGGTGGCAAGACCGGCACCGCCGAACGCGCGGTGCCGGGAGGCAAGGATCATTTCACTTGGTTCACCTCCTTCGCCCCCGTTGAGAGCCCGCGCTATGCGGTGGTCGTGCTGGTGGTCAGCGGAAGCTCCGGTGGCGGCACCTGCGCCCCGGTCGCCCGCAAGATCTACGAAGCCATCATCCGCCGGGAAAACGACGCCAGCCTCGCCTCCACCGTCGGCCGTCCGGCTTCCCCTACCCAATGAACCTCGGCGGCCATCACGAACGTAGCCACCAGCAGATCGACTGGCTGTTGTTGGCCGCCGTGTGCTGCCTGATGGTGATCGGCATCGCCTTCGTCTACAGCGCGTCCTTCGCCGACCCCTCGATGCACGCCCTGAGCTGGACCCGCCAGATCCATGTGAAACAGGCCCTTTGGTATGCCATCGGCGTCGTCGGCGCGATCGGGCTCTGCTTCATCGAATACCATACCTTGGCGCGCTGGTCGCTCCTGGCCTACTGGGGGGCGATCCTCCTGCTGATCGCCGTTCTGATCCCGGGCATCGGGAGCTCGCGCGGCTGGGGTTCGCAGAACTGGATCGATCTAGGGCCCTTCTCGATGCAGCCGTCCGAGTTCGCCAAGGTCGCCTTCATCCTGATGCTGGGGAACTACCTCAGCCGACCGGTGGACGAGTTGAAGAACGGCCGTCTCTTCTGGAAGTCGATGGGACTGGCGGCGCTGCCCTTCGGCCTGATCATGCTCGAGCCCGACCTCGGCTCGGCCCTCGTGTTCTTCCCCGCCGCCTGGCTGATGATGTTCGTCGCCGGCGTCCCCGCGAAATACCTCTTCCGCCTCGTCGGCGGGGGCGGAACCCTGATCGCGCTCCTCGTGGTCAACACCGTCTTCATGCCCGCCAGCTGGCATGTCATCAAGGTGCCGCAGTATCAACGGGCCCGACTGCTGACCTACTTCGGACAGAATTTTGCTCCGGCGGACGCCACGCCGCAGGAGCAAGCCCGCGCCCGGCTGACGCAGCGCGCCCGTTCCTACAACGTCGATCAAGCATTGATCTCCGTGGGGTCGGGCGGGCTTTTCGGCAAGGGCTGGCGGCAGGGCACCCAGTATTCGCTGGGTTTTCTGCCGCGCTCAGTGGCCCACAACGACTTCATCTTCTCCATCATTGCCGAGGAGACGGGTTTCGTCGGGAGCGTCGCCGTGGTGGCGCTCTACACTGTGGTTTTGTTTTGCGGCCTCCGCACCGCCGGCCAGTCCCGGGATCGCCTTGGAAAAATCCTCGCCGTCGGTGTGGTCACGCTGCTCTTCGTCCACGTTTTCATCAACATCGGCATGAACATCCGGCTGGTGCCGGTCACAGGAATTCCTCTCCCGTTGCTGAGCTATGGCGGCTCCTCCGTCC
This sequence comes from Verrucomicrobiota bacterium, assembly GCA_038209745.1. GTDB lineage: Bacteria > Verrucomicrobiota > Verrucomicrobiia > Limisphaerales > CANJSG01 > CANJSG01. The sequence goes on from JBBQXJ010000076.1 coordinate 17,224, forward strand.
TCTGCTCCCTGCTCGCGATCGGACTCCTCTTCAACGTCTACTACTACCGCAGATCCTATTGATTTTATGAATTCCAACAGCTTTTCCCGCGGCTCTGGCCGTGCCAGCTTCAAGCCCTCCGGCGGCATGAAGAAAACCCCACCCGCTCCCGGCTCGGGCACCGGCTCCCTGCCCGCCTCCAAGCCCCTGTATCCTCCAATGACCGCATCGGGGTCGCTCTTGCCGATCTACCCGGTCATTTCTTCGACGCACGGATCGGACGCCCCCGCAGGGTCTTCCTCCAACGAATCCCGCGGTGAACGCGGTGAACGCGGTGAACGCGGTGAACGCGGTGAACGCGGTGAACGCAGCGAGGGCGGCGGTCGCCGCCGCCGTGGTGGTCGCAGTGGCCGAGGGGAACGCAGCGAACACAGCGGCGAGACCGGTTCGGCCACCGCTTCCGGTGCCGAAGGCGCGCCCGCCAGCAGCGGCGGAAACCGACCTCCTCGTGAACGCGGCGATCGAGGTGGCCGAGGCAGGCGTCCCGCCCGCTCCGATCAACCCGCCGGAGAATCCATCCGCCCGGCCGAAGGCTCCTCCGGTCCGATCCAAGGAACTGGCGACGATACCGTCCGCCAAGACCGTCCCGCCGGAGAATCTTCTGCCCCAAGCGGCTCCGAGAGCGCCCAAGGCGAGGCCGGCCGACGCCGTCGCCGTGGTGGCCGAGGCCGCAGCCGTGGCGGTCGCGACGAAGGGGAACCCCGTCCGCCTCGCGGCGAACGCCCGGCCCGTCCGGGTCGCTCATCGCAATCCACCCGTTCCGAAGACCAGCGTCCCGCTTCGATCCTCGGACCCGACGGTGAACTGGCCGAAGACAACAACGTCGAGGAACTCGCCGACGAGGCCGAATTCGAAGCCGCCATCGCCGAGGCCGAACAGGCCGCCCCGATCGATGAAGGTCCTTCGACCGACGCGGAGTTCGTCCCCGTGCCGGTGCAGGACCCGAAGCCCCAGGGCTTGGTCGAGAACATCCGCGCCGCCGCCAACCGGCTGGTGAAGAAGGTCCAGCAGATCATCGCCCCGCCCGAAAAGCGCACCCACAAGGAAGTGCTGATCAACTCCGAGTCGCTGGAGACCCGCGTGGCCGTTTCCGAGAACGGACGCCTTGAGGAGTTCACCATCGAGCGCACCACCGAAGAGCGCCTCGTCGGCAGCATCTTCAAGGGCAAGGTCCGCAATCTCGAAGAGGGCCTGAAGGCCGCCTTCGTCGACATCGGCTTCGAAAAGAACGCCTTCCTCCACTACTGGGACATCGTGCCGAACAACTTCGACAGCGGCATCGAAGTCGTCGAACGCGAGAACAAGGACAGCAAGAAAAAGGAAAAAATGGCCTTCACCCAGAAGGACGTTCCCCGCCTGTTCCCCCCCGGCAGCGATATCATCGTGCAGGTCACCAAGGGCCCGATCGGGACCAAGGGCCCGCGCGTCACCGGCAATCTCGTCATCCCGGGCCGCTACGTCGTCCTCCTGCCGAACTCCGACCAGAGCGGCATCTCGCGCAAGATCGAGAACCCCGAAGAACGTTCACGTCTGAAGAAGATCCTCCGCGAACTGGAGATCCCCGAAGGCATGGGCGTCATCATGCGCACCGCCGGCGAAGGCCAGAAGAAGAAGTATTTCGAGCTCGATATCGCCCTCCTCCTCGAGGAATGGCGCGCCGTGCAGGAACGCATCAAGGCCCAGCCCGCCGCCACCTGCGTCTTCCAGGAGCCCGACCTCATCACCCGCACCGTCCGCGACTTCCTCACCGAGGACACCGAACGCATCGTCATCGACGATCCGAAATCCTTCGAACGCATGCGCGACCTCGTCCGCAAGGTCGACGCTTCCTCCGCCGACAAGGTGAAGCACTACAACGAATCGCAGCCGCTCTTCGACCGCTTCGGCATCACCCGGCAGCTGGAGACGGCCTTCTCCCGCCAGGTCCACCTCAAGAGCGGCGGCTACCTCGTCGTCGACGAGACCGAAGCCCTCGTCGCCATCGACGTCAACACCGGCCGCCACAAGGGCAGCAAGGACCAGGACACCACGATCTATAAGGTGAACCTGGAAGCGGCCGAGGAAATCTGCCGCCAGCTCCGTCTCCGCAACATCGGCGGCCTCGTCGTGCTCGACTTCATCGACATGCGGGCCCGCAAGGACCAGCAGGCCGTCTACCAGCGCGTGAAGACCGGTCTCCGCCGCGACAAGGCCAAGACCCACATCCTCCCCATCTCGCCGCTCGGCCTCATGGAGATGACCCGCCAGCGCCACAGCGAGAGCGTGCGCTCCTCCGTCTACGACGACTGCCCGTATTGCAAGGGCAAGGGCAAGGTGAAGAGCTCCCTCACCATGAGCGTCGAGATCCAGCGCAAGCTGGGCGAGATCCTCAAGAAACGCGCCCGCGACGAATCGGACTTCCAGCTCCGCATCGTCGTCCATCCCGTGGTCCTCGACCGTCTCCGCAAGGAAGACGAGAAGCTGCTCATTGAGATGGAGAAGAAGTATTTCGGGAAGCTCTCCTTCCGCGCCGACCCGGCCTTCCACGCCGAGGAGTTCAAGATCGTCAACGTGGTCAACAACGAAGAGCTCGCCTGCGGCGGCACCTAGACCGGATCGACATTTCCGACACGAAGGGGCAGGCAAACATGGCCTGCCCCTTTTTCGTGAGCCTGCCGCTCGTAACGTCTCGACGACCGTCGGCAACGATCCGCCGTCACCCTCAGGCCAGCACCAAGCGGCGCTGGGCGGCATCCAGTTCGATCCACTTTCCCGCCGGCAGCTCTCCCAGCTCAAACTGTCCGATCCGCATCCGCAGCAAGCGCAGGGTCGGATGTCCGACGGCCGCCGTCATGCGGCGGACCTGTCGGTTCTTCCCTTCGATGAGCTCGAGCGCGATCCAGCAGTCGGGCACGCTTTTCCGAAAGCGGATGGGCGGATCACGAGGCGGAACATCCGGCTGGGGATCGAGCCTCCAGGCATTCCCGGGAAGCGTCTCGTAGCCTTGGATGACCACCCCTCGGGCGAGTCGTTGGAGCGCCTCCTCCGAGGGGACTCGCTCCACCTGCGCCCAGTAGCGGCGTTCGTGGCCACGCGTGGGATGGAGCAAGCGGGTGTTGAGTCCCGGTTCATCCGTGAGCAGCAGCAATCCCTCGGAGTCCGCGTCGAGCCGACCGATGGCGTAGACGTCCTTTGGAAAACCAAACTCGGCCATCGTCCGGTTGGGCGAACCGTCGGACGTGAACTGCGAGAGGACGCCGTAGGGTTTGTGAAAGGCGATCAGCACGGGAAGTCCAGGTCACGAGATCCTCAACCAACAGGTCTTCAAATAGGCGGGCTGCTCCCGCGTGATGGGAAAGTCGGGCGGCTGGGGCACGTAATGCTCGGCCAAGATACGACGCCGAGATCCCGCCACTGCCTGGCGCACCGAAGCAAGACACTCTTCGGCGGGCCAATTGGCGGCGTTCGACGAGGCGAGCAGAACTCCTCCGGTCTCCAACACGCCCAACGCATCGGTCACGAGCTTTCCGAAATCCTTCTGCACCCGGAAGACGCCCGACTGTTTGGATTGCGAAAAAGTCGGCGGATCGAGAATCACGGCGTGGTAGCGGCGACCCTTCTTCGCGAGACGCCGGATCCAATCGAAGCAGTCGCCGAAGATGAAGTCATGCGCGGCGGGATCGAGACCATTGGCGGTGAAGTTGTCGCGACCCCAGTCGAGATACTTTTTCGACAGATCGAGGCTGGTCACGCGGGCTCCACCGAGCGCGGCAGCAACCGAGAATCCGCAGGTGTAGGCGAAGGTGTTGAGCACTTCGGGGCGCTCGGGCTGCTCGGGCTGCTCGGGCTGCTCGGGCGTTTCGGCGTTGGTTGTGGGTTGTGGATTGTGGGTTGTTTCAGAAACGTCCAACAACGAACGCCCAACGCTGGACGCCGAAAACAATGCGCCGCCGAAACCGGCCGCGATGCAGTGCGTCATCCACCGCCTTCGGTTGTCGCGCTGGTCGAGGAACAATCCCACGGAGTAGCCCTCACCGAAGCCGAGCAGATACTTCGCTGCGTTCTCGCGGATCTCGAACCTCTCCGGGGCGGCGGATCCGAAGAGGAGTTGCGGCGAAGCAGCGGCGGTGTCGGTCTCGCGGATCTTGGCGTTCCAGCGCTTGTGGTAGACCCCGCGACTGCCGAAGCGCGCGGCGATGCATTCAAGTTCGCTTCGCTGCGCCGGAGTGGGATCGGCCTCGCCCTGCGAGAGCAGCCACGGCCCGAGCTTCTCCACGAACCAGCCCGGCCACCCGTCGGCCGCGCCATGGACCAAGCGGAAGGCGTCGGTTTCTTCAGGATCGATGCCGGCCTCGCGCAACGCCAGCCGCGCCGGGGCGGTGAAGTCTTCCGCGCGCTCGAAGGCGACGGTCTCGCGGGTGGCGGGATGATGGAAGGAAAGCGCCGCGGCGTGGAGGCAGACGCGGTCGAACGCCGATCCGCCATAGAGCGTGTCCCCGAGAATGGGGAAGCCGGCTTCGGCGGCGTGGACGCGGATCTGGTGGGTGCGGCCCGTATGGGGAAAGGCGTCGACGACCGTGCGCCCGCCTTCACGCGACACGACCCGGAAGAGCGTCTCGGCGTCTTCGCCCGTCAGTTTCGAGCTGGCGTAGCGGTCGCCCACTCGATGGATCTTCGAGCGGATGAGCCGCTCGTCGAAGGGCACCGCACGGTCGGTCCAGAGGCGGTAGCGCTTGCCGACGGCGCGGGCGGTGAATTGTTCGGTGAGCGAGCGGTTGGCCAAGGGCGTCTTGCCGAAGACGAGGAGACCGGAGGTTTCCTTGTCGAGGCGATGGAGAATGGCGAGATCGGCCCAGCGAGGCTCGCGGTGCTTCAGCCATTCGTAGAGACCCTCGCCGGCGTGGGGCGCGGGCGCGTGGGTGTTCCAGCCGGCGGGCTTGGCCACCACCAGCAGGTCGGCGTCTTCGTGGACGATCAGGGGAAGCGGCATTGATCCGAAGCAGCTATGGAAAGACCTTTGATTCGAGCGGGTCGAACGCATGAAGCCCAACGTCGGACATTGAACCCATGCGGCCTGGCAACTATGTGGGACCTTGCTCTCACCAGAACTGCCAAGCCCCCTTCCACACGACCCAGATGGCCAGCAGGAAGTTCGTGATGGCGTGCGCGGCGATGGCGTCGCCGTAGCGGCCTTTGCGCAGCACCAGTCCCTGGTAGGCGAAGCCGCAGAGGATCGCCGCGAGCCACTGGAAATGGGTGAAGGCGAAGACGCCCGTGGTCAGGAAGAAGGCGAGCTTGCTCCACATCCGCGGGGAGACGGAGAGGAAGTCCGTCTTGATGATGTAGCGGTAGACGAACGACCGATAGAACACCTCCTCCAACGGCGGCACCACGATGGCGGAGCCAAGCGTGCGGACCACGACGAAGAACCAGGCCATCAAGGAGCCGGCGCCGAACTGGGCGAACGGGTTCCACGGAAGCTCGGGTGTCTCAGGCGGCTTGGGCGCGGGCAGGAAGCCGAGCTTGTGCATGAACTCGCCGAACGGCGGATAGAGCGGATCGATGCCCACCCACATCACGCAGACGCCGATGCCCACGACCCACGCCTCCCAGGAGAAGTTCCATTCGACTTCTTTGACCATGCCGATCATGTCGTAGACCAGCCAAGCACCGAGGATCGTCTTGGCGAAGTAGACCCAATAGCGGCCGGCCTCGCCGAACTGTCCCTGGAAGCTGGTCAGCACGAGGAACACGATGAACGGCACAATCCGTAGGTAGATCTTGTCCGAGCGGATATTGGGCGGCAGCAGGTGCATGAGCGGGCGAAGAATCCCGGAGAGGACGCCGTGAGGTCAACGCCAGAGGCCGCATTCGGAAGGCGCTTCCCGGTCAATCCAAGAGGTTCCTCGCTGTTTTCAATGGGAAGCGGGCGGGAGCGTGGCAGGCAGGAGGGATGACACCTGAGCAATTGTTTCACGAACTTCACGGTTTGGGCCGGCACTGGCGGGTGACGCGCTGCGAGTATGCGCCGAAGGACGGCACCGCGTGGGACGAGCTGGATGGCGTGGTGCGGTTGTGGATCAAGGAGACGCCCGAGCGGTGGAGTGGGGAGAGCATCGCGGCCGGCGAGGCGGCGTGGCCCAAGGTGGATTGGAACGGAGTGG
>JBBQXJ010000077.1:0-22633 GCA_038209745.1 Verrucomicrobiota bacterium
GGAACTGGTCCGGGGCATTCCGATCACCGCCTATTGCGACCAGGCCAGCCTCAGCACCAAGGAGCGCTTGGACCTCTTCATCAAGGTCTGCCAGGCCATCCAGCACGCCCATCAGAAGGGGATCATCCACCGCGACATCAAACCGTCGAACATCCTCGTCACGCTGCACGACGGCGTGCCGGTGCCGAAGGTCATCGACTTCGGCATCGCCAAGGCCACCGAGGGCCGGCTGACGGACAACACGGTTTACACCCAGCTCCACCAGTTCATCGGCACGCCGGCTTACATGAGTCCGGAGCAGGCGGAGATGAGCGGCCTGGACATCGACACGCGCAGCGACATCTACAGCCTGGGCGTGCTGCTCTACGAATTGTTGGCTGGCAGCACGCCGTTCGACGCGCGCACCCTGATGGCCTCGGGCATTGACGCCATGCGCAGGACCATCCGCGAGGTCGAACCGCCCCGCCCCAGCACCAAGCTGGCGACCCTGCAGGGAGACGACCTCACCACCGCCGCCAAGCGCCGCTCGGTCGAAAGCTCCAAGCTGGCCAACCAGCTCAAGGGCGACCTCGACTGGATCGTGATGAAGTGTCTGGAGAAGGACCGCTCCCGCCGTTACGACACCGCTAACGGCCTCGCCGCCGATCTCAAGCGCCATCTGGGCAACGAGCCCGTCATGGCCCGACCCCCGAGCGCCGCCTACAAGTTCCAAAAGGCCTTTCGGCGGAACAAGCTGGTCTTCGCGGCGGGCACTGCGGTGGCAGTGGCGCTGCTGCTCGGCATCATCGCCACTTCGTTGCAGTCGGTGCGGGCCACGCGGGCCAAACAAGCTGCCTTGGCGGCAGAATCGAAGGCGGTCGAGGCCCAGGCCAGTGAAGCCAGACTGCGTGAGCAGGCGGATGCGGCGCGCCGTCAGGCCGAAGCCGCCGAACTCGCCGCCCGGCAGCGCGCCTATGCCTCGGACATGAATGTCGCGAAGCAGGCGCTCGACGGAAACAATCTGGGCCGCGCGCTGGATCTGCTCAACCGCCAGCGGCCGCAATCCGGCCAGAAAGATTTGCGCGGCTGGGAGTGGCGTTACCTCTGGCAGCAGACCCGCTCCGACGCCCTGTCCACCCTTTGCCAAGAGTCCAGCGAGATCAATACACTGGCGGTTTCCCCCGACGGCAACTTGCTGGCCGTGGGAGTCCGTCACCGCCGGGGTGTGGCGATATGGGATTTGCGGACCCGAAAAGAGCTGGTGCGGTTGGCGGAAAATGAATCCTTCGCCCGCGGCGCCTTCTCTCCCTCGGGCTCGCTGCTGGCCTTGGTGAGTGAGTCTGTTTCCCCCTCCGGGCTGCCTCAACTGACATTGCGACTTTGGAATGCTGCCACCCGACAGATGGTGGCCGAGATCCCGATGGGGAGTGGCAGATCCTTCGGACTGGCGTTCGCCCAAGATGGTCGGACGCTGGTTACTTCCAGCGCTGCCTCCAGTTTGAATTCGAAAGGAGCAGGAGACATCACACTCTGGCGCGTGCCGGAGGCGACGAAGCTCGGCAGTTATCCTGTGGAGCAAGCTGGTCTGGATCCAGGGACCAGCTTTGCCGCAAGTCCCGACCTGAGCGTCGCCGCTTACGGGATGGAGGGCGGGCGGATTGGGGTCCTTGATTTGCACCATGGCAAGGAACTCTGGACCGCGGTAGCCTCGAAAGAATACATCCTCTCCCTGGCGTTTTCCCAGGACGGTAAGACCCTGGCCTCCGGGGCTGGATTCGCCGGGTCAGACATCCGGCTTTGGGAGGTCGCCACCGGCCGACCCATCGGGAAACTGGAAGGTCACGGTTCCTGGGTAAGTGCCTTGGTGTTCTGGCCGGACGGCAAAAAGCTGGCCTCCAGCAGTGCGGATCAGACGATCCGCATTTGGGACCTCGCGAGTCAAAAATGCCTGGACGTCCTGCGCGGTCATCGCCAGGAAGTGTGGCGGCTGGCTTTGTTGCCCGATGAGAGAACGTTGCTGAGCGGCGCCAAGGACGGCACGGTTTGCTTCTGGGACAGCTCCCGCACCCATCCGCGTCAGGCCCGCATCACCCTGTCGGATAAAATCGTCAACTGGGGCTTCACTGCGGAGGGTCGATCCATCCTCGCTCTGGATGAGCAAGGCCGGGTGTCACAATGGACCGGTTCGGATTTTCAACGGAAGGAACCGTTGCTGGAAATCGGCCCCACCGTGCCCGACAAATCCTACCTCTACTGGTTTTCTCCCGACGGACGCTTTCTCTCAACCGGCTCCACCAACGGAGTCCTTCAGATCTGGGATTTGTCACGCCGAATCCTGGTACGTCAGTGGACCAACACGTCAGGCGAGGTGCAGGGAATGAACCTTCTCCCGGCCCGGAACAAATTCGTCAGCCTGTCCTTGAGCGACAATGTTCTTCACGAATGGGATCTCACTTCCGGCTTGGAAACACAGTCGTGGCCGGGACCGGCGTCCTTTTACGGCTGGACCAGTCTTTTACCGGACGAACGGTCATCCATGACCATCGGTTATGGAGGAGACATCGTTTTCAGAAACCTCGCGGAAAAGAAAAATCTGCGGGTGGAACTGGACGTTCTGGAAGCGACCGGCACCACTTACTCACCGGATGGCAAGCTCTTCGCCGCCGCCAGCGATCTCGGTCATGCCAAGGTCTGGGATACCACCACCTGGCGGCTGGTGGCGACCCTGGGCGGCGTTCTCAATGGCATGCACACGGTGGCCTTCGCCCCGGACGCCCAGCGGCTCGTCATCGCCAGCGATGGGAACGAAGCCGTTAAACTGTGGGCCACGGAGAGCTGGCAGGACGTGTTCACGCTGGAAGGTGATGGCACCGGGTTCAAGGGCGCGGTGTTTTCCCCGGATGGCAATACCCTCGCTTGGGGAAACCAGACCGGAAGTCTCCACCTCTGGCGCGCGCCGACATGGGAAGAAATCAATGCGGCGGAGGCGAAGGAGAAAGCGGAGACCAACCAGCCATAAACCCGAATCGCGCTAAATTTTGATCACAAGCAACCACCAGCACCAAGCCAGACCATGAAACAACTCATCCTCCTGCTCCTTGCCACCGGCGCACTGTCCGCAGCGCCGGCGAACTGGCCGCAGTTTCGCGGCCCCAATGCCGCGGGCGTCGCCGAGGACGCCCGTCCGCCCGTCCATTTCGGACCCGAGACCAACCTGCTTTGGAAAACCGAAGTGCCGCCGGGTGTTTCCGCTCCCATTGTCTGGGGCGACCGGATCTTCCTGACGGGCTTCGTCAGCCATCAACTGGTCACCCTGGCCTATGACGCGGGGACCGGTCGCGAACTGTGGCGGAAGATCGCACCCGCAGAGAAGATCGAGGAGAGCCACCAGTTCAGTTCGCCGGCGGCACCGACTCCCTGCACCGATGGTGAGCGGGTTTACGCCTACTTCGGTTCCTTCGGTCTGATCGCCTACGACTTCGCGGGAACGGAAGTCTGGCGGCACGCGTTGGAACGTCTGCCGTCCGAATACGGCACCGCCACGTCGCCGATTCTTGCGGGCGGCCAGCTTATCCTCCAACACGACGGCCAAAGCACCAATGCGGCGCTGATCGCGCTCTCGCCCGCCACCGGCAGGACGGTGTGGGAGTCGTCGCGTCCACTGGCCGGTTCCTCCTACTCGACGCCGATGGTGTGGCGGCACGATGGCATTGAGGAACTCATGGTCCAAGGCAAGGGCCGGGTCGCCGCCTACAGCCTGAAGGGCGGCCCGCCGAAGTGGTGGGTCCGCGGATGGGGCTTCTCGGCGGTCACGACACCCGTCGCCGGCGATGGGTTGCTGTTCGCCGGGGGCAGCGGCATGGGCGATCCCTCCGGGCCGGCCGACCCGATGTTCGACTGGAAAAAACTTCTGGCCGACTATGACGCGAACAAAGACGGACAGCTCTCCCTTGAGGAAGTGCCCGAAACGTTGATCTGGCAGATTCGCAAGGAAGTATCCAAGGACGTCCCGGGCAACCTGTTTCCGATGCGAGATCTGTTGCGCAACTTTACCGATGCCAACAAGGACGGCATCATTACCAAGGCGGAATGGGACGCCGACGAGGCTTACGCCAAGGATAAGTTCAACGCCGACCGCTTTGTCGGCATCCGGCCGGGTGGCCGGGATGACAGCACGGACACCCACGTGAAATGGGAGACACCCAAGGGGCTTTCGGAATTGCCGTCACCCTTGTTCTACCTCGGCCGCATCGCTTTCGTGCGGGACGGCGGGATGTGGACGGTGATCGAACCGAAGAGTGGCAAACGCCTGCTCGACCGGGAGCGCCTGGGGCAGGGTGGTCAATACGTCGCTTCCCCGATTGCCGCGAACGGTTTTGTTTACACCGTGAACGCTTCGGGAACCTTTGCTGTGCTCCGTGCCGGCCAAACGCTCGACGTGGCTGCAGTCAACAAGCTGGGGGAGAATGTTCGCTGCACCCCGGCCATCGCCGGCAACCATCTTTACGTCCGCAGCGACGACCACCTCTGGGCATTCGGTGAATGAGACCGGACACCAATCATCCATGAACCAGAAACGGGCTAAAATCTGGCCACAAAACATCGCCGACCAATAGTCAGAGACACGGAGCGGCCCCTCACCGGCGCACTGTCCACCGCCACGCAGCAAGGGTTTCAGTTTCGCAGGCCGAACGGTTCGGAGTGGTGAAGGGACGACAAGCCGGCTCCGGTCATTTTCAGCACCGACAAGAACCGGGTCTGAACAACGTCGTCGCCGCCGAGGAAGATGGTGGATTTCAAGGCCGGCGACACCCTGGAGGTGCTGGCCGTGAACGATCTGAGCCGGAACGAGGCAGAAGGAGCGCGGAGCCTCGCTCCGCATGGGCTTGTTACTTGAAGGCGAGCAGAAGGACACCGACTACGATCAGCGTGATCCCGCCGACCTCGCGCCCATTGAGCCGTTCGCCGAGAAAGATCACCGCGAGCCCAACGGCGATGACGACGCTGAGCTTGTCCACGGGGGCCACCTGGGACGCCTTCCCCAACTGGAGCGCCCGAAAATAGCAGATCCATGAAAGGCCCGTGGCCAGAGCGGAGAGGACGAGAAAGAGCCAGGTCCGACGGCTGACTTCGGACAGACTGGTGGTTCTCAATGCCGGGATGGCCAAGAGCCAGGTGAAGACCAGGACCACCGTCGTGCGGATGGCCGTCGCCAGGTTGGAATTCACCCCCTCGACACCGACCTTGGCGAGGATGGCGGTCAGGCCGGCGAAGACCGCCGAAAGCAAGGCCCAGAGAAACCAGTTCATGATGGCGGGAGCGCGGTTGAATTCCGAGTGGCCCCGCCGCGCGGACACCACTCCGGGAGGACCTGTCGGCGGGTCGAAGCGTGCTTCCGATCCACCCATGATCCGGAGAGCCCCGAGCTGCGCTTCGAGGCGTGCTCCGCTTCGCAGGCCGCGAACCTATTCCTTCTGCACGCCGCTGTTCCAGTAGCGGTGCATCTCGTCCTGGGTAGGCACTTTCAGCGGACGGACGATGCGGAAGCCGAGGAACTGGGCGTCGGTCAGATACCAGATGCTCTTGGGCAACTGAGGATCCTGCTGCTTCCAGTTCTTGTCGGAATGTTTCCGCGCGGCGCTGCGCAGCGCGGTGATGGGATCATCCCAGGACCCGCCACGGACGCTGTGAGGATAGGGAGTCGTCGAAAGGACGTAGGGATTCTCGCCGGTGACGGCTTTCAGCGTGTCATAGGTCGGCGAGTATTGGTCGAGAACCCATTCGGCCACGTTACCGTGCATGTCGTAGAGGCCCCAGGGATTGGGCAGTTTCTTCCCGACTTTCTGATACTTGTAGTCGCTGTCCTTTTCGAACCACGCGTAGTCCTTGGCCTTGGCCGGATCGTCGCCCCACGAGTAGGCGGTGGTGGTACCGGCGCGGCAGGCGTATTCCCATTCGGCCTCGGTCGGCAAGCGGTAGAACTGGCCGGTCTTGGCGCTGAGCCATTGGCAATACTTCCGCGCGGCATGTTGCGTCATGCTGATCGCGGGGTAGCCGTCCTTGCCCATGCCGAAGCTCATTTCGACGTAGGGCTTGGTGGGTCGGGAGACGGCGTCGGACACCTTGTCGATGTAGGCCTCGGTCTTGAGGGTGTCGCGATACTTCCTCTCCTCCTCGGGATACATGAAGGCCTCGAACTCGTTCCAGGTGATCTCGCACTGTTCCATCCAGAACGGGTCGATCTTCACATTGATCCGGGGATTCTCATCGTCCCCACGGCCGGGCTCGGTCGCGGGGCTTCCCATCAGCACTTCGCCGCCACGGATCGGCACCATCACGTATTTCACGACGGTTCCGGGAATGGTGTTGGTGTAGGATCCCATCTCGGCCTCAGTGGCGGGCCCCGGCTTGGAAGCGACCAGGCGATAGATCTCGGCGGTCTTGGCATTCTCGTCGCTGGTGGCCTCGGAGGCTTTGCGCGGCAGCAGCGGCTCGATCTCGGGCCAGACGGCGCCCTGATCGATCCACAGCTTCAAAGTCTCGATCTCGTCGGTGCTGATCGGCCCGCCCTTCTTGGCCGGCGGCATGAGATTTTCGTCGTCCTCCAGAAGCGTCGTCGAGGTGTAGACGAGGCTTTTCTTCGAGTCGAACGGCACGATGGCATCCTCGTGGGACATCGCCTCGGACTTCACGTCGAGCCGTAGTTTGCCCTCCACTTTGGCTTCGCGATGGCAGGCCACGCAGCGGATCTCGAGGATGGGCTGCACGTCTTTGACGAAGTCGATGCGCCGCACGGCCGCGAGGGTCGCACCCTCTGGCATCTTCGCCCCCGCGACGATCCAGTTTTTGAGCGCGTCGGCCTGCTCCTTGGAGAGCGGTTCGCCCTTCGGCGGCATGATGTCGTCGTGGCCTTTGGGCAGCTGGGTCAGCGTATAGAGCGGGCTCTTGGCCGGATCACCCGGAACGACCGCCGTGCCGTTTTCCCCGCCTTTCAGGATCGCGGCCATGGTATCCAGCTTGAGCTTGCCCTTGTCGTGCTCGCCGCCGTGGCAGCTGATGCAGGAGGACTCCAGCACCGCCTTGGCGTGCGGGAAAGGGTCTGCGGTCGGTTCGGCCGCGAACGTCCGACCACCCGAGAGGAGGAGGACCGAAGCGGAAAGAACGGCTAGGGAATGTTTCACCATACGATTGATACCCACGACAGAACCGAATCCGGAATCCGGAATCAATCCCCTTACTTGGGGAGGTCCAATTATCGACTCCGTCGGTCTGTCAAAATTCACCGCGATCCAGCCTCGGGCCGAACGTTGGTTCCGATCGGCCGACCTTGCCGAACGGACCCGATGGGCCTTCAATCCGCCCATGGCCCTTTACGAGATTTCCCAACTGGACGACCTCGAACCGAACCGCTGTCCCTGCGGATTCAGCCGTCGAGCCTTCGTCCATCCGGACAATCAGGTCGCCACCATCCATCTGGTGGACATCCAGGAAGATTCCGCCACGCACTATCACAAGCGGCTCACGGAGATCTATCTGGTGCTGGAGGGCGAGGGATTCATGGAGCTCGACGGACAAACGTTTCCGGTGAAACCGATGACCTCGATCCTGATCAAGCCCGGCTGCCGCCATCGCGCGATCGGGAAACTGAAGATCGTGAACATCCCCGTACCGGCTTTCGATCCGACGGACGAGTGGTTCGACTAACCCCGCGCTCTCCCGGCAATCGCCGCCAGCCTCGATCAGCCCAGCTCTGCCCGCAGCGGCTGCAGGTCCGGATCGTCCGACCCCATTTCGCGAAGCTGATCTTTTCCGAGAATCTTCCGGGCCCGCCGGATCCAGACTCGGGCGTCGTCGAGTTCGCCCAGCCGGCAAGAATAGCAGGCCAGATTGTAGGGGATCACCCCCGTCTTCGGGAACTTCTCCTGCACAGAAACGAGAGCGTCGAACGCCTCCCGGGTTCGCTTCAGTTCATGCAGCGCGAAGGACAGGTTGATCCACGAATCCGGCTGTTCCGGGTCCACGGCGAGCTGCGCGCGGGCCACGGTCAGCGCCCCCTCCCAGTCCTGCTTCATCGCATGGAGGCGCCACCTCAGATTCAGGACATCGGGATGCCCCAGCAGCGAAATGCTCAACCGCGACAATTCGATCAACGCCTCCACCGGCAGGCCAAGTTCGGCCCACCCGACAGCGGCGTTCAATATGTGTGAATCGGGCGGTTCGATCGCATTCTGCGACATGGCCAAGATGTAGGTCCGCGCCGTCCGGGATGCAAAGGGGAATTCGGAGGGACGCCAGTCGAGCAGGCATGTCTCGTCGCTGCTTCGTCCGCCTGTCAGATGAAGACCCATCACCCTCGTGGTGACGGTCGCCGGGTTTCGGCCGCCACACCATTGAGACGCGCTTCCCGCCCGGATCCGCTCAACGATAGATCACGACCAGAAAGACGACGGCTTCGGCCCTGCCGGCATTGACGATGGCGTGCGGCACATCCGCGCGGTAGGTGGCGGAATCTCCTTCCCCGAGTTCGGTGGAATCCTTGCTGGACTCGACCCGCACCTTTCCTTTCTCCACGGCCAGGAACTCGCGGGTGCCCTCGTAGTGCGCCGCGCTGCGCAGCTCACCGCCGCCGGCTCGCAGGCGGAGCTCGTAGAACTCCACGTCTTTTTCGAGGTTCAGCGGCGAGAGCGTCCGGATCCCGCACTGGCTGTCCGAACGGAAGGTGTGCGCCTTGTCGTCGGCCCGGATGACCTGGATCGATGAAATGGACGATGGGGCCTCCACCAGATCGGCCAGCGCGAGTCCGAACGCCCGGGCAATGCGGAACGCCACCGCCAGGGTCGGGTTCGCCTGCCCGCGCTCGATCTGGCTGAGCATCGACCGGCTCACCCCGGAGCTCTGGGCGAGGGATTCGAGCGACCAGCCCCGCTCCTTCCGGAGCTGCCGCACGCGCTGGCAGAGATGGTCGCCGATCGGATCTCCTGTTTTGGTTTCCGCCTTCTTTCGAGGCGACCGCCTTGTTCGGGATGCTGCACTCATTTCCTGTATAGTGGACATTGGACTTGCCGGTTCCGGGAAACAGGTTCCAGTATGCCGAAGCAATTTTCCAACATGCTGGAAACACTCAAGCCGGGGGAAGGTCCCGTTGGCCAGCAAGATATGGAGAAGGTCCACCCAAGATGAAAGCGCTCGTCAAAAGCCGCTCCGAAGCCGGTCTCTGGCTCGAGGATGTTCCGGAACCCACCCCCGGCCCCAACGACGTCCTGATCCGGGTCCGCAAGACCGGCATCTGCGGCACCGACCTGCATATTTGGAGCTGGGACGCCTGGGCCCGGAAGACGATTCCCGTGCCGATGACCGTCGGACACGAGTTCGCCGGTGAGATCGTGTCGGTGGGCGCCAACGTCCGCGACTTCTTCCCCGGCCAGATCGTCAGCGCGGAGGGCCATGTCATCTGCGGTCATTGCCGCAACTGCCTGGCCGGCCGCCGTCATCTCTGCGCCCACACGGTCGGCATCGGCGTGAACCGCGAAGGCGCTTTCGCCGAATTGATTTCCGTGCCCCAGACCAACGTGTGGGTCCACGCCCCCGGCATCGATCCGGATGTCGCCGCGATCTTCGACCCGTTCGGCAACGCCGTTCACACCGCCCTTTCCTTCAACTTGTTGGGCGAAGACGTCCTCGTCACAGGGGCCGGTCCGATCGGGATCATGGGCGCCGCCGTGGCCCGCCATGCCGGTGCGCGCTACGTGGTCATCACCGACATCAATCCGACGCGCCTGGAACTGGCGCGGAAGATGGGGGTGACTTTGGCCGTGAACCCGAAGGAGAAATCCTTGGCGGACGTGCAGAAGGAGCTCGGCATGACGGAGGGCTTCGATGTCGGATTGGAAATGTCCGGCAACCCGGGCGCGTTCCGCGACATGATCGCCAACATGGCCCACGGCGGCAAAATCGCGCTCCTCGGAATTCCCGGCGAGGAAATGGCGATCGACTGGAACGCGGTCGTCTTCTCCATGCTCACGATCAAGGGCATCTACGGCCGTGAGATGTATGAGACCTGGTATAAGATGACCGTCATGCTCCAGAGCGGCCTCGACATCCGCCCGGTCATCACCCACCGGTTCCACTACACGGAATACCGGAAAGCGTTTGAAACCGCCCTGTCGGGCCAATCCGGCAAGGTCGTCCTCGACTGGAACTGAACCGGACTCGAATCGAAACGAACCATGTCCAAATCGCTGAAAGACCATCTGACCCGCCAGCTCGCCGAGATCGACCAAGCCGGACTCTACAAACGGGAGCGCGTCATCTCGACCCCGCAGGGAACCCACGTCCGCGTGTCCGACGGCCAGCCGGTTCTCAACCTCTGCGCCAACAACTACCTCGGTCTCGCGCAGCATCCGGAGATCAAGCAGGCCGCGCACGACGGTCTGGACCGGTGGGGCTACGGCATGGCGAGCGTTCGTTTCATCTGCGGCACGCAGGGCGTCCACAAGCAGCTGGAGCAAAGGTTGTCCGGGTTTCTCGGCACCGAGGACACGATTCTCTACACGAGTTGCTGGGACGCGAACGGCGGCGTCTTCGAGACCCTTTTCACGGCGGAGGACGCGATCATTTCCGACGAGCTGAACCACGCCTCGATCATCGACGGCATCCGACTCTGCAAAGCGCAGCGCCATCGCTACAAGAACAACGACATGGTGGAACTGGAATCGAGGCTGAAGGAGGCCGCCTCCGCCCGGTTCCGTTTGATCGTGACCGACGGTGTGTTCTCGATGGACGGCTCGATCGCCGATCTCAAATCGATCTGCGACTTGGCCGACCGCTACGACGCGTCGGTCATGGTGGACGATTCTCACGCGGTCGGCTTCATGGGGAGGAGCGGTCGCGGCACGCACGAATTCCGCGACGTGATCGGCCGGATCGACATTCTCACCGGCACGTTCGGCAAGGCTCTGGGCGGAGCCAGCGGTGGCTATGCCAGCGGCCGGCGCGAAATCGTCGACCTGCTGCGCCAACGTTCGCGTCCGTATCTTTTCAGCAACACGATGGCTCCATCCATTGCCGCCGCGTCGCTGAAGGCCATCGAGATGCTCGCCGGCTCCACCGACCTTCGCGACAAGCTGGAGCGGAACACGAAACTCTTTCGCGAGGGGATGACGAGGCTTGGGTTCACGATTCTGCCGGGCGAACATCCGATCGTGCCGATCATGCTGGGCGACGCCTCGCTGGCGCAGCGGTTCGCCGAGTCCATGCTGGCCGAGGGCGTCTATGTGGTCGGGTTCTTCTATCCGGTGGTGCCGCAGGGCAAGGCGCGCATCCGCACGCAGATTTCCGCCGCACACAGCGAGGACGATCTGAAGTTCGCGATGGAGAAGTTTGGCAAAGTGAAGGCGGAACTGGGGCTGTGATGCCGACGACAGGCTTGCCTCATGGCGCGCCGCCGGTTCTCGTCGCCGACATATGTTGATCGGCATCGCGCTCGGGGACGTCACCGGCATCGGTCCAGAGGTGGCACTCAAGGCCGTGGCCCGGCTGCTGCCGGAATCGGACAGCCGCTACCTCTTGATCGGCCCGGCCGGAACGATCCGCCGGCTTGACGAACATCTGGGCACCGCTCTGGCTCCGGCGGAACTGACGGAAACCATCTCGCCCACCAACCGGGTCCTCCTTTTCGATCCGTTGGATCAACCTTTGATCGAACCGCTGTCGGCAGGAGACCCAGCCTCGGCGGAGGCCGCCATTTCGTTTCTCCGCGAAGGCGCCCGCCGCTGTCTTGCCGGGCAACTCTCGGCCCTGGTCACTGCGCCGGTGAACAAGGAATCCATCATCAATGCGGGCCACCCCACGTTCGTCGGACAGACGGAACTCTTGTCGGACCTGGCCGGCACCCGCGACACGGCGATGATGCTGCTCGGCACCGACGATCGCGGGCGCTGGCTGCGCGTCGCGCTGGTGACCACCCATTTGCCGCTCCGCAAAGTGCCGGACGCCATCACCCGCCCCGCCATCCTGAGAGCCGTCCGTTTGGCCGCGGACTCCTGTCGTTTGCTCGGTTTGCCGCAGAGCCGGATCGCGGTCTGCGGCCTCAATCCCCATGCGGGAGAAGGCGGACATCTTGGCCACGAAGAGATCGACGTGATCGCTCCGGCCCTCGAAGAAGCCCGCCAGTCCGGGCTGGATGTGACGGGGCCGTTGAGCGCCGACACCTTGTTCCACGACGCCATCGGCGGCCGCTACGACGCCGTGGTGGCCATGTACCACGACCAGGGACTCGCGCCGCTCAAGCTCGCCGCCTTCGACACCGGGGTGAACTGGACACTGGGCCTGCCGTTCATCCGCACTTCGCCGGACCACGGCACGGCCCACGACATCGCCGGTCGCGGAATCGCCAATCCCTCCAGCATGATGGCTGCGATCCGTCTGGCCGAGCAACTGGCCGGTGGCCCAGGCGGAATCGCCGGGAAGACGCGCCGCTGAACGTTCTACGGATTGCGGTAGAGCGGCCAAGATGTCACCGTCCCGCACCTAAAATATGAGACACGGCCCCATCGATCCCGAGCTGTTCATCGGCAACCGCGCACGCTTGGCGAAACAGCTCCTTCCCGGCTCGCTCGCGGTGGTGAACGCCAACGACGTCGTCACCACCAACGCCGATGCCAGCGGACCGGCTTTTCCCGGTTCCGACCTCTTCTACCTGACCGGGATCGAGCAGGAGGAAAGCATCCTGCTGCTCGCACCGGACGCGAACGACGAAAAGCTCCGCGAGATCCTGTTCCTGCGGGAAACGAACGACCTGATCGCCCGATGGGAAGGCCACAAACATTCCAAGGAAGAGGCGCGGAAGATCACCGGCGTCCAGAACGTCAAATGGCTCTCCGAGTTTCCGACCGTCTTCCGGGCGCTCATGTGCGAGGCGCAGAACGTCTACCTCAACGCCAACGAACACCGCCGCGCCGTGTTGGAACACGACTCGCGCGACGACCGTTTCATCCGCGACTGCCAAAAGCACTTCCCCCTCCACACCTACCACCGCCTCGCCCGGCTTCTCCACGGGATGCGCCCGGTGAAGTCCCCCGAGGAAGAGCGGCTGATAAAGGAAGCCATCGCCATCACCAAGGCCGGGTTCGACCGTGTCGCCCGCTTCGTGAAGCCCGGCGTCAACGAATGCGAAGTCGAAGCCGAGTTCATCCATGAATTCACCCGGCGGCGCGGCCGTTTCGCCTACAATCCGATCATCGCCTCGGGCCAGAACGCGAACGTCCTCCATTACCTTTCCAACGACCAACCCTGTCGCAAGGGAGACCTGCTCCTGCTCGACGTCGGAGCCGGCTACGCCAACTACAACGCCGACCTGACCCGCACCATCCCGGTCGACGGAAAATTCACCCGGCGCCAAAAACAGATCTACAACGCGGTTCTGCGGGTCCTCCGCGGTTCCATCGCCGGACTCGTCCCCGGCAAGTCGCCAAAGGACTGGCAGAAAGAGGCGGAGCAGTTGATGCAGGAAGAACTGCTGATGCTCGGCCTGATCAAACCGCGCGACGTGAAGAAGCAGGACCCGGAGAAGCCCGCGCTGAAGAAGTATTTCATGCACGGCGTCGGCCATCCGATCGGTCTCGACGTGCACGACGTCCAGCTCGTCGGCGAACCGATGCAGGCCGGATGGATCATGACCGTCGAACCCGGCATCTACCTCCAGGAGGAAGGGTTTGCCGTTCGGCTGGAGAACGACGTTCTCATGACCGCCAAAGGCCCCGTCGATCTGATGGCCCACATCGCGATCGAGACCGACGAAATCGAAGCCCTCATGGCCCGCAAGCGCTGAACCGAACGTTCGACCTCGCTTCGCCAAAGAATAAGCCCGACCGGCTCGCGCCGGACGGGCTATTCGGTTCCTCCCACGGGCGACCCTCCCGCAGGGCGATTCTTTTACCAGCGGCCGGGACCACGGCCACGCGGACCTCGGTCATAGCGGTCATAGGGGTCGCCATGGTTTCCGCCGTAGCGTCCGTAGATCACGGGGCCGGAGCGGATGATGACCGGCGCCGGTTGATAGACGAAGACGGGCACCGGCTGGATCACCTGCACGACTTGGGGCTGGTAGACGGGGACGGGCTGGAGCACGACCACTTGGGCCGGTTGCTGGACGTAGACGACCTGCTGCACGACGGCGGGTTGCACGACGACGGGCTGGCTGGAATAGACGTAGGTGGTGGTGGACTCGCAGGAGGGAGCGAGCACGCTGTGCAGCACGTTGGCAATGGCCACGCCGGTCAGGATCTTGCCGGCGGTCGCCCATTCACGGTCACCCGCGTGGACCGAGGGAACACTGGCGGCGATGACTCCGAGAAGCAGACCGCCACAGACAACTTTGTTGATCGTTTTCATAGTTTCACCTTCACGGAAGCAGACCCGATCCAACGGGGATTATTCGAGAAGCGTGAAAACTATTACGGCCGAAATCCGTGAATAGACCCACCGGTAGGTCGTCAGAGGCGCCCGCCGCCTCTTCAGTGGAAGAGGCCCAGTTCCTTCAACGATGCAAAGCCCCGCGGACACCGGTCCGACTGCTGGCCGATGATCACATGGTCGATCAGTTCGATCTTCAGCAACTGCCCGGCACGGATCAGATCACGCGTCACCCGCACATCCGCGTCCGATGGATGCGGATCGCCGCTGGGGTGGTTGTGGACCAGGACGAGGGCTGAAGCGTTGGCGAGGATTGCTTGGCGGAACACTTCCCGCGGGTGCACCAGAATCGTATCCAACGTGCCCTGCGAAATCCGCTCCGTGCGGATCAACCGGCGGCGCACGTTCAACAGCACCGCATGGAACTCCTCCACCTCGGAGAGCCGCAGTTCTTCGCGCATCAGCTCGGCGATGCTTTCCGGGGAATCGAGCAAGGGCGTCTCGCGATGGACTTCCCGCGCCATCCGCCGCGCCAAGGTGAAGGCGGCTTTCAGAGTGACGGACTTGTCCCGGCCGACACCTTTGACCTGGAGCTGTTCCAACGGCGCCTTCGCCAAGGAGTCGAGCGAGGGAAACCGGTGGATCAGATCGTGCGCAACATCCAAGGCGGACCGCCCTTGGAGCCCGGTTCGAATGAGGATGGCGACGAGTTCGGCATTGGACAGTGCCTCGGCTCCGAGACTGGCCAGCCGTTCACGGGGACGCTCCTCTAAGGGCAGATCATGGATCCGCAGGGCTTGGGACATGGGCCGGACGATGAAAGCCGGACGTGGCGGAGTCGAGGGCAACTTGGTCTCCGTTGTGCCTTGCCCGGGATCCGGACAGATGCTGAATTCACCGCACATGAAGCTCGGTCTCTACGGCGGTTCCTTCGATCCTGTCCACCTCGGACATCTGCTGGTGGCCCGGGCGGCCCACGAGGAGCTGGGATTGGACCGGGTCGTGTTCATCCCCGCGTCCCAGTCGCCCTTCAAGCCGGACCATGTTCCCACGCCGGCGGCGACCCGCACCATGATGCTCCGAATGGCGCTACAGGGTTTGCCCTGGGCCTCGCTGGACCTGCTGGAGATCGAACGGGGCGGCGTCTCCTACACCGTCGACACCTTGCGCCACTTCCGATCAACCCAACCGGATGCAGAGCTTTTCTATCTGATCGGAGGCGACCATGCCCCTTCCCTGCCGCAATGGAAGGACGCCGCCACGCTCGCCACCCTGGCCCGTTTCGTCGTGGTTCCCCGTCCGGGATCACCGGCACCGGCGCTCCCAGAGCCGTTCCACGGTGAATCGCTGCGCGGGTTTCCGCTGGGGGTGTCCTCGTCTGAGCTGCAGGCCAGAGTCAGGTCCGGAAAACCAATCCGGTTCCTGACACCAGACGCCGTTGCGGATGCAATCGCCACAAATCGGCTTTATCTTTGAGAATCGCACCCGGTAGCTTCCTCCCCAATGGATTCGCTTAAGCTGGCCCTCCTGTGCCACGAATTGGCCGACAACAAAAAGGCCGAAAACACTGTCATCCTCGACGTCCGCAAGCTGTCGAGCATCACGGACTTCTTCGTCATCACCTCCGGCTCGGCCGAACCCCACATCCGGGCGATCATCGGCGAAATCACCTCCCGCCTCCGGGACGAGCATGGAATCCGCGCAGCGGCCGTGGATGGGGAGCATCCGACGTCATGGCAGGTGCTCGACTACTTCGACGTCATCATCCACGTGATGAAGGCCGAGACGCGCGCGCGCTACGATCTGGAAAGCCTTTGGGGAGACGCGCCGCGCGTCGACATTGCGAATCCGCCCACCGCAGAGGCGACTCCCAAAACGACGAAGAAGAAGGCGGCCAAAAAGGTCGCCAAGAAATCCGCGGTCAAAAAGTCCCCCGCGAAGAAAGAGACCGCAGTGAAGAAGCCGGTTGAGGCCAAGAAGACCGCCGCCAAAAAAGCTGCCACCAACAAGGTCGCGCCCAAAAAGAAGGTCCCCACCAAAAAGAAGACCGCCGCTAAGTCCTAGGAATCAGCGGCGGCCCAAAGCGACGGCGACCTGACAGGATCAGGCGCCGTGGAGGTCCTCGGGAATATTCGGAGGCGTTTCATCGAGCGGCGGAATCTCGCCGGCCGCTTTGGTCATCTCGTCCACCAGTCGCCGAAATTCCTCCAAGCCGGTCGATGGGATGATGATGTTCTCGCGTCGCCCGTTCACATCTTCCGTGATTCGGAGAAAACGGCCCCGCGGATTCTCCTTCAAGGTCAGGATGAACGTCTTGCGTTCGATCTGGATCTTCTCGGTCCGAAGGGTGTCTTCGCTGACCTGGGGCTTGTGGGAAGTCGGACCGTGGGAATTGCCGGAATTGCCGGAATGGTCGGAGTTGCCGGGATTGCCACCACCACTGTCGCCGAAGCCAGCATGGCTGAAGCTCCCGTATTTCGACTGTGACTGCGGCTGCGCCGAAGGCCGCGTCCTTGGGCGATATCCATACGGCGAGGGTCTCTCGTTCGAAATCATCTTGTTCCAGTTATCGGAGTTAATTTTGAAACACTTAATACCCCTAAAGGCTGCATCTCAGAAGCGGTGACCGTCCATTGCCACGCCGCAGAGACAACAGAGTAAATGCCTCAAGTTGGAGCAAAGCGCAACGATTCGCTCAGACTTTGAGTGACGTCCCCCTCAGCCATTGAATCTAGGAATGGTCACGGTGCGGGCGACGGTGGGGGCGGTCGAAATCCGCCACAGATAGAAGACCAGACCCGCGAGAGCCAAGGTGTTCCCCCCCATCGAAACCCCGTGCCACAGACGAAACGAGCTCTCGGCGGCCTTTCGCTCCACCGGCTGAGCCGACGGGCTGTATTTGATCAGATGCCACTGCCGAAGCTTCGGTTGAAGGACGAATCCGCCGAAAAGTCCCATCCCGAAGATGGCCAGCAAAACCCAGAGAATGGCCCGATCGATGGGGCGTCCGATGTAGAGGAATTCAGCCAGAATGTGGACCAGCGAGACTCCGGCACACACATGCTGGACCCAGAACAACTTGGCAACCACGGCCTGGGTGGCATAACCGGCCCAAAAGGGCGTCAGGGCCCCTTTCAGACCCAGCACGGTGGGAGCGACGAAGAATGTGAAAAATACCGTCGACCCAAGCCAGATCGCGGCGTTGAAAATCGCCACCGTTCGCAGAAGCGGAATCATTGCGGTCAGGCTAGGCCAGCATCGCCCTTCGCGCCAAGCCCTTGCTCGTCCGCTTGCGTGGTCATTCGCCCAGGACCAGCCGGATGGTCGTCCCCCGCCCCTTCGATTCCACCTCGCACCGTCCCCCGATCTCCTTCAGGCGCTGGCGCATGTTGGCGAGGCCGTTACCGGACGAAGCACGGCCTTTGGTCGGGACGACCTCACCCGGTGTGAAGCCTTTTCCATCGTCCGTGATCGTAATCGCGAAGCCATGGCCCAGCGTCCGGAGACCGATAGAAACCTGGGTCGCGCCGGAGTGCTTCACCGCGTTGTTCAGTGCTTCCTTGAAGGAAAGGAAGAGGTTGTGGCGCGCTTCGGCCGTGACCTGCCATCCGGGTAGGTCCACGGGGAGATCGAGCCGGCAGCGAATGTCGGCAGCATCCAGAAAGTCTTGGGCGTAGCTCGCCATGTAGTTCGCCAGACTGTCGAGGGTGTCGTGCTTGGGGTTCACCGCCCAGACGATCTCGTCCATCGCCTGCACCAACTCCCTGGAGGTCCGAAAAATCTGGCCCAGGGCGTCCATCGCCTGGGGCGATCCGTGGTGCTCCGGGGAGACCGATTCGCTGAGGAGAGAAATGCGGGTCAGGCTCGCCCCCAGATCGTCGTGGATGTCCTTCGCGATACGGGCCCGTTCGCGCTCGACCGCCCGCTGCCGCTCGGCAGCCTCCATGGTCCGCCGCATCTTCCACTGGGTGCCCGCCCAAACCACGATCGCCACGATCGCCATGGCCGCCGTGGCTACGGCGATCCGGAACGGCAGCGTCTGCCAGAAATACGGGAGAACCGTGAACGCCAACGCGGCACCGGTCTTGTTCCAGACCCCGTCGTTGTTGCACGCGGTCACACGGAACACGTAGTTGCCGGGAGCGATGTAGCTGTAGTTCACCGACCGTTTCGTCCCCGCGTCCATCCACTCGGGCTCCAGTCCTTCCAGCCGATAGCGGAACCGCACCTTGGTCGGGGAGACAAAGCTGAGCCCCGTGTATTGGAACTCGAACTGCGCCTGGCCCGGCTCGATCCTCCGCGAGCGCACGTCACGACCCCGCAGCACGACCGGCCGGCCATCGACGTTCATCACTTCGATCGCCACCGGTGGCGGCAACGGATTGGCCCGGACCCGGGCCGGATCCACCACCACGAGGCCCTTGCTCGTCGGGAACAACAGACGCCCGTCGGCGGTCCGGGCGCTCGCCGGTTGCATCCCGCCGGAACACTCCACCGTCGGGAGCCCGTCCTCCACTCCGTCGAGCACAGCGTCCACCCGCGCCAGCGTCCCGTCGGCGCACCGGTCGAGCTCGTCCTTCGACACCCGGATAATCCCCCCTTGGGCGCTGATCCAGAACCGACCCCGCCCATCGTCTTGGATGTCGGACAATGAATTTCTGGGAAGCCCCTGCTCCGGCCCGATCGTCTTGAACGCTCCCGTGTAGAACCGGCTCAACCCGCCTCCGGCGGTGCAGATCCAGAGCGCGCCTTTTTCGTCGAACCTCAGCCCGCGGATGAACTCGCTGGGCAATCCGTCCTTCTTCCCGAACTGCCGCACTTGCCCGTCCTTCGTCCAGCCCAGACCGCCGCCCAGCATGCCGAACCAGATGGCACCGTCCGGCCCTTCCGCCAAGGAACGCACATCGGGAGACACCAACCCCTCCGTCGCCCCGAACCGCCGGACCCGCCCGGAGTCGTATTGCAGAAGACCGCTTCCGGAGCCCATCCAGACCGTGCCGTCCTTCGCATGCATCACCGCGGGCACGGGCGTCCGAAACTACTCCATCCCGGGTACCCGCCCGAATCGTCCACCTTCTTGGAGGAACACGCCGCCGCCCCAAGTCGCCGCCCACACTCGACCCTTCGGCCCCTCCGTAACCGACCAGACGAATGGATTCTCCAATCCATCCTCCGCCCCATGATGGACCCAGGACTCGTCGCTGAACCGATACAGACCGGCCCCTTCCGTTCCGGCCCAGATGGATCCGTCACGGGCCTCCTGCACCGTCAACACCGCACGCCCCTGCCAGTCGTCCGGCGGATTCAGCGTCTTCAAGTGGGAGGGCCGCAGGACCACCAGACCATTGCCTCCGGTGGCGACCCATAGATTCCCCTCGTGGTCCTCGCACACACCGCGGATCCAATCGCTGGGAAACCCGTTTCCCCGGTAGAACCGCCGCACTTCCTCGCCGGGTCGCACGACGAACAGCCCCTCGTCCTGCGTGCCCGCCAGCAACCATCCCGTCCGGGTTTCCCTGAGGGCGGTCACCCGTTTGGAGCCCCAGGCAACCTCGCCGAAATCCCGCACCAGCCGGCCGTCCCTCCAGTGCCCGAGCCGGCCGTCGTGTACCAACCACAAGGTGTTGCTGCTCCCCGAACAGAGTCCCTGCACGTAGTTTTCCGCCTTGATCCCCTCCAGGGCAGGATCCCGCACCCGACCCCGTTCGAAGACCGAGAGCGCCCCGTCCCGCGCCAGCCAGATTCGTCCCTGCGGATCCCGGTCGAGGCTCACCAATTTGTCCGCCGTCCCCACCCGCGGGACCACGGTCCGGCCGTCTCCGGGACGGACCAGGATCCCCTCCTCGTTCAAGAGCCAAAGATCGCCGACTTCGTCCGTGGCCAACCCCATGATCCGCCGGTTCTGCCAAGTGGCATTGACCGGAATGGACTGGAACCGGCCGTCCGCATATCGGGTCAGTTCGCCGGTCTCATGCCCGATCCACAGCACGCCGACCGGGTCCTCGAAGAGACTCGTGACGCGGCTGCTCCGCATTTCTGGGACTGTAGTGTCGTCGAAGACGGTGAACCGCACGCCATCAAAGCGCGCCAGCCCGCTGTAGGTGCCCACCCAGAGATACCCGTCCCTAGCCTGGAGCACCGACGAGATCGAGTTCTGCGGCAATCCGTCTTCCGCCTGCCATTGATGGATCGAGAAATCCGGCAAAGCATCCGGATGGCCGGCCCAAGCCACCGAGACGGATATCCACGCGACGATCGTCGCCAAAACCATGCGCGGGAAGCCGGGGTGGAACACGGGGAGACGATGCCCTCCGAGCGGACCCGTCTCAAGCGCCGGGTTTCCCCGGACTCCGACGCCACAAACAAACCGGCGGCTGGATCGCTCCATCCGCCGGTCGTTGAAATGTTCCGCTTCCGCGCGTCAGGACATCGCTTCGCCGAGCTGCATCCGGACGAAGCGCCGGATGGAGATCTCGTCGCCCAGCTTCTTGCCGAGCGCCGCGACATGGTCCTTCACGCTCACTTCGCCGTTCTGCTTCACAAAGCCCTGATCCACGAGGCAGATGCCCTGGTAGAACTTCTCCAGCTTGCCTTCAAGGATCTTGGCGATCGCCTGCGGCGGCTTGTTCTTCACCTGCTCGCCCGCGATCTCCTTTTCCCTCTCGATCAACGCAGCGGGCACCTCGGTGCGGTCGACATACTGGGGAGTGGCCGCGGCGATCTGCAGCGTGATGTCCCGGACGAGCTGCTTGAACTCGTCGTTCGCGACGGTCTCGTTCTTGCCGGCGCCGACTTCCACGAGCACGCCGACCTTGGCGCCGGTGTGGATGTAGGT
The DNA here is from genome assembly GCA_038209745.1 of Verrucomicrobiota bacterium. Taxonomy (GTDB): domain Bacteria; phylum Verrucomicrobiota; class Verrucomicrobiia; order Limisphaerales; family CANJSG01; genus CANJSG01. Next base: position 21,227 of record JBBQXJ010000077.1, read on the forward strand.
GGCGACCAGGCCATTGCCGGTCACGTCCAACTTGTGGCTGCGGCGGATCAGGATGTTCTCGCCGATCTTGGCCACGGCCGCGACCCGGTCCGCTTCCAGATCGACCGCCGGATTGGCCAGCAGTTTCTCGGCGACGCTCTCGCCCCAGGCCTTGAACGAATCGTTGCGGCCCACGAAGTCGGTCTCGCAGTTGATCTCGACGAGGATGCCGGACTTGGAGCCGGGAGCGATGCTCTGGAAGATCGCGCCCTCCTTGGCGTCGCGGTCCGCCTTCTTGGCGGCGGAAGCGATCCCTTTCTTGCGGAGAAGATCGACGGCCCCATCGAGGTCGCCCTGCGTTTCAACGAGGGCTTTCTTGCAATCCATCAACCCGGCACCCGTGATCTCACGGAGTTTGCCCACGGCTTGTGCGGTAATCTCTGCCATAACGTTCAGTCTCAGTCTGGTTGGTTAAACTCACCCCGGTTCACGGAAAAGAAGAAGCCGGCAGGAACGGGGACGTTCGCTGCCGGCTCCGCGGAAAACTAGGCTTGGACAGCGGGACCCGTTTCGGTGGCGGCCGCCGGCGTCGCGACCGGCGCTTCGGCTTGGACCTGGTTCGGGAACTGGGCCTCTTTGGCGGCTTCGGCGGCGGCCTGTTCCTCGTTCTTGCGGCGGGCGTGCTTGGCGTCGAACTCGGCTTTCGCGGCGGCGATGGTCTCGACAACCGTCGTCAGGATCAGCCGGACGGAACGGATCGCGTCGTCGTTGCCGGCGATCGGATAGTCGGTCAGGAGGGGGTCGCAGTTCGTGTCGACGATCGCCACGACGGGGATGTTCAGACGGCGGGCCTCGGCGATGGCGTTGTGCTCGCGCTTGATGTCCACGACGAACATCACGGTGGGCATCTTCTCCAGCGTGCGGATGCCGTCCAGGTTCTTGAACTGGCGGGCGTGCTCGCGGCGGATCATCGACTGCTCCTGCTTCACGTATTCGTTGATGGAACCGTCGGTCTCCATCTTCTCGATGTCCTTCATGCGCTTGATCGAGCGCTTGACGGTGGCGAAATTGGTCAGGGTGCCGCCCAGCCAACGGTCGGTGACGTGCAGCTGGCCGCAGGCCTTGGCGGCTTCCTTGACTGCTTCCTGCGCCTGCTTCTTGGTGCCGACGAAGAGGACGTTGCCGCCCTTGAGCACGGTGTCGTGCAGGAATTTGCAGGCCTTCTCCAGCTGAACAACGGTCTTGCTGAGATCGATGATGTGGATGCCGTTGCGGGCGTCGAAGATGAATTCCTTCATCTTGGGGTTCCAGCGCTTGGTCTGGTGGCCGAAATGGACGCCTGCTTCGAGTAGCTCTTTGACTCCGATGTTCATGCTGTTGGTTTCCGATGGTTTCGACCGGATATTCCGGCCATCCCGCGGAAGACGG
>JBBQXJ010000078.1:0-22597 GCA_038209745.1 Verrucomicrobiota bacterium
GCTCGGTCAGGGAGAAGAAGGAAAGCTCAGAGGGACGAATGGTTTCGGACACGCGTTCTTGGACGAAAATCCCGCCCTGCTTGCTCAATTTCAACGACTGTTTCTTTTCTGGAAAATCGAGTTTCTGGAAGTCCCCTTAACGGATTCTGTCGTATTGGCAGTTTATGAACGCTGAGGCAGATCCGTCCTATCAGGTTTGGAAGGGGGGCTGCGCTGCCGCGCAGCCCTGATCTCCCTCCCAAGCGCGGCGCGGGACGAACGAGACGTCCGATCATCCGCCAAGCAACGACTTCAGGAAGCGCCTCCAGTTTTCAGTTCCCACCGGGCTTTCCATCCTCCACGGCAAAGACGGCGCTGCGCTGGTCTTTGCAGCAGATGGGGCGGACCGGCAGGTCCGCCCTACCGGGCTTGAAGGTGGGGCTGCGCTGCTGCGCAGCCCTGACATCCGTCCCAAGCGCAGCGTAGGGACGAACGGAGGCTTCCGATCCTCCGCCAAGCAGCGGCTTCAAGATGCGCCTCTGTTTTCAGTTCCCTTCGAGCTTTCCATCCCCCACGGCAAAGACGGCGCTTTGCTGGTTTTTGCGAGAGATGGGGCGGACCGGCAGGTCCGCCCTACCGGGCTTGAAGGTGGGGCTGCGTTGCTGCGCCGCCCTGACATCCCGTCCCAAGCGCAGCGCGGGACGAACGGGGCTTTCTTCCATCCACAACTTCCGCTACGAAATCGGGCATGTCCCTCAACCCGTTCCAAGAGCCGGGTCGTCACACGCCGGCCAAGGGCGTCCACCTCAAAACGGGTGGGCCGAACTGGGTCTTCCTCACCATCAACACCGCGCACCGGGAACGCTGGCTGGCGCAGCCTTCCGTCCAGCGGACCTTGCACGACATTTGGGAACACAAGGCCATCGCTTGGCTGGTCAGCGACTACTTGCTGATGCCGGATCATCTCCATCTCTTCTGCGCGCCGCACGATTTGGAGTTCACGCTCGAACGCTGGATCGCCTTCTGGAAGGACCGTTTCGCCAAAACGCATCCGGACGTGGGCGCCTTTCAGGCGGGTGGGTTTCATCATCGTCTGCGCGACGACGAGAACTACGCGGCCAAGTGGCGCTATGTGCAGGAGAATCCGCTGCGGGCGGGATTGGTGGGAACTGTGGAGGAGTGGCCTCATGCAGGACGAGTGCATGAGAGCCATTGGTGAGCGCGGTGGCAAAGACGACGCTTCGCTGGTCTTTGCGAGAGATGGGGCGGACCGGCAGGTCCGCCCTACCAGGTATGAAGGTGGGGCTGCGTTCACCCGCAAGCCCCGTCTTCAAGCTGGGCCGCCGTTCAGGTTGCTTTGAGGGAACAATTCTCCGGCGTCATCGGAGGTGTCTCGACCATCAGCATTGATTTTCGCTGTCTCCCGCTCAAGGGCTGACCGGTTTGATCTGGAACCGGTGCGTTTTCGGTTTCCGGACGTCTTGGATTTTTGCTTCGTCGTCCGCGATCTCGCCATCAATGCGGCGAAGCTCGGTGGCGCGGCTGGCTTCCACATCGGGGCCGGCCGCCCAAGCGGGGAAGGAGTAGAGCTGGACGCCGCGCCAGCGGTCAAAATAGCGGTTGTTCTTGTGGAAGACCAAGGCCAGGAGTTCCCGTGTCTGGCGGGTTATCGGCCCGTCGACGTTGCTCAGGTTGACGCCCGTGGCGAGTTCGTCGGCACTCGCTTTACGCGCCGACTCGCCGTCGATCAGGATGTCGTAGTTTCCCGGGGCGAGGCCGGTCACGCGCAGCATATATTGGCTGAGGTCATCGAGGATCGGGGCCAGTTTCAGCGCCGGATCCGCGCGCTCGTCCACCGGCAGTGGCAGCGCCTCGTCCAGACGATCAAACGCCACCCCGCCATCCGCGAAGGCAAGGTTCTCCACCTTGCAACCAACCGCGTTGACCGCCTTGGGAGAAACCTGGATCTCCGCAGTGGAAACCGGCGCCGTGGCTCCCAGGCCCTTCAGAATGGCCCAAGCCATCAGAGTATGCCCTGCCGGTCCGGGATGGACCGCGTCCCCGCCGCCGATGAAGGCGCCAGGATCCTTGGCCCGCGCCGCCATCATCAGCCCCATGTAGGGGGCGAACTGGTCCACAAACAGAGCCCCGTTGCCGGTGGCGACATCCTTGAGTCCGTCGGAAAACTGGCGCAGGGACTGGTTGCGATCGTCCTTGTCCGGATCGGGTCGGCGCTCCTCGATGGGCTGCGGCGTGAGGAAGGCGACCCTTGCGCCGGCCGCTTTCAAATCTTTGGCAATCTCCGTCTGGCTGCGCGCGTAGGCCCGGAAGATGTCGGGACGGAATTTCTGATAAGAATGGTCGTTCATCCCGAACTTGACGGTGACGAACGTCGGCTTGAGCGGCAGCACGTCCCGACCCAGGCCCCGACCGACGGAATCTTCGACCATCTTGTCCAAGTCGCCCCCTTCGGCGGCGAACAGGCGTCCTTCGTCCGGATGAAAGCGTTGACGGAGCCACGCCGTGTCGCCGCCCCAGCCGACATTGCGGAACGAAAGGTTCCACGTCGGATGCCGCGCCAAGGCATACGCCTCGATGTAGGTGGTGTAGAGCCGCTGCTCGGTGATGCTGTCGCCGAGGAAGACGACCCGGTCGCCGTCGCGGATCGCAAACTCCGCCGCCAGTCGGCTCGACGAGACCAGACAGACGACGGCAACCAAACAAGTGCGGAGGGAGAGCATGGGGAGACAGTGACGCCCGGCGGGCGGCGGTTCAAGAAATCAAGCGCCTGAGCCACGCGGGCGGCGGGCCCGTTCGTGGAAGTTGAGAACTTGGTGGAAGAGCGCTTCGCCGCTGTGGACGACGACTTTGAGCCGCGGCTTGCCAATATGCGCGCAGGCGTTGCAGTTGCAGGTGGTGGACTGGCTCAGCCCGCGCACTTTCTCGCCGAACATGACGAAGAACGTGAGCAGCTTGTCTCCGATTTCGCGCTTTGTTTCGGGCCACGGTTTTGCTCCGCGCTGATGAGCAGGACCGGCTCGGACGTATCGGCACGGGACGAGGTTTTGGACATTCGCTTTGTTCGTCTCGGCTTGAACTGCTGCCCAACCACTGACCGCATCTCTGCGAGTGGCCGGAGGAAGCATCAACTTTTGGGCGGGCCATTCTCGCGGACGGGCTGGACTTTCCAGGCAAAGGAAGGCTGCGGTCCATCCGGTCTACCGCACTGGCTCCAACCTGACCAACGCCGAGTCGTGGTTGTTCCACCAGTTGCTGCCCCATTCGAGGAGGTAGAGGGCGCCGTCGGGACCGAGCTTGAGGCAGATGGGGCGTTTGAACTTGGTGTCGCCCATGATCGGTTGCAACGCGCGGAGGTGGCCGTCGGCGTCGAGCCAGGCGGCTTTGATCCAGCCGCGTTCCCAGTCGAAGAGGAAGACCGCTCCGTCGAGCTCGGCGGGCAGTTTCCGGTCGGACTTCAGAGCTGGATCGAAGTGATACACCGGTCCGGCCATGGCGGAGCGGGCACCGGAACCGACCTGGGGCCAGCGCGTGGTCAGGCTGGGCGGATACCAAAGAAACGCCGATTGGGCAGGCGGGAGCTCGCGGAGGCCGGTGTTGTTCGGCGAGTCGTTGATCGGATGCTGGGGGTCGAACGCCGGACCGCTGGTCTTTGTTTCGAAGTCGTAGGCGCGGTAGGACCGGTTGTCGGCGGCGAAGTAGGGCCAGCCGAAATTGCCGGCGGCTTTGGCGACGTTGAATTCATCGAAACCGGCGGGGCCACGAGCGGGATCGGGTCCGAGCGCGTCCGGGCCGACGTCGCCCCAATAGAGCCAGCCGGTGCGCGGATCCACGGTGAACCGAAACGGATTGCGGCAGCCCATGATATAGATCTCTGGAAGCGTCTTGGGGGTGGCGGACGGAAAGAGATTCCCTGCGGGAATGGTGTAGGTGCCGTCGGCTTCGGGATGGATGCGGAGGATCTTGCCCCGGAAGTCGGCGGTGTTGGCGGCGGTGCGTTCCGAGTCGTTCAGTTCGTGGCCGGGCCGCCGGTCGAGAGGCGCGAAGCCGTCGGACTTGTCGGCAAAGGTGTAGTCGCCGGTGGAGAGATAGAGATTGCCGGCGGCGTCGAAGCCCACGCCGCCTCCGGAATGGTTCGGTTTCGGGATGAGCGTGGGGACGCGGAGGAGAATCTTCTGGGAGGCTTCGTCGAGAGCACCGTCGTGGATGGTGAAACGGGAAAGGCGATTTTCCAAAATGCCGGGCGTCGAGTGATAGACGAAGAGCCACCCGTTCGTTGCGAAGCCCGGATGCAGTGCAAGGCCGAGCAGTCCGTCTTCTGGGCCGGAGTAGACATTGAGGGAGCCAACGGCGGTCGTTTCAACCGCGTCCGGTCGCCAGACCTTCACCCCGCCGCGGCGTTCCGCGATGATGAGGCGGCCATCGGCCGCAACGTCGAGGGCGATGGGTTCGACGAGGTTGGTCGCGAGAACGGTCCGTCGAAGAGACGTTTCCGCGTGGAGTGAGACAAGCGACAGTGCGAGGCAAGTCAGGGCGGCTGGACTGAGGCGGAGCATGGGATGCACCTGTTGGTCGACGATGCCGCCAGGGGATCGATTCGAGCAAGCGGCGACGTGGCCCGGAAGTGGTCCGTTTTAGTTCATAGCTCCCGAGGAGGTTGGTCTGGAGAAGGGATCAAGTGCAGCCGCGTCTAGCGTTCATCGGGAGACAGGAGTCATACCTGTTCTGATTGGTCCAAGTTGCATAGGATTCTGAAATTGAGATCCGATGGCAAATCTCAGGCTTCATGAATCGTCGGAAAACCATGATAGAGATACGGTTTCAAAGGCGGAAGTCCATTGCCGTTGTCATCCGCATTATCGGTCCCAAGCCCAGCCGGACGCGATGATCCGGGTCCGGGCGACGGGGTGTGGCTCAGGATAAGACAGGCTGTATTGGGAGTGGGCCATTCTTCCTCATGAATCGATTGGGCCTCCTGGGAAAAGAAGGGCAAAATTTGTGCATTATTTTGCCGCAAATTCTCCATGGCGCCGGGGAAAGATTAGGGTATGGTTTTTCCGTTCGGTGCGGTGGAACGTTTCTTCAGCGCCCATCCCCTGGGCCACCTCCTTGGCGTCTGCCGCCCGAACACTCTTCTTTTTTCGAGTCGGTCTTCCTCTTTTCCATCCTTCCCCGGTCTCAATCCAACGCCACGATTCGGTAGAAGCGTTGCGGGCTGCTGCCGAGGTTGTCGTTGACGGTCAGGGCCGTGGTGGCGGCCAAGGCGGGCGCGTCCACGGGTTGCCATTCTGGATCGTCGAGCGAGTCCTTGTAGTCGACGCGGTAGGTCTTTCCCGGCTCGGCGACAAAGGTGATGGCATAGCGTGAGCCTTCGGCGACGAGGGACGAGACCTGCGGTTTGGAGACGACCCGCACGATGAACTGCCCGGTGGCGGACCGGGCCGGAGACCCGTTGTCCGTGACGCGCGCTACGATGGTATTTGTGCCCGGGGTCTGGGAGGCGAGCGGACGCCACGAGAAGAGCCCGCTGGTGGGATTGATGATGGCGTTGGTGGGAGCGCCCGGATCGAGACTGAACGAGAGGATCTGGGCCGGCAGGTCGCTGTCAGTGGCCGTGATGGTCAGGACGAGCTGCTGGCCTTCGAACACGGTGCGGTTGGCAAGCGTCGCCAGATGGGGCGACGTGTTGGACGGGTCGACATGGTTGGCGGTGCGGGGCGTCGGAGCCGTCTGGATCGAGATCGCGGCCGCGCCGTCAGGAATGCGGCCCTCGCTGATGTCCGAGGTCTGGGGGCCGAATTCCACGAAGTCGATGACGGTGCCGTCTTCGGCGAAGAGGCCGATGGCTTCGCCGGACTTTGACAGCTTGAAGTCCACGTGGAGATCAATGCGATTGGAGGCGTTCTGGCTGGGTTCGTTGTCGGCCCAGACGAGGAGGCGGCCGTGGGCGGGGATGGTGTAGCCGGCGGGGATCTTGAACTTGGTTTTGTTCGTCAGGCTTGTGCCGAGATAAAATCCTGAGAGGTCGGCGACGGCCTCGGTGGGATTGTAGAGTTCGAACCAGTCCTCGAAATCACCGTCTGCAGGATCGGCCAACGTGGTGAGGTTATCGGCCATCCATTCGTTGATGAGGACGTCGAGCGGCGGGGAGGCGGGGTTGTTCGTCGCTCCGGGCGTGGTGTAGTTGAAGACGCGGCGTCCGATGACGGACCCCTCGGGAGAGGATCCGTAGGAGCGGTCGGCCCGGGGCACTTCATAGTTCAGATAGTCGAGGACGCTGGTCCGGCCGCCGCTGACCTGGACGAGGGCAAGCGATCCCGTTTTTGGGAGAACCGTGAAGGAGGTGTGAGGCTCGGACGCGATGGATTCTCCGGCGTTCCCGTCCAACCAGACGGTGAGGAATCCGCGGGCGGGAACGGTGGTTCCGGCAGGGAAGGCCCACTGGGTCAGGTTGGAGTAGTTGTTCGCGAGGTGGAGTCCACCGAGGGAGAGCGCGTTGGTGCTCCCGTTGAACAGCTCCGTCCACGGATGCCGATGGCCGAAGCGGTCGGTGGCGCCGGACTGGTTGTCGGGCTGGATCTCGTTCAGCCAAATGGGCGGCAGCAGAGAGAGAGTCGCGGCGACGGAGTTCAGCTTGCCCGGCGTGACGTGGGTGAGGGGGCCGAAGCTGGGAGCGAGATTCACCGTGGCCACGACGCCGCTGCCGGAGAGGCGGATCCGGAGGCTGCCACCATCGGGGTGCTCCAGATACCAGAAGCTCAGGGTGCAGAGGCTGTCGGCTGTGAGGCCGGGGGAGAGATCCTGCCAAACGGACGAACCCTGGGTGGTGCCGCCGCTGGTGGCGACCAAGTGGAGACTGGCGTTTCCGGAATGCCGGGTAGCGCTGTCCAACGAGGACCCGGAATGGTTGGCGGAGACGGTCCACGGACCTGGGAAGCCGATTTCGAAGTCCCCGTTCTGGATCGAGTTGACGCCCGACTCGGCGACGGCGCCGGGCACGAGTTTGAGGTCGTCGATGAACACTTCGCCCGCGGACTCCAAATAGACGTAAAGGGTGGAGCTGGAGGCGGTGCCGGTCACGGAGTAGTAGCGCCATTGGGGCTGCTGTGGGCCGGAACTGTTGTCGGCCACGGCGCTCCAGTTGGCGACGCGATTGTTGTCCTGGGCGGCGTCGATCAATTGAAGGGACGAACCGGTTCCGTTGGCTGCGGCGGGCCAGGGGGGCGAGCTGTCGTAGCGGACTTCGTCCACGACAAGATCCTCCGCCGGGGTGGCGCCGGGGCGGATGAGGCGCAGGGTCTCGCCGCCGCTCCGGAGCTTGCCGCTGAAGGTGCCGACGACGGGGGGAGCGGTGCCAAAGGCGCTGGCGAAGGCGGCGGGATTTTCGACGACGAGAAGGTAGGCGCTCGGGGAGATGACGGTGCCGGGCGGAAAGGTGAAGCCCACTCCGTCGAGCTTCCAGAAGGAGAGGTCGAACGAGTTGTTGGCGGAGGTGTTTCGGATCTCGACGAACGAGGTGCCCGGGATGGCCGGTTCATACATGATCTCGTTGATCACGAGCTTGTCCTGCGGCGCTTCCGCGAGGCCGGTGTAAGTGACGTTGAGGGTCGCGTCCGCGCCGGTCACGAGGACGCCGTTCTTGTCGAGTCCCTGGACGTGGAGGCCGTTGACACCGGGCGCCAAGGAAACAAGGACGCTCCAGCTCGATTGGGTGTTCCAGACCACGATCTGGGCCACTCCGTTGACGGTGAGGGTGCGGACGGAGATCGGGGATATTCCGGTCAAGATGATCTGGTTGCGGTTCGTGCTGAAGGCGTTTCCGCCGTTCAGGGTCAGCGAAAAGTTCGCGGCGGTGTTCGCCGAGATCTGGCTGAGCAGGGAGCTGCGCCGTTGGCTGATGTAGGTCTTGATGGTGGAGGGATTGTCCACGGTGCGACCGTTCGCGGTCATGGCGGCGTACTTCCCGTCCACGAGCGTGTTGGCGCGCGAGGCGACCAACGGGCCGTTCGCGAGATCCTGGAGGATCTGCCAGTAGCGGCGGCGATACGCCGGTTCGCCGAGGTCGATGCCGTTGCTCCGGCCAATGCCCTGGAAGACATCGCTGGTGGGCTGGTCCGAAGCAAAGGCGAAGTCGATGTCCCAGATCATCAGCTTCCAGACGTCGTCGGTGGGCTTGTAGGCGTACATGTTCTGCCCGCCCCCGTAGGCGAACGAATCGGGGTTGCCGACGGCGTGTTCCACGGCATAGGTCGTGAGCCAGTTGTCGACGTCCAGCTGGGCTTCGAGGGTCCGTCGGTAGTTGACGCCCAGTCCGGAAGAGTTGACCCCGTCGACCAGCGAAAAAATGTTGGTGTAGTTGGAGGCGGAATCTTTCACGGCGCGCTTGGCGAAGGTCCAACGGTAGCGGGCCAGCTTCTTCTTCCCGCCGGTCGTGGTGAAGTTCGCAAGCGTGGCGCCGTTGGCGGTGAAGGTGGTGGCGCTGTCGTCGAACTCGAACCAGATCTGGACCTTGTTGAGATCGCCGTTTTTTCCGTTCGGATAGAACTCCGAGGTCATGTCGCCGTTGGGCTGCTGCACGTCCTCGTAGAACTGGGCCCGGCGGACACCGTTGATGAAGAGGTTCACCGAGCGCCGGTAGCAGTCGGGCAGGCCCATCTGCTCGGCGATCCAATAGGCGGTCTGCTCGCGCTGGTAGCTGTTGTCGCCGCCGCCGTTGCCCGGCCACTGGAGGGTGAGATCGGTTTCTCCGAGGAACGTCTCGTCGTTCGCGAAGGTCAGGGCGTAGTCGCAGACGTTGCCGGTCGGGTTGTTGTAGCCGGGCGCGTGGTAGGGACTGCCGGAGTATTGGCCGCCCATGTTGTAGATAGGCCGGTAGTTCCCGAGGACGAAGGTGCAGTCGAGGGGCTTGTTGCTGAGCTTCTCCCGGGACGACCAGCGGTTGAAGGTCGCGTCGGTCATCCAGATCCGGTAGGTGCCGAAAGTGCCTCCTTGGACGGGATCGCCCCAGCGGACGAGACATTCCCGGGCGGGCGCAGCATCGGGGAAGGACGAAGCGGCTTTGGGTGAACCGTTGTCCAACGCCGCGATGCGGAACGCAACGAGGGTATCGGTCGGCTGCGCCGGGATCGTGGCGCTGAAGAGGCCGGCACCATTGTTGACCATCGGCACGAGGGTCAGATTGGTGGAGGGATCCACCCGATATTCCAGCAACACGGCGGCAAGACCGTCGGGGTCGTGGACGGTGGCGACGACGGTGACGGCTTGGCCGGCCGAAGGGAGCACGGGGGAGTGGGTGACCCCGGAAATGGCGGGGCCCGCATTGGCCCGGGCGCGGGAATTGGGAGCGCCGGGCGTGCCGAGGGCGCGGGTGGTGACCATGTTCGTGGTGGCCTCCACCCAGTTCCCGTGGAGGCGGAGGAGGATCTCAGGATTGCCGGTGAGCCAGCGGACCTTGGCCCGGAGGGTGGCCGTCTGGCCGGGGTTCAGCGCCGAGGTGAGGGCGGTTCGGATCCGGTTCGCACCCGTATCGCCGCGGCCCGCTGCGCGGACATGGAGGGAGCGTGTACCCGCGAACCCTTCTCCGCTCTCCAATCCGGAATCATCGTGATTGCCCTGGGCGAACCAACCTCCGAGGCCCGATTCAAAGGTGGAGTTGGCGATGCGATTGGCCTGGCCGGGAACGAAGACCTCCACGTTGTCGACCAGGCATTCGCCGGCGCCCAGCAAAATGATCTGGAGGGAATCAGCCGGGTCGCTCCCGTTGTCGAGGACGGCCGTGGCTTCCACCGTTGTCCAGCCGCTGCGGGCGGTCTCGTCGCTGTCGGCCCAGCTGGGCGCAAGGCGGCCGTCCGCCCGTGGATCAATCCGTTCCAGGCTGCTGCCGTTGCCTTTGGACCACTCTCCCCAGCGGCCACCGGTGCCGTAGGTCGCCTCGTCCACGACGATGTGGATGGAGTTCGTGGTGGCCTGGTTCGCCGCGTTGGTGGTGGTGATCTGGTCGGGCATCGAGAGGGCGATGCGCTCGCCGCCACCGGCGAGTTTTCCGCTGAAGTCGCCGAGCGTGTTCGCGCCCGAGAGGCCTGGATAATTGGTCAACAGATGGGCCGCGTTTTTCGCGATCACGAGGTAGCCGCGGGGGGGAAGGACGGTGCCCGGAGGGAGGGTGTAGGAAACGCCGTCCTCCAGACGCCAACCAACAAGATCGATGGAAGAGGCAGTGCGGTTGTGGAGCTCGACATAGCTGTCGTCGACATCCCCGCTGATGGGGGAATACATGATCTCGTTGAGGACGACATCGGCCAGACGGATCCGGCCGTTGGGCTGGCCCGGGGTCTTGTTTTGCAGGCGGGAAAACTGGGCCGCGCCATCGGGATAACGCCCGAGAGCCACGCCGTTTTCCTGGGCTCCGAAACGGACCGCGTCCAGCACGCGGCCGTCGGTCGGCGCCTTGAACCAGATTGTTTCGCCGGCGGCACTGAGAGCGAAGCCGAGCTCGGTCTGCGTGAAGCTGAGAAAGGACCGGGGTTGGAGAACCGTGTTGGCCGGGATCACGAAACGATTGCTCACGGGGTCGTCCGAAACGATGCAGCCGGAGACGTCGACTGCGCCGGTTCCGTAATTGTAGAGCTCGATGTAGTCGACATCCGGCAGGTCGGTATGGGCGAGGAATTCGTTGATCACGACGGTGCGATAGGCATTGGCCGCCGGGATCTCGGCGGAACCGGGCGACCCGCCGGGGCGGTCGCTGGCGGCCCAGGCCGCGGGAGACTTTTCCCCGTAGGAAGGCCGGGCCAACACCAGGGAATGGCCCCCGCCGTCGGCGGGCACGGGCCAGGGAGAATCGGTGCCGTAGGAGGTCTCGAAGAGAACCTGGCCTTGGCGTCCGAGCAACCGGAGCGTGCCGCCGCCGTTGGCGAGCTTGCCGGTGTAGGCGACGGCGGTGGCGACGCCATAAACGCTTTGGAGATCGGCCGGCGCGGCGGCCAGAGCGCGGTAGGTCCGGGAAGGCATGACGGTGCCTGCCGGAAAGGTGTAGCCGATCTGCCCGGCGAGGCGGTAGCCGGAGATGTCCTCGGGGTAGGCGCTGGAGTTGAACAGTTCGACGAACTGCAGGTTCTTGCCGTCCACCCGGTTGGTGGGATGATACATGATCTCGGAAATGGTGATCGGACCGTGGCGGCTGGAAGGCCCAGGAGGTTCGGCTCCGGGGCGGAGGAAAGAGATGTCGAGAGGGGTGGAGTCCAGGCTGAAGGCCCTTTGGGCGCCTAGCATCGTGTTGGGAGTGGTCGCCCGATCGCGGACGTTCGCGATGAGCAGGGTGTAGGCGACGCCAGGAACCATGGGCGAGGTGGTCAGGATCACCATGCGCGGGCCGGTGCCGAAAGCGGCTCCGGTGACGGAGATTCCATGGTCTACGGTGTAGTTCGCCGGGTTCAGAGCGCTGGCGGCTTCCACGGGTTCCGAGAAGATGACGGTCAAGACCTGCGGATCGCCGAGGCTGCCGACGCTGGCAACGAAGGGCTTGGTGACGTCGGCCGTCACAGTGAGGTTGGCCTCGGTTGTGTTCGTGCCGCCGTAGGGATTTACGATGAAAGCGCGAAAGCGGGAATCGCTGTCCGCAAGAACCACGGGGCCGAGGGAGTAGGAGACGTTGGTCGCCCCGGGAATGACCACCCCGTCACGCTGCCACTGGTAGGAGGAGCCGAGGAAACGCTCGAGTTGGAATCGGAACATCGCGGTCCCGCCCTCGACGACGGAGATGTTGGTCGGCTGCTGCGAGACCACGGGAGCCCCGATCCCCAGAGGAACCAGGCGTTTGTTTGGGATGGGCTCCTCGATGGCGCCTCCCGGGATCTGCCAACGAACGGCCAGATTGTCGCCGCCGCCGCCTTCCTTTTGCAGGGCTTCGATGAGGTAGCGTTTGCCGGCGGTGAGCGCGATCACGGCGGATTTCTGGTTCGCTTCCTTGGTCCATTCCCGGGGATTGGTCCAGCCGTTGACCGTGGCGATCAGCGTCCGGTTGGCCGGGCTTTCGTCGGAACTGAGATACAGGGCACAGCCGTCGTCGCCCGAAATCCAGAAGACGTATGGACCTGTGGTCGGCGGCAGCACCAAGGCGCGCATCCTTTGGCCGTAGTTGTCCGAGAAGTTTGACGGGGCCTCGAACTGCGACTCGATGAACTCCTCGTCCGGATTGTTCGGGTAGGCCGGGGCGTTGGTCAGGTCCGAGACGGAGCTGCCGCCGATGTTGGAGAAAACCTCGCGCAGAATGCCGTTGCCCTGGGCGTGCCCCCGGTGGGCTGCTCCGACCAAAATGAACGCGGCCAACAAGATCGCCACGAATCGCCCGCAGGTGCGCAAAGGATGAACTGAAGGATCGGGGAGAGACGCATTGGCCGGGGCGGTCTGGAAAACGGCGAACGGAGTCATAACGACATTTATCGGCATACGGCGCATTCGAATGAACCAAGTGGTCGGTGATCCCAAGCACTTTTGCAGGCTGCGGCTTTGCAACATTGGCGCGATGAATGGGGACAGCGAAGTCGGGGAACACCTGGGAAGGTCGCCGAAGACGCGCGAAGTTCCAAGTGCGAAGGCTTGGGCCCCGAGGCGTCCGCTCGGGATTCATCCTCGTTGTCGGATGCCCGATTCTTCCGCCCGGCCAGTCCCATCGGCGGCCGAGGCGGGTTTTAATCACGACAGGCGCGGACGTTTGTCCGCGCCTGTTGATTTGAGCCCACGGTTCCGTGGGTCGATTCCCGAATGAGCCTAGTTCTGCAGAGTTTTGCGGATGAAGGCGCGGGTGTCTTTGGCGGATTTGGCGAGGTCGGGCGGGTTCAGGTAGAACATGTGGCCCGCCTGGTATTCCTCGATCTGGAGGTTGCCTTTCAGCTCCTCCGGAAGACCCAGTTGGCGAAGGCTGAGCTGGATGCCGTCGGGCGGGCAGGCCAAGTCGCGCCATGCGCACTGGACCAGGACCTTGAGATGGGGGTTTTCCTTCAGCGCGGCGGCCAGGTCGGGAGCGGTGCTCGGAAAGGCGTCGCGCCGGGAGAAGTTCCACGGCTGCACGCTGGTCAGAATCTCGTAGGGCAGGTCTTTCTCGAACTTAAGATCTTCGCGCACGTAGGCGTTCATCGCCGAGGAGAAGACGCCGCTGACGAGGACGTAGCTGGGATCGAACTCCGGGCTCCGTCCAGCGGCATCGCCATCGCGGCTGACGACGCGGGCATCGAAGCGGCCGATGATCTTGCCCTCGCCGCGGAGGAGTTCCTTGCGGAACTCGCCCGCGTCCACGCGGAGATGGCGATCGAGGATATATTGCACCGGGAGACCGGTGAGACGGGCCAGCTTCTCGGCGGCGGTCTGGCGTTCGGCGGCGGTCAAGTCCGAGCCGCGATGAAGCGCGGCGCCGTAGTCGCCCCAGGCATAGGAACGGGATTCGGTGACGGCTTTGGTGAAGTCCGCCTGGAGATCGGCCGGCAGCTTTTTGTGGAAGTGCGCGGTGGCGGTCATCATCGGGAGGAAGACCTGATATGGCGTGTCGTTAAGACCGGCAGAACGAATCGTGTCGAAGTCGATCACGCCGGACACGAGCACGAGGCCGTTGAGGTAGAGACTGAAGCGGTCCTGCAAGTAGTTGGCCAAGCCGCAGGCGCGGAACACGCCGTAGCTTTCACCGGCGAGGAACTTGGGCGAGCGCCAGCGTTTCTCGCGGGTGGTGTAGAGGCGGATGAACTCGGCGACGGTCCGGATGTCGGCGTCCTGCCCGTAGAATTCGGACGCCTTGTCGGGCTGTTCCGAGCGGCTGTAGCCGGTGCTGACCGGATCGATGAAAACAAGGTCGGTGACGTCGAGGAGCGAGTGTTCGTTCGGGATCATGCGTCCGGGCGGACGGGGCGGCTGGGTGCCGTCGCCGGTGAACTCCACCCGCTTCGGCCCGAACGACCCGAGGTGCAGCCAAACGGAACTGGAGCCGGGGCCGCCGTTGAAGCAGAACATCACCGGCCGCTCGGCGGCGTCCACGTCGTTTGTCTTGGTGTAGGCGATGTAGAAGACTTTGGCGGTCGGTTTGCTGTCCTTGTCCAGAATGGGGAGCATCCCGGCCGTGGCGCGGTAGTGGATCTCTTCCCCACCGATCTTCACCGAGCCTTCAGTGACCGAAGGCACGTCGTCCTTCTTGTCTTTCTTGGCGTCCGCTTTGTCCTCGGCGGCTTTGGGCGGGGCGTTGGTGTCGTCGGCTGCGGCACGAACGATGGGTTGGACCAGGGCGGCGGCCAGGAGAAGCAAGATCGGGATAAGGCGCATGGAGGTGATGGTTCGGAAAAGTTGAGAGTTAAATTAAAAGCCCCGGATGGTAGCTGCCCTCGAAGCCCGGTTCGTAGAGCCGGACGCCGAGGATCTGGGCCATGTCGTCGAAATGTTTGTCTTTGGCATAGTCCCGGCAGAGTTGCTGATGGGCAATGGCGGCGATCAGGATGTCGTTCCACGGAATCGCCAGACCGTTGTCGCGCAGTTTCGAGGAAAACTCCATCGCCAGTTCCCATGTCGGTTCTTCAGTCCGAACGCGGGGCAGGATCGCGAACCGCCGGATCAGCTTTACCCGCTCCCCCTGCCGAGCCCCGCCGAGCCCCTCCAGCCGAACCGGGCCGCACAGGGTCGCCTCATACTCCTCCAGCAACGCCTCCAACCCGACCTTGTAGGCCAGCTCGCCATCGCGGCGGATGGCCTTGATCCAAACCGAGGATTCGACCAAGACCATGTCAGAAGCCAACTTTCTCTATTTCTTCGTTGATGAGCGGGTAGTCGAAGACGCCTTCGCGCAACTCCCGGCCAAACTCCTTGGCCATTTTGCGTTTGACGAAATCTGTCACCGCTTTGGCGATCGCCGGGCTCTTCTTGGATTCGCCGGTCATCCTGACCAGGTCGTCCAAAACCGCTTCGTTGATATCCACCGTGATTCTCATAGCGTGGATAGATTCATTATATTGTCTGGGAGAGGAATCCGCCATCAACCCGGATGTCGCTTCCGGTGACGAAGCTGCTGGCCGCTTCGCTCGCTAGGAACACGGCGGCGCCGATCAGCTCCTTGGCTTCGCCCATTCGGCCCATCGGCGTGTGACCGAGGATCGAGGCGGCGCGGGGCGTCGGGGTGCCGTCGTCGTTGAAGAGCAGTTTCCGGTTCTGCTCCGCCGGGAAGAAGCCGGGCGTGATGGTGTTCACGCGGACCCGGTCCTTGGCCCATTCGCGGGAGAGGAACTGCGTCAGGTTGATCGTCGCGGCCTTGGAGGCGGAGTAGGCGACGACTCGGGACAGGGGCAGATGGGCGGAAACGCTGGCTATATTGATGATCGAGCCCTTCTGGCGCTTCACCATGCCGGGGCCGAATTCTTGGCAGGGGATGAGCACGCCGCCGATGAGGTTGAGCTCGAAGTTCGCGGCCCAATCCTCCAGGGCGATGTTCTCGAACTTCTTGTCGCCGACGACCGTCACCTTGGGGTCGTTCCCTCCGGCGGCGTTGACGAGAATGGTCGGAACACCGAGGGCGGCTTCCAGCTTTTCGTGGGCTTCTCCGAGACTGCAGCGCGACATGGCGTCGGCCCTGAAGAACTGGGCGGTGCCGCCGGCCGCTCTGATCGCGGCCACACGGGCTTCGCCACGCTCCTGGTTGCGACCGAGAACGGCCACCTTGGCGCCGGCCGCGGCCAAGCCTTCGGCCAACGCGCCGCCGAGCACGCCGGTTGCGCCGATCACCACCGCCACTTCGCCTTCGAGGGAGAACAAATTCATTGGTCGGCAAAATGTGGGACAGGGGTGGGAGCCCTAGAAGTGAAAACTTGCCTTGGGTTTAACCGAAACGGGCGGATAGGGTCTCCGTCGCATGACGACATTGCCGAAGCCCGAAATCATTTTCACCCACGAGAGCGACCTTGACGGGTTCGTCGCGGGCTTCCTGCTGCAGCGTCTTGCCCGGCATCTGTTTCAGACCGACATCCGCCTCGAAGCCCACCACTACACCGCCTGGAAGCTCCGCGATCTGCGGGAGAAGGCAGCCTGGGTGACGGACCTCAGCTTCGAGTCCCGGCTGGACCGTTCGCATTGGGTCGTGGTGGACCATCACCAGACAAACACCAAGCCGAACTACGCCATGCTCATCCATGACCAGACGAAGTCCGCCGGGCAGATCGCGTATGATCTCTGCGTGGCACAGGGGCTCGGCTCCCCCGCGCTGGATCGGCTCGTCCGTCTCAACAACATCTCCGACCTCTTCCTCCAGCAGGATCCGGACTTCCAGGAAGCCGTGGACTACAGCGGGCTGGTGAAGATCTACGGCTTCTGGAACCTCCACAAGCTGATCGGCGGCCAATTGGAGAACCTGCTGGACCATCCGCTCCTCGAAGTTATCCAGGTGAAGCGGAAGGTGGAAGACCCGATCGGCTACGGGTGGGCATCCACCCACGTGTCAGAGATCACCCCGACCATCGGCTTGGTGGACACCGTCGTGGGCAACAGCAACCTGATCGTGCACCAGCTCCTCGACCGCGAGGCGACGCCTTTCAAGGTGCTCATGACCGCGCTGAAGAAGAGCAACAACCAGATGGTGCTCAGCTTCCGCAGCATGAACGGCGAGGCCTTGGGCGTGGCGGAGAAGTTCCAGGGCGGCGGCCACCCCAACGCCGCCGGCTGTACCCTGCCGAAGTCTGTCCGTGGTTCCACCGATGCGGTGGCCTACTTGAGAGGCATCCTGAATCCCAAGCCCACCGGCATGGAATCCACCGGGACGCTGACCGACTTGCTGGAAGCGTTCGAAGCGAAGGCTTAGCTAGCGCAAATCTTCTGTTGAAAGTGACGCGCCCGCCTCTTTGGCTTTTTCTAATGGCCAAAGATTTTCAAGAACCTCCGTTCCTCCTTCTTCATCGCCTGGTAGCCGGCCTCGGTGTGGTCGTCCATGCCGTGGAGGTGGAGCAGGGCGTGGATGACGTAGCGGGTGACTTCCCGGTCCCACGTGGTGCGGAAGCGTTTGGCCTGGCGGACCGCGTCGTCCACGCAGATGAAGACCTCGCCGGCCACATCCACGCCGGGGGTGTCGGCGGTCAGGTCGAAGGTGATGACGTCGGTGGAGCCTTCGTGCTGGAGGAACTCCCAGTTCAACCGGGCCATTTCAACAGGATCGACGAAGTGGAAACAGAGTTCCCAGGTGCCGCCTGGCCAAAGTTCGGCCACGACTCGGCGCGTCTGTCGACGAAGCGTCGGCAACTCCAACGGCTTTGTCTTCTGCCGGTTTTTCAGCAGGAGGGTGTGGTTGGGTTTGGGCGGCTTGGGCATCGGCGACGGGGCTGAAGAGATGGCTTACTCCCCGGCGGACTTGCCCCGGCCGCGGTGGATTTCGTAGGCCGCGATGATCCGCTGCACGAGGGGGTGGCGCACGACGTCCTTCTTTCCGAACTCGACCAGCGCGACACCGGGCACTTCGCTCAGGGCGCGTTGGGCTTCGATCAGACCGGAATGTCGGGAGCCGGGAAGGTCGATCTGGGTAGGATCGCCGGTGATGACGGCGCGGGAACCGAAGCCGAGCCGGGTGAGGAACATGAACATCTGCTCGGTCGTGGTGTTCTGGGCCTCGTCGAGGATGATGAAGGCGTTGTTCAGGGTGCGGCCGCGCATGTAGGCGAGAGGGGCGATCTCGATGATGTTCCGCTCGCGATATTTTTCGATGTCCTCGATCGGCAACATGTCCTGGAGCGCGTCGAGCAGGGGACGAAGGTAGGGGTCGATCTTTTGGTAGAGATCTCCGGGGAGGAAACCGAGCGCTTCGCCGGCCTCGACGGCGGGGCGGGTGAGAATGATGCGGGAGACCTTCTCCTCCTTCAGGGCGACGATGGCCATGGCGACGGCGAGGTAGGTCTTGCCGGTGCCGGCAGGGCCGATGCCGAAGGTGACATCGTGGCCGCGAATGGCGTCGACGTAGCGCTTCTGGCCGACGGTCTTGGGGACGACGGAGGGCTTGCGGCTGGAGGTCTGGATGCGGTCGGAGTATAGGGCCTTGAGGGCGTCGACGCCTTCGTCCTTCACCACGGCGAGGGCTTGGGCGAACTCGCGGTTGCGGATGGAGGCGCCGCCTTTGAGCGAGCCTTCGAGCAACTGGAAGAGTTGTTTGGCGAGGTCGAGCCCGCCGACGGAGCCTTCGAGCTTGATCCATCCGTCGCGGCTGGTGGCTTTGACGCCGAGCTCGGCTTCGAGGGTCTGGAGGTTTTGCGCCTCGCTGTTGAAGAGCTGTTGAGCGACGCGGGCGTTTTCGAAATGGAGGGTTTCTTCGGGCATACTGCTGAGAGTCAGGAAACGAGAATGGCGCGGAGATTTCGGCAGAGTTCCTCGAGGGCCAGGGGAAGGACGGTGGTGCCGCCGAGCACGGGCATGAAATTCGTGTCGCCGATCCAACGGGGCACGATGTGGAAATGGAGATGTTCGCCGATGCCGGCTCCGGCGACCTTGCCGAGATTGAGGCCGACGTTGAAGCCGTCGGGTTTCATGAGCCGGGTCAGAGCCTGCTTGCAGCGGCGGACGAGTTGCATCAGGTCGAGCAGTTCCTCGTCGGTCAGGTCGTCGAGATCGGGCACCTGTCGGTAGGGCAGGACGAGGATGTGGCCGCCGTTGTAGGGGTATCGGTTGAGGCAGGCGAAGGCGGTCTTGGTGCGGGCGACGAGCAGGTTTTTCTCGTCGTCGGACGACTGCGCCATCTGCGTGAAGACGGAGGCGTCGTCCTGCGCCTGCTTGGGCGCAAGGATATAGGCGATGCGCCAAGGCGCGTGCAGTGCTTCCATTTGAGCGACGCTATCGGGGGGAATTGCCGGTGTCAAAACGGCCGAGAAACTGGCCCAAGTCGAAGTGTCCGATCAAACGAGCAGATAGACGACGAGGAAGATGGCATCCAGAAGGGCGCAGAGAATGACGCTCTGGCCGACAGCGCGGGTGGTGGCGACGGGGACTTCCTCGAGTCTCAACGGCATGGCCAGACCGTGGAAAGACGAGACGACCGCGATGACGGTCCCGAACGAAAGCGTCTTCAAAGCAAGCAGGGCGAAGTCCTGCCAGACCAGCGCGCCGGCCAACTGGTTGAAGTAGTCGGCCGGTTGGAGCGGGACGTCTTGGAGGAAGGCGAACAGGTATCCGCTCACGATGGCGGTGATGATCAAGTAGACGGTCAAACTGAAGATCGAGACCGCCATGCCGATCACTCGGGGCACGACCAGATAGTGGATTGGGTCGACGCCGAGCGCTTCGAGGGCTTCGACCTCGCCGAGCGCCCGGGCGGTGCCGAGTTCCACGACGTTGGCTGCGCCGGCGCGCATCAACACGAGCAGAGCGGCGATGACGGGCCCCAGTTCCCGGACGACGACCGTGACCATCACGATGCCGATGTATTCCTGCGCGCCGACCTTCTTCAACAGCGCCACGGTTTGACCAATGACGACCAGTCCCAGCGCGGCGGCCAGGAACAAGATCATCGGCAGCAAGCGGACACCCGTGCGGTGGATCTCGTGCCGGATCATAGGGCGGATCAATCCGCGAGCGGTCCTGAACCGGGTCACGATCGATCCGAGCGTGATCAGGCCAAATGCGCCAAGCCCGTGGAGGGTGTTGGATGCCGAGAGGATCTTTCGGCCGGCTCTGTGCTGGAAGTGGCGAAACGGCGACACCGTCCGGGCCCACACCCTCCGAGCTGGTTCCTGTCGTGGCAATGTGGCGGACACCGGGACAGGCTAGACAAGCATCGGGCGCTTGGGAACCACCGGATTCGACTTGGTTTTCTAGTGGTCGAACCGCGCTCGGCCGACGGCGGTCAAAGTTGTTCCGAAGGACCAGAAAATTGAATTCCGGCTTGCGACACGTCCGCTCATCTGGTTCGTTCCAACTTAACAAAATTCTCCCCGGTCAAGCGCTTCCGAAGGGCGCGTCTTGGGGAGCCAGACGTATCAAAATCCATGTCTTATTTAAGTGCGTATCAGGTCTCGGGTGCGAAGAAATATTCGGCCAAAAACACCATCAAACCGGTCAACTTCCTCTGTATCGCCCCGGACGCTTCCAGTGTTCACCTTCTTGGTGACTTCAATGATTGGAATCCCTCCTCAAACCCAATGTCCCGGCACCATGACGGGTCTTGGCAGGCCCAGATGAACATGAACCCCGGGCACCATCATTACGCGTTCCTTGTGGACGGGAAAATGGTGAACGATCCCAAGGCGATGGGGCTCGCCCGTAATCTGAAAGGCGAAAAGGTCTCCCTGCTCGCGGTCAGTTGACCGGACGGAGGCGGAGGCCGTCAGGCGGACGGAGTCTTGTCCGCCTCGGCCCGTAGCAGAGTGGAAACGACCGATACTTCCTCGAGGATCTCGTTGACGAGATCGTTGCAGTCGGACCGGCCGGTGGCGTGGTTTTCGAGGAGGCGCGACAGCTCCGCCAAACGCATCGCACCCAGGTTCCCACTGCTTCCCTTCAACGAGTGGGCGACTTTGCGAATGGTGTCGTGGTCTCCCCGGGCCTGGCTCGTCTCAAGCATGGCGACAAGCTGTTGGGTCTGGGTTTCAAATACTTCGACCAACTCAACCACCGGGTCAGGTTCGCCGGGTTCCCCCAGTTCCCTCATCAAATCGAGGCGCTCGCGATCTAAATGAACTTCGCTCATGGGTATTGATCGGTCATGCACCCTCGTTGGTTAAGCCGGAACGATGCAGTCCAAAGCAGGGTGGGCTTCCAGCCCGAGACCCGCTAGGTCGGGCTCAATTCGGGAACGAACCAGCTGGAACTGGTCCTGCTCGAAGACCGGCAGGTCCGGCGCGGCCAGCCGTTCACCAGCGACGCCGCCGTTCTGCCGATGGTGTGGCTCGGCGGCGACGACGGACTCTGGGTCGCCCGTTCGGAAGCGACCCGTGCCCAGTTCCGCCGCTTTGCCAAGGTGCGTCCTGATGCGGTCGGTTCCGGGCTCACCCTTATCGGCCCCGAGGGCTGGACGAAACGCGCCGCCGAATCGTGGGACCATCCCGGGTTCGAGCAGGGCGAGGAGGAACCGGTCGTGGGGGTGCCGTGGCGGATGGCCTGGTCGTTCTGTGTCTGGCTGACCGAACGGGACCGAGCTTCGGGGCTGCTGGGTCCGAACCAGAGCTATCGTCTGCCGACCGATGCCGAATGGTCGCGAATTGCCCAAACCCTGGATCCCGCTGCTGCGCGACACCCTCGACCGCTTCGGCCGAACCGCTCCGGTCGACGCCGCCGTGCTCCGCAGCCAGCCTCTGGGGTTCGAGGGCCTCAACGGCAACGTGGCCGAATGGTGCGCGGACGCCTTCGATCCCGCCCTCAATCCACCGCACTTCCGCACCGATCCCGAACTCGCCGAACCCCATCCCGATTGGCGGGTGGTGCGGGGCGGTTCCTGGAAGGACGGCCGTCCCGCCGACCGCGACCCGGAGTTCCGCAACGGGTTCCCCGAAGCATCGGCGTCGCAATGGATCGGCTTCCTGTAAACGGCGGATGAAAAGTGGGACGGGCGGCCCCAGCGTGGCGGAGACCCATTCAACCCGATGACGCCGAAGGCGTCGCCTTGTTCCCGGAACGGGAAAAACCGGACGGTCAACCCGTCCGGCGTGCCGGCTTAGAACGGCGCGATCCCCTCCAGGATCTGAAGGGTCATCTCCAGGAACCGCTCGATGGTTTTCCCGTCGATGTCCTGGGTGATGGATGATCTGTCCCACTGTTTTCCGTCGATCGAACGGTGCGTGCGGACGATCTCATAGGTGCCGCCGGCGTGGTTGACCCGGTTGATCCGGAGGGTGGCTTCGAGGTTTTCGGGGCTGATGGGTTTCGTTGTCCTGTCGATTTCTCCTTGGTTTCGGGGAGGGAGTCTTTCCCTCTCTCCGCCCCTGGCAGAGCGGGAGGTGCCGACGCGGAGGAGAAGTTCCTCCCCGCAGAACCGACGGAGGGTGGTGGAGCCATGCGCGGAAGAGTGACAATCAGCAGGGTGCAACCCGGTTGGCGCGAGGACGCGGCGGAGCCGCCCGGAGACGGTCGGAGGGGAGGACGACAAGACAACGAAGCCAATCAGACCCTTTTGAGAATGCCCCAGATCCCGATGAATGGATCCCACAAACGGCCGGCTCTACCGGAAAGGTTTCGCCGCCGCTGGATCGGAAAACGAGTTGGCCGCACCTTTGAAGTGACTGCTTCAAACTGAGGCGGGAGAGAAGAGAGTCTGGTCCCAAAGATGGGATTGGTTCTCCGAATCGCGAACTCGGTGGATCTCCGGTTGAAGCCGCAGATGCTTTGGAGACGCAGTCCAAGACCTAGCAAACTTAGGGCCATTTAGGCCCATTAAACGTTCGCTCTCCTTCGCAAATCTTCGCGCCTCACAAATTGGGGCAACGAACGAAGGCGCACTTGGACCACATTTTAAGAAACAACGTGAAACCTCGCGAAATTTCCGGACGGGTTCAACGCCCGCCGCCTCCACCATGTTTTCGGTTTGTTTCGAGAAAACGCTCAGCAATTTGCGAAAAAAAGCGAAATATGTGTGGCCCTAAAAATGGCCCTATCTTTCAACAGGTGATTTATG
>JBBQXJ010000079.1:0-22015 GCA_038209745.1 Verrucomicrobiota bacterium
CGTTCCTACACGGTCGAATACCGCACCAACCTGACCTCCGGAACGTGGCAAACCCTGGCGGAAGTCCCGGCCGTCTCGAGCGACACCTCCGTCTCCATCACCGACCCCGACGCCACCACACCCGAGCGCTTCTACCGCATCGTCCTTCCGGTCCAGCCCTGACAGTCGGCTTGGAAGCCTGGGTTCGCCTCGGGAATGAAGGCTCTCACAATGGTTTCCGACACCTCACTGCGGACCCCATTTCGTGTTCTTGAGGAATACGACCAAGTCGGCCAGTTCCGGTTTGCTCAGCTGCTCATCCAGCCCCTGCGGCATCACGGATATCGTTCCCGGACGCATCTCGGCCACGTCCGCCCGCGCGAGGCGCAGCTCCGGGCCGGGGCCGGTCACGATCACCACTTCCTCCGCGTTGTCCCGGCGCAACACGCCGCTGAACTCGTCACCGGCCTTGGTCACGATCGTTACCGGCTCATAGCTCCGCACAAAACTCGCGCTCGGATAGACGATGGATTCGAGCAGGTCGCGCTCAGTCCGCGACTGGCCGATCGACGTCAGATCGGGACCCACGCTACCCCCGAGATAGCCAAGCTTGTGGCAAGCGGTGCAGGCGGCCTTGGCACTGTTGAAAACCGCCTGGCCCCGTCGGGTGTCTCCCTTGAGCAAGGTGAGTTCGGCCAGCAGGGCGTCGAGCCGGGCGGACTGTTTTGCGACGTCCGTGTTCAGGCTCTGGAGGAAGTCGGCCGCTTCGGTCTGAACGGCGGAGGGATACTTGGCGAACAGCGCCCGGACATTGCCGGCTGGCAGGCTCCGGGCGGCCTTGGATGCGCGCAGCCCGGCCAGCAGCCGGCTTCCAAGCGCCGGATCCGATTGTTGGTCAAAGACCGCGAGCAGGCGCAGCAGCTCGATCGGACTCACGCGCGGGATGGCATCGGCGACTTTTTCCAGGTTGGAGGCGTTGAGATCCGCGCGCTGCAAAACCGCCAACGCGTCGGCTCGTATCGCGGGAAGTTGGGCCGAGTCGAGATTCGCGATGGCCAGTTCGAGCAGCGCGGGATTGGTCACTTCGATCTTTCCCGTCGTTGCCAGCAGGGCTTCCAATCGGAAATCGGCGGGCCGCGTCGGATCGGCAGCCAAAGCCGACAGCAGCGGCTTGAGTTCGGCCGTCAAAGGATTCTCCGAACGCGACCGGCCATTGATTTCACGGACCGCGCTGACGGACGCACGAACCACCCGGGGATCGGCGTGAGACAACGCGCCTCCGACCGCGGCAATCCATTCCGCAGAAACCTCCTTCGGGTGTGCCTCCGAAACCGCCTTGAAGAGCATCAACTGCTCGTCCGGCGAAGCCGCTGCGATCCGACGAGCGACACGCGCCTGCACCGCCGGAGCCACGGCCAACATCCGCAGAAGCGCCGCTTTTTCCTCCTTTGCTGCGGGGGTGGTGGCCGGCGCGGTCAGGAGGTCGTCGGCCAATCCAGCGCTTTCCGTGGCCCATTCGGGACGATGGCCGAAGACCCAGAGAGCTGCGGAGCGCAGCCCTTCATCCGGACTGCGCAGGAATGAAAGACCGTCGATCGCCTTCAAATCGCTTCCGTCCATCTGGTCCAGCGCGATCAGCGCGGCGCGTTGCACGGGTCTGGACCCGCTCGATAGGCCGGCTCGCGTCTCGGCCGGAGCCGCGATCTCGATGAGCGCGTAGACGAGGCTGTGCTGATAGACCACGTCGTTCTTCGGCCCCTGCCGGATGGCTTCCAAGAGCACGGGAACCGCCGCCACATCCCGCAGACGTCCGAGCCCTTCGGCGGCGATCCGGGCCTCGTGCGCGGACTCGGCGCCGACCGCCGCGTTCTCGCCCGACCTCGCCAAGATCTCGCGGAACCACGGGGCGTTCGTCGGGCTGTTCCGCCACACGGCGCGACGGAGCGAGACGGCGAGGGTGGAGTCGGCCAGCGCCGGCGGCTGGGTTGTTCGCAGATAGGCGGCTTTGAGATCTTTGCCGGCGAGCCGCGCCGCACCGGTCTTCCTCACCCGATAGATGCCCCCGAGAATTTCCGGCTTGGACAACTGCGAGCTCGGACAACAGAGCTTGTACCAGCCACCCGTATCCACCACGAGCAGGCTGCCGTCCGCGTCCTCCAGGACGTCGGTCGGATGAAAGTCCTGCGAGTCGCCCATCAGGAAATCGCTGTCGGTGCTGGCGTAGGTCCCGCCGCTGGGGCGGAGCACGTGGCGGGTCACCTTGTGCAGGTTGAAGCTGGTGGCGAACAGATTGTCGCGATGGTCCGCGCCAAAAACGTCTCCTTGGTAGCGGGTCAAACCGCACTCCGCCGCCGGCCCCGCCTGATAGAACGGATGGAGCAGGTCCGGACCGGTGCGCTTCACGCGACCGTCGTCCAGCACCTCGTTGACCTTCCCGAAGACGCCGCCATAGACCGCGTGCCCGATGCCGTCCCGGAAACCGGGTTGGCTGAAATCGATGAACGTGCTGGTGAACACCGTTTCCCCCTCCGCCGTGAAGGCGATCTCGACCGGATTGTCCATCCCTCCCGACAGGACCACGCCCAGGTCGGAACCATCGGGCCGGGCGCGATAGATGTGCGCGGCCCGATCCTTGAGGATCCGTCCATTGCCCAAAGTGTGCGTCTGTTCGGAGAAAGCGCCCTTGGTCCAGTAGAGGTAGCCGTCGGGACCGAGATAAGGCCCATGGATGTCGTTGGCGCAGCCCGTGAGCGTGCCTCCCTTGAACCATTCCTCCCGCCGGTCCGCCACTCCGTCTCCATCGGTATCGGTGAATTTCCAGATGCTGGGCGGAGCCGCGACATAGACGGAGCCGTCCAGCCAAAGGCACCCCTGCGGAAACATCACCTTGTCCGCGAACACCGACACGTGGTCGAACCGGCCGTCGCCTTCGCGGTCTTCAAGCCGCAAGATGCGGTGGGTGGGATTGGCCAACTGCTTCTGCGGGGCCTCGTTTGATCCCGAAGAATCGGTCACGTAGAGCCGACCCTGGTCGTCGAAGCTCGCGCTGACGGGGCGCGGGACCAGGTCGGCCCCGGCGGCCAATGTGACTTCAAACCCTTCCGGAACCGTGAACCGCTGACCCTGCACCGAGAAATCGGCGGCGGAGCCGACACTCCAGAAGTGGCCCGCCAAAAGACAGGCCAAGGCGGTCGAAGCCGAGGACCAACACCAGCTACGGGCAGAAGGGTTCATAGGGGAATGGAGCAGAATTTGCCCGCAGTTTTCGGCGGAGAGCAAGCGTTGCCTTTTCAAGCGCGCTTCGCCCCGACCGCCCGCCTGCCCGGGCCAATTGCCACCTCACTCGCGATCCATGGCACCGCCCCTCACCCGCCTTCGACGTTGGCCCCAGCACCGAGCCTTGTCTTGGATCAAGGTTTTGCCGAGAGTTCCCGGGTAATCTCCGCTCGATGATCGCCCGCCGCCTCAACCGAATCCTGCTCGTCGCTTCCATGGTCGCCGTCATGGACCCGGCGCCGGCCCGGGCCCAGCAGGAAGACTATGAGCGGCCTCCCATCCTCTACTCCAAGACCGCGCCGAACGACGCCGTCGGCCGGATCCAACAGCGGATCAAATCCGGCGAGTTTCGTTTTCCGGAAAGCGACGATCGCTCGATCCTGCTGGCCCTGTTGAAGGAGATGAAGATCCCCGTCGAGTCGCAGATCCTCGTCTTCTCCAAGACCAGCAAGCAGCGGGCGCTCATCGGACCTTCGCGGCCCAGGGCGCTGTATTTCTCCGACGATTGCTACGTGGGCTGGGTGCCGGGCGGCGCGATGGAGGTCGTGGCGTTCGATCCCTCTCTCGGTCCGACCTTCTACCTTGTCGATCCGCACGACTCGGAACAGCCGATGAAGTTCACCCGCTCCGACGATTGCCTGAGCTGCCACGCCCGCTCGACCACGGGCGACGTTCCCGGGCTGTTGGCACGATCGGTTTTTCCCGACAAACGGGGCGAACCGATCTTTTCCGCCGGATCGACCTTCGTGACCCAGGAGACGCCCTTCTCGGAGCGGTGGGGCGGCTGGTATGTCACCGGCCGCCACGGCGCCGGCCGGCACCGGGGCAACGCCATCGCCACAGAGTCGAAGAACGGCGCGGACCTCGACGTCGAACCCGGTGCGAACCAGACCCAACTGGACGCCTTCTTCGATCCTTCTGCCTACCCCCTGGACCAGAGCGACATCGTCGCGCTCATGGTTTTCGAACATCAGGTGGGCGCCCACAACGCCCTCAACGAAGCGAACCTCCAGACCCGGATCGCCCTGCACCGTTGGCGCGGGATCCGCGAGGCGCTCAAAGAGGATCCCGACCAGCCGCTCTACGGCTCCACCCTCAGCGTCATCAAGCACCAGGCCGACAAGATCCTCATGCAGCTGCTCTTCGTCGATGAAGCCGCTCTGCCAAACGGTGGGATCCAAGGCGCGACCAACTTCCAAACCGCCTTTGCCGCCACAAAACGAACCGACTCGAAAGGCCGTTCACTGCGGGATCTCGATCTCCAGACCCGCCTTTTCCGCTATCGCTGCAGCTACCTCGTCTACAGCGAAGCCTTCGACGGACTGCCGGAGTTTCTTCGCAACCAAGTGCTGGATCGACTGGACGACATTCTGACCGCCCAGAGTCCAAAGGCCCCCTTCGATCGCCTCCCTTTCGCCGAACGAAAAGCCATCCGCGAGATCCTCGTCGAAACGAAGCCCGAACTGGCGAAACGCTGGAACAAGCCTGGCGCCTGACCTCCGCATCGTCGCCCCTCGACCGGCAGACAAGACTCGCTTGGATGCGCCCGGATGATCACCGTTGCCGCGTCCCATGAAACCCTGCCTTGCCGCCCTGTTCTCAGCCCTCTTTTTGACGGCTTGTTCGTCGTTGAAGCCATTGGCTCCCCAGCGCCCGCCCAACTTCGTCGTGATCTTCTGCGACGATCTCGGCTACGGCGACATCGGCTGCTTCGGTTCCAAAACTCCCACGCCGAACATCGACCGCATGGCGCGCGAAGGCGTTCGTCTCACCGACTTCTACGTGGGCCAGGCCGTCTGCTCGGCTTCGCGTGCGGCACTGCTGACGGGCTGCTATCCGAGCCGCGTGAGCATCCAGGGCGCGCTCGGACCGCATTCGAAGATCGGCCTGAATCCGGACGAACAAACGATCGCCGAAGTCCTCAAGACGCGTGGTTATGCCACGGCGATCTACGGCAAGTGGCATCTGGGCGACGCGCCCGAGTTCCTGCCGACCCGGCAGGGCTTCGACGAATGGTATGGCCTCCCCTACTCGAACGACATGTGGCCGAACCACCCGACCGACAAAAGCTATCCGCCGCTGCCTCTCTACGTGAACGAGACCATCGTCCAGTTCATGCCCGACCAGTCGCAGCTGACCCGCCAATACACCGAGCACGCCGTTGGTTTCATCGATCGGAACAAGGACCAACCCTTCTTCCTCTACGTGCCCCACAGCATGCCGCACGTTCCGATCTTCGCCTCGACGAACTTCGCCGGCCGCACCGGCCAGGGCCTCTATGCCGACGTGGTCGCGGAGATCGACTGGTCGGTCGGGCAGATCCTCGCCGCGCTGAAAAAGAACGGCCTCGATGACAACACCCTGGTCGTCTTCACTTCGGACAACGGACCCTGGCAGGTCTTCGGCAACCACGCCGGCAGCACCGGCGGACTGCGCGAGAGCAAGGGCACGAGTTTCGACGGCGGCAGCCGCGTGCCCTTCGTCGCCCGCTGGCCCAAGCAGATCCCCGCAGGAACAGTGCAGCGGAAGTTCGCCGGCACCATCGACCTCCTGCCGACCTTTGCGAAGCTTGCCGGAGCCGCCGTGCCGACGGACCGCAAGATCGACGGCGGCGACATGTGGCCCCTGCTCGCCGACCGGCCCGGCGCAACATCGCCCCGCGAAGCCCAGATCATCTACTACGGTCGCCATCTCGACGCCGTCCGCGTCGGCGACTGGAAGCTCCACCTCGACCACGACTACCGGACGACGGCCATTGCCGGCAGGGACGGAGCCATGGGCAAGTATGGCAGAGGCCACATCGCCCCGAGTCTCTTCGACCTCGCGACCGATCCGAACGAAACCAAGGATCTCTCCGCCCAGCACCCGGAGGTGATGGCCCGACTCACAAAGCTGGCCGAAGCCACCCGAGACGACCTCGGCGACACCAACCCGACCCGCGAAGGCAAAGGCGTCCGACCTCCGGGACGGATCCAGTGAAAGCGGTCTCTGGACGGCTGGATTCTCGCCGCGCCAAAACCCAGCCTTTGACCTCGGGCCTTCGGTGAGGACAATCGGGACAATGAACAAAGTCGCTTCCGGCCATCCTGCTTCGCTCGGTCCCGTCACCGCCGGGGTCCCCAAGAGAATTCGCCCTCCCCGGCTGGCCAAAGCCGAGGCCGTGACCAAACCCGGCGTGGCGGAGAGCGCAGCACCTTCGGAGGCGGCGTTCATCTTCGATCTAAAGCCCCACCAGATCGCCAAGCATCTCGACCGGTTCGTCATCGGCCAGCGCGAGGCGAAGAAAGTTCTCAGCGTCGCGCTTTGCGACCATTTCCAGCACGTCCGCATGTCGCACGAAGGCAGCGCAGCGCCCTTCTACCAGAAGCAGAACGTCCTGCTGCTCGGGCCCACGGGCGTCGGCAAGACCCACCTGAGCCGCTCGGCGGCGGAGCTGATCGGCGTGCCCTTCGTCAAGGCGGACGCGACGAAGTTCAGCGAAACGGGCTATGTGGGGGGCGACGTCGACGACTTGGTCCGCGACCTCTATCGCCGCGCCGGCAACAGCGTGAAACGGGCCGAGACCGGCATCATCTATCTCGACGAAGTGGACAAGCTGGCCACCAGCCTGCCCGGCGCCGGCCGCGACGTGTCCGGCCGCGGCGTGCAGACGAACCTGCTCAAGCTGATGGAGGACGGCGACGTGCCGCTGGTCTCGCCGAACGACATGACCGGCCAGCTCCAGGCGGCGATGTCCGCCATGCGCGGTGGCGGCGGCGCCCAGCCGGAAATCATCAGCACCCGGCACATTCTGTTCATCGTGAGCGGGGCCTTCTCCGGCATCGACCAGATGATCCGTCGCCGCATGGACGGCCAAGGCACGGCCAAAGCCACGAAAATGTCCGTCGACCAGCTCTACCAGGAGGTCTCCACGTCCGACATCATCGCCTACGGACTGGAGCCCGAATTCATCGGCCGCCTGCCGGTGCGCGTCGCCTGCCACGGCCTCGACAAGGAGGACCTCTTCAACGTGCTGCGGAAGAGCGAGAGCAGCCTCATCCACCAATACGAACGGTCCTTCGCCGCCTACGGCATCAGCTGTGAATTCAAGGACGACGGACTCCGCGCCCTGGCCGATCTGGCGTCCGGCGAGAACACCGGCGCGCGCGGTTTGATGACCGTCTGCGAGCGGGTGTTCCGCGACTTGAAGTTCCGTCTGCCGAACAGCCGCGTGAAGAAGTTCACCGTGACCGCCAAGCTGGTTGAATCCCCGGCGGCGGAGCTGAAAGGGCTGCTCAAACAGAACTGACGTGTGGCGCCATCGCCCCCAGCCCAACGTCCGCTTGGAAGACCCGCGCGATGGGTTCGGCGCGTGATCCCCTACCTCGCTATCTATCTGGGCCTGGCCCTGCTCGCAACCCTGTTTCAGCGGAAGCTGATCTATCAGCCGACTCTCATGACCCCCGCGATGGCCGACACGCGGGCGAAAGGCGAGGGACTGGAACGGTGGATGAATGCGGCCGGTGAACCCATCGGATGGAAGCGGCTCTTTCCCGCCGGGTCGGCCCAAGGCAGCGTGCTGATCACCCACGGCAACGCGGGCTGCGCCGTGCAGCGCGGGCACTATGCCGAATCATTGCGCGACGCGGCGGCGCTCGACGTGTTCCTCCTGGAATATCCGGGCTACGGGGACCGCCCGGGAACCCCGAGCGAGAGCACCCTCTTCGCCGCCGCCGAGGAAGCCTTCAACCTGATCCCGACGAAGGCACCGGTCTACCTTCTAGGCGAATCGCTCGGGACCGGAGTCGCCGCGCACCTCGCGGGCCACGATCCAGACCGGGTCTCGGGCCTCCTGCTCGTGGCCCCGTTTGACCGCCTGGGATCGGTAGCCCAGCGGCAGATGCCGATCTTTCCCACACGCTGGATGCTGCTCGATCCCTACCGAAGCGACCAAGCGCTTCGTTCCTACCACGGTCCGGTCGCCGTGTGGCTCGCGACCCAAGACGAGATGGTGCCGGCTAAGTTCGGGCGGCGGCTCTTCCTTGGTTACAACGGGCCAAAGCGAGTGTGGGAGTTCGATGGTCCAGGTCACAACGAGCTGCCGGAGCGGTCGGCAGCGTTCTGGAAGGAAGTCGTCGAATTCTGGGAGAAGCCTCCGAGCGGCGATCCGCCATGATCTGGAATCGATGGGCCAAAGAATCAGTCCGATGGTCAAGCTGATCGAGGCCCAAGCCCGGCGACAGGGAGCGGTGCTGGTCACGCGCAATGTGCAGGAATTCCAGCGGGTGTCGGGATTGTCCGTTGAAAACTGGGAAGACCTTTCTTCGGCGTGACTCATCCGACCATCGCCAAGCTTCGACCAGTCCGCTAGCTTCTCTCCAGCATGGCTGAAATCGGCAGACGCAACCAACTCCACGTCCTCCACAATTCCCCCCAGGGACCGTATCTGGACGGTGGAGAACTGGGCCCGATCCTCCTGCCCAACCGCTATGCGCCGGACGTGTTGCCGGCGGGCGAAACGGTCGATGTCTTCGTCTATCGCGACTCCGAGGACCGCCTCATCGCGACGAACGAAACACCCTTGATCCAAGTGGGGGAGTTCGCCTGCCTCAGTGTCGTCGGAATCCACGAAAAGGCCGGGGCTTTTCTCGACTGGGGTCTGCTCAAGGACCTTCTCCTGCCCTTCCGCGAGCAGTCTGGACCCGTGCGCGAAGGCCAGTGGATCGTCGTCCGAGCGGAGCTTGATGCCCGCACCGGACGGATCGTCGCTTCGGCCCGCTTGGACCGGTTCCTCAACCAAACGCCGCCCGGCTACAAAAACGGTCAACCGGTCTCGATCCTGATCACCGGCCGAACGCCGCTCGGCTACAACGCCATCGTCGAGAACGCCCATCGCGGCCTGCTCTTCCACAGCAGCGTCACGGAACCGCTGCGGCTCGGCGCCCGGATGGACGCCTTCATCCGTGAGGTCAGACCGGACGGCAAGATCGATCTCAGCCTGGACGGTTCGGGCTATGGGCGCGTCGCCACCGTGACGGAAAAGATCCTCCAGGCGTTGGACCGCAACGAAGGCCGGCTGGAGTTCGACGACGACAGTTCGCCGCAGTCGATCCGGCTGGCGTTCGGCGTGAGCAAGAAGGCCTTCAAGC
The DNA here is from genome assembly GCA_038209745.1 of Verrucomicrobiota bacterium. GTDB lineage: Bacteria > Verrucomicrobiota > Verrucomicrobiia > Limisphaerales > CANJSG01 > CANJSG01. Next base: position 9,384 of record JBBQXJ010000079.1, read on the forward strand.
AGGCGCTTGGATCGCTGTTCAAGGACGGCAAGATCGTCTTCGCCGACGCCGGCATCGAGCGGTCCAAGGCCCCATCTACTTCGAAGTCGCTTTCAAGATGAGGTGAACAATGGCGGGGAAGCGGCCTGGCCAGACCACGCCGGTTTGACGCACTCGCATTAGAGCGGGCGCGGCTGACCGCTGCCACCACCACGACCCTTGCATCACTGCGGCCATGTCGGGCGGTGCTCCGACCGGCTTTGTTCGGGGCCACGCTCGAACCCACCGCCGCCGCCTTGGGGGTAAGCCGGGCCACCGGGCCTCGTCTTCAGGCCGCCTTCCTGGCCCAAGTCAGCGCCGCCCACCCGAACACTTCATCGTCATGGTCGGGGATGGCGCCAGTTCGCAGGTGGCCAAGGCGCTGGTAGTGCCGGAGAACATCCGCCTTCTCCTCCTCCCCCGCCTAGGCGCTGGAACTCAATCCGCAGGAACACAGGTGGGCTGAAATCCGGGAGAAGAAATTTCCCAACCGGGTGTTTTCAGCCATGGCAGGGGGTGCAAACCTTGCAAACTGGACTGCCACGGCTGGCGGCGGATCGAGATCGGATCCGGAGCATTTGCGCCTGGCCTCGGATCCTTAATCTCAATTTTAACGCGAACTGGAATGAGAGACCGGGTTTCAGTTTTGAGCGGCCAGGTTCCGGCGGAGTCGTTTCTCGTGCAGGCTCAACCTCAGGAACTAGACCGCAGGCGCGAAGGTGTTCCACAAGATCGAGCATCGGGATGCCGTTCTTGGCGACGATGCCGACCCCGATGATGGTCGCAAGAAAGGAGCCGCTGTTCAGCGTCGCACCGGTCAGCAAGAGCCCGGCCACGGTGACGAACAGGGCGACCACTGCCGAACACGATGGCGATGGGTTCAGAGAAGGGAGCGAACTCGATCAAAAACACGGTGAACACGAGCAGAATGGCCATCAAGAGCGCGAGCAGGAGGTTTGAAACGACTCATGCTGCAGCTGGCAGAAGCCGCCGAATTCAATCGCGCCGGACGCCGGTGATTTGTCCGCGCCCAGCTTTTCGGGGAGTTCGGACGTTCACGGGCCGCCTGGATCCCGCCTTTTGCTGCCGCCCTTTTAGCCCGGGACACGTCGGGGTCTGGATAGAAGAAAAACGCCGCGAAGAGTCCCGATGAGGGATTCGGTTCAGCCCGTCTTCCCCTGCAACAGCCGCGAGATGAGCTCGGCGGCTTCCCGGATATTGTAAGGTTTGCCGAGGATGTGGATGTCGAACTCGTTCTGCAGCCGTTCACGGTCGGAGGCCTCCAGATAGCCGGAGGCGAGGATCAGCTTCGTCGACGGGGATATCGCCACGACCTTCCGGATCAGATCCTCGCCGGACTCTTCACCCATGTTGTAGTCGGTGAAGAGCAGGTCGATCTTCCGATCGGTTTCCGCGAACAACGTCAGCGCTTCCTTGGCGCTCTTGGCCGTGAACACCTGATAGCCGACGGCTTCGAGGAACGTCGCGGCGAAGTCCACCACGAGATCGAGATCGTCCACGACAAGAACGGTTCCACTGCCATGGAACTTGCCTCCAATTTTGGGCGCGACGACCGCCGGCGCCTCGGCCGAGACGATCGGAAGGTAGATCCAGAATGTGGTCCCCTTCCCCAGTTCGCTTTCCACGTCGATGAAGCCGCCGGCCTGTCCGACGATGCTATGGACGATGGAGAGCCCGAGACCGGTGCCTTTGCCCGGCGCCTTGGTGGTGAAAAACGGGTTGAAGATCTTCAGCAGCACTTCGGGCGATATTCCCGTGCCGTTGTCGGCCACGCCGCAGGACATGAAGACCGCGCCCGGCTCGACACCCGCGCGCTGGGCCTGCTCCGGCGTCAGACTGTGGAGTCGGGTGGAGAGGGTCAGAGTGCCACCACTGGGCATCGCGTCGAAGGCGTTGATACAGAGGTTCAGCAACATCTGCTTCGCCCGAGTGGCGTGGAACCGCACCGGAACGGGTTCCTGCACTGGATCGAGGACCACGGCGACGCGGTTCTTCAAGGAACGCCGGGCCATTTCAGCGGCCGCGCGGATGATGTCGTTGAAGTCGCCGACCGTCTCCGGCTCGTCCGAGGACCGGCTGAAGGAGAGCAGTTGCTGGGTGATGTCGGCTGCTTGGGACGCGGCGTCGTCGATCTGCTCCACGCGGAGCCGGAGCTTTGGTGAAACTTCGTCGTCGAGGAGGATGACGGAGATGTTGCCCTTGATCGCCTGGAGGAGGTTGTTGAAGTCGTGGGCGACGCCCGCGGCGAGCGCTCCAATGGTCTCCATCTTCTGCGACTGCTGGAGCATCTGCTCCAGCTCGTGCGACTTGCTCTGGTCCGTCACCCCGTAGATCAACCCCGGCGCTTCGCCGTCATGGTGGAACGGGACGACCTTGGCGAAGAACCGTTGGTTCGAATTGCCGTCGTGGACGAACTCCCGCTTCTCCCCGTTCCTCAGGACCGAATTGAAAACCTGCTCGAGATCCGCGCGCCGAGCCGGATCCGGCACGAAGGAGAGCAGGTTCTGTCCGGGTCTGGGAGGCTCCGGGAATTCCAGATGGCCATGGCCGGTCGGCAGCTTGGACCAACCGTCGTTGAAATGGGTCAACCCGAGCCGCGCGTCGAGCGCGTAGACTGCGGCGTCCAGCGAGTTGATCAGACTGAGGGTGAAGCGGTGCTCGCGCTCGATCGAATGGAGCAGCTTGCGGGTTCGCGCCACGTTGCGCTCCAGCGCGACACAGCCGATGAAGTTGCCGTCGGGATCGTAGATCGGAGAAATGGCCGACTCGACCGGGAAGGTGGATCCATCGACACAGACATTCTCCAGATCGCCCTCCCAGTCGGTTCCGGCCTGCACCTTCTCCTCATACTCCATGATCGCCGCCTCTTGACCGGCGGAGCGCAGCATGGAGAGGGGTTGTCCGAGAACGTCCTCGATGGACATCCCGGTCAGACCTTGGAGTGCGACATTCGTGTAGGTGATGCGGAACTGGGCGTCCGTCAGCACGACCACATCCCTGCTGGCGTCGATGGCCGTGCGCAGTCGCTGGGCATGGGACTCCATCCTCACCCGACGGCTGGCGTCCTTGACCGAGACGAGCCAGAGCTCCGGTCCCAGCGATGAGACCTGCACATCGGCGAAGCCGACGGCAAAGCCCTCGGCCCGGACGGACACACCGGTGACGGATCCGCCCCGCCGCGCGGGATCCTCGAGGATCGAGAGAATCTTGTCGCGAGTGGGTTCGGTGAAGGCCGTCTCCAGGATCAGGGCGCGTTTCGCCGGATCGTCGGTGCTCAGGAACCATTGGGCCGCACGCCGGTTGATCTCCTCCACCACTCCATCGGCGCGGCAGATGATCAACCCGTCTTCCGCTTCGAGAAAACCCAGTTTCCACCAAGCAGTGCGGAGCGACGTGGAGTTTTTTCCAGCCGAACCGCTACGACGATGGAGTTCCGTTTCGCTCATGGATCAACAATAGACCAACAATGACTGGGATATCGGACTGATCCGGTGGTGGTTGACGATCTTGTCGATGTAGGTCTCCGTGAGCTTCTGGCCGCTGGGAATGAGCAACATACCGGTGCTCGTGTAGATCCCTTTGGCCAGGATCATGCCGGGCGAAAGCTCGGTCAGCAGGACTTCGCGCTGCCGCCGCGGCACCATGGCATGGGGGAGGCAGCGGACGAGGGCGCGGACGGCGTCGGGCTCGAAGGCCGAACCACTGCCGCGAGAAATCGTCTCGGCCGCGATCACGGGCTCATAGGGAATCTCGCCGTAGGCCACGGCCACGGCCAACAGGCGGGCCATCGGTGGGATCGTGTTTCCCGAAAGTCCGTCCGGATAGCCTCGACCATCAAAGCGCTCGTGGTGTGCTCGGATGACCACCCCGACTCCCTCCAGTTCCTGGACAAAGGAGGCGAGTTCCTGGCCGATCACGGGGTGCTGCTTCACCAGCGACCATTCGGCCTGGGACAGGGTCTCCGGTTGCTTTTCCAGCCGTTTGATCAGGTGCCGCGGAACGCCGACAAGGCCAACGTCATGGAGCCAGGCGGCGATCTCCAGGACTTTTCGGTCCTTTTCCGGGATCTTCAGCTCCAATGCCATCGCCCGACAGAGCTCAAAGACCCACCGCGCCTGGGATCCAAGCGTCGGATAGAATGTCTCCATCGTTTTCAAACAGAGCTCGACGGAGTGCTGCAGATTCTGTTGGAGAGCGGCGTTGAGCGATTCGAGCTGGGCGTTTTGCTCGGCGACCTTCGCCATCTGTCCCTCGAGCTGGGCGTTCACCTTCTTGAGCCGGTCGTTCATCGACAGGGTCGTCGCCTGGAGGACGAGGTTCTTGCAGATGAGCTCGTAGCGCTGGACGGCGTTGCGGACGGTGGCGAGCAGCTCTTCGCGGAGCCATGGCTTGACGATGAAGCGGTAGATTTCGCCCTTGTTGATCGCGTCGATCACGGTGCCGAGACTGAGCACGGCGGTGATGAGGATCCGGGTGGCATCGGGCTGGATCTCCTTCACCTGGGCCAGAAACTCCAACCCCGTGAGCAGGGGCATCTGCTGGTCGGTGATGATGACCGAAAAAGGCTGCTCCTTCAGGACCTGGAGAGCTTCGATGGCGTTCGAGCAGGTCACGACCTGGTAGCCCTCGCGCTGGAGGGTCTCGCGCAACGCCACGAGCACGATCTCCTCGTCGTCGACGACGAGGATCTGGTGGACGGTGTTTTCGCCTGAGCCGGATGGAATCATTGGGCTGCTTGCCTCTCGCCAAACATTTGCTGGAGCTTCGACTGGAAGTCTGCCGGCACCGCGTCCGAGGCCAGCACAAGATCTATCGCTTCAAGGGTTCCGGAATCAATCTCATCCGCGTTTCTACCGACCAATTGCAGAACCATTTTGGGCATCCGCGGGCAACGTCGCTGGATCTCCGGCACCACGAGCTCATGGGTCTGGTCCAAAGGTTCCACCAGCAGCATGGCGCCGTCCAGTTCATGGCCCGCATCGAGGGTTTCGAGCACGGCGTCCATGGAGTTCGCGGTCAAAACCTGGTAGCCGTGGGACCGGAGCAGCTCGGTGCGCCGATGGAAGAAATCCCCGGCTGGACCCACCAGCAGTATTTGGCGACGGCGCGGTCCTTGGGAGACCGCTGCCGGCGCCGGCTTGGTCTCCTCGAAAGTCGCCTGGGGAAGCCAGAGCTTGAAGGTGGTGCCCTTGCCTTCTTCCGACTCCACCGAGATCGCCCCGCCGTGCTTCTCCACGAAGAGCTGCGCGTTATACAGGCCCAGTCCAGAACCTCTTTGGGCGCCTTTGGTGGTGAAGAAAGGATCGAAGATCACCGCGATGTGGCGCGACGAAATCCCGCAACCGGTGTCGGCCACTTCCAGACAAACGACCGGCGCTTTCGGGCGGCCACCCTTGAAGTGTCGCAACGGGGGCATCTGTTCATACCGGCTATTCCGCAGCGTGAGCTCCCCTCCGCCTGTCATGGCATCCGCCGCGTTCAAGGTCAGGTTGATGATGACCTGTTGGAATTCGACCGGATCCACGTAGATCGGAAGCTGGACCTCGGAAAGCTCGGACTTGATCTGCACGCGCCGCGGCAGGATGCGCCGCACGAGCGAGGTCAGATCGCCGACGATTTCGTTCAGATCGTGGTAGTTCCGCTCTCCCGCCTGTCCGATATGCAGATTGATCATCCGATGGACCATCTGGCTGGCCTGGAGCGAGTTTTTCTTGATGAGCGTCAGCCCCTCGGCGAACTCATGGCTCTCGTCCACCGTCGACAGGTAGGATTCGCTGAGCGAATGGATGCCGGCCATGATGTTGCTGAAATCATGGGCCATGCCGAGGGTCAGAACCGCCAAGGTCTCCTTCCAGGAAGCGGTCGAGAGCCGTTTCTCGGCGATCGTCTGCCGGGTGACGTCGAACCAGAACCCCTCGTAGCCGAGCAACAGGCCGTTGCGCGTCATGACCGGTTGCCGCTGCTCCAGCACGTAGGAGATCTTGCCCGTCAGGGCATGGCGGACACGGTAGGTGATCGACGCGGCGGCCCCGGACCGAGCCGCCCGTTGCATCTGCTTCTGCAGTTCTTCTGCGTCGCCATCATGGACGATCTCCCAGAAACGACCGGCTTGGCGGCTCCAGTCATCGACGGTCACACCGGTCAAAGCCTCGATGTTCGGACTGACGAACTGGAAGGTGAGATCGGGCCGTTGGCGGAAAATCACTCCGGGCCAGCGCTTCATCAGCTGGTCCAGCTGCGATTCGGCCCGCACGAGCCGCATGAACATCCCTCGGCGCGACGATTCACTGCGGAGGTGTTCGTCCCACGTCGCCTCCTCCAACTCGTTGAGCGGCGGCAGGATCGACGCCAGCCGGATGGTGAGGCTGAAGGGACTGCGGAACATCTCCATCACATACCATTGCTGCGCCGAAATCCCGACGACCGAGGAATGGAACTGGATCTTCGAAAAGTCCACCGACGACCGGAACAGCGTCTCGAAGGCCACCACCGCCTCCGAACAGCGCCGGCCGAGCGCCTCGGAGAGCGGCGTGCCGGCTCCCGACTCTTGGCGGAGCTCGAGCCAGTCATGGAGAGGCTCGTCCAGATTGATGATGCGGCCGTCGCCATCCAGCACGGCTGCGCCGCTGTCGAGCCAGGCGCTGGGCACGAAAAGGTTGCGCGCATCCTGACCGAGCCCGAGGCCTTCCAGCAGGTCGGGTTGATGCAGATTGTTCAGCATTGTCTTGGAGCTTCCCGATTCGGGTGCCGACGGTGGTTCCGGCCGTTCGGAAGAATCGGTCGGATCCGGAGGACGACGTCGTCCGTCGTAAGCATCGAGTGATGCCATGGTTTGCAGGGCTTGGCGAACCGGTCCAGCCAACATCCTTGCTCTTGGACCGTGCTGCGACGGATCGGTTCCCCCCCTGATTAACGAGCGACCGGCGACGATGCCACCTCAAATGCATGGACCTGGCGAATCAGTCCGTCGTTGGATTGGCCGTCGCGATCGAACGGGTCCCGTTGTCGAGGAGCGCGGCCCGGACCGTTTCGGCCGACATTTCACCTTCCCAACGGCTGATGACAACGTTGGCCACGCCGTTGCCGATCAAGTTGGTGATCGACCGGCATTCGCTCATGAAACGGTCGATCCCGACGAGCAAAGCCAGGCTTTCGATGGGAATCGACGGCACCACCGCCAGCGTGGCGGCCAGCGCGATGAACCCGGCGCCGGTCACGCCGCTCGCGCCCTTGGAACTCAGCATCGCCACCAGCAAGAGCGAGATCTGATGAGGCAAATCCAACGGCGTGTCGGTCGCCTGGGCCAGGAAAACGACCGCCATCGTCATGTAGATGTTGGTCCCATCGAGATTGAAGCTGTAGCCCGTCGGAATGACGAGCCCGACCGTGCCGGGCGCGCAGCCCAACCGTTTCATCTTCTGGATCAACCCCGGAAGCGCCGTCTCGCTGGAGCTCGTCCCCAGCACCAGAAAGAGCTCGTCCTTGATGAAGACAAGGAAGCGGAAGATCGAAAACCCGGCCATGCGCGCGATCAACCCGAGCACGACCACGACGAACAGGCCCGCAGTCAGGTAGAAGGCCCCCATCAGCTCCAGCAACCGGCCCAGGGAGCCGATGCCATAGCTCCCGACCGTGAACGCCATCGCCCCCAGCGCACCCAGCGGGGCGACCTTCACGATGATCGCCATGATCCCGAAGAACAGCTGCGCCACCGTCTCGATGGCGTGCAGCACCGGCCGTCCCCGTTCGCCCAGCGCGCCCAACGCGAACGCCGTGAGGATGGACACCAGCAGCACCTGCAACAGATCGCCCCGGACGAACGCCTCGAAGAAGCTCGAGGGAATGATGTTCAACAGGAAGTCCACCATCCCCATCGACTGCGCCTTCGCCGCGTAGCTCTTGCCGGCTCCGACGATGTTCGGATCCAGTGAATGGGGATCGATGTGGAAGCCGACCCCGGGCTGAAGGACGTTCACCACCACCAACCCGATGACCAGGGCGACCGTCGAGACGACTTCGAAGTAGAACAGCGTCTTGATCCCGACCCGTCCGAGTTTCTTCAAGTCGGCCATCGAGGCGATGCCGTGGACGACCGTGCAGAAAATGATCGGCGCGATCACCATCTTCACGAGTTTGATGAAGGCGTCTCCCAGCGGCTTGAGCGCCTTGCCCGTATCTGGAAACCAATGTCCGATCAGCACACCGATCCCGACGGCGATCAGGACCTGGATGTAGAGCACGCGATACCAGGGCTTCCGTGCGGGCGAAGGGTGCATCGCAGTGAAATGGCAGGAACCGACGCCCGGCGGCAAGTTCCGGCTGCCCGTCACCGCCCCCAATCGGAATTGTAACGGCGAAGCCCCTCTCGGCCCCTCGAAACGGTCCATGCGAATCAATAGCGTCCAACTGTCGGGGTTGTCCCATGCCCGAATCGCCTGGGGTCGCTCCAATCCGATTCCAAGAGAACCTCCCTCCCCGCAGTTGCGATTAGCCCCGGCCACTATCGGGGCCCATGGATCCAGACCTCAGAAACTCTATAGGGGGACTTCCAAAAAGGTCGGTTTTTGGAAGTCCCCTCCTGTTGTCTTGGGGCCAAAATGAATCAGGGCCTCCATCTCGTGTGCCTGCCAAGCGAGCAGGTTGGCCGTGGGCCGAACGGCCACGGTCGCTGCCAGCGCATCCACCCCCGCTCCTCCATGTCCGGGTGCTTCTGCTCCCAAGCCGGCGCCCGGAAGTCCTGCCAAACACCAGGCCAGACACAACACCAATGATTTTATTAGCGTGAACATGGAGCGAAGCCCTCGCGGAGCAGGTGTTTCCTGTCTTCGGGCAAGGTTTTTCTGACTATTGACCTGGCCCTTTGTATTCCAGCGCTCCAACGTGACCACCATTCCGGGTTAGGCCCAACATGTCGTAGCTGGTTGACGAATTGGCCATAGGGATGGAGCGAGCGGGAGGAACGAACAAAGCAACATTTAGCATAGCTCATTCGACGAACCGTAGCCATGCAAATGCCTCATCCAATGCTTGTAATGCTCGCCTCTCTAACACAGAGTTCAAGTGTGTCAAAGGATTCCCTTGGTAGCCAACAAAACGGTCGTGATGAGTTTTCCAGAACAACGAAAGAGCTGCTGGCGAAGCGCGCTGGATTTAGATGCTCAATATGTCAAAAGCCTACTGTAGGTCCGCATTCCGATGCGGGGCAGTCGATATATCTTGGAGAAGCTTCTCACATATACTCCGCTGCTCCTAATGGCCCGCGTGCAAACCAAAACTTAACCTCTGAAGAGCGTTCCGCCCACACGAACGGGATCCATTTGTGTAAACTACACGGTCGTCTCGTCGATTTGGATGAGTCTGAATACACCGTCGAAAAGCTACATTGTATCAAGGAAGCTCATGTGCAAAAAATCCGCAATGAATGCGGGTGGGAAATAGATGGTCTATATGATCCTCACTTCTTATCAGGTCACGAAACTCAGATCATACACAAAAGAGGAGCTCCAACCCTGACTGAAACATGGGTTCAACGCCATGTGTCGCAACCCCACGTTAAGAGCGGTATAGTTAAGCGAGATATTGCTTCTATTCTCACAACTGAGTCTGGGATCGTGATTTTGACGGGCGACCAATCCTCTGGCCGCACTTCTGCCTTGAAACGCCTGGTCTCCGATTCAATCACGAAAAAATGCTGCATCTGGCTAAAGGGTGAAGATCTAACCGAGAGTGAGATTAAGGATCCTATTCGTTGCTTGTCGCGCGGACATAAACGCATTCATCAAACCACAGACGGTCAGGATGATCTACTTGAAGCTCCAGACAATAGAACACTTATAGTAGTTGAAGATCTACATCGCTCAAGTGTCAACCACGCCACAAAGCGAAAGTTTCTGTCACTGTTGTCGAGTCTTTCCAGTCTGGTGATTGTGACTCTTGGAGACGCCTTCTTTCTTGAGTTGTGCGCGATCTCTCAAAACGACGGTCTTAAAATTACTCAATGGCGGATTGGAGAGCTTTCAAGGACCGACTGCGCGGATATGGCGGCCCAATGGTGCCGTTTTGGAGCCGATACGACGCCCGATCACGAGCTGGATGCACGCATAGCGTCAACTCAGGAGCAATTGGAGATTCTTTTTGGGAGAAAACTTATGCCTAGGCATCCTGTTTATGTTCTGACAGCTCTTCAACTAATTGACGTTGGCACTCCGATGAACACTCACGTAGGAAGCTTCGGAGGAGTCTATGAAACGATCATCCATTTTGCCATTTCCAAAAACGCTCGTTCTCCTGCTGAAATCAGTAGCGAACGCTCCTATCTTCAAGAGTTAGCCTTCTGCAATGAGTCTTATCGTGATGATATAACGAGGACGGAATTTAACCAATGGTTTTCCAAGTTTAAGGATATTACTTTGAAAAAGACATTGGAATTGGAATTCGCTGTGATAGAGAAGGGCTTTCTTTCTCGTGATCACTGTGGTTTCCGTTTCAATTATCAAAAGTGCTACTTTTTAGCTGCGTTTCTTAGAGACAATCAGCAGCGCGAAGGAGTCAAGGCCTACATTTCTCGATTGGTTGTCGAGTGCTGGAACGAGGATTTCGCAAACACGGCCCTATTTCTTGCTTACTTACAGCCAAGTTCATTTCTTACGGAAGCGTTGCTTGCCGAGATAAATGGTTTATTTAGCGATCAATCAAGATTCGACTTTTCCACTTGGACGATAGAGACTCCTTTTCCAGTGGGATTTTTTCGCGGCCTTTCGTTTACGACCGATCCAGAGTCTAATCGCCGTAAACTCGCTGAGAGGCTCGATGAAACTTCCCCGCTGGATTCCTCCGAGTGCGACGCTTTCGACGGTACTAGTCAAAACGAGGAACACGATTGTCGGTTAACGGACTACCTCAAAGGACATCATGCAATCAGACTGATAGGACAATTGATCAGAAACTCGCCAATTGCCTTCAATGCGGATCAAAAGGGTGAGCTCGTGAGAGCTGGATTTGATTTGAGTTTGCGACTCGTCAGTTTCGCTCAGGAAATTTGTGGTCCCGCCGCTCTTCAAAATGCCGCATTGAGCGGCCTTCAAGGCAAAGTGCTGAAGCAAAATGATCGCGCTGAGATTGAAGCGAAGCTTTCTGGTTTGATCTACAGTCTATCTGTTTTCTTGGCATTTTCTCCAATTCGCCATGCCTGTCATTTTCTTGCCCATCCAGATCTGGAGCTTACCTATAAAAGGGTTTTGCAGAAGGGTCCAGATGATCATGAGCGCACTACTCTGGCTCTTTTGGAGTGCGGTCTCGATTTTGAATTGAGATCCCCGAACATTGAACGACTTAGAAAGGCCTACAAAGACCTGCCTTTGGCCAGTCAAGATATTCTGCACCTATGGACCAGCATCTTTCTCAATTTCAATCGAGTCCCCGTTTCAAAAAGGCAGGCGATTCTGGATAGCGTTGACATGTCCCATTCAAGGCAGTTGCTTCGTCCCAACGGCTAGCCGATTTGCTACGAAATGACATGCCTCAGCGATTCTGCGAGCAAAATGAGCCTTGAGACATGCCTGAGATTCGTATTCCGTTTATTGCCTTCGCACAGTTCTCAGCAGAAGCGGCAACGAAAATTGAGGTCTATTTCTCCCCGAATGGAGAATGCAATCAGGCAATCATCAATGCTCTAGCCCACGTCAAAAGACCATCTTGTTTCAAGCCGACAGCTTCACTTCGCCGCCCATCGCAAAGGCAGTCATTGACGCGCACAAGCGGGGAACTCGGGTGACAGTGATCTTGGACAAGTCTCAGAATACAGCGGCGTATTCGTCAGCGGATTCCGGCGCGCTTCGCGCTCCCTGTCGAACATCCGAGGCGGTCGCTCGGACGCGACCGCCTCGGTTTTGCGTTTTCAGGCGGCTTTCTCGAAGCTCTCTAGCGTCGGGACGATGACATACGCCTTGCGGGCGTAGTGGCGGTGAACGGCGGTGCTGGAATGGCCGAGGTTGGCCATCGCGAACCGCTCCGGCATTCCGACTTTGAAGGCGCGTTCCGCCCATGCGTAGCGGTAGGAATGCAGGCTCACGCCCGACACTCCGTCCCGTCTTGCCCGTTTCAGAAGGGAGGATACAAAGGGACAGGTCAATAGTCACCTTTCTCATTCTCACGAATCACCTTGCCCGCCTTGTCGTAGATAATCGTTTTCTCAGCCACAACGGCCTTTTTGGCTACATCGAGATAAATGAGCGATTTTCTGACGGTGTCCGCATCTTGACCACTATCGGATAGCACCAACTTTCCGTTCCCAGCTTCCTGAATGGTATCGCAAGAATTAGGCATACCAATGCATCTTCCAAAAACAGAATTTGCGGCTTTGATTTGAATGTCTTCGCCTGTATCCATTTTGAAAATATGGTAAGGGGACTTCCAAAAACCGACCTTTTTGGAAGAGGGGCGTTGAAAATGGAAATGGGAAAGCAAAGGGGAAGACCCGGGGTGGCCCGATGGAAGGGTGCGGCTGGAGCTGCGTTGGACGGAAGGGGGTCGCGAGGGGTGAGGAAGGGGGTTATTGGGGGGGCGGGTCCGGCTTTTCGTCTGCACCTCAGGCG
>JBBQXJ010000080.1:0-21803 GCA_038209745.1 Verrucomicrobiota bacterium
GCGGCACTGCGGGCTTGCCGCCGGCGGGGGAGGAGGATTGAGTCGCGGGTGTCATGAAGGGTCGGAGCAGATATGTTTTCATCAACCAACGCTTGGCCCCGTCGGCCAGGTTCCTCAACCCTTCATGGCATCTAACCCGGCATAACGTCGTGGTTTGCAATCCCCGCGTCCCGTGGGCCGGGTCGCTGAGCTTGAGTCGCTAGACGACAATGCGTAAACGCCTGCTCATTCCTATTGTGGTGATCGTCGCATTGGCGGCATTGTTTTGGTATTGGCAGACCTATCTTACGTACGATGGGGAGGTTTCGCGTTTTGAAAAGCGGATTCGTCGAGAGATTGATCCCGCAGCACTCCAAGTTTGGGCGACTAACCTTTTACACGCTTACTCGATTTCTAACGCGACAGATACTTCCCTGCGCTCTTCGATGTTTCCTGCGGATATTCAGCAACTAAACCGCCGGTTGCTCTTTGGTTTTGTGATGCCAGATGCTTCTGAGGAGCAGGCACACGTCCGCATTATTTGGGGCAGCGGAATGCGCGGACACTGGGGACTGCGAGTCGGCTCGACGAACTTTGTCGATTACGGTAGCGAGATGTGGCAGCCGGGTGTTTACCTTTGGAAAGAGTATCGAAGACAATGATGTCGTCTACCCATGCGCTGCAGCGCCTATGAGGTTTGTCAAGGGGTGAAGCTGGGTCCGACAGGTTTTCTTGGGCGGGGTATTACCGGCGCGAAGCGGAACGTGAGCAAGCTGACTATTCACCTCCTTGGGCAGGAACTCGCGGGCGAAGGGGGTCTTGCCGGCACCGTTGCACCCGCCCATCAGGTAGATCGTGGGTGTCGGTGCCGGCATGGAAAATGGGAGTCCGCCTCGTCACCTCGGCGGCCACGGGCTTCAGCCCTTCAGATTGTCGGGGCCGTTGACGGTGCTGTTGACCCGGAGGCGCAGGCCGTTCAGGCGGATGAAGCCGGTGGCGTCGTTCTGGTTGTAGGCTTTGGTGGGGTCGGCTTCCATCGTCGCGATGTGCGGGTTGTAGAGGCTGACCTTGGACTTGCGGCCGGTGACGTAGATGCCGCCCTTGTAGAGCTTCACGCCGACGGTGCCGCTGACGTTCTTCTGGCTTTCCTCGACGAGCGCCTGGAGGGCGAGCCGCTCGGGCGCATACCAGAAGCCGTTGTAGACGAGTTCGGCATACTTCGGGATGAGACCGTCGCGCAGGTGCATGACCTCGCGGTCCATGGTGAGGGACTCGATCTGGCGATGGGCGAAGACGAGGATGCTGCCGCCGGGGGTCTCGTAGACGCCGCGGCTCTTCATGCCGACGAAGCGGTTCTCCACCATGTCGACGCGGCCGACGCCGTGTTTGCCGCCGAGCTTGTTCAGGAACTTCATGACCTGGAGCGGGGTCATCTTCTTCCCGTTCACGGCCACGCAGTCGCCCTTCACGAATTCGAGTTCGACGTGTTCGGCCTTGTCCGGCGCGTCTTCGGGCAAGACGGACAGGGTGGTGAAGTAGTCGCGGTTCGTCTTCGGATCCATGGAGTCATACCACGGGTCTTCGAGGATGCCGGCCTCGTAGGAAATGTGCAGAAGGTTGCGGTCCATCGAATACGGCTTCTTGGCGCTGGCCTGGACGGGGATCTTCTTGGCGGCGCAGTAGTCGATCATCTCCTGGCGCCCGGGGAACTGGGCTCGGAACCGGTCGTCGCGCCACGGGGCGATGATCTCCAGCTCGGGGGCGAGGGCGGCGGCGGTCAGCTCGAAGCGGACCTGGTCGTTGCCCTTGCCGGTGGCACCGTGGGCGATGGCGTGGGCCCCTTCGGCCTTGGCGATCTCGACCATTCGCTTGGCGATGAGCGGGCGGGCGATGGAGGTGCCGAGGAAGTATTGGCCCTCATAGATCGCGCCGGCGCGGAGGATCGGGTAGATGAAGTCCTTGGCGAACTCCTCCTGGAGATCGTCGATGTAGATCTTCGACGCGCCGGTCTTCTTGGCCTTGGCGTTGAGGCCCTTGAGTTCGTCTTCCTGGCCGACATTGGCGCAGAAGCAGATCATCTCGGCATTGCCGTAGGTTTCCTTGATCCAGGAGAGCAGCACCGAGGTGTCGAGGCCGCCCGAGTAAGCGAGAACGATTTTCATGGTCGGATAAAAAGCGGTGCAAAGTGAAGGGCAACGGGCCCCGGGTGGAAAGGGGATTCTCGGGGAAGGCGGCAGGGAGAGAGGTGGCCGCTGGACGGCCTCAAGCCTCGATCGCACTACGGCCCATCGGCCTGGGTGCCGTCGAGGCGGCGTTGGCGGCGGATCTCGGGCCACACCGCCACGATGATCAGCAGGGTCACGATCGTGCCGATGCCGCCCGAAACGACCGAGAAGACCGGTCCGAAGAAGTGCGCGACCGTGCCGGACTCGAAACCGCCCATTTCGTTCGAGGTGCCGATGAAGAGGCTGTTCACGGCCGAGACCCGGCCGCGCATCGCGTCGGGCGTCATCAGTTGAACCACCGTGCTGCGGACGACGACGCTGACGGCATCGGCCGCGCCGCAGACCACGAGCATGCCGAACGAAACCCAGAACCAGTGGGACAGACCGAAGCCGATCGTGGCCAACCCGAACACCACCACCGCCCAGAAGAGCGAATGGCCGGCCCGCTGCATCGGCGGCCGGTGGGCGATGATCGCCGAGGCCAGCACGGAGCCGAAGGGCAAGGCGGCTTGGAGCAGGCCCAGACCGTTCGGTCCCGCGTGCAGGATCTCGGCGGAAAACACCGGCAGGAGCGCCGTTGCCCCGCCCAAAAGCACCGCGAACATGTCGAGCACCATCAGGCCCATGATGACCCGCGTTTGATGGACGAACCGGAATCCGGCCAGGTACCTCGCGAGGGAAGCCGGCTCCCGGGGCGGGGCGGCGAAGGTGCTGCGGACCTTCATGAACATGGCCGCGCAGACCAGTCCGGCGAAGGCGTCGATGACGTAGATCGTGGCCGGGTGATGGGTGAGCGCGATCAAGGCGCCGGCCGCGGCCGGTCCGAGCACGGAGGAGGTTTGGAACACGCCGGCGTTCCAGGTGAAGACCCTGGAGTATTGCTCTCGCGGCACCAGTTGCGGCAGCAGCGCCTGGCTGGCGGGTCGTACGAAGGTGCGGCCGATGCCGGCGACGGCCAGGCAGCCGTAGACCCAGCCGACCGGCGCCTGGACGAACGACACCACGGCCAGTCCGAGGCTGGCGGCGGAGATGAGCAGTTCCATCGCGACCACGGTCTTCCGGCGGTTGAGCGTGTCCGCGACGTGTCCGGCCGGCAGCACCAGGGCGATAAGCGGGACCATCTGGGTCAGCCCGACCAGCCCGAGGGCGAACGCGGAGTGCGTCCGTTCGTAGAGTTCCCAGCCGACCGCGACGATCAGCATCTGTTGCCCGATGACCGCGATGAAGCGCGCGAGCAGGAACAGCGAGACGTTGCGATCGCGGAGGAAGGCGTAGGGCGAGTCCATCGGGGAAGGATTCCCCGGCGGTGGATCGGTCGGGGGGACGTTCTGCATCAGGGGCGGGAATTAAGCACCGGTGTCTCCGCGCTTCAATCCGGGGGTGGCTACAATCGCCGGTCGGGAGAGCAGATCCATCGTCGAGAAGGAATCGCGCGGTTCGCGGCGCCCATCCTACTGGATGTGTCCGCCGATCACTTTCACGCTGAGGTTGCTGAGCGCCAGGCTGTGGAGCACGCGGCTGTAGCCGGGATAAGCCACCGAATAATCGAAGCCCGTGCCCACGCCGGCGGCGCCGAAGCGGCCTTTCTTGTCGATCGCGATGAAGTTGATCGCAAGGTCGATTCCCTTTGGGTCTTGGCGCGCGGCGCGAAGAATGGTTTCGGCGCAGGCTTCCTCCGGGGTCGCGCCGCGGCGCATGTATTCGACCACCAGGAACGAGGCGCAGTAGCGCATCACGTTTTCGCCGAGACCGGTCGCCCCGGCGGCCCCGACTTCGTTGTCCACGTAGAGGCCGCTGCCGATTATCGGAGAATCGCCCACGCGGCCGGGCATCTTGTAGGCGAGTCCGCTGGTGGAGCAGCCGCCGTAGAGATTGCCGTCGGGCATGAGCACGAGCATCGCGAGGGTGTCGTGGCCTTTGTCGCCGGTTTGTTTGGCTTTCCATTCACGCCACGCGGCGAGGGAGGAGGGCGTGGTGAGATCCTTTTCGGGGAAACCTTCCTTGAGGGCGAATTGTTTGGCGCCGGCTCCGACCAGCAGGACGTGGGGCGTCTTCTCCATCACGCGCCGGGCCACGGCGACGGGATGCTCGATGCCTTCGATCGCGGCCACGCCGCCGGCGTGATGGCCCGGACCCGCCATGATGCAGGCGTCCAGCTGCACGACTCCGTCCGCATTGGGCAGGCCGCCCGCACCGACCGAACTGTTCGAAAGATCCGACTCGGCCACGCCGATGCCCTCGACCACCGCGTCCAGGCCGGAGCCGCCGGCCAGCGCGGTGGCGAGCGCTTTTTCGTTGGCGGGTTTACCGAAGGGCCAGGTCGAGATGATCAACGGTCGTTGCTCGGTCGATGCGCTCATGGATTTGGTGGGGCGGTGGGTCTGGCAGCCGGTACCAAGGGCGGTCAGCGCGAGGGAAGAGTGGGTGATGAACTGGCGGCGGGTGACCATGGAGCGATCAAAGGGTATCGCCGCCATCCATTACAGATCAAACTCGTCGGATCCGATCCGGCCCCGGGCTCCCTCGCCACTATCGGAAGCAGCGGCGCGGCAAGGACGAATTCCCCGCTTGCGGGCCCGGGCCCGCTGGAAATGATGTCCCCCAAATCACGGTGGGTTTAGGCAAACTACGAATCGTTTCATGAAAACATCTTTCCGACGTCTGGCTCTGGCTTCTTCGGTTGCGACCGTCCTCTTTGGATCCGTCCAGGCAGCGACCCTGAACCGGGTCGAGCAGTCCGACTTCGGAACGGCCCAGGACGGTTCCAAGGTTCAGTTGGTCACCCTGCGGAACGCCAAAGGCATGAGCGCCCAGATCATCTCCTACGGTGCGATCATCAAAGAGCTGCAGGCTCCCGACCGGCTCGGAAACATGACCAACGTCGTGCTCACGACCGCCAGCCTGGAGAAGTTCGAGCGGGGGTTCAACGGAGCCGCCGCCGTCATTGGCCGGGTGGTCAACCGGATCGCCGGCGCTCAGTTCGAGCTGGACGGAACGACCTACAAGCTGGCTCCCAACTCGGGGAAGAACACGATCCACGGCGGACGAAAAGGCTTCGCCCAATCGGTCTGGACGGTCGAGGACGTTCCGAAGAAGGCAGGGGAGTCTTCGGTCAAACTCACCTACCTGAGCAAGGACGGCGAAGAGGGATTCCCCGGCAACTTGAAAACGTCCGTGACCTACTCGCTGACGGACAAGAACGAGTTCCGGATCGACTACGACGCGGAGACCGACAAGCCCACCATCGTGAATCTCACCAACCACGCCTATTGGAACCTCGCGGGCGGCGGGAGCTGCTTGGACGACGTCTTGATGATCCCGTCCGAGAGCTACACCCCGGCGGATGCCGACCTGATTCCCACGGGCGAGATCCTGCCGCTGAAAGGCACCCTGATGGACTTCAACCACCCGACCCGGATCGGTGATCGCATCGAACAGTTGAAGCCGAAGATGAACGGCTACGACCACAACTACATCCTGGGCCCGGACAAGACCCTGAAGCTGGCCGCCCGTCTGGTGGAGCCCAAGAGCGGACGGACCATGGTCGTGCGGACCACCCAGCCGGCCGTGCAGCTCTACACCGGAAACCATCTGGGCCACACGGCAGTTTGCCTGGAGACCCAGCACTATCCCGACTCCATCCACCACCCGAACTTCCCGTCCATCGTCATCCGTCCGGGAGAACCCCTGAAAGAGACGGCCGTGTTCGCCTTTTCCGCGAAGTAGATCGGTTTCGGCCCGGTTTTTGGACCGCTTTCAGAAGGCGGCTTTGCCTGAAGCCTATTCGTCCAGCAAACGCTTCAGGGTCGGCTCCATCGCGTCGGCCCAGGCCTGGTAGCCCTTGGCCGTGGGATGGAGGTAGTCGCCCATCATCTCGTGGGTGATCGTGCCGTCGGGTTCGAGGAACGTGCCGCCGATGTCGAGGTAGGTGATCCCGTTCTGGCCGTCGAACTTCGCGATCAATCCGTTGACCTGGGCGACCTTGGCCCGGGTCTCATCGGGCTTGGCACCGCGCGGGAAAATGCCGAGCAGGAGGATTCGCGTCCGGGGCGAACGGCGGTGGATCTCCTCGCAGAGGGCCGCCACTCCGGCGGCGATTTCCTCGGGCGTGTTCAAGCCCATGTTGTTCGTCCCGATCATGACCACAACCACCTTGGGCGACACCTTGTCGAACTCACCGTGGGTCAATCGCCAGAGGACGTTCTCCGTGCGGTCCCAGCCGTAGCCGAGATTGACGACTGAGTGACCGGCGAAGAGACGGTCCCATTCGTTGGTGCCGGTGCGGCGGCCGCCGACGGGATCGCCGCCCCAGAAATGGGTGATCGAATCGCCCAGCATCACGATCTCCGGCTGGCGTTCCTTCATCAGCGCGACGCAGGCCGCGTGGCGTTCCGCCCAATCATAGGTGCGCCAATCGCGGTTCTGGGTCAGCGGGACGAGGGTGGACGGTTTGCGCGGCGAAGAACCGGGCGCGAGCGCGGTCGAAGTGACGACGGCGCTCTGGTTGGTGGTGCCGGGCAAGAACGCGCGGGCGGCGAGCTTGTATCCGGGCGGCTGGTCCACCGGCGCCAGCCAAACACCGTCGCTTTGGGTCGGCGGCTGGCCATCGAGATTGTAGCGGATGACCGCGCCGGGCGTGGTCGAAGTGGCAGTGAGCAGGCCCTGGGCGTTTGGCTTGATGAACGGGGCTTCGACTTCTTGGCCGTGCGAGAGGATGCCGGTGCCCAACAAGATCAAGAGCGAGATCCGAGCGGTGAAAGAGGTGGATTTCATGGGAGATCAATTTCTGGCAATCGAGCGTGCGGGTGAATCCATTGGATCATTGGCCATCTGTCCTGCGGGCCAAAGGCCCAGCATCAATCCAGCCCGGGGCAACGCCGTGGGAACTCGGGTGGCAGATGGTTTCCAGCTCTGGGCTGGATTGAGGCCGCACCGTTGGTCCTTCGGATTTGGCCAGAGCAAACAACGGTTCGCTCAGTTGTTCTCCGCCAACCCTTCCTTGTGCCCGAGGTTCTTCACGGGTTGGAAGATTTCCAGCACTTCGGCCAGCAGCTCCTGGTCGAGCGGCTCGGCGGCCCACTTGGCCCAGTTGCGGATGTTGTTCGGGTTGGCGCTGCCGCTGACGGTGGTGGCGATGTCGGGGTTCGCGAGGCTGAACTGGAGGGCGATCTTCGCGATGTCCACGCCCTTGGCCGCGCAATGCGCGGCGGCGGCGCGTGCGGCGGCTTTGACTTCCTCGGGTTCCTTGAGCCAGGCGGGCAGGGGCGCGTTCGTGAGGAGACGGGCGCTGAAGGGGCCGGCGTTCATCACGCCCACGCCCTTGGCCTTGAGGTAGGGGACGGTGTCCTCGGCGAAGCGGGTGTTCTGGAGCGTGTATTGGTTGTAGCTCAGCACGCAGTCCACGTCGGTCTGGTCGCAGATGAAGCGGAAGATCTTCTGCGGATAGCCGCTGAAGCCGATGAAGCGGACCTTGCCGGACTGTTGGATCTTCTTCAGCGCGGGGATCGTCTCGTCGACGATCTGCTGCATGGGCACGAACTCGACGTCGTGGCAGAGGACGATGTCGAGATGGTCGGTGCCGAGGCGGTGCAGGGAGACATCGACGCTCTCGGCGACGCGCTTGGCGCTGAAGTCGAAGTGCGGGAGGTCGTAGCGGCCGAGCTTGGTGCAGAGGGTGTAGCTTTCGCGCGGGACGCCCTTCAGCGCGATGCCGAGCAAGACCTCGCTCATGCCGCGTCCGTAGAAGGGCGAGGTGTCGATGAAGTTCAAGCCGCAGTCGAGCGCGACGCGGACGCTCTCCAGCGCTTCGTCGAGCTTCACGCTGCGGAACTCGGCGCCGAGCGAGGATGCGCCGAAGCTGAGGATGGGGACCTGGAGACCGGTTTTTCCTAGGGGACGGGTTTGCATGTTTCGGGTGGGGAGACGTAAGCAAACCCGGGCCGGGTTGAACACTGTTTGTTGACGGTAGGGCGGCGGCTCAGGCCGCGCCGCCGTTTGATCCTCTGACGACGGGACAGCATCTTCGGCAACTCCCAGTCGCTCTGAAGTCGCTTTGGAGTCGTCAGTGTTGCCCCGACGTAATCTGGCCCATCAAAGGCGGCGCAGCGGGAGCCGTCGCCCTACCTTTGTGGACTACTTGGCGTCGGCGGGGAGGGCGGTTTGGCCGGGGCGGCCGAGGTAGTAGATCAGGTCGCGGACTTCCTGGTCCTTCAACCCATCCAGCAGGCCTTCCGGCATCATCGAGTTCTCGCTCTGGGTGCGGGAGGCGATTTCGTTGCGGGGAATGGTGACGAGCTCGTTGGCGGTTTGGAGCAGGACGGATTGGTCGCCCATGATCTTCAGGATGCCGGTCAACATGCGGCCGTCCTTGGTCTCGATCTCGGTCACGCGATATTCGTTCGGAATGACGGCGTTCGGGTCGACGACGTTTTCCAGGAGGTAGTTCAGGTCGCCACGATTGGAGCCGGTGATGTCGGGGCCGACCTTGCCGCCGGTGTCGAAGAGCGTGTGGCACTGGACGCAGACTCGGTTGAAGACGACGCGGCCGGAGGAGGCGTTGCCGGGCGTGCTGCCGCCGGCGTAATAGATCCCGCGATACTTCTCGATCTGCGCTTTCTTGTCGGCGCTGACCTCGCGGAAGTGTCCGAAGGCGGTCTCCAGAGCCTTCTGGATCTTCGGATCCTTCATGGCCCGGAGCTGGCGCAGGACGTCGGCGGTCACATCGGATTTGGCGACCTTGCCGGCTTCGAGGGCGGCGAGCAGCGGACGGGCGAAGGCGGAACGGGAAACGAGCGTGTTGAGCGCGTCGCGTTTCTCGCCGCCGGAGAAGGTGCCGTAGGCGTCGAGAATGGCGGTCGGGGTCGCGTCGTCGTCATAGGCGGCGAGGGCGCGCAGGGCCGGTCCGCGCACGGCGGTGTCGGTCAGGAGCGGGCGCAGCAACCCGGGCAAGGCGGTGTCGCGGGTGCCGAGGAGGGAATCGAGCGCGGCGCGGCGCTGCTCCGCCGGAGCCGCCGCGTCCGTGAGCGTCGCCTGCAAGCTGGTGAGAGCGCGTTGGCTGCCGAAGGTCAGGGAGAGCGTCTGGACGAGGGTGCGGAGTTCGGCCTGGGCGGCGTTGCCCAGGGCGGTTTCGACCGCGTCCCAACCGGTGGGCATGGTCACGCTGCGCTGGCCTTGAAGTGCGGCGGCGAGGCCGCGGAGCATCTCGATCTGCTGTGGCACGCTGGTCTCGGCGGCGATGCTGCGGGCGATCAAGGCGCGGGTCTCGGCCGAACCGATGCTGGCGATGCGGCGGGTGGTGAAGTTCAGCAGGCGCGGAATCTTGGTCTCGGCGGCGAGCGCGAGCATGGATGCGGGCTGTTCGCCGACAAGGGGCTCCAGCGCGAACCAATACATCAGCGGCAGATTATGGTCGTCCGCGTCTTCACCGTGGGCGAGGAGGGCTTTCACGAGATCGGTCCTGAGATCGACCGACCGGATCCGCTGGACGGTGGAGGCGATGAACCGGCGGACGACGGGGGACGGATCGTTGCGGGCCATTTCGAGAAGATCGTTCATGGGATCGGCCCCGGCGTCCTGCAAGGCCGCGACGATGCGCTCGGTAACTGCGGGATCTTCGAATCCCACCTGGATCGCCCAACCGCGCAGCCATTCATCGGGGCTGGTCGCGGCGGTGGAGACGGCGTCGGCGTCCAGGTTGCCGGTCACGTCCAGGGCCCAGAGAGCGCGCAGAGCGGCGGCCGGTTCGCCGTCCCTCAATTCGCTGCGGAGCGCTTCGATGGCGGCGAGGCTGAGCTTCTTCTGCGCGGCGCGTTCCTGCAGGAGCTGCCGCGCGTGACGGCTGAAGAACTCGTTGCGGGAACCGACAAGCTTGGCGAGTTCGAGATCGGACTTGGCGGCGAGGTCGGGCCGGGTCGTCTTCTGGTCGTGGTAGACGATCTTGTAGATGCGGCCGTTGCTGCGGTCGTGGCCGTCTTCCCGGGTGTTGTGGCACTGGTTCTTGTCATACCAGTCGATGGTGTAGACCGAGCCGTCCTGGTCGTAGGTCTGGTTCAACGTCTGGGACCAGGTGTCGTTGAAGTTGAGGAAGTCCTTGCCGTGCTTGCCGACGAAGCCGGAGCCGGTGGGGACGGGGATGTCCATGTTGAACCGCTGGCCATGGATGTTCCCCATGAAGATCTTCCCTCGGTATTCGGCGGGCCAGCTTTCGCCCTGGTAGACCATCACGCCGGCGTGGGCATGGCCACCACCGGCCGCGTCGCTGCGGGCATTGCCGGCGTGGGGGCCGCCGGCGCCGGCCCAGTGGACGTGGTCGCCGTGCTGCTTGATGTCCTCGTAGATATAGGGGTTGACCGGCTTGCCGTCGTCCTGGCGCATGCGGGCGTTTTCCTCCGGGCCGACCGCGAAGTGCTGGCCGCCTTGGCGCTCGATGCGGGCGCCCTGGATCATGTGCCAGAAGTGGGGAATGACGCACATCTCCGCGAAGAGCTGGCCGTGTTCGTCGAAGTCGATGCCCCAGGGATTGCTGCCGCCTTCGGTGAAGGTCTCGAAGACGTGGCGGGTCGGGTGGTAGCGCCAGACGCCGGCGTCGGTCCATTGACGGTTCTTGGCCGGAGTGCCGGGTTTGCCCGGATTGCTGGGACAGAAGACGCCGTGACAGCCGTAGAGCCAACCGTCGGGACCCCAGGTGAAGGTGTTCAACGTCTCGTGCGTGTCCGCGTTGTAGTTCCAGCCGTCGAGCAGGATCTGCGGATCACCGGAGGGTTTGGGCGCGTCGCCGTCGGTGAAGGGGACGAACATCAGGTAGGGCGCGGCCCCGATCCAGACGCCGCCGAAGCCGACCTGCAATCCGCTGACGAGATTGAGGTGCTCCATGAAGACGGTCTTCTTGTCGAACTTGTGGTCGCCGTTGGTGTCCTCCAGCACGAGGATGCGGTCGGCCCCGCCGAAGATGTCCTTCAGTTGTTCCGGTGTGGGCTTCTCGGATGGATTGACCGGCACGGGCGGATTGCCGTGGCGCTTGGGATAGGTGATGCCCTCGGCCACCCAGATCCGGCCGCGATGATCGAGGCAGAAGGCGATGGGTTGGACGACATCGGGTTCGGCGGCGAAGACGTTCATCTTGAACCCGGGCGGCAAGGTGGCCTTGTCGCAGGCGTCCTGCGGCGACAATCCGGCAAAGGGGACGATGTCGGACGGTGGGGCGTCGGCGGCGTGGAGGGAACTGGCGAGGGCAACGGTGAGGAACAGCGGGAAAAGAAGTTTCATGATGAGCGACTCGAAGTGATCACGACGCCAGTTGACGGGAGGACGAACGTCGCCGGCACTGGCCGCGTCGCCGTTGTTCCTGCGTTTCGAAGGAACGGTTCAATGGCGACTCCGAACGGGTCCGGAGTCGCCAGAGACGCTGGGTTGATTGGAGAGGGCGCAACGACGGCCCGGCGGGAGCCTTCACCCTACCTGTTGCCGGGTCGGACCGCATCAATTCACCTTCTTCGGCTGCGCTTTCTGCCATTCGTCCTGCGACACGGTCTTGCGTTGCTGGAGATGGACGAAGACGCCGCGTTTGTTGCCCACGAGCACGTCGGGCAGGCCGTCTTTGTTGATGTCGCCGACGGTGACCTGGGTGCCGACTCCGGTGTCCTTGCTGATGAGATGGGGCACGAAGTCCACCGAATGGTTGGGCCCCCGCACCAGCTTGAACCAATAGAGCACGGGATCGGCGCCGGGATCCGCGTCACCATGGGAACCATGCGCCCAGAAGCGCTTGCCGGTGACGATGTCCTTCACGCCGTCGCCGTCCATGTCCACGACGTCCACCGCGTGGAGCTGGGAGAAGGCCACGCCGTAGGGGTTCTCGTTGGGCGACTTGTTCATGATGACGTGGGCCTTGAACTTGATCGCGCCGTCTTCCCGGTATTGCTCATACCAGGCGAGGCCGTAGCCGTGGGCGGCGAGACTGGTGATCACGTCGTTCAGACCGTCGCCGTTCACGTCGTAGGCGAACATCTGGGAGCCGCCGGTGCCGAAGTTCTGGGCGTGGAATGTCCAGACGGGATCGCCGGCCAGCGAGGCGGGTTGTTCCCACCAGCCGTCTTTCTCGAGCAGGTCCATGCGGCCGTCGCCGTTGACGTCGCCCACTCCCATGCCGTGGGTGAAGCGCTGCCAGTCGCCCTTGGGGGTGATCGGGTGGAAGGTCCACTTCGCCGCGGGATTCTTCCAATCGGGGCTGACGTAGCCGAAGTAGCCTCCGGAATTGCAGACGATCTCCGGTTTGCCGTCGCCGGTCAGATCGGTCCAGGTGGGGGATTCGTTGTCCACCACGTCGAAGACGATGTGGCGCTCCCAGTGCTTGTCCGCGCCGCCCTTGCCGGGATTCTCGAACCAGGAGGCGTCTTTGCCGGGGAACCCCAGCACGAGCACGTCGTCCCAGCCGTCGCCGTTGAAGTCGTGGGTGTAGCAGAAAAAGTTGTCCGAGTAGGTGTTCTCCTTGCCCAGCGCGCCTTCGAAGCCGGGAACCTTCACCTTGGTCATGGCGCCGAGGGCGAGTTCGAAGGTCGCGGCGGCGGGGTAGAACTCATGGCGGATCTTGAAGTCCGGCCCTTCCCACCAATACGGCCCGTAGACGATGTCGTTCACTCCGTCGTGGTTCAGGTCGCCGAAGGCCGCGCCCTCGGACCAGAACTGGTCGGTGAGCTGCTGGCGGGGAAATTCGAGCAAGACCGGATCGGCGGCGTGGCAGACGAAGGCGAGCAGGAGCGATCCTGTTAAAAGCTTGTTCATGCGAGTGGTTGGTTTCAGGCCTGATTACGACGACGAAGGCCAAGAAGCAATTCACCACTGTCGACACCCCCGAAATAGGTCGAGACCGCGTTTGCCACTTTTCGCCGCCATGCTTACCTCTGCGACGTGATTTCCACGTTAGAGCCCAGCGCCCCCGACGACGCCATTTCCATCCATGGCGCCCGAGAGCACAACCTGAAGAACATCTCCCTGCGCATCCCGCGCGGGCAGTTCGTCGTCATCACCGGGGTCAGCGGATCCGGCAAGAGCACCTTGGCCTTCGACCTGTTGTTCGCCGAGGGTCAGCGGCGGTTCCTCGACGCCATGAGCGCCTATGCCCGGCAGTTCGTGGAGCAGATGTCGCGGCCGGACGTGGATCTGATCACCGGCATTCCACCGACCGTCAGCATCGAGCAGCGGACCTCCCGTGGCGGCGGCAAGAGCACCGTGGCGACCGTGACGGAGATCTATCATTTCCTGAGGCTGATCTTTGCGAAGCTGGGCACGACCTATTGTCCGGACTGCCAATTGCCGGTGGAAGGGCGGACCCGTGACCAGGTGGGCGCGGGGTTGCTGGAAGAGGTGGAGTCCCGGGGCGATCTCCTGCTGCTGGCGCCGGTCGTCCGGGGGCGGAAGGGCTTTCATTCGGACGTGGCGGCTTGGGCGGCCAAGCACGGCTACGCGGAGGTCCGGGCCGATGGGAAGATCTGCCGCACGGACGAGCCGTTCCGGCTGGATCGTTTCAAGGAGCACGATGTGGAGATCGTCGTCGGAGTGCTGGAGGGCGCGAGGCGGGGCCGCAAGCCGGCTGCGGCGAAGGCTCCGAACAGTGCCGGCAAGGCCCCCCAGCAAGTGGTCGACGAAGGGTTGAAGATCGGGCAGGGGACGCTGCTGGCCTTGGATCGCAAGGGGAAGGCGACGGTGCATTCGACCGAGCGGACTTGTCCGAAGTGCGCCAAGGCCTATGCGCCGCTGGACCCGAAGAATTTCAGCTACAACTCCGCCGGCGGTTGGTGTCCGAAATGCCGGGGGTTTGGCGAGCTCTTCGAATTGCCGGACGTGGAGCGGGGTGCTCGTGCGGGCGCCATCGAGGAGTCTTGGTTCGGCTGGACCGAAGGAGAGCATGAGGAATGTCCGGAATGCCATGGGGCGCGGCTGAACCCGGTGGCGCGGGCGGTGCGGCTGAAGGTAGCCGCCGACGTCAGGAGGCGGAGTGCCCCGAAGCCGGATGTCTCCGGCGGCCTCCTCACGTCGTCGGCTGCTGGGCAGCCGACGATCGACTTCTTCGCCCAGTGTTCGGTGGACGAGGCCTTCGCGTGGTTTGAGCGCTGCACTTTGGCGGGTCGTGCGGCGGAGATCGCCCGCGACATTCTGCCGGAGATCCGGGAGCGGCTGAAGTTTCTCCGCGAAGTCGGACTCGGCTACCTGCAGCTCGGCCGCAGCGTGACGACCTTGTCCGGCGGCGAGTCGCAGCGCATCCGTTTGGCGGCGCAGCTGGGCTCGAATCTCAGCGGCGTCCTCTACGTGCTGGACGAGCCCACGATCGGCCTGCATTCGCGCGACAACGAACAGCTCATCAAGGCGCTGACGATGCTGAAGAACCGGGGCAATTCCCTCTTCGTCGTCGAGCACGACGAAGAGACGATGATGGCCGCCGACTACGTGATCGATCTCGGTCCCGCCGCCGGGGTGAACGGCGGCGAAGTCGTGGCGGCGGGCACCTTGAAGCAGTTGCTGGCGAACAAGGGGTCGATCACGGGCAACAGCTTGAGGGAGGCGTCGAAGCGGACGTTTCCCAGTCGCGGGGAACGGCGCCCCGTAGACCGGGCCTCCCCTCCGGCACGGACCGCCAGGCCGAAGACGGCCGGGCAGGAGGTCCCGCCTACGCTGTCCCTGACGGGCGCGTCGGTGAACAACCTCAAGGACGTGTCGGTGGAGATTCCGCTCAACCGCTTCGTGGTCGTCACCGGCGTGAGCGGTTCGGGCAAGAGCACCTTGATCAAGGAATGCCTGCTGCCCGCGCTGGAGGCCGCTTCCAGCAAAACCGGGAAGACAAAAAACAAGAAATCGTTCCGGGTCACGGGCCGGGAATTGATCCGCAACATCCATGAGGTCGACCAGGCTCCGATTGGCCGGACGCCGCGCTCCACTCCCGCCACCTACGTCGGCTTCTTCAGCGATATCCGCGAACTGTTCGCCAAGGTGCCGGAGGCGCGGATGCGCGGCTACACGGCGAGCCGGTTCTCGTTCAACAGCGCCGTGGGCCGTTGCCCGGTCTGTGAAGGCGCGGGACAGATCAAGCTGGAGATGAACTTCCTGCCGCCCGCCTTCGTTCGCTGCGAAGCCTGCGGCGGTGCGCGCTTCAATCGCGAGACGCTCGACGTGGAATATGCCGGCAAGAACATCGCGCAGGTGATGGAGCTGAGCGTGGCCGAGGCCATCGGGTTCTTCTCCGTGTTCCAGCGGATCAAGCGGCCCCTGGAGGCGCTGCGCGACACCGGGCTCGACTATCTCAAGCTCGGCCAGACCAGCCCCACGCTCAGTGGCGGCGAAGCCCAGCGGATGAAGCTCGTCACGCATCTGCTCGGCGGGTTGAAGCCCGCACCGGACAAGCTGGGCGGCCGCAAGAGGGAGCTCGGCGATCTCTTCGTCCTCGAAGAGCCGACCATCGGGCTGCACATGTCGGACGTGCGCAAGCTGGTGGAGGTCCTCCAGCGGTTGGTCGACGCGGGCCATTCCGTCGTCGTCATCGAACACAACATGGACCTCGTCGCCGAAGCCGATTGGGTGATCGATCTCGGCCCGGAAGCCGGCGCGGCCGGCGGCGAACTGGTGGTGGTGGGAACGCCCGAAAAGGTGGCCGCCTGCAAGGCCTCGCACACCGGGCGGTTTCTCAGGAAGACCCTCGGTAGCTCTGGCGATTCGAGATAGGCGGGCTGTGGCCGCTTCAAGGGATCAGCACCGCCCGAAAGATTCCTTGCGGAGAGTCCGGGACCGGAAAGATCGCCTGCGTCAATGGATCGACCGTCGTGACCGGCGGGCCGACTGGCATCCAGTCGCTCGCTTCGATGGTTGGCTTGGACTGGATCTGGTAACTCCCGTGCGTGAATGAACGCCACGCCAGAGTCACCTTGCCTCCGGCAATGGCGACGGACTCCATCGCCGGGGTCTGGGCCACGCGGTAGAGGGTTCCTCCGTTGAACGGGGACTCGTTCATGACATCCGCCGTGGCCCCGTAGAGATAGCCGTCCGACGCCAGCATCATGCCCGTGATCGGACGCAGACCGTTCGTTCCGTCGAACCGCGTTACGATGGAAAGCACGCCGTCCAGGCTCAGTCTGAAGATGGACCCGTTGGTGTCATGGATATGATCGAAGCTACCCCAAGTCGTCCCGTAGAGCGCTCCGTCGCCGCCTCGGACCACTCCCGAGCTGGGGCCGGCGGCATCGGTCCCTTTGAAGGAATAGAGCGTTTGGAGGGCGCCGTCCTCTGAGAGGTGGAAGATGGTCCCAAAGCCCCCGACGCCTCCGATCGTGGTCGTGCTGACAAAGCCCCCGAAAGGATCACGCGACAAAGCCGTGGGACCGTTTCCATTCGTCCCCGTGAATCGCGCCAGCACCGAAAAGAGCCCATTGGTCGTTGTTCGGAAGGCCGTGCCAGACCTCGTCGTGCCATACAGCGCACCGTCCGTTCCTTCCGTCAGTCCCACAGGCCAAGAACCATCCGGGCCGCCGAACGAATGCAGCTGGACCATCGCCCCGTTGGTTGAAATCTGGAACAAGGTGCCGCTCGCATCGCTGTTACTCCCAAAGAAGGTAACCCCATACATTGTTCCGTCGGCTCCGAACACAAGCGGCCCGAACGGGGTCGCGGAATTTGTGGCATTGAAACAGAAGAGCGTGTCCATCTGGCCGGTCAGACTGACGCGGAACACGGTGCCGGGCCCGGGGTTCAAGTTCGGTGGATCTCCCGAATAGCCGATCCCTCCCGCCTCCGTCACGCCATACAGGTTCCCGTCGGGACCCTGCACGAGCCCGCCGTCCGGCAAGAAGCCGTTCGTGCCGTCGAAGGTTGCGATCACCTCGACCCCGGTATCGGGACGGAACCGGAAGACGGTCCCGCAGTTGAAGGGTCCGCCGAAGAGGCTGGTGCCGTAGAACACCCCTGGTTCCACCTCCAGCAACCGGCAGCCCGGCAGACGCGGCTCGTTGGGGGACGAGGGAAAGGTGTGCAGCAGTTGGAAGGCTCCGTCGGCCCGCCCTCGCGGAGCCGCCAGCACCAGCAGAACCGCCGCAATGAATTGGAAAAGTCCCCGCGTCATGAGGGGCGTATCGGCAGCATCGGCGGGCTGGTTTAGCCGGAAGGCCCGACACGGCGAATGCGGGGGACTCCTCCGGATCCGGCGTTGGGCCAAGCCGGCGATTGGGCGACCGGTTCAACGGGGGTTGCCCTGTCGACGGGTGCCGGGCATTTTCCTCTGCGACAACTGGATCCGCCGGGCCATGACGACCGCCAACAAGATCACCGTTCTCCGCATCCTGCTCATCCCGTTCTTCGTGACGGAGATGATCTACTACGCGCGCACGGGGGAAGAGCTGCATCGGCTGCTGGCCATCGTCAGCTTCGCCGTGGCGGCGATCAGCGACGGGATCGATGGCTACATCGCCCGGCGCTACAACCAGAAGAGCGAGCTGGGCGCGATCCTCGATCCGCTCGCGGACAAGCTTCTGCTGGTCTCCTCCATCGTCATCCTGAGCCTCGACAACAACGGCCGCCTTCCGCAGATCCCGTTCTGGGCCACGGCGGCCATCCTCAGCCGCGACATCCTCGTCACCATCGGTGTCGGCCTCGTGCACCACATCGTCGGCGACGTGAAGGTGCGGCCCCGGATCCTGGGCAAGCTGGGGACGGTCCTGCAGATGGTCATGGTCGTATGGGGCGTGCTGAAGTGGGACGAGATCTGGTTCGGACGTTGGTGCGCGGCGGCGGCGGTGGTCACGGTGGTGTCGGGGCTGCTCTACGTCTGGGACGGCATGAACCAGCTCGGCAAAAGCCCGAAGAGTTCGGCCACGACGGACCAGTAGCATTCCCGGCAGTTGCGCGCGGCCCGGGGCTGCGTAGTTTTCGCCGCCATCTATGCCGACCAAGACCACCAAACCCGCCCCGAAAGCCGCCAATCCTTTGGCCGAGGGAACCGTCGCCCCTGATTTCACCGCGCCGACCAATGGCGGCGGAACCGTTTCGCTTTCCGGACTGAAGGGGAAGCACGTCGTCCTCTTCTTCTACCCCAAGGACAACACGCCCGGCTGCACGAAGGAGGCCTGCTCGTTCCGCGATTCGTTCGCCGCGTTGAAGAAGAAGGGCGTCGTCGTGCTGGGAGTCAGCGTCGATTCCGTGAAGTCGCACGACAAGTTCGTGGAGAAGTTCGACCTGCCCTTCACCTTGGTCTCGGACGAGGACCACAAGATCGTCGAGGCCTACGGAGTCTGGGGCGAGAAGCTGTTCATGGGCCGACGTTTCATGGGCACGAACCGCATGACCTTCCTCATCGGACCGGACGGGAAGATCCGCAAGGTCTGGCCCAAGGTGAAACCGGAGGAACACGTCGCCGAAGTGCTGGCCGCTCTGTGAACGTCCCTCTCCCCGTCGAATGGGAGAGAGTGCCCCGCAGGCCGGTTGGGGGCATTGTTTCGCCCCTTGCACCCGGGGCAATGCGGTGCAGTTTGGTCACTCCGAGAAACAGACCCATTCAAACATGAACCTATCCACTCCCGACCTGACCCAGTTTCCGCCCCGCAGCCCCCGCGTCCGTCTCGGCGGCCTCGTGATCCTCGCCCGTTGCCTCGATAAATGCCGCGCCTCGCTTGCGGGCAAGCACGGTGAATACCACTACGCCTGTCCGATGGACATGCGGTTGCTCGAGTTCCTCGGGATCGATGCCGACAAGCTCAAGGCCGAAGTCGCCTCGGGCAAGGGCGACGGCGAAGTCGTCGAATGGATCATGGCCCACGCGAAGACCAAGCGCACCGGCTCCGAGATCATCGACTGGTCCACCTGGCAGGAGAACGCGCCTCCCGGCAGCGTTGATTCCCGCGACTTTTTCCACACCCTGCACCAGCAGGCCGCGCCGAAGCGGACGGACATCTTCAACTGGTTCGACCTGCTCGACGTGGACGACTTCGCCAGCTTCGGGGGCAAGCCCTGAGCCGTCGACACGGCGCACAGTTAAAGTTGGGGCGGACCGACCGGTCCGCCCTTCCTTGTTTTCATGGGCAGGGCGCCCGCGCCCCGCCGCCTCCCCGGAAAACAATACCGCCCATGCTCCATTGGGGAACATGGGCGGTTCGGCGCTTTGCCGGGCGCCCCTCAGGTCGCCATGTGCTGCACGGGATCGCTCCACGGGCTCGTGCCCCTGCTTCCGCCGATGGCCCGGACCTGGAGCTGATAGGTCGAGCCCGGCACCAGCCCCTCTACCTCCAGCCGGCGCGACTTGGTGCCGATGCTGCCGGACACCCAACCGCCCGTGCCATTCATCTTGCGCACCTCGTAGGCCCGCGCGTTCTCCACCGGCGAGACCCTCAGCGCCAGCCGCGTCGTCTCGATGTTCTCGATCTGCAGGACCACCGGCGTATCCAGCGGCCCCGAGGGCGACCGGCCCGACACCGCGTCGAATCCGCTGGAGAGCAGCGTGGCCAGATCGTTCTTCATCGCCAGTTGCACGTAGTAGGCCTCCGTGCGCACCAGCGAATCCAGCTTCTGCCGCTCGATGTTCTTCTGCGCCGTCGCCGCCATGCCGCCGAGGGCGCTCATGGCCATGGCGTCGTCGAACTTCGTCAACTGCGCCTGGAGATCCGCCAGAGGCACGTCGGGGGCGGGAAACGCGGCATTGCCGGTGAGCCCGGCGATGATCCGGCCGGTGAATTCCGCCAAAGCCGAATCGGACCAATAGGCGAATCGGAGGGAGACACGATATTTTGTCATGGAATGATCTACTTGTGTTGATGTTTCAGTTTCAGGAGGCCTTTGGCACAACTCCCCGCGCTTGCGGGGCTAGAACCTCCTCTTCACCCCGGCCCTCAGCAGCACCGGTGCCAACGTCCTTTTTTTGGGCGGATCAGCCCCGGTCTTGGAACGCCTTTCCTGCAGCGCAACCCCCTGATTACAGGAGAAACCGTCGCCTCCATCTCCGCGCTGATCCCTTCCCAGCCCGCCAAACCATGAAACCATTTCATGCCCATGAGCCGATCAATGAATTGTGGGCATCCAAAATTGCCGGGCAAACAATGCCGACCTACCCGGCAATGTCCGTCAGCCAGTCCTCCGCCGACCCGATCACAAAAACGCCAAACCAAACCAAGAAAGCGACGAACTGAACCAAGAAAACCATGGAAGAGATCACGAAAGTCGCTTACCAGACCACGAAAACGACAAATGAGATCACAGAAACGACAAATGAGATCACAGAAATGGCAACTGAGATCACAGAAACGACAAATGAGATCACAGAAATGACAAATGAGATCACAGAAATGACAAATGAGATCACATAAACGACATCTGAGATCACAGAAACGACAACTGAGATCACATAAATCTCGGAAGTAGTCTAAAAAACCTCGGACTTGATCAAAGAAACGCCGATCCAGACCTGGAAAATCCCATTCCCGATCAAAAACCCGGCAGAACCGACCCGGGAAAAGCCATCCCGGCCCCCGTTGCGGCAAACGGGAGTTCGCCGCAAACATTTCGAAGGAGTGCCGGAGGTAAGGCGACGGCCCCCGCCGAGCCGCCTGGGGATGAACTCGCTTCTTGAATGCGACACGGGCAACTCCGAAACGCCCCGCCGTCGCCAGAGCCGCTGCCCCGTCGGCAGCGGATCCAACGGCGGCTCGGCGGGAGCCAGCACCTTACCTTTCCGGGACACCGCCCCCATCTCCTGCGGATGGGGTTTGCCGCTCCAGACGATGAACCGGCGACTCAACCGGCGAGGGTAGCCGGTTGAGGAATTTCGCGAAGCGAAAGCCCCCGCAGGGTGAGCCGGCAGGGAGCCGGCGAATCAATCAAGCCCAGATACGACTGCTCCGTGCGCAGCAACCCACGACGGAAGCGGATCACCTCCCGGCGCTGGTCCGCCAGTTTCAGTTTCGGGTTCGGCTCGATGCTCCCCAGCGGTTCACGTCTCGAAGACCAGGGTATCGCGGAACGCTCCATGCATGGCCAAACTCGCGGCTTGCCAATCGGACGCAACCCACTTAATCGTGGGAACCAATGGAGAAACCGGAAAACACGCGCACCCGTGCAAGGCCAAACTGAGTTTGGCCTTGCAACAATGTTAGGCGGCATTACGCGCATGACCACACAGCCCAACAATCACAGCACAGAGATTCCGGTTCTCCCCGGACATCACCGCCGGACGATGTGGCATTTCGTTCGCTGCTGGCTCGGCATGGTTGTGGGCATTGGCGTGTTCGGCCTTGGGCTTCATTGGCAGTCGGTCGCAGTGCAGGTCATTGGCGGAGTCGTAGCTTTCGCTGCGTTCCTTTGGATGTTCAGCACCATCGGTCGCGCCCAGTCGGAGCGCTGTCCATCCTGTTCGGCGGTGATGGCGCAGGGGTGGGACGACAAGCGGCAGAGTTCAAACGGTGTGTTCACCTGTCCGCAGTGCCAGAGTCGTTGGCGCCATCGGTGGCCGAAGAGGGGTAGGAAAGCAGGAGCGCATGAGGGAGGAGAACGAGCCAGGAAGAGCGTTCCGCGCGTCGTGTTGAGCGGGGTCGCCGGGAGGTTGTTTTCTTGGGAAAACCCCGCGAACGCCCGTATAAA
>JBBQXJ010000081.1:0-20997 GCA_038209745.1 Verrucomicrobiota bacterium
GGTCAGCGTGCCGGGGCCGATGTCATACTCGGTCCACTGCATCCCGCCGGCTTCGCCGTGGACCATGCCGACCTTCAAACCCAGGACGCCTTCGTAGAATTCCCGCGCCCGCGCCATGTCGGTCACGGGGTAGCAGGAGAACGCGATTTCGGAGAATTTGATCATGCTCTTGGTCCTAGCTTTCGATCCAAACTTTCTTGCTGGTTATCTTTGCAGCCTTGCTGGGTCGAGGTTCGTGTGTCGGATCAAGCTCACCTCGCTTATCCTCCGCACGGCCAACACAGAGGCTGGCAGAATTCTTCCCAAGGTGAATTCCAGGAACCAAGTGGACATGTTCCCTGGCAAACATCTCCGGCAGTTCTTTGATCTTTGCCTGATCAACCTCAGCCAACGCCACACAAAGAGCGGCGAGTGACCTTAGTCCCGCTGGATCGCCATCCAGATAGACCTCCGGTCTTCCTTCATTGGAGGAAAACTGAACGAATATCTGACCTTTGATCGGAGGATATTTCATCAGGCCGCCATTTTTTGACGACGACGGTTTATGGTGAGAGGCGCATCTCCCTGATACGCCTTGTAAGGGCGGTTGGACGCGGCGGCGCGATACACATCGGCCTGCTTCTCCAGATCGAACCGGCACTCGGCCGCCACCTTGCGGCGAAGCTGCCGGAGCCATTGCAGGCCATCGTCAAATTTGGTTTTCGTTTTCATGGGACGTCCGCGCCCGCGCCATGTCGGTCACGGGGTCGCAGGAGAAGGCGATTTCGGAGAATTTGATCATATGGCGGTCAGAGATTTTGCCCTGTCAGACGTTTCTCAACCGCCCGCGCTTCCAGTTCCAATGGGCTGCTGTCGTAGCCAACAGTCAGACATTCGGAAATATACTGTTTGAGGAATGGCTCAATCCCACCGAATCGCTCGTATTGCTGGGTGTGGGCCATCTCGTGGATGACCAGCCTGAGTTCCCTCCAATAATCGGCTCTTACAAAAATCGCATAGCGGAATGTGACTCCAGCGATGTTCGGTCCAAGCAGCCCGGTTTCACTCGCAGCCCAAGCCAACGTCGAATCGCTGGGCTTAGGCATGGAGTCGACTTTCATCAGCCGAACCTTTTCCGGGGAACCGATTCCGATCTTCCGCGCAAACGTGAGCTCTTCCTCATTCAATGCCTCTCCGCTCTGAAGAACCCCTGCTTCCATTTGCGCCACCCAATCGGCGGCGCGCGGAAGCAGGGCTTCAAGTTGTTGAGGCGAGATCGGCATGGCTCCGAGATGACTCACGCCACCAATTTCACGATCTTCTGGGCGGCGTCGGCCATGGTGCTGCCGGAGACGAGGGACAGGCCGGAGGCGTCGAGCGTGGCTTTGCCGGTGGCGACGTTGTTGCCTTCGAGCCGGACGACGAGCGGGAGCTTGAGGCCGACTTCCTTCACTGCTTCGACGATGCCGGTGGCGATCACGTTGCAGTCCATGATGCCGCCGAAGATGTTCACGAAGATGCCCTTCACGTTCGGATCGCCGAGGATGATCTTGAAGGCCGCGATGACCTGGTCTTTGGAGGCCCCGCCGCCGACATCGAGGAAGTTGGCCGGGTTGCCGCCGTAGTGCTTGATGATGTCCATCGTGCTCATGGCGAGGCCGGCGCCGTTGACGAGGCAGGCGATGTTGCCGTCGAGCGCGATGTAGCTGAGACCGAACTTGGAGGCTTCGATCTCCTTCGAATCTTCTTCGTTCAGGTCGCGCAGGGCGACGATCTCGGGATGGCGGTAGAGGGCGCTGTCGTCGAAGGAGACCTTGGCGTCGAGGGCCATCACCTGGTCGTCGGGCGTGGTGATGAGGGGGTTGACCTCGATCATGGCGGCGTCCGTCTCCCAATACATGGTGAAGAGGTGGCGGATGAGCTTGGCGGCGTTCTTGGCTTCGGTCGGGTTGAGCCCGAGCTTGGAGACGAGTTCGCGGACCTGGAAGTCGGCCAGGCCGTAGGCGGGATCGACACGGACCTTGTGGATCTTTTCCGGGGTCTCGTGCGCGACCTTCTCGATCTCCACGCCGCCTTCGGTCGAGGCCACGATGACGGGCATGGACGTGGCGCGGTCGAGGAGGATGGCGAGGTAGTATTCTTTTTTGATGTCGCTCGCGACGGTGAAGCAGACGGTCTGGACCTTGCGGCCGGCGGGTCCGGTCTGGGCGGTGACGAGGGTGTTGCCGAGCATCTTGCCGGCGATCTCCTTGGCCTCGGCCTTGGTCTTGCAGAACTTGACGCCGCCCTTGAAGCCGTCGGTGAAGGTGCCCTTGCCGCGTCCGCCGGCATGGATCTGGGACTTCACCATGGTGGGCCCCTCGGGGAGCTGGGCCAACGCGGTGTCGAACTCGGCGACGGTCCGGGCGTCGACGCCCTTGGGGACGGGGACGCCGTATTTTTCGAAGAGGGCCTTGGCCTGGTACTCGTGGATGTTCATCTGGGAATTGGAGGGTTCGTCGTGGGTCGTCCGTAACGGCGAAGGCGGACCGTTCGGCCCGCCTTCGCTTCAGTAGATCGGGTTCTAGCGCTGTTCGATCGGCGTCACTTTGAGGCCGACAGGTCCGGTGTAGACCGACTGCGGGCGGATGAGGCGGTTGTCGGCGAGCTGTTCGAGGACGTGGGCCGTCCAACCGCTGGTGCGCGCGATGGCGAAGATCGGGGTGAACAGGTCGGTGGGGATGCCGAGGCTGTAGTAGACGGTGGCGCTGTAGAAATCGACGTTCGCGTTCAGGCCCTTTTTCTCCAGCATGAGTTCGGCGTTGCGCTCGGACATCTGGATCCATTTCGGCTCGCCCTGTTTGGAGCTGTGGATCTGGGGCATCTTTTTCTGGTGCGGCGCGCGGGGATCGAGCACTTTGTAGACGCGGTGGCCGATGCCCATGATCTTGTGTTTCTGGGCGAGGGCGTTGTCGACGAACGCGTCCACGTTGGCCAAGGAACCGATCTCCTGGAGCATCTTGATCACGCCCTCGTTGGCGCCGCCGTGGAGCGGGCCCTTCAAGGTGCCGATGGCGGTGGTGATGGCGGAATACATGTCCGAGAGCGTGGCGATGGTGACGCGGGCGCTGAAGGTGGAGGCGTTCATGCCGTGGTCCGCATGGAGCACGTAGCACAGGTCGAGCGTGCTTTCCTTTTCGGCCGACGGGACCACGCCGTCGATCATGTAGAGGAAGTTTGCGGCTTCGCCGAGCTTGGGGTCGGGCGCGACCAGCGGCAGTCCTTGGCGATGGCGGTGGAAGTAGGCGGTGATGATCGGGATCTGGGCGACGAGGCGAAGGGCTTTGCGCCGCTGGGCGTGCTGGGAATCGTCCTCGGCCGTGGTGTCGAAGCAGCCCAGGGCGGAGATGCCGGTGCGGATGACGTGCATCGGCGCGGCGTCCTTCGGCATGCGCTGGATGATGTCGATGACGCCCTTCGGAAGTTCGCGGAAACCGGCCAGCGTCTTCTTCAGCTCGGCGAGTTCCTTCACGTTGGGGAGATGGTTGTGGTGGAGCAGATGGACGACTTCCTCGTAGGTCACCTTGCCAGCGAGTTCGTTGATGTCGTAGCCGCAGTAGATGAGCTGGCCCACGTCGCCGCGCACGTCGCTCAGGCGGGTGTGGGCGGCGATGACGCCTTCAAGGCCCTTGGAAACGGAGGTGGCTGCGGTGCTGGTGCTCATGCGAAAAGGCTGAAATTCGGGGTATCGGACGTTCCTTGGACCTTAGAAACCCCCCTCCGACCGGTCAACGCGTTTTGCCTGCGGGACGCCTTTTCAGACCGGCTTCTCTTCCGAATCAACAGTGCGGAGCCATTCTGCTTGAATGGTTGGGACTCGGACCGGTCAACTGCTGCGAGACGATGTTGCGCGTGTTGATCCTGCTCTGCCTCCTGTTCGCGGTCCCGGTGTCACGGGCGGCGACCCTCGGTGCCCGGTTGGAGACGGTGCGGATCGCGGGCAGGCCCTACAACCGTCTCGGCGACTGGGCGGGGCCCAACGGCTTTTCCCTTTCTTGGCAGTCGAAAGACAAGGTCGTCGTTGCGAGCGGGAAGGGACATCGGCTCCGTTTCGAGATCGATTCCCGCAAGGCGGACATTGACGGGGTGTCGGTAACTTTGGCCTTTCCGGTTGCTTTGAAGTCCGGTGAAGCCCACCTCGCCCCGTTGGATATCGAAAAGACGGTCCTTCCTTTGGTCTACCCGTCCCGCGACGACGGCGCTTCACCGATCCGGACGATCTGCCTGGACCCCGGACATGGGGGCAAGGATCCCGGCAACACGGAGGGCAAGCGGATGGAAAAGGACTACGTTCTGCTCCTGGCGCATGAACTGTCCCGGCAACTGCGCGATGCCGGCTACCGGGTGTTCTCGACCCGGTCGCTGGACGCCTTCGTGGAACTGGACGATCGGCCCGCCTTCGCCAACAAGCACAAGGCCGACCTGTTCATTTCCCTTCATTTCAACTCGGCCGGGGCTTCCTCCGCGTCCGGGGTGGAGGTTTTCTGTCTGACGCCGGCGGGGGCAGCGTCGTCCTATTCCCAGCTGGACCGGGGGGGCGGTGGTTGGCTGCCGGGCAACCGGCAGGATTCCCAGAATATCTTGCTGGCCCACTCGGTTGAAAAGGCCGTGGTCAAAGCCACCGGAGCCGACGAAAGGGGGATTCTCAGGGCCAGGTTCGCGGTCCTCAAGACCGTGAAGATGCCCGCCATCTTGGTGGAAGGTGGATTCATGACGAATCCCGACGAAGGAGCGCAGATCTATCGAAGCGACTACCGAAAGAAGATCGCCAGCGGGATCGTCGCAGGGGTGGACGCCTACAAAAAGAGGCTGGAACGCTAACTCGGGAGCTTGACCGGGGTGACGAAGCTCGCGAGACCAAGTTTTCCCTCCTCAAGGCTTGTGGCTCGAAGCGGGATGGATTAAGCCACACTCAACCGTGAGTGATGCCGCCGTAGAGTCCCGGAAACCGCTTAGAATGAGCGAATGTGGGCGGTGCCGGGCGAAGAATTTTATTCCTGGGGATCTCAAGCCGTTTGCCACGATCCCGTGTTGCAAGTGCGGCCACCCGACCATGATCCCGGTCATGATGCGGCAGTTCGAGCTGCGCAGCATCATCGCCTCTGGCGGCATGGGCACCGTCTTTCGCGCCTACGACGTCAAGCTGGAGCGCAATGTCGCCCTGAAGATGCTGAAACGGGAGATGGCCGAAGACGCGGAGGTGATGAGATCGTTCTACCGTGAAGCCAGGGCCGGCGCCGCGCTGAACCACACGAACATCATCCACATCTACACTTTCGACGAGTTCGAAGGGCAACCCTACCTTGTCATGGAACTGGCTGACCATGGCAGCCTGGACAGCTGGATCGAACGGGACGGCCGCGTGCCCGAACTGAACGTCTTGGACGTCGGCATCAAAATCGCCTCGGCCCTTTCCGCCGCCCTCAAACACGGCCTCCTCCATCGCGACATCAAGCCGGCGAACATCCTTTATAACGCCGACGGCGAACCCAAGCTGGTCGATTTCGGGCTCGCGGAAAACGCCGACGAGCAGGCCGGAGCCAACGACACCGTCTGGGGCACCCCGGAGTATGTCGCACCCGAGAAGATCCAGCGTGAGCCCGAAACCTTCCTGTCGGACATGTATTCGCTGGCCGGCACCTGCTACCACGCGCTCACCGGCCGCACCCCGTTCGTCACCGAGAACATCGACGACATGGTTATGGCCCATGTGAATCAGGCTTTGGTTCCTCCTGTGCAGCTGGTGGAAGTCACCCCTCCAACCAACGACGCCATAGTCAAGGCGATGGCCAAGGAGCCCAAGGAACGCTTCCGGAGCTACGAGGAAATGATCCTCGCCCTCGAGGCCGCCCGGAGCCATCTGCTGGTCGCTCTCTACGCCGACCAACCCGATGCCGGAGACGGCGCGGAGGTCTAACCCTTCCGGCCCAGGCCGCGCCACGCATGGCGTCACCCCCATCAAACCCGACCGCCGCCGACACTGCCTTCATGCGGCAGGCCCTCACGCTGGCGAACCGCGCCTATGGCGAGACTTCTCCCAACCCGCTTGTGGGCGCCGTGCTTGTCCGCCGGGGCGAGATCATCGGTCGTGGCTGGCATCATCGGGCGGGCCAATCCCATGCGGAGGTCGAAGCGCTGCGCGACGCCTTCCAACGAGGCCATCCACCCAAGGGTGCGACGCTCTACGTCACCTTGGAGCCTTGTTCCACTCATGGACGCACTCCGCCCTGCACCGAGGCGATCATTGCGGCCGGCATCAGGCGGGTCGTCGTCGCGGCCACGGATCCGAATCCGGCACATGCAGGCCATGGCTTCGCTCTTCTGGCCCGGGCTGGCATCCGGGTCGACCACGGTATTCTGGGCGAGGCCTCGGCCGGGCTAAACGAGGCCTTCAACCATTGGATCGTCCACCGTACGCCGTTCGTCACCGTGAAGGCCGCGATGACCCTCGACGGCAAGATCGCCACGGCCTCCGGCGACTCGCAATGGATCACCGGTGAACGTTCCCGCGCCCACGCGATGCATCTGCGGCAAGGGGCCGACGCGATCCTCGTCGGCGTCAACACGGTGCTGGCCGATGATCCTTCGCTGACGATCCGGCTTCCGGCTTCAAGTCGCCGCCGGGGAGACTCGAAGCCGCTCCGCCGCGTCGTTCTGGACTCCTGCGCCCGCACTCCCCTGACGGCCAAGGTCGTCACGGATGCCGCGGCGCATCTGACCACCATTGTGGTTTCAGACACTGCGCCGAAGCGCCGGGTGGCCGGGTTGGCAAAAGGGGTCTCCGTCGTCACCGCCCCGGTCTGTGAGGGTCGCATTGATCTGCGCTGGTTGTTGGAGCGACTGGGTCGTGAGTCCGTGACCAGCTTGCTGGTGGAAGGGGGTGGCGAGGTGAACGCGTCGTTCCTGGAACAGCGTCTCGCCCAGCGAGTGGCGTTTTTCTACGCACCGAAGATCCTAAGCGGTGCGGCGGCGAAGAAAGGGGTGGCCGGCGCGGGAGCTGCATCCAGGGCGGAGATTCTGGAGCTGCGCGAGGTAGCCTGGCGGCGCTTTGGGCCGGATCTCTTCATGACGGCTCGCTGCGATTGAGCGCTGCGGGCGGCTCCGCGCTTGCCACTGAGGCCTCCTGTCGGAAACTTCCCCCGTGTTTACTGGCATCGTCGAAGAAACCGGCACGGTCGTCTCCATCAAGCCTGCGGCCGATGCCATCCGGTTGACCGTGAAGATGCGGCTGTGCGGTCGGGGACTGAAGAAGGGAGACAGCGTGGCGGTGAACGGTTGTTGTCTCACCGCCGTTTCGATTTCCAGGAAACGGCCGGACACGCTCGTGCGTTTTGATCTGCTGAAGGAGACGTGGATCCGCACCAATCTCCAATTTGCCAAGCCTGGTGCGGCCGTGAATCTGGAGCGGGCCATGGCGGCGGGCGGGCGGTTCGGCGGGCACTTCGTCAGCGGCCACATCGATGGCATGGGCCGCATTGCCAAGTGGGAACGCCAAGGGGAGGACCACCTCCTCGACATCACCGCGCCCAAGGAGATCCTGCGCTACGTGGTGCTCAAGGGATCGATCTCCGTGGACGGGATCAGCCTGACGGTGTCCGGCGTCACCAAGAAGGGCTTCAAGCTCTGGATCATACCACACACCCACGCCGTCACGGCGTTGCACGAACGCACGGTCGGAGACGACGTGAACCTGGAGGCGGACCTCCTCGGAAAGTATGTGGAGCAGTTTTGCGCCGGCCGGAAGCGCTGATCGAGCGGTCAGCGGACGTTGATTTCGCGGACGCGGGTTTCGGGCAGATAGTATTCCGTTCCGCGAACGTCCTTGAAGACATACATGCGGGTGCCCGGAACGAAATTGGGCTTGGTGACGTTGGTGAAGTCGCCTCCGCCCGTGGTCAAGATGTCATAGCGAGAGGCGCAACCGGCCAGGAGACAAGCGGCACAAAGAAGAACAATACGGCGTTTCATGGGATTCTCCGATCCTGAACCCGTCGGGCAAATCGCGAGAACACTTCCTTGGGAAGATTCGCCCCACCGAGCTTTGCGGATCGATCGGTTGATCGCAGTTTTGGCCACCCAAAGCAAGGATGGCATCCGTGCTGCGCGGGCGCGCGATCCTCGAAAGCGCCTGTTGTTCCGGATCGGTTCCGGATCCGATTCACCCCTAGATTGGGCCGGTTGTTCGGTGCTTGGGCTGGGGCGTATCTGATGGGCTGGCGATTCCCGCGTTCACGGAAGTCCCGGTCCTGTTCCACCCGACAGTGCATGCCATGACGTATCATTCCGCATCGAATGCCCAACGGTCCCGAGCCGGATTCACCCTGATCGAGCTGCTGGTGGTGATCGCCATCATAGCGATCCTCGCGGCCATGCTGTTGCCCGCGCTCGGCAAGGCCAAAGCCCGGGCCCAAAGGATCGGCTGCCTCAGCAACGGCCGGCAAATGGGGCTCGGCAGCCAGATGTTCGCCATGGACGACGCCAAAGAGGCGCTGAGCGGCGTGGTCAACTACGGGGACGACGACCTAAACTGGCTCTATCCGGCCTATGTGCCGGCGGTGAAAGCCTTCCAGTGCCCTTCCACGAAGAACACGGTCCGACCGACCGAGACCAAAGCCATCACCGGCCTGATGGTCAGCCCCTACAGTTTCTCCGATCAATCCGGCGTGAAGCTCTACTCGGATCGGATCCACCACGAAGGCACCTATCTGGTCGATCTCGTCAACAACGCTCCCGGTCGCGAAGGTCTCACGGGCCACAGCTACGAGATCGCCGGGTTCTTCGCCGGGAACAACGCCAGCAACGTGAAACGCAAGACCCAGAGCTCGGTCTCCGGCTATGATTACACGCTCTTTGGCCCCTTCACCTATGGCAAGCGAGGAGGTCCCTCCGACATCTGGATCATTTACGACGCCGATGACAGGGACGCTGCGGATCCCCAGCGCAAGAACGAGGACTACCCGGATCCGGGCGACAACCATGGCACGGATGGAGGCACCGTGATCTTTACGGACGGACACGCGGATTGGGTGAAACAGAAGGACTACCTGCGCAGCTTCGCCCTGGGCACGGACGAATCGCACGGGGTCGTCGTCCGATAGGAAGCGCGCAAGCGGCGGCGCGGCCTGTTCGTTCGGGCGATGGACCTGGCGGAACCAAAATGGGTGTCTGGATTTTCGATTCTCAGCGTGCTCCGAGTCGGACCCGCCAATGGTCAGCGGACGTGGGGCCGGACCGAGAATCGGCTCAGAGGGACGTGCATCAGGCTCTTGATCCACAGGGCGATCAGCCGGAAGGGTTTTCCGATAAGATCCGCGCCGCCTGATTACGGCGATTCGACCTTGTTCTCGAAGTCCGTCTTAGCGTTCACGAACACCACGGGCGTGGTCCTATGCGCTGGAATCGACCGCATCTGTCCGCACAGCTCGAAGCCGCCCATGCCCGGCATTATCACGTCGAGGAC
The DNA here is from genome assembly GCA_038209745.1 of Verrucomicrobiota bacterium. Taxonomy (GTDB): domain Bacteria; phylum Verrucomicrobiota; class Verrucomicrobiia; order Limisphaerales; family CANJSG01; genus CANJSG01. Next base: position 9,479 of record JBBQXJ010000081.1, read on the forward strand.
GACAATGTCGAAGGGCTCGTTCTTGAGCAGTGAAAGAGCATCGGTGGATCTCTCGATCGCCACTCATTCCAATCCGCCCAGTTGCAGGGGGCTTCGACCGTCCCCCGGGGAAGGGGGTCTTCATCCAACACCACCAACCGCCGCCGCCACCACCTCACCCCACGACTACCTCGGCTTTCATCCCCAGCGCAGGCTACGCTGCATTTTTTTGGTCACTGCTCCTGGCCAACGAAGGGGATCGAAGAGGCCGCGCTTCATTGAATCCAAACCGTCGGGAGATCGATGAATCCATATCTAGTTTGGGGTCTCCAGCGCTTTCGGGGGAAGCCCCCGGGGGCGTGGAACTGGCTCAATCCCCGATTCTCCTAGGATCCGCAGTTTGTGGTGCGCACGGCAGGACTTGAACCTGCATGCCTTGCGGCACTACCACCTCAAAGTAGCGCGTCTGCCATTTCGCCACGTGCGCGTGACTGCGGGGGAACGAATGAACCAGCCACGTTTCATCGGTGCAAGCGCATTCTCCCTCTCTTTTCAGTTCCGACGGACAACTCGCCAAGGAGGGAAAGTTGACCGGGGACCGCCTATGGCGCCATCCTTGCCAGTTCCTTCTCGAGGGTTGAAGCGGGAAAGAACCTGCCGGGACAGCGGGTTCCGACAACGTTGATCTCTCGATGGGTTGTGATCCGGGAGTCACCGATCTTGCATCGGATCTCCAGAGCGACGAGGAGCGCTTTGAGGCACTTCAACTGCGCGGTGGTCGGTTTCGTCTTCTCGAAGTTGCCGACGAGGCAGATACCAAGGCTGACTTTGTTCTGGGTGAGGCTGTGTAGATGGCCGCCGTCGATCTGTTGGACCCAGCGGTTGCCGACATAGATTTCGCCGTCTTCCATGCCGTGTCCGTTGCCGATGACAAAATGATAGGCAAGGCCGTTCTCCATATGTCTGACCCGCCTGTGATAGTTGTCCATTCCTTGGGCGCTGCCTTCAGCCGTTCCGCTGTGATGGAGGACGATGTTTTTCCAACGTCCGGTTTTGACCTTGGCTTTGTCGATCGCTTTGCGGGCGGAGAGCGTGAGCGATGAGGCTTGGGGATCGGGAAGTGTCGAGGGAATGAGGAGAGTTTGCCCGATCTGCAGTCCGGCGGTGGGCTTAAGTCCGTTTGCTGTCGCCACACGGGACAGGCGGATTCCGTATTTCTTGGAGACGCTCGTGAGTGACTCTCCTTTGACGACGCTGTGGTTTCTCGGGTGGACTTTGCCGAGTTCGCCGGATGCTCCCCAAAGTCCTGCCACCATCAGCACTCCGACGGCGAGACACCACCGGAAGGGCTGCCATTGTCGACATCCGCAAATCCACATGCCTGATTCCCTTAGCAGAAAAAGGCGGCGGCGGCCCAGCGCCTTTTTTGGTCTTCGAAGAACGGGAGAGAAATGAAAACGCCGCCGACTCGAGAGTCGGCGGCGGTGTGGATTCAAAAAGATTCCCTGCGTCGTCAGTTCTGGACTTCCGATTCTGCGGTTTCGGCGGCGTTGTCCGGAACCGAGCCTTTTGAAGCGGGACCGCCGTCGTCCTGAGCTTCCTCTTCGTCCTCGCCCTCCTGAATATCAGGCGTGTGCAGGGCCTCGGAGTCGTCGTTCGAGGCGCCTTCGCCGGCTGGGTTCGGAGCCCGCTTGTTCTTGGGCAGCGGACTCATTATCAAGTTGATCGTGCGGCCTGAGAGTCGGGCCTCGGAGTCCGGATGACCCCATTGAACCGTCTTCTCGATGAAGCTGTCGATCACCCTGAAACCAAATTCTTTGTGCGCCATCTCGCGTCCCTTGAATCGCAGACAGATCTTCACCTTCATATCCTCGCAGAAGAAGTTGATCGCGTGCTGGACCTTGATGGAGACGTCGTGCGGGTCGATGCGGGGAGTGAGCTGGATCTCCTTGATCTGGTTCGCGTGCTGGGTCTTCTTGGTCTCCTTCTCCTTCTTGTTCTGCTCGTAGCGGAACTTGCCAAAATCAATGATTCGACAAACGGGAGGATTGGCTCCGGCGGCGATCTCCACGAGATCGACCCCGAGATTGCGAGCGGCGTTCAGCGCATCGCTGAGCGCCATGATCCCCAGCTGGTTGCCGTCGGGATCAATTACGCGAACTTCGCGGGAACGTATCTTGCCGTTGACGCGGGGACCTTGGACAAAAACCCGACCACGAGAAGGAAAAGGGCGACTCAAGACACCCTCACCGGTTTGAGATTAAACATGAATCCGTATGTATTCCACTGAGCGTTGATTACTGTCACTCAAGGGCTGCTATAGCCAGCATGAAACCGGGCATCAAGCCGAAAAAGAGCGGTTTTGACTGACCCCCGGCTTTTAGATGTCTCCGACCGTCGGTTGTCCGTTGTTCGGACTTCGCGGATCGTGAGCCGGGTCGCAACCGTAAAGAAATGCTGATCTGGCGTTCCAGCCCTCCTATGGCCATGGCGATTCGTGACGATGGCGAGGAAACCCGCCTGTCTGTCGAACTGGCCAGAACTCTCGTTGGTTACGCGCGTCAGAAGGTTGAACGGCATGGAGGAATCACGGGGCTCCACTTTGGGCATCCAATGACGCTTGAGGGCATCCGCAAACGTTTCGGCCGACAAGATCCGGCTGGCTTTGAAGGAATGGAACGGCCTGAAGCGAACGCCAAGGACGGGATGGGGTGGTTCCAATCGGGCTTGCTCAAATTGGAGCTGCTGTGGACCGGCGATCTTCCTTGGGGATCGTCTCTGCGCGGGCCACCTGTCGCTTTTTGCGTGGCGGTTAGGCTTGAGAGGGTCTTGGGCCGAAAAAAACTTCTGCTAGCCTTGTGGCCAATTTGGGCCAGCTCCAGCCGCTAATGCCCGGCCTTGATCACCACATCGCCGCTTTTGATCCGGACGCAGCAAGTCAGGCGATACTTTTCCGGGTCCTTGTTCCACTGATCCAGAACATCAAGTTCCTCATCGGTAGGTGGTTCCAAGTTTTCCATGCCGCTGACCACTTCCGCCACGCACGTGCCGCATGAGCAGTTGAAACACCCGGCTTCCATCTCCACTCCGGCCGTCTCCCCGGCTTCGAGGAGCAGCTCGCCCGCAGGCACTTCGGCAGAGAGATTGGAGGGCAGGACGGTGAGTCGGGGCATAATTGGCGCTTAAAAATATCTGTAGAAATCCGTTGGGAAGAGAGAAATGCGTGTCTTCCGCAAAGTCAAACATCTGTCCGGTCCGACACCGGCTCGCGGCTGACGATTATTATTTTGAACAACAACATGGAATCGCCCGTTGCCATCAAGGGGTTTGGATCGGTTCCCGCCGGTGCTCTCCTGCATTCCTTGTCCTGTGAGTTGCGGCATCCGGTCTTGGCGTTGCCACAGCTTCTCGGCCAGTTGGCCGAGTCGTCCTTGGGACCCAAACAGCGGGCCGCGCTCGAAGCGGCCGCCCAGCATGCCAGCCGGATTCAATCCCTCATGGCCGACGCCGAGTCTTGGGCGGCGCTCTGCACTGGCGCTCCGCTTCGCTGGAAGGCGATCTTCTCCATCAGGGACTTGATCGACGAGACCGTCGAGGCCTTCGAGCAAAAGGCCGGCCAGCAGCAAACCGAGATCCACTCCCGACCTCCTTCGGTCGGCACCGATCTGGTGCGGGCGGAAGAATGCCTCATCGCCGTGGTGCTACAAAAACTGATTGGCCATTGCTTGGACCACACCCGCAACGGCCACATCGTGGTCCAGGCGCGGTGCCAAGCGGTGACTGGAGAGCCTGCCCAATTGTTCGTCGAAATCCGCGACTCGGGAACCAAGATCGCGCCGGACTTCGTCGAGGGATATTTCGAGCCAGGTCGGACCGCCGGGAATCCGCGCTGCGGCGATCCCGGCTTCGGATTGGCCCTGGCCAAAGCACTCGTCGCGGCACTGGGTGGGGAGTTGACCGTGCAGGCGGGACCACTCGGCGGTGCCGCGTTCAAGTGCGTCTTCCCGGTGGAATGCGTGCCGGGCGCCGACACGGACACGGCCAGCACCGTCTTCAATTGCTTCCAAGCCTACCTCGTTCAGGACCGGCTGAAGACATCGAACCTGCTTCAGACGAAGATGCTCGATTGGTGTGGCACCTGCATCAGGGTCGACGAGTCGACCCTTTGGCAGGAGCTGGACACGTTGAACAAAGCCGCCGTTCGGCAGACCTCGCTGGTGCTCGTGGATCTCAAGACGATGCCCGACAATCTCGATCTGGCCCGACGGATCGCGGGCCGAAAATTCTCCGCGTCCCTCAAGCTCGTCGCCATTGCCGACTCCAGTCTTCCCCCGAGCGAGGAAGCACTTCTGCACCACGGGTTCAGCGGCGTGATATCCCGTCCGTTTCGGGTTTCCGAGGTGCGCCGAGGCCTGGAGGCTGCGCTCTCCGGCGGACCGCTCAATTCAGTCGGGTCCGCGCCGGCGATCAAGCCCGCGCCGTCCGGCCCGGTAGATCCGCAGAACCTGCGCCGGGTCCTCCTCGTCGACGACAATCCGATCAACCGCAAAATCGGCATGCGGCAGTTGGAGCGCCTCGGTTTCCACGTCAAGACCGCCCACAATGGACAGGACGCCGTCGATGCCGTTCTCCGGGAACCGTGGGACGTGATCCTCATGGACTGCATGATGCCGGTGATGGATGGATTCGAGGCCACCCGGCAGATCCGCGCCAACGAATGCAACCAGTCCCGGAGCGGCGAGGTGCGCCGCGTTCTGATCGTCGCCCTCACCGCCAACGTCAGTGACAAGCATCGCGAACTTTGTTTCGAATCTGGCATGGACGAGTTCCTCGGAAAGCCGGTCCTCGCCGACGAACTCAAGGCGACGATCGACCGCCTCATGCTGGCTCCGCCGCGTCTCCCTCTCGCCGATCCTGTCGAGCGGGAGTCCGCTCCGGCGGCGGCTCCGCCGGTCGCGCAGTCCGTGGCACCGCCGCCTACGATTTCCGGGCCGCCTGCGGGGCTCGATCTCGCCCGGCTCAATGACATGACCGATGGCGACCAGATGATCATCGAGGAGCTGGTGAAGATGTATCTCGACCAGACCGACGGACAATTCGAGGAACTCGCCACCGCGGCCGCCAACGGACTCGCGACCGACGTGCGCCGGTTGGCCCACTCCGCTTGTGGCGCGAGCAGCTCCATCGGAGTCGTCGGCTTCGTCGCGGATCTCCGCGAGATCGAACACCGTGCTGAATCGGGTTCCCTCGGCGGTGTCCCGGAACTCATCGCCGGAGTCCGCTCCGTCTACCGATCAATCGCCGAATGGATGCGGACAAACCTGCTGGCCGCGCCGGCCGTGGCGGGCGCTTCCACGGCGCCGGCTCCGCTCGGCGAGTCTCCGATCGATCAGGCCGTCATCGATGCGCTCCGGATCACCGAGGGCGCCGAGTTCGAACCCTTCTTCGCGGAACTCGCGCGGTCGTTCACCGAGGAAGCAGGCCGCCGCACCCGCGAGCTGCAGGACGCCTTGCAGGCCAGGAGCCGTGAACGGCTCGTCCCGACCGCCCGCGCGCTCAGGACCGCCGGGACGACCCTTGGTGCCAGTCGCGTGGCGAGCGCGTGTCAACGCATCGAAGAACTGCCCATGGGCGCCGAGTGGAACGAAGTGGCGCATCAGATCCAGGCCCTCGATCGCGAGATCAGAACCGTGAGCGAACACCTGAGTCGCGAATTGTCCCAGGCAACCGGGGCCTGACCGATGAACCACACGAACCGACAACTTCAAGTCCTGCTGGTCGAGGACGACGCCACGTCCAAGCTGATCCTTGGCCGCGTCCTCGCGCAGCGCTACGAGGAGGTCCACTCGTTTGGTGCGGCGGAGCAGGCCCAGACCTGGTGCGCGGACAACGTTCCCAACCTCGTCGTCCTCGATCTCCAATTGCCCGGCATGTCCGGTCTCGGGTTCAGCCAGTGGATCCGCAGCCAGCCCTGGGGCGAGGACGTCTACATTCTCGTGGTCACCGGCAGCAGCGGCGCGGCCGATCTCCGGCAGGTCCTGACCGCCGGCGCCAACGACTACGTCTCCAAGCCGCTCGACATCTCCGCTTTCCGCATCCGCCTGACCGTCGCCGAGGAACATATCCGCCAGATCTTTCGCCGTCGCGAGGTCCAGCTCATCAACCGCCGCATCATCGACGCGGCGCCCGACGGGTTCATCGTGATGAATTCCGGCGGCGAGATTCTCGACGTAAACCCGGCCTTCACCGGACTCGTCGGCTACGTTCGCGGAGAGCTGATCGGGAAGAATATTTCCATGATCGAGGATCCGGATCCGCAGGCGGGCCATCTCCTCCAGGTCATCGGCAACCATCCCAGCGCGCATCTGGAGACCCGGTATCGCCACAAGGACGCCCGTTGGATCGATGTCGACATCTCGGCCACCCAGCTGAAGGAAGCCGACACCCGGATCTTTGTGTTCATCCGTGATGTCACCCAGCGCAAGAGGCAGCTGGAAGAGCACCTCCGCACCAGCAAACTGGAGTCGATCGGCCTGCTCGCCGGCGGCATCGCCCACGAGCTGAACAACGCGCTCACCGCGATCATCGGCAACATCTCCCTCGCCCAGAGCGAGGTGCCGAACGACCGCAAGCTCGCCGGGTTTTTCGGAAAGGCCCTCGATGCCACCCAGCGCGCCGGACGCCTCGCGCGGCAGCTCTTGACCTTCGCCAAGGGCGGCGAGCCCGCGAGGTCCGTCGTCAATCTCCGACCCACCGTTCTGGGGGTCCAGTCCGAGCGCATCGGCCTTTCATCCGAACACCTCGAAATGGTGGTCGGAGACAATCTTTGGATGACCGATGTCGACGAGGTCCAGATTCTCCAAGTGGTCGAGAATCTTCTCCTCAACGCCCGCGAGGCCAGTCCTCCCAATGCCAGCGTGGTCCTGGTCATGAAGAACGTGGAGATCAAGCCCGGCAGTAATCTCCGGCTTGCGCCCGGCCGCTACGTGCAGATCTCCGTCACCGACGTGGGGCCCGGTATTTCCCGCGAAGCCGTGGCCAAGGTGTTTGATCCGTATTTCTCCACCAAGGGCAGTGGTCGCGGACTCGGACTGGCCATCTGCCACTCCATCATTCGTCGCCACGGCGGCACCATCCAGGTCGAGTCGTCCTCCTCGGGTTCGAGGTTCGATGTCTTTCTGCCCGCCGTCACCTCGTTGGAGCCGCCAACGCCGCGGGAGCCAGGTTCACCGCCTTCTCCGAGCCTTCGCGTGCTGGTCATGGACGACGAGCCGACCATCCGCGAACTGCTCAGCCTTCTGCTCGAACGCGCCGGATTCAGTCCCACGACCGCGGCCGACGGCGAGGAGGCTTTGAAGCTGTTCGCGGAAGCGGCGAAGGTCGATCCCTTCCGGCTGGCGATCCTGGATCTGACCGTTCCAAACGGCCTCGGCGGCGTGGAGACCACGCGTCTCCTCCTTGCACAGGATCCGAAGCTTCCGATCATCGTCTGCTCCGGCTATTCGAACGACCCGGTCATGGCCAACTACCGCGACTACGGGTTCAAGGGCCGCCTCCACAAGCCCTTCACCAACGACCAGCTCCTCCAGGTGCTCCAGGACATCACCGCTACGAAATAGCATTTCATGGCGCGCTCAGTTCGTTAACGGTTAGCCATTGAGGCAGGTCGGAGATCTTCCGAGAGTAGATTTGGAAAAGCCCACGCTCTTCTTCCTTCTTGCCGGAAGAATGTTTAAGCGACTCAGGTGGAATGTCTCCTCGGGGAACTAAAAACATTCGAACATCGTTGGGGTAGATGGCGATAAAGAGGATGTGAGTGTATGGATCCGACGGCCTGATGTTCTTCCATGAAATCATAGGCCGACCGTTCATGATTGAAACTCGGTTAGCTTTGATCTCGACCTTTTTTTCCTCAACCAACAGGTCAAAACCTGTGCGGTTGTTTGGGCACCTTGTTCCTCCCAACACCTTTTCCGCGAGCTGCTCAGTTATGGTTCCGAAAGTAGTCGTGGATAGCGATCTCATCCACTCGTTTCGAGACCCCTCCCAGAACGGGCTTGCCTCTACTGATTTCATTCCGTCCAGAATCGTTTGAATCTTGTTGGGGGTTTCTTCTCTCATAGAGACACGCGTCATAAATATGGCAGTTTCGGAGGAGATACCCGGTCCGTCCGCTGATCGGAGCGTTCATTTCAGATTCACAGGTGATCCCCGGCCAGCACGTCCGTCTCCTTCAGCTCCAGTTGATACGGCTCCAACGGCATCGGCTGGTCGTGGTCCAGGAACTCCCGGCAGAGCGCGAAGAAGTCCCCCTTCGTCGCCACGCGGCGGATCTCGTGAAGGAACCGCCCCGTCGGCTCCACCCCGAGGCAGAGGAAGTTCATATACTTCTTCATCTTCTGAGTCTGGGCGTTCTCCTTCGCCGCCGTGGGCGCCGTCGCCTCCCAAAGTTTCTCCACATAGACCAGCACCTCGCGGCCCGTGGGATGGGTCTGGGGTTCGCCGCGTTCGCGTTGGCGGATCTGATTGAAGATCCATGGATTCCGGATCGCACCCCGGCCGATCATCAGCCCTCGTGCCCCCGTCGTCCTTAACACCTCCGCGCCCTTGGCGGCCGAGTAGACGTTGCCGTTCGCGATGACCGGATAGGGAAGCGCCCGAACGGCTCGCTCGATGTATTCGTAATGCACCTCGCTGCGATACATCTCCTTCACCGTGCGGCCGTGGATCGTCAGCAGGTCGATCCGGTGTTTGGCGAAGATCCTCAGCAACTGGTCGAACACCGCCGGGTCGTCGAAACCGATCCGCGTCTTCACCGTGAAGGCGATCTCCACCGCATCCCGCAGCGCCCCGAGAATGGCGTCCACCTTTTCCGGCTCGCGCAGCAGTCCGCCGCCCGCGCACTTCCGGTAAACCACCGGTGCGGGACAGCCGAGGTTCAGGTCGATCGCCACGATCGGCAGCTTCTGGAGTTTCTTTGCGTTGCGGACGAGCGAGGGGATGTCGTTGCCGATGAGCTGGGCGATGGCGGGTCTGCCCGTCGGATTCCGCTTGATCGAATCGAGGATCCACGGCTCCAGGTTCGAGACCGCGTGGACCCGGAAATACTCCGTCCAATAGACATCCGGCCCGCCGTATTCCGCCATCAGCCCCCAAAATGGTCGATCGGTCACGTCCTGCATCGGCGCGAGCGCGAGCAGCGGACCGGGCTGGGCGAGGAGTTGGGCAAAGGTCATGGACATCGTCGGCCGGGCAATGTGGCAGTCGGGCCAATGGGATGAAACTGGAAATCCGACAAGGCAGGGCAAAGGCTCCCGCCAAGCCGCCTGGGAGCGGACTGCTCCCTCTGCGGGCGCACCGGCAACCCCGGAACTCCCCGCTGTCGCCAGAGCAGCTGTCCCTTCTTCAGCCGGATCGGACGGCGGCTTGGCGGGTGCCACACGCTGCCCGCCCTCTTGCCTCCCGGCGCCCCACCCACTAGCCTCGCAACTTCGATTTCGACGGCGGCGTGCCCGCCGTTTCTTTTTTGCCGCGAACATTCAACCGACAACGGACACCACGATGGCCCATCTCAACGACAATTACCTGAAGCTCAAAGCCGGCTACCTCTTCCCCGAGATCGGTCGTCGCGTGAAAGCGTTCACCGACGCCAATCCCGACGCCGCCAAGCGCCTCATCCGTTGCGGCATCGGCGACGTGACCGAAGCCCTGCCCGACGCCGTGGTGAAGGCGCTCCACAGGGCCGTCGATGAAATGGCCCAGCGCTCCACCTTCCGCGGCTACGGACCGGAACAGGGCTACGAATTCCTCCGCACCGCCATCGCGCAGAACGAATTTCGCTCCAAGGGTCTCGACGTGGCCGACGACGAGATCTTCGTTTCCGACGGTTCCAAGTGCGACTGCGGCGCCATGCTCGACATCCTCGGATCCCAGAACAAGGTGGCCATCACCGACCCCGTGTATCCCGTCTATGTGGACACCAACGTGATGGTCGGCCACACCGGCGAAGCCGACGCCAACGGTGCTTACGCGGGCCTGGCCTACCTGCCCTGCACCGCCGAAAACGGCTTCATGCCCGTGCCGCCCGCCGAGCATGTGGACGTCGTCTACCTCTGCTCGCCCAACAATCCCACCGGCGCGGCTGCGACCCGTTCGCAGCTGGAGGCCTGGGTGCGATACGCGCTCGCCCACAAGTCGATCATCCTCTTCGACGCCGCCTACGAGGCCTACATCAGCGACGCCGACGTGCCGCACTCCATCTACGAGATTCCCGGTGCGCGCGAGTGCGCCATCGAGTTCCGCAGCTTCTCCAAACACGGCGGTTTCACCGGCGTCCGCTGCGCCTACACCGTCGTCCCCAAGTCGCTGAAAGCCGCCAACGCCGCCGGCGAGATGCTGCCGCTCCACCCACTGTGGAACCGCCGCATGAGCACCAAGTTCAACGGCGTCTCCTACATCGTGCAGCGCGGCGCCGAAGCGCTCTTCAGCCCCGAAGGCAAGGCCCAGGTCGCCGCCCTCGTCGCCCACTACATGGGCAACGCCAAGATCCTCCGCGAAGGCGCCACCAAGGCCGGCCTCACCGTTTATGGAGGCGAGAACGCCCCCTACATCTGGGTGAAGACTCCGGCCGGGGTCGGCAGCTGGCAGGCCTTCGACACGATCCTGACCGAAGCGAACGTCGTCATCACTCCCGGCGCCGGCTTCGGCTCGAAGGGCGAAGGCTACTTCCGCATCAGCGCCTTCAACAGCCGCGCCAACGCCGAGGAAGTGGCGGAGCGCATCCAAGCTCTGAAGTGGTAATTGGTTGATCGCGTTAGTTTCTCCAGTCCGCTTCAACCTCGGGTCGAACCGAGGTTGAAGCGGAGTTTTTTTGGAAATTCGCCTTCCCCCAGGCAACCGAAACACCCGGCTGTCGGTCAGGTTACGACCGGCTTGGCGCGCGCCTTCCGCCTTCGGTTTCGCTGCGGACCAAGCCTTTTCTGGGTCCAGTCCGCCGCGGGATCGCCCCAGAATGGACCGCTTGCGGGAAGTCCGAGCGGGGGCAAGGGGACGGAGCAGAGGTGGAGACTGCGGCTGCTGATGTCGCTTTCCGCCAGATCCAGCCAGGCCGACTTGGAGCCATCCTGGGCCGTCGCAGGTGCCCTGGCCCACTGACCCCTTCTCCGTGGACCGCGAGGGCTCGTTCCACCGGCCTCGCCTGCCTCTCCGCCCCGACCTTGGTCATAATGGAGACGCAATAGGCGCGGTCATTGTCGGCCGGGGTCGAGGTGTAGCGAGCGGTCGACTGGGCGGCGGCGGCGGTGAGGGCGATGGCTTGGAGGAAGGCGCGCCGGGTTTTCATGGGCCCGGGTTTCTCCGGGAAACAATCACGGATTCGAGACCGGACAAAGAACTTTGGATGCCCCTCCACAAAACCGCTTTTCCCCGATGCAACCCCGGCTACAGTCTCCACCACCGTTGAAAGCACTCACCGACATCGTCGATCAGAATTCCACCCGCGCCTTCCTCGTCGGCGTGGAGATGAAGGCCCACTCCGCCGT
>JBBQXJ010000082.1:0-20922 GCA_038209745.1 Verrucomicrobiota bacterium
GATCCTGATCCATGACGACGACGCCGTGACCCATCGGATCGGCGACATGTATAAGCTGCTTTCAAGGAACCGGAATGTCGTGGGCGCGGTGGCGCCGTGTGTCCGGGGGGTCCGGGAGATGGCGAAGTTCGCCACGGAAATTCGGGCGCACGAGTATAAGCTGCGCCGGGGCAGTTCCCCCCAGAGCTCCTCCTTCCCCTCGGTGTTCGACAAGGACGGGTTCCTCAACTTCAACGTCCTCTTCGCCTTCGGCGGCTCCCGCATCCCGAAGACCTGTTCTCTGCTGCTTCATCCGCGGGCGATCGACGACCTCACCTCCGACCAGGGCGAGGTGTTCCACGTCTGGCGGAAAGGCTCCTTCGAGGACATGTGTTGCAGCATCGGCCTGGCCTGCTCGAACTGGGACATCTACGAGTGCGACATCGCGCGGGCCTACGACCAGGTGCGGAGCAACCAGGAGGCGCGCCTGCGCCAACAGTTCGGCTGGGCCTACGACCACGCGACGGCGTTCTACGACTTTTCGGAGGTGTCCAAGCTGCTGCCGGCGCCGGTGGTGCATCCGGGCGTCTCGGTGCTGGTCCCTCTGCCCAAGGAGGAGCGAACCCCGACGGAAGGCTGGGCCCTCCAGAGCTTTTCGCAGTTGACCGGGTTTCCCGGACTCCAGGCCAGCATCGTCCGTCCCGAGGAGGCGCGGGAGAACCTGTTGTTCGTCCGCGAGCAGTTGACGTCGGACAGGATGGCGAGGGCATTCGAAGAGAAGCATGCTTACGCCATCGAAGGCTGTTTCGAAACGTTGGAAAATCTCTTGGCGACGGTCGAGTTGTCGCTCGCGGTCGTGGGACAGGTGTTGGCCCAAACCGACAAGGGGCGGGTCAGGACGGTCGAGGTCCCGTTCGTCGACCACGCGAAGATCTACGGTGCTTCGGGCGATCTTGGCAAACACGCCGACGCTCTGCGCTATGAGCGGGACACCCGGGTGGCCCGGCTCTTGGGCAACCTCGGTTCAATGTTCCGGAACTCCGCGAACGACTTCCTGAACGGCCGCGTCCGGTGCGTCGTTTTCGGGCCGAGACAGGCGACATAGCGGCTTCGTCCGCCCTGAAGCACGCCCGCTTGCGCATCGTGCGACATTGCCCAAATTTGCCGTCGTGCAACGACTTGGCCGCAACCTCGGACGCTACCATGGCGAAGGCATCGACATCGCCGCCGTGCTGGGACGGATCGTGGCGGCGGCCGAAAGGGGTGGATGGACTGTCGAACCATTCAGTCGGCAGGGGCGGGCGGATGGCGCCGAGGTGTCGGCGATGTTCGCGCTCAAGCGGGTGTCGGGCGCGCCGCAACGACGGATCTACCTTTCGACAGGAATACATGGCGACGAGCCGGCCGGGCCCTTGGCGGTGGAGCGGTTGCTGGCCGAGAACCGTTGGCCGGGGGACGTGGCTCTGACGGTGTGCCCGTGTCTGAATCCGACGGGTTTCACCCTGAACTCGCGAGAAAACTTCTCCGGCATTGATCTCAACCGGGACTATCTGCGGCCTGTTTCCCCCGAAGTTCGCAGCCACGTGGCTTGGCTGGAGAACCAGCCGGAATTCGATCTGACGCTTTGCCTGCACGAGGACTGGGAGGCGCACGGGTTCTATCTCTACGAGTTGAACCCGGACCAGAAGCCGTCGCTGGCCGCGCGCATGGTCGCCGCCGCTGCGGAGAGTTGTCCCGTCGACGATTCACCCGAAATCGACGGACGGCCGACGGTGGCGCCGGGAATCGTCCGCCCCGTCATCGACCTCGCTGCGCGGATCGATTGGCCGGAGGCGTTCTATCTCCTGCAGCACAAGACGCGGCAGAGCTACACGCTGGAAGCGCCGTCGGATTGGCCTCTGCACGTGCGGGTCGAGGTGTTGGTGAGGGCGGTCCGGGCAGCGCTGGAAGGGTGATGAACGGAAGGACGGCCCTTCAACCGGCCTGCACGTCCACGCTGACCACTTCACCGTCCTCACATTCGGCCACGACCTCGAACGGGCGACAGCACACTTCACAGTCGGTGGTGAACCGCTGGAAGCGCAGAGACACCTCGATCGGCACCTCACACTCCTGACCGCAGAAAGGGCACTGGATGGATTCCGTGTCGCGCATGGCAGTGTCACCGGACGTTCAGGGGCGGCCGTTCGTCCAGGGTGATTCTCCGAAATGACACCCGGGCCGGACCACCGCCGTGGATCTGCAGGGCGATACGGCCCGATTGGGGAATGGCCGGGTCCGGCTCGATGTAGTCGACGCCGGCGATCCCGTTGAGCCATGTCTGGATATGGCCGTTCACGGCCTTCACCTCGTAGGTGTTCCAGTCATTGCGACGTAGGACGGGACCGATTGTGGCCATCTCCGAAGGAGCGAGCGTTTTGTTGCGGCGGGACTCGTCGTAGAGGGATCCCCACCAGTTGGGATCGCCAAGATCCGCCTGATAGCCCGCCATCTCGCTGTCCCCGGGCACCCGCTGGCTGTGGAACTGGACGCCGGAATTGACCATCCCTTTTGCGGTGTCGCCCTCCAGTTTGAACTCCAGCCGGAGGACGAAGTTGGTGTAGTTCCGTTCCGTGGCCAGAAACTCGTTCCGAGGAACCTTGGTCAGAAGGGACCCCCCAACAATGGCATCGTCGGCGAGACTCCAAGTCTGGGCCGTATCACCTTCCCAACCGGCGAACGTCCTGCCGTCCCAAAGCGCGATCGCCTTCGCGGTGGGTGACTTGCAGCCCGCGCCGAAGAAAATGGCCAGCGTGACGAAGGATGTGCCGAGACGGGACATGGCACTTTGGTAACTCGGTTGGAATCGCAGCACAATCCGGAAAAAGGAGTGTGCGGGCACCTTGCCCTTCCGGGTTGTGAAAACCTCCCGGATCGGTTCTGTGTCCCGTTTTGCGCACCTTGCCGGGTCAAATGGAGCCAACGAAAATCTTTACACTCGACCTGTCAGTCCCTAGTTTGCCCGACCTAACTGAAACAGTTTGCTATGGAAACTAAGGAAAAAACGATAGAGGGCTTTCGACTGCACGAGAAGGACACAGGGTCCGCCGACGTGCAGATCGCGCTTCTGACAGAGCGCATCAACCACCTCACCGGTCATCTTCAGAACAACAAGAAGGACCACCACTCCCGTCGTGGACTTTTGATGATGGTCGCCCAGCGCCGCCGTCTTCTGGACTATGTCCACAAGCACGATGTGGTTCGCTATCAGGATCTGCTGAAGAAGCTCGGCCTCCGTCGCTAGTCCATTTTCAGTCGTGTCGCTCCGGATGAAACCCATCCGGAGCGCTCTCTTTTTTTCGTTCCTGCGGAGCCGGATGGCGCGGTCGGTTCTGCGGGTCTTTTAAGGCGCGCCACTGCCAATACCATGCCTTTTCCGGCTGTCTGGGTAATTTCAATCAGCTCATTTCCAAGTTCGGAGATGGGTTGATTGAAGTTTCTCGGGGCCGGACTGGGCTGTTTTCAATTCATGAACACAACCACTGCTCTCGCCAATGTCGGCGGGGCCTCCATCGAGATTTCGACCGGCAAATACGCCAAACAGGCCGACGGTGCCGTCACCGTTCGTCTCGGTGAGACCATCATCGTCGTCGCGGCCGTTGCCGCCATCAAGGCCAAGCCCGGCCAGGAGTTTTTCCCCCTCACCGTCGACTACCGTGAAAAGGCGGCCGCAGCCGGCCGTTTCCCGGGCGGCTACTTCAAGCGCGAAGGCCGTCCGACCGAGAAGGAAATCCTCACCTGTCGCCTGACCGATCGCCCCATCCGCCCGCTCTTCCCCAAGGGCTGGTTCAACGAGGTCCAGGTCCAGACCATCCTCCTGAGCGCCGACGGCGAGAATGATCCCGACATCCTGAGCATCGTCGGCGCTTCCGCCGCCCTGCACGTCAGCGACATCCCTTGGGCCGGCCCTCTTGGCGCCGTCCGTGTCGGTCGTGTCGGTGGAGAATTCGTCGCCAACCCCACCCATCTCCAGCAGAAGGAGAGCGATCTTGACCTCGTCTACGTCGGCAGCGAGACCGATCTGGTCATGTTCGAAGGCGCCGCCAACGAGATCACCGAGGCTGATTTCGCCGCTGCCCTCAAGTTCGGCCAGCAAGCCATCCAGCCGCTGATCGCCGCCCAGAAGGAGCTCCGCGAAAAGGCCGGCAAACCCAAGCGCGAGATCACCGTGAACATCGTTCCGGAAGAAGTGCTCAAGGAAGCCAAGAGCCTCGCCGGCGACCGTATCCTCGCCGCGTTGCTCACCCCCGGTAAGCTCGCCCGCGAATCCGCCGTTAAGGCGCTCTTCGACGAGGTCGGAGCCAAGCTCGTGGAGAAGTTCGGCGCCGAGAAGGTCACCGACTACGTCCTCAAGGACGCCGCCTACTACATCCAGAAAGAGTCCGTCCGCGGCCTCGTTCTCGACCAGGGCAAGCGCCTCGATGGCCGCTCCCTCGATCAGGTCCGCGCGATCTCCGGCGAGGTCGGCATTCTTCCCCGCGTCCACGGGTCGGCGGTCTTTACCCGGGGCGAAACCCAGGCGATGACCCTTGCCACCCTCGGCACGTCCGACGACAGCCAGAATTTCGACTCCTACACCGGCGGCGAAAACCAGAAGAAGTTCCTCCTGCACTACAACTTCCCGAACTTCTCCGTTGGCGAGACCGGCCGCATCATGGGACCTGGACGTCGCGAGATCGGCCATGGTGCGCTCGCCGAGCGTTCCGTCCGTCCGATGCTCCCGCTCGAGACCTACCCCTACACCGTCCGCATCGTCTCCGAAATCTTGGAGTCCAACGGCTCCACCTCGATGGCTTCCGTCTGCGGCGCATCCTTGGCCTTGATGGACGCCGGTGTCCCGATGAAGAGCGCCGTCGCCGGCATCAGCGTCGGAGTTTGCACCGGCTTCGACGCCGCCGGTAAGCCGAACCGCTACGAGCTCCTCACCGACATCATCGGCTGGGAAGACGCCTTCTGCGACATGGATTGCAAGATTGCCGGCAGCGCGGCCGGCATCACCGGCTTCCAGCTCGACCTCAAGCTCAAGGGCATCCCCATCGACCTGATGGAAAAGGCCCTCGCCAAGGCCCACACCGCCCGTCTCTTCATTCTCGACGAGATGGCCAAGGTCCTCGCCGCCCCCCGCGCCGAGATGAGCAAGTATGCCCCGCGCATCGTCCAGATTAAGATCAACCCCGAGAAGATCGGCGCCCTGATCGGACCCGGCGGCAAGAACATCAAGCGGATCGTCGAAGAGTCCGGTTGCGAGATCAACATCGAGGACGACGGCACGGTCAACATCTACTCCGTCTCCCCCGAGGGCATGCAGATCGCCCGCAACGCCGTCGAAGGCATGACCGCCGAAGCCGAGATCGGCCGCGTCTATCGTGGCCGCGTCGTCACGCTGAAGGAATTCGGCTGCTTCGTGGAATTCCTCCCCGGCAAGGACGGACTCGTCCACATCAGCGAGCTCGCCAACTTCCGCGTCAAGAACACGGAAGACATCGTCAAGGTCGGCGACGAGATCTGGGTCAAGTGCCTCGGTGTCGATGAAAAGGGCCGCGTCCGCCTCAGCCGTCGCGCCGCGATGGAAGACAAGGAAAAGGAAATGGCCGCCGCGACCGGCGACGCTCCCGCCTCTGCCACGGAGCCCGCTCCGGAACCGGCTCCCGAAGCCTGATCCGGTCCACAGTTTGAACACGAAGCGGCCCCGGTTCTCCGGGGCCGCTTTTTTTGTGGTTACGAAACAGGCGGCACGATGGATCGCCTCCCCTTGGCGGCTCCTAAACCGATGCCGTCCCGGTGTCGCTTCGGTCGGGGTCGAAGCACTTGATCATCCGGACCACGGCGAGCGTGAGACCGCCGGCAAGGGGAACCTCGTAGCGCTCGGCCACCGTGTAGCCGAAAGACGCATAGAGAGGTTCGCCCGCGAGCGTGGCGACCAGCATGGCGTCACGGAAGCCGGCCGCACAGAGCGCGGATTCGCAGGCGGAGAGAATGGAGCGGCCGATCCCGCGACGCGCCCAATCTGGATGGACGAAGAAGGCGCGGATGCGGGCGGGTTCATGCGCTGGATCGAGCAGGTCGTCCTCGCCGTCGCGTTCGCGATCTCCGCCAAAGACGGCGCGATGGCGGCTCCAGCCCCCGCATCCGACGATCTGGCCGGAATGCTCGGCGACAAAGTAGGTGCCGTCGCTGATCAGCCGGCGGTCCAAACCGAAGACGGGTCCGATCGCCGCCTCCATCTGCGCCGCCGAGTAGAACGGGGCTTGGAGGGTGCGGACAGAAAGCGGAATGAGCTGCTCCAGAGCCGGGATGTCAACGTCGACTGCGAGCCGGATCGATAACACGAAATCAAACGGGAATGTGCGCTACAGCACAAGGGTGGCTGTTTTCTCAGGAGGTGCGAGTGATGCCATTGAAAGTATCGTGTATCACCTGATGGCGTGCGTAAACCTCGCCGTTCTCCATCGCGGCAAACTTTGTCAAAGCATCGACGGAATCTCCCATCTTCTTTCGGTCTGCCGCAGAAAGTTCATGGCGGATCTTGGTGAACTCGGACTTGAGCTTCGGGGCATTCGTGATGAAAAGCGAAACCCATGCCGCCATAGCATCCGGCATGGCAATGTGGGTCTGGAAGTCGATAGCCAATCTGATGAACTCGTCTCGCCTTTGCCGTTTCGATTGAATCTCGTCAAGCTGGCGTTTGTGCGCCTCAGATTTTCGGCCTGCGCGACACCCGAGCCAGTAACTCAATGGAAATCCGAGCATGGACACTAGGAGGGAGGCCACGGCGATCTGATCGCTGGTGTTCATAATTAGATCCTGCTGCTTTTCGGCCTGCCGCTCCAGTTGAAGATTACGGCCTCGCGCGCATCAAACATCCGGTTATCCGGCAACGCTCAGGCCAACTTCATTTGGGAGGCAAAATTCCATTGTCCGAATTGCGGTGTTGTTCGATGAGCCCGTGCTTTGGTGTCTGACGTTTCTACTTCTTGTCCCGATTTGCCCTTCGCTTCGCATCCAACAACCGACTGGTCGTCGACTCCGATCCGGGCGCAGGCTTCTTGGGATCGGTCGGATTGGCGGCCGGTTGGTCAGTCGAAGACGCGGCAGTGTCCGCCGGCTTGTCGCTGGAGACCCGCGTGGTCAGGCGGGTGAAGTCGTCGGCGCTCGGTTTCGGCATCGAGATGACGGGCGAACCTTCGGTGGCTTTGGCCTGGTTGCGGGCGCGGACGGCGTCGCGGCGTTGGCGCAGGGCGTCCATCGCAGGATCGCCGACGGGCTGACGCACGGGTCCGCCGAAGGGCAGCTTGGAACGGATCTTCACCCAGCCGCGTTTGAGCTCCTCGCGGTCGAGCAGGATGCGGCGGATGGCGACGTCCAAAACGAAGAGGAGGATCGCGAGCTTCAGACACTGTTCCCACCAATCCTCGGGCTGGAAGGTTTTGGTGCGGCCGAGCTTGAACGGGTTGTCCACGGACGGATCGAGGATCTTGCCGCCACCGGCTTCGGCGAGGCGGCGGAGGAGGTTGAGATTGGGTTCGGTGGAGGCGAATTCGGGCGAGTAGTTCACGCTGGCGCCGAGGGCCTGGGAGGCGCGGACCTTGCCGTCCTTCAATTCGGCCACGTTCATCATGTAGGCGCCGATCTCCTTGGTCGGGAATCGCGCTTCGTAGCGGCCGGGGCCGGTCTGCTCCAGGCGCACGAGCTGCTTCTCGCCCTTGGGGCTGACGACGGTGGTCTGGAGGTTGAGGAAGTTGCGGTAGTTGCCGTCGTTGTCGATGGCCTCGACGGCGACCACGGCCTCGCCGCGGTCGATGGTCACGTCGGTGGTGAAGTCGGCGTTGTCCACGCGGCGCAGGCTCCACTGGGCGATCTGCGACCAGAACTGCCGGTAGCGATCCCAGGCGATCCAATCCTTGGCCCACTTGGCCTTGGCGTCGGAGGTGAAGGCCACTGAGCGCCCGAGACCGAATTGCCAATGCGCCAGGAGCGGGTCGCCTTTCTCGGTCAGGAGCGGCGTTTCGGCGCGGGTCTTGGGCGAGGTGCAGACGTAGCCATAGAGCGTGGGGAAATCTCCGCCCATGCCGCGGGTCAACTCACTGGCGGCCGCGACCTGCGGCTTGAACGGTTCCTCGAAGATGGCGGACTTCAGGATCACCGCGGCTTCCTTCACGAAGATCTGGGGCAGGTCGCTGGGTTGGCGCACGTCGTAGAAACGGCCGCCGCCCTTGTCGGCCATCCACATCATGGCGTCAGGTTGCACGTGGCCGCCGATCATCACAGTGGAGATGGTGATGCGGTCGGCGATGATGGCGTCCACCTGGGCCTGGGTCGGGGCGGCCGGGTCGCCGTCGCTGAAGACGACCATGTGCTTGATGTTGGCCGTGGATTTCTTGAGGCCGTCATGGGCCATCTTCATCACGTTCATGAAGCTCGGCATGTCGCCGGGGTTCATGCCCATGATCTGGCGGCCGAGCTCCTTCTTGTTGCCCACGGGCTGGAGGTCGAAGAGCCAACGGTCCGAACCGTCCCAGAACACGATGCCCATTTCGTCGAGCGGTCCCAGCGCGTCGAGCGCCGCATAGGCGGTCTCGCGGGCCCACTGGTTGCCATCGGGGAATTCCGTGGCGTGGACGACCAGTGCAAGGGCGCCTTTGGGCAGCACCTTCTTGCTGTTCAGCTCCATGTCCACCGGCAGCGCGGCTTCGAGCGGCGTGTTGCGATACCCGCCGGCCGCGAACGCCTGGTCGCCGCCGATGGCCACCAGACCGACACCGAAGTCTCGGACCGCGCTTTCCAGCAGGCGCATCCGGTCGAGGCCCAGATCACCGGCGGAGACGTTGCAGAGGAAGATCGAATCGAAGCTCTGCATCTCGGCGAGCGAGGCGGGGAAACCGCTCACGGGCACGACGCGGGTCTCCAGCTTCGAGGCGCGCAAGGCCTCGTCCAACGCCTTCTCGCCCTGGGGATCCGACGTGACGATCAAGGTCCTCGGTTCGCCGCGCACGAAGGCGAAGCCGCTCGCTTGGTTGTTCTGTGGGATGCGGTCACCGGGGGCCTCGATCTGGACCTCATAGTTGTAGAATCCGGGATCGTTCAGCGTCTGCGGGAAGCTCAGGAGATTCTTGCCGGCGGTCAGTTCGACTTCCTGTTCGCCCAGCAATTGGTCGCTGCGATAGAGGCGGAGCTTCGCGGGGCCGGGCCGGTCGGCGGTGGCGAAGATCTTCACGTCGAAGGTCTGGCCCTTCTTCAGCGCGCTGGGCATGGCGAGGCGCTGCACCGCGACATCGTTGGCGCGGGAGACGCCGAGCGGCAGCACGTCCAGCGTGACCCCGAGCGGGCGGGCGGCGAGCAACGCCGACATGGCGTCGCCGATGTTCTCGTTGCCGTCGGTGGCGAGAACGAGACGGCGTTGGCCGTTCTCGGGGAAGGCGGCCGTGGCCAAACGGATGGCGGCCGCGATGTCGGTGCGTTCCGTCGGCACCACGGCCTGGATCTTCTGCACCTGCACGGCCGGGTTCGGCAGGAACTCGACGGCGGCGTCGGTGCCGAAGACGACCACGCCCGCTTTGTCGCGAAGGTCCTTGGTGGCGGCGGTTTGGTTGACGAATTCGCGGGAGGATTCCTGCTGGGCGGTCGGGACGCTGTCGGAGCGGTCGAGCAGGAAGAAGACGTTCATTCCTTCCAACGGCTTGAGCCATTGCAAGCCGCCCAAAGCAAGGAGGACCAGGAGAACGACGACGAGGCGGATGAAGAGAGAAGCGCCGCGCCGCCAGCCGCTGATCTGCGCGTCCGACTTCCTGAAGAACCACACGGTCCAAGCCAGCGCGGGCAGCGCGAGCCAGAGCCAGACCGGGTTGGTGAATTGGAAGTTCACTGGAGGGCGGGTTGTGGGTTGTGGGTTGTGGGTTCCACCGGCGAATTGGTCGCGGGTTCCTTGGCCAAGGACTGAGCCTGAATCTTCGCCTTAACGCGAACGCTTCTACGATACTCCTGATATTTGCCTGCTCCGTGCATTACAGTGACCGCCAGAGCCGCGATGAGAGTCAGTATGGGCAACATGCTGGCGGGGTTAGTTTCCTTCGATTTCAGGTATGTCCCCATGACTGCGATTGCGAGGCCCATGGCTGGCCAGAGGGGACAGGCACACAGGATCAATCCGCTGCTCAAAATGAAGAGCCAAGCGATGACAAAACAGGAGGTGCTGCCGATCTTCCTCATCCTCTTCCTCCGGTGGAAGAGGCTTGTTTTGCTGTCGGCTTCGCCGTCAGCGAAGTCAGGGCTGCGCGGCAGCGCAGCCCCACCAGAACCCGGTAGGGTTGCGCTGCCGCGCAACCCTGATCCAACGCCGCCATTGGCGGCGATCCGGGCTGTTGCGTGGGAGCCGGCGATGAGTGAACGAGCCCCGGCTTCCTCACCAGTTTTTGCAGCCGGTGATTCTGCGAATCGGCCACGTAGAGGTTGCCCTTCGAATCGAGGCAGATGCTCCACGGATTGGTGAATTGGCCGGGGGCGCCGCCGGGTCCGCCGATGATCTCGATCGATTTGCCGGATTGGTCGAAGACCTGGATGCGGCTGTTGCCGAACTCGCAGACGAAGACGTTTCCGGCCGCATCGATCCGCACGTCGTAGGGGTAGCTCAGTTCGCCGACGCCGTTGCCCGCGTGGCCGAATTGGCGGATGAACTTGCCGTCCGGCGTGAAGACCTGGATGCGGTGGTTGCACGAATCCGCCGCGTAGACCTCGCCGTTCGGTGCGACGCCGATTCCTTCCACGCGATTGAATTCGCCGGGGCCATCGCCCGGTTTGCCCCATTCGGCGAGGAGGTTTGTGCCGCGCGGACCGAAGTGCTGGATGCGCTCGATGTAGCTGTATTCGCTGATGAAGAGATCGCCCTTGGGCCCGACAGCGATGGAACGGGGGAAGGCGAGCTGGCCGGCGTTGGTGCCGTTGACGCCCCATTGGGCGAGGACCTTGCCGGTCGGGTCGAAGTGGTTCACGCGGGTGTAGTGGGGCTCGACCACGATGACTCCACCATCGGGGTCCGAGATCATTCCCTTGGCCTTGCCCTTGGTTGTCTCGGGCATCTGCCAGCCGAGCAGATAGTGGCCGTCCGGTGCGAACTTCTGGATGCGGCCGGTGAGATCGACGGCGTAGACGTTGTCCTCCAGATCCACGGCCACGGATCGCGGCTTGTTGAACTGGCCCGCTCCCGCGCCGCGTGAACCGATCACTTCCGCGTGGTCGAAGAACCTGGAGTTTAGATGGCCGGCGGGCGTGGAAGGAGAACAGGCGGTCAGCGCCGCGAGGCAGACGAGCGCGGACAGGACAGGCGTGCAGGAGGTGATCAGCCGGTCGAACAGGGCTTCGGGAAAACCGAGGCTCCAACCCTTCAACCACCGATGGACACAGATAAACACCGGTGGGCCGTTTCGCCGTCCGTTCAGATCATCTGGGTCCCTCTGGGGCCATCTGGGGTTCATCAGGCCGGCTCCCTTCTTCCGAGAAGGACGCGAAGCCCGGCATAGAAAAGAAGCGGCGCCAGAGCAACGCAAAGGAGGATCAAACAGAGGGCGTTGACCTGCGAATTGTGGCCGTAGTGCAGCAGGTTGAAGATGCGCAGCGACAGGGTCTCGATTCCCGGCGGCACGATCAGCACCAACGCCTCGACATCCCAAAGGCAGAAGAGGAACACGACGAACGCGGCCACGGCGGTGGCCGCGGCGATCTGGGGCCAGATGGCGTGGCGGAAGACGCTCCACTGCCCGCCACCTTCCATTCGGACCAGTTCCATCGATCGCCCATCCAACCGGGCCAGCGCGGCGGAGATCACGGCCCAACCCGGTGCCGCATAGCGGAGCGACCAAGCCAGCAGGACAATTCCGATGCTGTCGTAGAACCAGCCCGTCGCCGGACGGTTCAGTGCCCAGATCAAGCCGATGCCCAGCACGACGCCGGGGATGAGGAACAAGAGCCAAGGAAGCAGTTTGACGGCAGTGGCAGTGACAGTGGCACAGGCGCCCCCGCCTGTGGCCCGGTGCAGCAGGCGCCCCCGCCCGGAGTCCTCTTGATCCCGCAGTGGAGGACAGCAGGCGGGGCGCCTGTGCCACTGCACCGAAGCCGCTGCCAGTCGAAGTCCCACCACCAGCGCCGCCGCTCCCGCCGCCAGTCCCACCGACCAGCCGAGGGCCGCTTTGCCGGCTTCCAGGGCGGGAAGGAGTTCCTTCCAACTCAACGGCGCCAGCACAAGATGCCCGAGCGGCAGCAGCACGGAAAACCCGAGAGCCGCCGCGCCGAGGAGTATCGAAACGGTTCGCAACGACCCACCCAGCCGCTCTCGGTGCAGTCGATGGGAGACGGCCCGCCCCTGCCACCGCGATCCGCGTGGATCGCGCCCAGTCGACAGAGCCCAGATCACCACCAGCGCGACGGCGATCATTGGCCAGCCCAGCCGCAGCGCGGTCCAATAGTCGAACGTGGTGTTGAAGCTGATCCACAGTTCCGCCGGGAACACCTTCACCTGGAGCAGGGCGGGGATGGTGAACTGGTTCAGCGTGAGCACAAAGGTAGCCGCAGCCGAAGCCTTGAACGCGCCACTCGCTGTCGGCCAAAGGATCCACCGCCAGAGGGTCGCGCCTTTGAGCAGTGGATCGATCTCCAAGGTCTCCCGCTCAACCCTCCGCCAGGCGCTCCAGACGAAGCCCATGGTGATCGGCCAGTGCATCAGCGCCAGCATCCACACCGCGCCGGGCAGCGACATGATCGGCAGCGGCAACCACGGCAGCCAACGACCGGTCGGGCCGAGCAGCTCGAGCCAGCAATTGGCGGCGAGAAACGGCGGCAAGGCAAACGCCGTGACCGCTCCTGCGAGCACCATTCCCCGGCCGATTCTTCCGAGGGTCAGCAGCCACAACGCGCCCGCCGTTCCCAGCACCAACGACAGCGCCGTCCCTCCAAGAGCGACGAGCAGGCTGTTCTGGAAGAGCGGCCAGTTCATCGCAGGAAGATCTCCTTCAGTGTCTCCATGTTCTCCGACTGGTGCTCCGCGATCGTTTCCCAAGGCGCGAAGACCAGGGCCTCGTCGCTGCCGCAGCCGCAGTAGTCTTCGCCGCCTTCCATCACCGCCAAAGGATCCAGCGCATTGGCTTTGACGAGCTTCTGGAGCGTGTTGGTGGAGGTGAGAAAACCCAGCAATCGACGGGCTCCGTCCGGATTGGGACCGCCGGTGACGAGGCCGGCGGAGTTGCGGATGCTGAGACCGTCGTCGTGGCTCAGGTCCATCGGCATGATCAACTGGCCTTCGCGCTGGGTGTTGCGGATGTCGTCGGAGTCGGTCAGGCCGATGAGCGCCTGGCCGCTGGCGACGAGTTTCACCACCACCGAATTGCCGTCGACCAGGAGCGGCTGGTTGGCGGCCAACGCGCGGCACCATTGCTCCCACTTGGCGGCGCCCCAGCGTTCGCGCAGCGCGAGGAAATGGGCGGAGGTGGTGCCGAAGAGCGGATACGCGAGGGCGACTTTTCCGCGCACCGCCGCGTTGGTCAGCGCGGCCAGGGAATAGGGCAGGGCATCGTTGGTCACCGAGCCGTTGCGGATGACGAACTGCCGCTGGCGGTGGCCGAAGTTGGTGATGCTCGACGCGTCCAACACGCCCGCCTGGGCGAGCTGCACGGTGCGGAGCTGTTCGTTGTTCCAGAAGAGATCGCAGCGCGGCCGGTTCTTTTCGGCCATCAACCGGTTGACCAATCCGACCGTCTTGACGGCTTCGCTGTCATAGACCGCCTTCACCTCGATTCCCGATTCCTTGGTGAACTTCTGGAAGATCGGTTCCGCGAAGACCTGGTCCTGCGAGGTGTAGACGACGACGGACGCGGCGGGAGCGGGGGAGACGAGGGACAGGAGCAGAACGAAGGCGGATGCCAGATGCCGAATGCCGGATGCCGGATGGGGAAATGAAGACATCCAACAACCAACGCCCAACAACCCACGTCGAAGCCCGGCGATGGACGCCCGACCCCAATCACAAATCGTAGATCGCAGATCGAAGTTCATTTCACGCCGTCCTCTTGTGGTAGAACCACCATTCGAACATCAGCACTCCGAGCGCTCCGGCGGCGATCCAGCGCCACAGCTCCTTGCTCGAACGGCGCTGGGTGTCGGCGGCCAGTTCGCCCATCCGGCCGAGGTCGAGCTGCTCGCGCGGCTTGGTGTTGCTCTCGGCGGAGTCGAGCAGGCTCGCGGCGAAGGTGACGGAATTGGTCCCGGCCATGACGTGGTAGAGGCCGCTCTTGGCGGTGTCGCCGATGACGAGCTCGCGCTGGCCGGGGGCGACTTCGAGGGTTTTCTTTTCGCCGTCGGGTTTAGTCAGTTCCACCTGGGTGACGCCTTCCGCCACGGGCAGGCGAAACGGATCTCCGGGCCGCACGACCAGCAGGCTGGATTGAGCGGACTGCGAGTCGAGCCATTCGACGGCGTTGGCGATGAAGATGGGAAAGCTGATCCGCAGCGGCCAGGTGCTGTTCAACGTGTCGAAGCCGATCCAGACCAGACGATGCCCTTCCAGTTCTCCGGCCACGATCAGAGGCGTCCGGGTGGATTCGAGGATGGTGATGCCCCATGAGGGCGTGGCCACGCCGACCGCTTCGGCGATCTGCACGGCGTCGAAATTCACGAAGCGGAGCAGGGGATGGGTGCCTTTCCAGTCGACGACGGCGGGATTCTCGACCGGGGCCTTGATGTCGAACCAGCCCGGCGCCATGGCCCGGATGGCGAGCGTCGGCCCCTTCGGCCAGGCGGACGGCATGACATCGTCGAGGACCACCAGATCGAAACCAGTCGCGGATGCGTCGAGCGTGGCGGCGGTGGTGAGTTCCACGCGGGGCGCGGCGCGCAGGGCTTTTTCCAGAAAGCGGTTTCCCCGGCTGACGAGCAACACGTGGATGGGATGGGGCAGGAGGCTGGGAATGAAGGCGGAGTTGTCGACCGCCAGATCGTCGTCCGAGGTCAGCCGCAGCTCGAAGGCGCCGTCCTTCGATTGATCGGCGAGAAAGACCAACGGCACGGTTTCGCCGGCCTCCAAGTGGATCGGGCGGGCTTCGACCGACTGGTCCTCGAAGCGGAGATCCAGCGCGAGGTCGACCGCGTTCGTGGCGTAGTTGGCCACGGCGGTGTAGAGGGCGCGTTGCCGGCGGTTTTCAGGGTTCTCGCGGAGATCGAGGGAGACGATGCCGGCATTGTTCCCGCGCTGGCCGACGCGGTGGTAGACGAGGTTCAGGCCCTTGTTCGCGAATTCCCCGAGATCTCCGACGGCGCCGTCGGTGAAGAGATGGATCACCGAGTTGGCCGACGGGGCGTTGGTCGAAGCCCCGCCTTCCTTCTGTTCGACACCGGCGAGGGTCAGGGTCTGGGCGAGCTTGAGGGCGTCGCGGAGGCGGGTGGGCGAATCGACCGGTTTGGCCGCTTCGATCGCACGACGGAGGGCGGCCTTGTTGCCGGTGGCGGACTGGCGCACGTCGGTGACGGCGCCGGAGACGAGGACGACCATCGACTCCGAGTCGCGGAGCGTGTCCACCAGCGCGAGCGCCTCCTGGCGGGCCTTCTCGAAGCGGTTCGGCGCCTCGTCCGTCGACTGCATGGAGGCCGAGGCATCGAGGATGATGATGTGGAGCAGGCCGGTCTTCGTTTCTCCGGCGAAGAACGGACGGGACAGCGCGAAGATGGCGAGGAGCAGGAGGAGGATCTGGAGGAGGAGCAGCCAATTGTGGCGGAGTCGCTGGAAGGGCGCGTTGGCCTGGGATTCGGCGAGGAAGCGCTGCCACAGCAGGGTGCTGGGGACGATGTGGACCTTGCGTCGCCGTTTCAGGAGATAGAACACGACCACCACCGGGATGGTGGCGAGGAACCAGAACGCGGCTGGCGCGAGGAAGTTCATCCGCAGGGTGTCTCCTTGGACGGTTCAGGCGCTGGGAACGGCACGACCTGTTGGTAAGTGGGGCCGCGACCGGTGGCAAGCCGGGAGTCGTGGAAGTCGGGCCGGCTCTTCAAATCGCGTTTTGGCAGGCCGAGCAAACCTCCGGCTTTCTCCGGGTTGCTGCGGGTCGCCGAGCGGCTGGCCAGCCGGAACGGTGACGCTATGAAACACACTCTCGGATGATCGGACCGGTTCGGGCGAATCGTCCTGTCGGGTCCGTCGTTGTCGGATGGGCGAAGGGGGCGTGACCATGGAGGAACCGGTCAAGGCGCGGGCCGGGCTCGATAGGGAAGACTTGATGGATCGCAAGGTCGCTTCGGTGGCGAAGCATGAGGAGCGGCTGTTGGACGCTCCCGCCGCCGTCAGCGTGCTGGTCGCCGGAGCGATCCGCCGATCCGGGGACTTGACCCAGCGGCATGCCCTGCGCCTGGTGCCGAGACACTCCGAGGCGCAGTCCGACAGCGTCACTTGGAGGAGCGGGCCCGCCCCGCGCGCAGTGGACCGCTCCGGACGGCAGCCGGGGCCGGGGCGGCTGCGATCCCCGTTCATTTCCACTGCCTCGTTCCGGCTCAGCTGCTCCAGCGAAGTCGGAAAGGGCACCACTTTCGTGGTCCGCCTTCCCGCCAGGCCCGAAGTCAAAGTCGGAGCGGATCGAGCCGGTGTCAGCTTTCGACAAGGCCCTTTTCGCCGCACGACGGGGCATTCGAGCTCGGCCCGGTCCGCTCGCCGGCGGCGCCGATTGGACGTTTGAACACGGATTTCCCTCTGGCGTCTCAATTGGCTGTGGCGGCACTCTGCGCGCCGCGTTCATGAGAAAGCCGTCTTTGTTCATCATCTTTCTGACCGTCTTCATCGACCTGGTCGGATTCGGAATCGTCCTGCCGCTGCTGCCGATCTTCGCCAAGAGCCTTGAGGCCAGCGGATTCGTCATCGGCTGCCTCATGGCCACGTATTCGGCCATGCAGTTCATCTTCGCGCCGATCTGGGGCCGGCTCTCCGACCGGGTGGGGCGCCGCCCGATTCTTCTGCTGAGCACGGCGGGCGCGGCGTTGTCCTATGTCGTCTTCGCCGTCGGCTCCGGCCAGACCGGAACGGCCGCCTTGATCCTGCTTTTTGCCGCGCGGATCGCCGCCGGCATCTGCGGCGCGAACATCACCGTGGCCCAGGCCTACATCGCCGACATCACACCGCCGGCGGAACGGTCGAAGCGGATGGGCCTGATCGGAATGGCTTTCGGACTGGGCTTCATCTTCGGGCCGGTGCTGGGCGGGTTGGCCTTGAAGACCGGCAGCCTTTCGGCGCCCGGCTGGGTCGCGGCCGGACTCTGTGCTTTCAACTTCTGCTTCGCGTTCTTTCGACTCCCCGAAAGCCGCAAGCCCGGGTCGCGCCCCGTCGAGAACCGGCCTCGGCTACAGCAGTTTTTGTACACGATGAAGCAGCCGGGCATCTCCACCCTGGTCGGAGTCTTCTTTCTCGCGACGTTCAGCTTCACCTGCTTCGAGACGACGCTGGGACTGCTGGTCAGCAAGAACTTCAATCTCACCTACGAGAGTTTGAAAGGCGGCATCCACCAGTTCGACGCCAAGGTGGTCTACCTTTACGCCTTCTGCGGCATCGTCGGCGCCCTCGTGCAGGGCGGGCCGTTGGGCAAGATCGTCAAACGAATGGGCGAGCCGGCCTTGATCGCCGTGAGTCTTGTCTTCGTCGGAATCAGCCTCATCCCGATGCCCTTCGTCACGAACTGGCCGCTGCTCCTCCTCGTGCTCGCGGTGCTGGCGGTCGGCTCCAGCCTGACCCGGCCGCCCGTCTTCGGCATGCTGTCGAACCTCGCCTCCTCGGACGAACAGGGCGCCACCATCGGCGCCGCGCAGAGCGCCGGCAGCTTGGCGCGCATCGCCGGACCGATCTTCGCGGGGACGTTTTTCGACCTCCATCCGTCATGGCCCTACATCGTCTGCGGCGCCGTTTCGCTGGTCACCGGATTGGGCTGCTTTGGGATGCTGAAGCGGGCCGCGGCAACCATCCCGTCCCGCATGGCCGACTCGCCGAACGCGGCGGTTTGAGGAGAGGATTGCGGGAAGGTAGCGTGCCGTAGGGCATTGCTCCCACCAATCCGCCGCGGGGTCCGACGACGACGGGACAGCCGCTCTGGAGACTGCTGGGAGTTCCGGAGTCGCCAGTGATTCATTCCGGATATGAGCCCGACCTAAGGCGGCTTGGCGGGAGCCGTCGGCCTGTCTCGATCAGCCTTCGTCGCCGGATTCTTCAGCTCGTGATTCCGTAGAACTTCGCGCAATTCCCACCGAAGAACTTGGCCTGCGCGTCCGCCGAGAAACCCGCCACGTAGTCGGCGGCCAATTCGTAGGCCTGCCCGTAGCTTGCGGCGAAAAGGCACACTGGCCAGTCCGAGCCAAACATCAGCCGGTCTTCGCCGAACGCTTCGAAGACGACGTCCAGATAGGGCCGGAAGTCGTCAGCCTTCCACCCGCGATGATCGGCCTCGGTCACCATGCCGGAGACTTTGCAGAAGCAGTTGGACGACTTGGCCAGTTCGCGGAGGTTCGAGGCCCAGGGTTCCAGCAGGCCGTCCTTGATCGCGGGTTTGGCGAGGTGGTCGAGGACGAAGGGTTGCTCGGGGAAACGCCGGACGAGCTCGATGGCGGCGGGCAGTTGCCCGGGGAAGATCAGCAGGTCGTAGGTCAGGCCGAACTTCCGGAGCTGACCGATGCCCCGGACGAACTCCGGGCGAACGAGAAATTGGTCGTCCGGCTCGTCCTGCACCACGTGGCGGACGCCGACGAACTTCGGATGCCGCGCCAGCCGTTCGAGATCTTCCGCGACCCGTTCGCTCCGCAGATCCACCCAGCCGACGACGCCTTTCACCCGGTCATCCGCATCGGCCAAGCCGAGGAGCCAGTCCGATTCCGCCAACGACTGCCGCGCCTGCACGGCGATGGAGCCGTCGAAGCCGAGCGGTTGCTGGAGTTTGGCCAGATCCGCCGGCAACCAATCGCGGTGCAGCGGCGAGCCGGCGGGAATCCAAGGATACTGCACGGCATCGTGCCGCCAGAAGTGTTGGTGGGAGTCGAGGCGCATGGTTGGGTGCTTGAGGACGGAGTTCAGATTGGCAATTGACGGGCTTGAGAACAGTGGAAAGCAAATAGCCGAATCTCAATTCTTGTATGAAACCTCTGCCGACGTCCGACAACGCATTGCTCATTCGGACTGACTTTTCGGATTCAGGAGCTTGGGACGAAACTTTCGCTCTGGTGCAGGAGCCCGCTGATCAGTTCGTCTTCAACATGGAGCTGGTCGACGACCCCGAGTTCTCCGAAAAAGCGGTGGCCGAGTTGTTGAAAGCGATCCCCGAGGACTGTCCGCACGGCTTCATCGTGGTCGCCGACGACCTGACCTTGTCCCTCCGGGACCATCCGTTTTTGGTGGTGGATCTCGTGGACGAACCGGGACGGAGCTTTAGGGCAATCGCGTCCCAAGTCGCCGCGGTCGACAACAACCTCTCGATCGGGAACAAGGGGTTCGAGGAGTTTATCGGAGCAGTCGACGAGGACGGAGTTTTTGTTGGTTTCCCTGAGCTCTGACCGGAAAGGCGATGGCCTCCGAAACTGGCTCAAACCTTCACCATCGCTTTGATCACGCCGGTCTCCGGCTTCACGAAGCTGGGGAAGGCGGCGATCAATCCGTCGAAGTCGGTGCGGTGGGTGATCCAGGGATCGGTGTCGATCTGGCCGTCCTCGATCAGCCGGAGGATGCGGGTAAAATCGCCGGCGAGGGCGTTGCGGCTGGCAAGGATGGTCAGCTCCCGGCGGTGCATCACGGGGGCGTGCAGGAAGGAGACTTCCTGCTGGGTGATACCGACGTAGACGAGTCGCCCGGCGAAGGCGCAGTAGTTCAGGGCGTGGGCCATGGACTTGTTCGAGCCGGTGGCGTCGATGACCACGTCGGCCAGTTGGCCGTTCGTGAGTTCGGTCAGGCGTTTCAGTTCTTCACCGTCGCCCGTCGTCAGGATGGTGTCGGCGACGTGGAGCTTATCGCGGACGAACCGGAGGCGGCTTTCCACCATGTCCATGACGATGGTTTTGGCGCCGCTGAGGCGGGCGAATTCGATGACGGAGAGGCCGATGGGACCGGCGCCGATGACGAGGACGTTTTCGCCGGGCTTGGGCGCGCCGCGGTCCACGGCGTGGCAGCCGATGGCCAGCGTCTCGACGAGGGCGAGCTGTTCGAAGTCGAGCGTGGCGGAGACGTGGAGTTTTCGGGCGGGCAGGAGGATCTCGCGGGTCAGGCCGCCATCCATCATCACCCCGAGGGTTTTGTGCTGTTCGCAGCAATTGGTGAAGCCGCGGCGGCAGGAATGGCACTGCCCGCAGTTGATGTAGGGCTCGACGGAGCAGCGGTCGCCGGGCTGGATATTCGTGACGCCCGCGCCGACTGAGAGGACTTCCACACCGAGTTCATGGCCGGGAATGCGCGGGTAGCTGAAGAACGGCATCTTGCCAAGGTAGCCGCCGAGATCCGTGCCGCAGATGCCGACCTGGTGGACGCGGACGAGGGCTTCACCGGGGCCCGGCGCGGCGGGTTCGGCGATGTCGACGAGGCGGAAGGAAAGGGGCTTTTCGAGCTGGATGGCTTTCATGAATGCGGAACGGGTCTAAGGCGGCGGGCGGAGGGCGTCAACTTGTCGGAGAGCGGCCTCGTTGCGGGGAGGTGGTGGAAACTTGGAAGGTAGGCGGTAGGTCGACGGCTCCCGCCGAGCCGCCCGGGGGGCTTTCTGCCGACGAGTCCGCTGCACTGGCGACTGATTGAGCGACTGGAGCTACGAGGGCGGCTGGCTGGATCGGTTTTCGAATTCAGGCAGCTCGGCGGGTGCCGTCGTCCTACCGGCTGCGCTATTTTGGGGGCACTTGGGTGGGGTGCATCAGGTAGGCGAC
>JBBQXJ010000083.1:0-20375 GCA_038209745.1 Verrucomicrobiota bacterium
TATACGGGCGTTCGCGGGGTTTTCCCAAGAAAACAACCTCCCGGCGACCCCGCTCAACACGACGCGCGGAACGCTCTTCCTGGCTCGTTCTCCTCCCTCATGCGCTCCTGCTTTCCTACCCCTCTTCGGCCACCGATGCCCGCGAAGATTCCGTGGCCAAACGCTGGAAAAAGGACAACCAGCCCCATCGTCCGGCCTGGACCAGCGGGGAAGCGCCGAAACACCCTGAAATCCTGACTGTAAAAGCGTCCAGCGGTGGACCTGCCCCTCAAGGCAAAGGCAACCATTCTGTCGACGGCACTGCGCGATCTTATTTGGGTTCTTCAGAACGACTACGGGGTATTTTAGCGAATGGCTCGTCGCTGATCACAATGGCTGATCACTCCCCATATCCATCCGGATGCTTCACATGCCAGTTCCAAGCGGTGCGGACGATGGCCTCCAGCGTGGGATACTTCGGCTTCCAGCCCAGTTCGTGGATCGCCTTGTGGGCGGCGGCGACGAGGCGCGGCGGATCGCCGGGGCGGCGGTCTTTCTCCACTGCTTTGATCGGCTTGCCGCTGATCTTTTCGCACATCTGGATGACTTCCCGGACGCTGTAACCGTCGCCATTGCCGAGGTTGAAGAAGCCGGTCTTGCCGGGCTGCAACGCCAGCAGATGGGCCTGGGCGAGATCGACGATGTGGATGTAGTCGCGGACGCAGGTGCCATCGGGCGTCGGGTAGTCGGTGCCGAAGATCTGGCATTCCGTGGCCTGGCCGAGGGCGACCTTGAGCACGTTCGGAATCAAGTGGGTCTCGATGCGGTGGGCCTCGCCGAAGACTTCGCTGGCTCCGGCGGCGTTGAAGTAGCGGAAGGCGACGAACTCCAGTCCGTGGATCCGATGATACCACTTGAGGATCTGCTCGAACATGAGCTTGGACTCGCCGTAGGGATTGACCGGGCTCTGGGTCGTGGACTCGTCGATCGGATCGCGGTCCGGGGTGCCGTAGGTGGCGCAGGTGGAGCTGAAGACGAACTTCTTCACGGCGTTCTCACGGGCGGCGTCGATCAAGTTCAGGCCGCCGGCGACATTGTTGCGAAAGTATTTCGAAGGATTGGTCATCGACTCGCCGACGAGGGCGTTGGCCGCGAAATGGACGACGGCCGCGGGTCGCGCCGCCTTGATCGCGCCGAAGATGTGCTGGCGCTCGTTGAAGTCGCCCAGGACGAAGGCCGCCCGAGAGTCGACCGCCGCCCGATGGCCTTCCGTCAAGTTGTCGTAGACCGTGACCGTATGCCCCGCATTGAGGGCTTCCTCGACGAAAACGGAGCCGATGTAGCCCGCGCCGCCCGTGACAAAGATGTTCATCGGCGCGGAGCCTACCGAGACTTCGCGCCGCGACACAATACGCACGAAACGGCTTCCTCGCCCGATGGCTGTTTGGGCTCTGGCCGGCGACGGCGATTCAGGTCTGCGATTCTTTCCTTGCCCCGAATTTCAACCTCTCTGTTGGCCACGTTTTGCCTCGCGATCAACAGTCCCGCCGAAGCCGCGACGAACCGGTTCCCATTCTGGATCGAGCGCTGAGCGGGCCTGTTTCAATCCCGGACTTGCCCCCACGAACTATTGGGCTTCAATCCGTTCCATGAACCCCATTCCCCTGCCCCGGTTCCTCCTCTCTGCGCTGGTGGCGGCGACGCTCGGGCTGACCTCGCTCCATGCGGTGGAGTCGTCCACCGAACCCGCCGAACGGATGGGCGGGCCGGCCGAGCGTTTCAAGATGCTCACCGAACGGGTCAAAGCGGCGAACGGCGTCTGCGATGTGCTCTTCGTCGGCGACTCCATCACCCAAGGATGGGAAGGCGCTGGGAAGACGGTCTGGGACCACTACTACGGCGGACGCAAAGCCCTGAACATCGGCATCGGCGGCGACCGGACCCAGCATCTGCTCTGGCGCTTCGACCACGGCAATCTCGACGGACTCAAGCCCAAGGTCGCCATCCTCATGATCGGCACCAACAACTCGGGTGAAGAGCGCAACAACACCGGGGACATCGTCGCGGGCGTGACGAAGGTGGTGGCAGCGCTGAGGTCCAAACTGCCCGACACGACGATCCTTCTGGTCGGGATTTTCCCGCGCGGCCAGACCTTCAGCTACCAGCGCGGCCAAGTGGCCCAGGCCAACCAAGCCATCAGCAAGCTGGCCGATGGCGACCACGTTCTCTGGCTCGACTTCGGCGCCGAGTTTCTTTCCGCCGACGGCTCGATCTCGAAGAGCATCATGCCCGACTACCTCCATCCCGTGGCTAAGGGCTACCTCCTCTGGAGCGAAGCAATGGAAGACACCCTTTCCAAGCTGCTGGGCGACCAACGGGTTCCGGCCGTGACCGAAGTGGACCTGACGGGCCAATGGAATTGGACCACCGCCGGTCCGGATGGAAATCCGGTCGTGGGCCTTATGGTGCTGGAACAAAAGGGCGGGAAGATCACCGGCAAATTCGCCCGCGGCGAGAACACGTGGCTGGAGTTCAAAGACGGAGTCCTCGATGGCAGTGCCTTCAAATGGACCGTGCGTCGGGACCGTCCCAACGGCGGCACGATGGTCTACCAGATGTCCGGATCGCTAATGGACGGCAAGATCATCGGTTCGGCCAGTACGACGGTGGACGGCCAGGAAATGCAGTCGCCCTGGTCGGCTGAACGAAAGAAGTGACGTCTGGCCGATTCGTCACCGGCCGCCCTTTTGGCACCAGACAGACGCCACGATTCCCCACACGAGATTGAAGCAGACCACGCCGACCGGCGTGAACTTGTTCAGGACCATGCCGAACAATCCCGGCGGGATTTGCAGAGGGTAGACCGCGAGGAGTTGGCAGACACTGGGCGCCACGCTGATCACCAGACCGCGCAGAACCGGTCGCTTCCGACCGCC
Source organism: Verrucomicrobiota bacterium (assembly GCA_038209745.1). Lineage (GTDB taxonomy): Bacteria > Verrucomicrobiota > Verrucomicrobiia > Limisphaerales > CANJSG01 > CANJSG01. The sequence goes on from JBBQXJ010000083.1 coordinate 2,916, forward strand.
CGGCATCAGAAACAACAACCCCCAGATACCGCCCCACAAGATCCGCGCGTGGACCCAGTTCGGTGGAAAGTCCGGCACGAAGCCGTAGCCCTTCCATCGAATCGCCAGAGTCACGACGGCCCACAAGGCCGCCGCGTTGGCCAGTCCTCCGACCACTCCGCCGGTGAACGGAACCGAGACCGCGCGGATGAAGTCCTTCATGGGAAGATCAGGTGGGAGAAGTCTGCCAGTTCGGCAAGGTTGTCTTCGGTTTCAACCCGCAGTTTCCGCAGGGGCTACCAGTGGATCGGCCCCCGCCAAGACCAAGGTCGGCGCCGCCTCGGCCTGGCACGTGACCCGCACCCGGACGTGGTTTGCGCCGATGGCGTCCATCTGGGTCTGCACGCAGCCGAGCGCGAGTTCCGGCCGGTTGCAGTCGCCGCTGAGATGCCCGAGGAAGAGGTGTTTCAGCTCCGGATTCATCACATCGACCGCCACCTTGGCAGCCGCTTCGTTGGAGAGATGCCCGTGACGGCTCAGGATGCGCTGCTTCACGCTCCATGGGCGTTTGGTGTCCTCGGTCAGAAGTTGATGGTCGTGGTTCGCCTCCAACAAAAGAACGTTGGCCGTTCGCACCCGCTCCAAGATCAGCTTGGTGGCGTGGCCCAGATCGGTGAGGAAGCCGATCCGACCGGCGCTCGTGTGCAGGAGGAATCCGACGGGATCGTGGGCGTCGTGCGGCACCGAGAAGGTATCGACGCCGATCTCCCCCAGCTCAAAGCTGGCACCCGTGCCGAAGATGCGGAAGTTGAGCTTCGCTTCGACCGTTGATTCGATGGCTTCCCGGGTCAGGCGGTTGCAATAGACCGGCAGGCCCAGCTTCCCGGCCAAGACAGCGAGGCCACGGACATGGTCGGAATGTTCGTGGGTGACGATGATTCCGGTGAGGCTCTCCGGGGAACGCCCGATGCCCGCCAACCGCTCCCGGATTTGCCGACCGCTGAAGCCGGCATCGATCAGGAGGCGCGTCTCCCCCGCTTCGAGATAGGCGCAGTTGCCACTGGAACCGCTGCCGAGAATGGTGAACTGGACTGGCACCCGGCGAACGGTAGGGAGCGTCGTCCGGGTGTGAAGAACATTCCCCAAAAAAGGAGGCCAATCTCTTAAGACAGCAAGGACGATGCCGACTTAATCCTTGAGCCGGGTCGACCCCGACCTAGACTCCCAACCACGATGGCGCAGGGCATGCATTTATCACAGCGGATGGCACTTTCCCAAGTGCTGGCTCCGCAGCTCCAGCAGTCGCTGGCGCTGCTGCAGGCACCGACGCTGGAACTGCGCAACCTCGTAGAACAGGAACTGGCCCAGAATCCGCTTTTGGAGGAAGTCGCCGTCACCGAAGGCGACGAGATGGAGGGCAAGGTCTCGGAGGAGAGCCAAAGCGCCGCCGAAGCCGCCGATCCCACGGAGCCGCCGGCCGACACCCAGTTCGATCCCGCCACCGAAAAAGAGACCAACGAACCGGTGGACGACTTTCAGGCCGAGTTCGAGAAGCTCGTCCAGATCGACCAGGAATGGCGCGACGTCTCCTCCGCCAGCAACGCCCCGCTCCGTCAGTCAGACGACGCGGAGGAGAAGCGGCAGTTCATGTTCGACTCGCTGACCACCAGCGAATCTCTCCAGGAGAGTCTTCTCGAACAGGTCCGCCAGTCCGATCTGACCCAGGACGACTATTCCGTCGCCGAGCTGCTCATCGGCAACATCGACGAACGCGGATACCTCAAGTCCGGTCCGGGAGAGCTTTCCGCGATGACCGGTCTTCCGGCGGCAAAACTCGAGGAAGTCCTCCGGGTCGTCCAAACCTTTCACCCAGCCGGTGTCGGCGCACGCGATCTCCAAGAGTGCCTCCTCATCCAGTTGGACGCTCTCGGCAAGAAAAACACCCTCGAATACCAGATCGTCCAGGACCACATGGACGCGTTGACCCGTCGGCGTTTGCCTGAGATCGCCCGGGGCTGCGGCGTGGAGATCGACGAAGTGCAGGACGCCATGGAGGAGATCGCCAAGCTGGATCCCCGTCCCGGCCGGCAGTTCCTCCAGGAGGACATCCGCTACGTGGTCCCCGAGGTCTTCGTGACCAAGCTGAACGGTGAATGGAACGTCAGCACCAACGACGACCACGTGCCGCATCTGCGCATCAGCAACACCTACAAGGACCTGATGGCCAATTCCGGGTCCAACGCGGAGGTCCGCGACTACATCCGGGACAAGATCCGCGCCGGCAAATTCCTCATCAAGAGCCTCCACCAGCGCCAGCAGACGATCCTGAACATCGCCCGCGAGATCCTGAAGCGGCAGCGCGACTACTTCGAAAAGGGCGTCTCCCATCTCAAGCCTTTGACCATGGTCCAAGTGGCCGAAGTCGTGGGCGTCCACGAGACGACCGTCAGCCGGGCGGTCTCCGGCAAGTTCATGCAGACGCCGACCGGGATCATCGAGATGAAGTATTTCTTCACCTCCGGATTGCAGACTTCGGACGGCGAAGGCGTCTCCAACACTTCGGTGAAGGACATGATCTCGGCTCTCTTCAAGAACGAGAATTCGAACAAGCCCCTCTCCGACCAGGAAGTCGTGAAAATGGTCAGGGCCAAGGGCATCGTCCTCGCCCGCCGCACCGTCGCCAAATACCGCGCGGAGCTGAACATCCTCCCCTCGAACCTGCGCAAGCAGTATTAGGCCGTCCGCAACCGTGTTTCGGCGGAGCGGGACCTAGTCCGATTTCTCCTCCTGCATTCCTTTCCCGGATCTGCGCGCCCGTGGTCGCCGCTTTCCGCCAGGACGCAGGGAACGAGCAGCGCCTCCCCGCGACATCGCCTCTTCCCAGAGTTCGGAGTGGAACGGAGTCTTGAAATCCCGGTGCAGCGAAGGTCGGCTTCGGGGGCCGCGCTTCGTCGTGACCGGACGAAAAGAGACTACTTCCCCCTCAGAAAGCCCGCCGGTGTCTCATGTCTCCGGGCGCCCACAATTGTCACAGTTCTGTTTCCCTGCGGTCGTTGCCCGGAGCGCCTTATCTTAACAGGTTCATCATCCATGTTGACCCCAAACATTGTATCCAACACCCATCGACCCACGGGGCTGCCACGCGCTCGGCGGGCGGCCTTCACTTTGATCGAACTGCTGGTCGTAATCGCCATCATCGCCATCCTCGCCAGCATGTTGCTGCCGGCCTTGTCCAAGGCCAAGGAGCGCGCGAAACGCATCGGTTGCATGAACAACCTGAAGCAGCTCGGCCTTGGCTGCGTGATGTATGGCCAGGATTTTGACGGACGCATCCTGGCCTATACTTGGGTTCCATCCGATGTCGCCAACATCGCGCCGGGTCAGATGCGGGCCAACACCGACGACGATCTGAGCTTCCTCCATCCGAACTACGTCAGCCCCGTCCGGAGCTACATCTGCCCGAGCACCGAACACTACGTGCGCCCCAATGCCTACGTCGCCAAGCGGGACTCCAACGGCAAGACGACCGGCGAAAAGGTTCTGCAGGACCTGACCGACAACTCGTCGTCGAAGGACGGCCGGGGCCACAGCTACGAAGTGTTCGGGGTCTACGATGGGAGGCGCATCGAGAAGACCGAACAAACGATGAACAGCTACGTGGAGTCCAAAAACACCCGGGAGATCGGCTCAAAACCGGGCCCGTCGGGAACCATCCTCATGATGGACGGGGACGACACCAGCGCGTATGGGGCCGGCGGAACGTTGACCCAAAACTGGCCCGACAAGAAGGACCCCCACGGTGGGGACGGCTTCAACATGAACTTCGGTGATGGCCACGCAGAGTTTGTCGGCACGCACCGCTTCATCGACGTCTGGAACCGGTCTCAGGATTCGAATCGCATCGCTCCGAAGCACTAGGAAAGGCCTTCGGCCCTGTTCGGGGTAAGCTCGAACCGTTGGAAGGGACCCCTGGCCACCGACGGCTCCGCCAACAGCATTCGCAGGCGATCCTCGTTTGGCGCGCGGCAACAGGATGTTTCCGCGCGCCATTTCCATTGGCTCCAATTGTTCCGACGCCCAGTTCGCCGCTCGTCCCTGCTTCTCCACGCTCGGGTCTTCCGTTAAACGGGGAGAGCGAGTCCCGAGGAGAAGGTGATTGCCTGTCCTTGCGTTCGCTCCGGCTTGCGAACGTCGGCCGCGCCCGTAGGCAGAGCCTCACGATCGACTGTCCAGCTCGGGAGGTGCCCCCGGCCTCAAGCGTCGTTCCTGGATTCTCGAGCGTCCCCCATCCTTCAACCCACCCGCACCAAAAGAAAACAGGCGCGGACGAAAGTCCGCGCCTGTCGCGTTTCAGGAGTCGCCCGTCCCGATCAGGGCTTCACGACCCGATAGAATCCGGCCTCTGGCAAGGGAGTTGAATCGGTATAGATGGCCTTGCCGCTCGCGTCTGTCGAGAGGCTCCCCGCCGATGTCCAAGGACCCGTGACGGCGGGTGCGCGCTCGACCGACAAGGTCTTCGATGCCCCGGCAGTGATCTGGATCTCGTAGCTCGCACCATTGCGGGCAATCGACGTGAGCGAGATCTCCGTCTCGGGCGCCGCGTCCATCGTGTAATAGACGCGCAGGCGGGGGCGTTCCCGTTCCTCGACCGCTTCCGAAGAGCCCACCCCCCAGCCATCGGTGCCGCCGGCCCACGGCACAACCGCCCAGCCGTAGTTGGCCTGGCTGCCCGACACCCAAGCCTGCAGATCGCCGGTGACATCGAACGAGTTGAAGCTTCCTTGGACGTTCGGATTCCGCGACGCGTTGCCAGCCCCGGTGTTGGCCACGGTGGACGCCTCGGTGCCGTCGGGCTGCAGGCCGCCCCCGGTCGAACTCCAGGTGGCCGTGGTGTCGGTCCAATCCTGTTTCATGGTGAAGAACTGGCCGCCGTCTCCCATCGCATTTCCGGCCACGCTGGCGAGGTCCAACCAGGCCGCGACGACGCGGGCTCCGGAAGGAACCTGCCCAGCGCCCGGGCCGACGATGTTGTCGAAACGGATCAGGAACTGGCTCTCGTTCGTTCCCGCCGCGTCGTGCGCATCGGACCAGAGAACTTCGACGGCGGACAGGTCGTCATCCGGCGAGGTCTGTAGAAGCCGGGTGTCATGGACGCCGGTGAAACCGTCCACATCCTGCCGGTAGGAAGCGGCCAAGGCTCCGGCGGGAAGCCACACGATTCTCAGTTTCGGACGGTCCGTGGACACTTCGGTTTCGCCTGGAAGAATCCCGGTTCCATCGGTGTTGAAGTCCCAGCCCGTCATCAGCCAACCGAAGTTGGCCTCGCCATGGGCCCAAGCCTGCACGTCGGGAGTCACACCCACGGAGACCGTTCCAGTGCCCGTGGAACCCGTTCCGTCCACCAGTCCCAGCTGGGAGTCGTAGCCGTAACGGACGTTGACTTCATCCCGATAAAAGCCGCCGCCGACACTGTTCCAAGTCGCGTTGGTCGCATCCCATTCGACCCGCATCCGATGGAACGTGCCCCCGTCCCCGGAGTTCTTGATCCCGAGCAAAAGCTCGGCTGAAACGATCGTCGCGCCGGCCGGAATCTGCCCGGGACCGGTGCCGAAGATGTGGTCGAACCGCATCAGCACCTGGCTGGAGTTCGGCTGGCCGCTGTCCGGCCAGTCGAGCAAGAGTCCGTCGTTCGGCGTGCCTTGAGGGAGGGCCGTGTCGGGAGCCGCCTCGGAAATCGCGGTATCCGCTTCGCCGAGATAGGTGCCGTGGCCGCCGTCCACACCTTCCTGGAATTCAGCCAACCGGTAGTAGACGATCCGGACCGATGCGGCGCCGGAGGCCGATCCGCCCACACCGTCCAGCAGAACGACGGAAAGCGAACGCGGAGCGATGGAAGGATTGTTGCCTTCGACCCGGAAGACGACCGCTCGGACCAGCGCCTGGGCGGCCTCCGGTGAAGAGGCCCCGTTGAACGAGACCACCAAAGGATCGTTTCCGGATCCGCCGGAGAACGCGCCCACCGTGGCCCCGGCATAGGTGACATCGGAACCGGATACGCCGATCTGGCCGGCGCCGGTGCCGGTGTTGCGCACTTCCAGACGATCGCTGGCCGACCCGTTGGTCGTCAGGGTGATCGTGAGCGAACCGCCGTCATACGAGGTGCTGTCGGCGTCGGTGAGCGCCGCGCGGCCGTCGATGCCTATCCCGGTGCTTCCAACGCTGTAAACCACGCTTCCGGTCGGAAGGAAAAACGCGGGCTCGTTGTCCACGACCACGACCGGAACGTCCACTGGATCAATGGCCGCATAGACCGTGTCGGTCGAGATCACCGTCGTGGTGATCGAGCAGGTCTGGTCGCCGTCGGCCACCCGATTGTCGACCCCGCGGATGGTGACGGTCTGGGGCACGTTCCAGTTCGAGGAGGTGAACATGATCGTGGCCGGCGAGACCGTGCATTTGTCCGGCAGGGTCGACTCGGAAACGACGACCACCTTCGCGGCCGGAGCGCTCTTGAGGACGACGGAGAAGCTGCCTGCTCCGCCTTCAAGGACGGAAACGACGGTGATGGGCTGGAGATCCACCCCGGCGGTGTCGTCATCGGCGTTGATGCCGGTCGCATCCAGTCCGCTCAATCCGGTGTAGGCGGCGTCGGTGCTGGCGGAGGGTCCGACCTTCACGCTGAAGGGCTGGTCGCCATCGTCGAACGCGTCGTCCACCCCGGTGACCGTGACCGTCTGGAACCGGTTCCAGTTAACGGAAGTGAAGACCAGCTCTGAAGGTGCAGCGGAGACTTCGCCCGGGGTGCCCGAAGCGATGGGAACAGTCACGTCGCCCGTTGGCTGGGTGTTCAAGCGCACCATGAAGGTGTCGGTCCCACCGGCTTCGGTCGTGGTGCGGTCCAGCGTGGGGCTGACGGTGACGCCGCTTTCATTGTCCAGATTGACGAGCGAAAGACCGGCGATGACGAGATGGTCATAGGTGGCATCCCCGCTCGCGGCGGCAAAGGTGACGGCGTAGACGACGGCGCCGTCGATCTCGGAATCGTCCTGGCCCGTTACGGTCACGCTCCGGGGGATGTTCCAGTCGTCCGGCGTGAAGGTGAGCGTCCCGGTCGAAAGCACCCCTTCGGTGACGTCGGACGAAGAGAGGGTGAGCACCACGTCGTTGGTCGGCTGGGTGTCGAGTTCGACGGTGAAACCGAATGTTCCGGCGCCTTCCGTCGTTTGGGCCGTCTGCGATGATTTGACGGTAACTCCGGGGCTCGGCGCGGGAACGAAGACGAACGAAGCGACCGGTTCCCGCCCGCCGCCGGGGGTCTCCAGGGTCGAGTTGGGGAGGTCGCGCGACTGGATCTCCCAGCCGTCGCCGCTGGGTTGATAGGTGACGAAGTTGTCCAAGTTTTCCGTCTCGCCACCTTCAGCAGTGACGATGAGGACGCCGTTCGTCGAACTGTAACCCGGGATCGTGAGCTGCCAGCGGCCCGTGTCCGTGTTCCGAATGTTGAACGCCGGGACGTCTCCCGTGTGCATCAGGATCGTGCCGTCGCCACGGAAACGTCCCGCGACGACCGTGGTGTTCGTCTTCGGAATGTAGAGGAATTCAACAGGATCCTGCTCGTAGCTGCTTCCATTGGCGTTGTTGTCCTTGACGAAGAGCGACCAGGTTCCGTCGTCGTTGACGTGCGAGAGGGAGAAGTTGCCTTCGTTCTTCGCGTGGAGGGTCAACAGGATGCCGTTCGTTCTGGAATCGATCCCGAGCGAGGTCAGATCCACCGTGGAACGTCCCGCGCCGAGATCGATGAAGTGCTTGCCGATCTCGATTCCGGGCGACGCCACGATGTTGTCGTTGGGCCCGCCGTTGGCTCCGCCGGAGTTGTTGAACGTCCCCGCGATCCACGAGGAATACGGGAACCACGCGGCGCCCACGTTCACGTTGATCTCCGCCCGGCCCGACGTGGTGTCGCCCGTGGGAATCCAATACACCGGGGGCGTCGCGCTCGCGGTGAAATGGGCGCTGCTCGTGGCATACAGGGTGCCCGTGCCTTCGCCGTTGTCCCGGCCGTTCTCGGCCACGCTGGTGATCAGCAACCCGTTCAAATAGTCGTCGGACACGTCGTCGCCGATCTGCACGTCGATATCGCCGCGGTTGGCCGTGTCGCGGATCCGGAAATCTCCGATCCGGAGGGGCATCGTGTCCGTGACGGCCGCCGCGTTGTTGTCGACGGCGTTCTGCACGACTTTGATGTTCGCCGCGATGATGTCGTGGTGGATCTGGCCCGCGTCCATCCCGCCGACGGCCGCCGCCATCAAGGCCGCGATGAGGGATCTCCGGACAAGTTGGCCGGCCCGGCGTGGGTTTTGTCTGCTGTTCCTGTTTCTGGTGTTGTTCATGGTCTCGAATTCTTCATGCCTGATCGTCTCGCTCAAATCCCACGACCCGCCGGAGAAGCCTGCGGAGCATAACCCGAGGGGTTGGAGGGCGCCGTCGGGTCGATCCGATGCGCACGGGGGCGAATTTGAGGCCTTATACTAGGTAGCGTGGCCGCGGCGGCCCACCGACGTTCCGGTGACAATGGCCGCCAAGTCCGTGACAAACCCGGACGCCGCCGATGACCCGCTGGATCCACCGGGACATCCGTGACATCGAACCGACACGCACGGACTGTTGCCCATCGCGGTGAAGGCACGGCAGCTTCCGTCGTCTGCTCACCGAGATGAAAAGCAACTACCGGAAAACCCTCCTCTGCGCCTTGCTCGCCCTGGCCATGATCTCCGACCTCCATGCGGCCGACTCCGGTCCGAAAGCGCTTCGCCTGATGGCGCTGGAACGGCCTCTCGTCATCGGACATCGCGGCTTCAAAATGATCGCGCCCGAAAACACGCTGCCGTCTTTCGCCCTCGCCAAGACCGCCGGCGCAGATCTCGTCGAGCTCGACTACTACCACAGCAAGGACGGCGTTCCTTTCGTCATCCATGACCACACGCTCGACCGCACGACCGACGCCACCAATCGCTGGGGCGGCACCCAGCTTGACGCAACGGCCCGCTCGTTCGCGGAACTTTCCACGCTGGATGCGGGTCGATGGTTCTCCCCCGGCTTCGCCGGAGCCAGACTCCCTTCCCTGGAGCAGGCGCTGGATATGATCCAGGACGGAAGCTGCACCCTGGTCGAACGCAAAGAAGGCGACGCTGAGACCTGCGCGGCATTGCTGCGGAAGAAGGGACTGATCAACGAAGTGATCGTCCAAGCCTTCGATTGGACCTTCCTCAAGGAACTCCACCGGCTCGAACCCGCCCAGACGCTTGGCGCCCTCGGTCCCGCCTCGACGCGCGCCGGCAAGAAGCTCGCCGCCGAGCAAAAGGAACTGGATCGCGGCTGGATCGACGAGGCAAAGGCCGCCGGCGCCCAGGTCGTCGGCTGGAACAGTCAGGTGAGCCGGCCCGCGATCGAGTATGCCCATCAGACCGGGCTGAAAGTCTGGGTCTACACCATCAACGACGAAGCCACCGCCAAGCGGCTTCTGGACCTGGGAGTGGACGGCCTCATCGGCGACAACCCGGCCATCCTGTGGCGCGCGATCGCCCTTCGCGTTGAATCCAAACCGGCAACGGGTGTCCGGTCGGCGGATTGATCCGACCACCTACTTGACCGCGTCGACGAAGCCCGGCACCGCTTTCCCCTTCTCCGACAGGAACCCCGTGGGCGGGCTCTTGTTCCAGGCCTTGATCCCCGCCAAGACACAGGCCGCGTTCAGGTCCGCGCCTTCCGGCGTGGTGTGAGTGTGCTCGTCGGCGAATCGTTCTCCACGGGCCGGGCCTCTTCTGCGGCGACACTGCGGACGACCGAAAGGAGAAGGGCCAGCAACGAGGCCCGCGCGAGCCCCTGCACCGTGACGCGGAATGTGGGACGCATGACGGCAACAGACGCCCGTCGGCCAAGCCGGGGCAATGATCTTCCTGCCGCGGTTCCCGCCGGCAAAGCCTTCCATCGTCGTGGGAAAAACTACCGTGCCGCCTTCCAATCCAGCACCACCAACGACACCGCCTGACGCGGCAGATTGAACCGGAGCGTGACCGTCCGCCCCTCGTCCGTGATTTCGTCCGGCGGCTCCACGGTTGCGAGTTTCCCCGCCTTCTCCAGTTCCGTGTATTGTGCCGAAGTCGGAGCCGGGGGCGAACCCATCTTCTGCCAGGCCGTGAAGGCGTTGCTGTTCTCCTGGTCGATCCGGAACTGCGTCACCTTCAGATCGCCGGCCCTCGGCGGAACCCCGTTCAACACCAGCTCCACCCGCGCGCTGTCGCCAGGCAGATCGTCGTCGTGGTAGTGCCAGACCAGCGCACAAAGGCGGTTGCCCTCCAGGCTGGCCAGAGCCGACACATCCGCCTTGCCCCGCACTCCGTCCAGCAGCACCGCGGCGAGCGGCTGCGCCCCGTCGCTCTCCACCGGCAGCCGTTGCCCGCCCATCTTGCTGAACATGCGGAAGACGTTCAGCACCGGCTTGTCGAGCCCGCCGCTGGCCAACGCACGGAACCCGGCGAAGAGCGGCTGGTCCTCGAACTCGAATGCCCACGTCAACGCCCCTTCCAGATTCACACCGTGCTTCGCCGCCAGATCCAGCTTTCGCGGGAAACTCGCCGCCGTGTAGCTCGAATACATCGTGCCGTTCCGATAGGCGAGATTGTCGCCCTGGCAAGCGGCACAGCCTTCCGGATCCGATTCCCCGATGACGATCGGCTTGTCCTTCATCTCGGGAAACTTCGCGATCGCGGCAAACGCCCGGTCGATGTCGCGGAGCTGGTTCGCGATGCCCATTCGCACGTGGCCGTCCACGAACTGCGGAGCTCCCTTCGCATGGAACGACATGAAATCGGTCGGCGTCCCGATCTGGCCCGTCGCGTAGTTGGTGCCCCGCAGGCAGTGCTCCAGAAACTCGGCGAGAAAGGTTCCGCCCGGCCCGCCGGCCACATCCGGTCCGCCCACCCGCGCGCTCGGCAACGCCCTCCGCACCGCGTCCACCGCGAAGTCGTGCAGCTTGAAGAACTCCCGCCGGGTGCCGCGCCAATAGCCGATGTTCGGCTCGTTCCACGTCTCCCAATACCACGATTCCACCTCCGCCTTTCCATAGCGTTCGACGCAGTGCCTGGCCCACTGGAAGACCAGCTCGCCCCACTTCGCATAGTCCTTCGGCGGATAGGCCCAGCCGGTGTAGATCTCGTCGTATTTGGCTTCCGGCGTCCAATGGTGCCGATACGGCTCCGGCTTGATCGACAGCGCCTCCGGCATGAATCCGATCTGGGCATACGGCCGCACGCCGCGTTGCAGATAGGTGTCGAAGATCCCGTCCACGATCTTCCAGTTGTAGACCGGGCGGCCCTGCGCATCCTCTGTGTAGATGCCGGTCGAGCCCCACTTCAGCGCCGGTGTGCCGTCGCCGCTCGTCAGCAGATTGTGCGCGCGGAAGAAGACCTCCTTGGGCTTCAGCTCGCCCTGCTCCGCCACGAGCTTCCGGCCGTTCGTCATCGTGGCGTAGTTCGGCTCGTCCGCTCCGAAGAACCTCCAGATCGGCTTCAGCGGTCCAACAGGACTGGCCACATCCACCGTCATATGGACCGGGAAACGCCCGGGCGCCTCGGCCGCACCCACGACCGAAGCGACCGTCAAAGCCGCGACCCAGGAGACACCGCGCATCCAGCCCAACCGAATGCCCGGCCAACCGTTCAGAGGGGAAATCATGCCTGCTGTCTTACGCAGCGAGAGCCGGTCCGTCGACCGTGAACTAGATCACGAATCGAAGCGCTTGTTCCTATTGAGTCGCACACCGAAAAAAATAGAGTTCAAAGGTGCGGAATTGCGTTGCCCGTCTGCCGCCTCACGAAGGGAAAAGGAGCGGCTCATCTCGGATAGCCAGATTTTGGGTTCATCTCTCTACCTATTCTAAAATAGGTCGCGAGTTCATCGCCGTCTTCGTCCGCCAAGACATCATAGGATCTCCTGATGTCGGCTCGAAGCCACACAGCCAAGGTTCTGAATAAAAGCGAAAAAGAATCGAACTGTTGATCCGCACCACACTGCATCGGCAACGAATGGACCGGAGGATCCGGATCCTCGATCGACTGGATTAACACACCGTAGCCCGCTCCAAATTCGTCACCAAAGACCGGAAGCAAGGGCGGAAATCCGTTTTCCTGAAGCACAGGCTTCAATCTTTCAAACCAAACAAGCGCCGCTTGCAATGGCAATGGCCGAGAATCGCTGATGAACCGGGTTTCTTCCTCTGGATTGAACCCATCACAGATCGAGTAAAAGTCGATCACTGTCTGTGGTCCTTGAATTCCAGCCTCACCGAACCGCCGCTCGATTTCATAGATAGACAATGGAGGCCTAAGCAAATGGCGAATCGGCGAACCGAGTCGCTCCCGTTCCAAAAGAACGTCATCAAGTAGATCACCAATCGAGCGAATCATGAACTGCTCCCATTCCGTTTTCCATCACTTCGGCAGCCACTTGTCCCAGTTCTTGGCGAAGGCATCGACGTTGTCCTTGGTCACGGGCACCAGGGTGCTGACGTCCTTCACCGCCGGCGGATTCTTCTTCAGGTAGATCTTGTTGATCAGGTGCTCGGTCGAGCGGTAGCCCCATTCGTAGACCTTTTGTGCCAGCAGGATCTGCACGTGGCCGCTCCGAAGATAGCCGAGCTGCGCGGGCAAGGCGTCGACCGACACGACCTTCACCGTGCCAGGGGACCACTTGAGCGCGTTGTCGGTGAAGAGCGGCCAGCCGCCGATCATGGCCCAGCCCGTGATGTCGGGATTGGCCTGCATGACCTGCTCCACCTTCGCGGCGGCGTCCTGCGGCGTCTCCTTGTGGTAGTAGGCGTCGCGGATGGAGATGCCCGGATACTTCTTGGCCGCCTCGCGCACTCCCTTCACGCGGAGCTGGAGATTCGGCGCGTTCTGGTTGCCGGCGAGAATGGCGACCACGCCCTTGCCTCCCATGACCTTGGCCAGTTCGTCCATGACCTGTTCACCGCATTTGATGTCGTCCACGCCATAGGTGACGAAGCGTTTACTGGCGGCGGCGTCGGAATCGAAGGTCGCGACGGGAACGCCGCTGTCGACGGCTTTGTTGATCGCGTCGGTCAGCTTGTTCGCGTCCGAGCAGGCCACGGCGATGCCGTCCGCTCCGGTGAGCACGAGCTGCTCGATGGCTTCGGCCTGCTTCTGGGCGTCCTCTTCGTTGGGGGTGCGCCAGTCGATCTTGATGGTGATGCCGTATTTCGCGCCCAGTTCCTTCGCGGCGTCGTTCGCGCCGACGCGCGCGGCCTGGAAGACAGGATTGCCCTGCGACTTGGCCACCAGGCCGATGGTGAAGTTCTTGCGCCCCTGGGCATAGGTGCTGAGGGAGAGCGCCAAGGCGGCGGCCGTGAGGAGGAACGTGCGACGTTTCATGGGCAAAATGGGTTGCGGGTGAACGCCGGTATTTCGGGAAGGAAGGCCGATCGGTGCAAGGTCAAAGCTGACTTCATCCATCCTCGGCCGAGGTAACAAAAGACGTCTAACCAGTAGGGACGGTTCGCCAAGCCGTCCCAGATTCGAGCGGAGCGGGGCGACCGGAGGGAGCATCTCGGCCAGCCGTCCACCTTCCGAAAGGATCGCTCTGCTCGCACCGCCTGCGGCGGTAGATGGGGCCATTTCGGCGAAATGTTCCTACCCCGCCGCCGCGCCTCGTCTTGATGCGTCGGCCAAGTCGCCCATCCCCCGTCTCGACTTCCCGCCCGGGCCGCCGCCAACGTCTCCGCCGTGGATCCCGCTCCTGCCAATACTTTGCCGCCGCTGACCGCCTCGACGCTCTATCTCGTCGCCACGCCGATCGGGAACCTCGAGGACATCACGCTGCGCGCGCTGCGGACCTTGAAGGAGTGCGACGTCATCGCCGCTGAAGACACCCGCCGCACCGGACAGTTGCTGACCCATTTCGGCTTCCGCAAACCGATGGTCAGCTATCACAAGTTCAACGAAGCCAGCCGCAGCGAAGAGATCATCCGCCGCCTGGGCGCGGGCGAGAAGGTCGCCTTGGTCAGCGATGCCGGCAGCCCCGGCATCAGCGATCCCGGCGAACGGGTGGTGCGCGCCGCCGTCGCCGCCGGCTATCGCGTGGAAGCCGTGCCCGGCGCCTGCGCCCTCATCGGCGCGCTCACCGCCAGCGGCCTGCCGACGGACGAGTTTCATTTCATCGGCTTCCTTCCGCACAAGTCCGGCCAACGCCGCAAGAAACTGGAAAGCCTGAAGGCCTTCGACGGCACGCTCGTGCTCTACGAATCACCCTATCGTGTGGAAAAACTGCTGGGCGAACTGATGGAAGTGATGCCCGCCCGAAGCGTGGTCTTCGCCCGCGAGCTGACCAAGAAGTTCGAGGAGTTCCTGCGCGGCACACCGGCCGAAATCGCGGCCAAGCTCAAGGGCCGCTCCATCAAGGGTGAATTCGTCGTGGTGATCGGACCGGCGACCGGGGCGGACCTCGCGGCCAAAGACCCGACGGATGCCGCAGCCCCGGAGTAGTGTCGTTGCCCGGGCAAGATCGCTTCCGGTCAGAAGAGGCCGCCGCTGGGCGCTTTGAACATCATGCCGGCGGCCGCCTTGACCGTGATCAGGTAGGCCACGGATTCGAGGTTCGTCGCGGTGATATTGGTGAAGGTCTGGTTCCGGAGGTTGATCGGCATGTCCACCATCCGTTCTGGATGGTCGGGATCGGGAAACCGCAGCGTGCCGATCGAGAGGGTCAGGTTGTTGATGCCGCCGAAGGCGAGCTCGGCCTGATTCGTCTTCGCCGGATTGGTCAGGTGTTCCCAATGCTTCGGGTCCGCGAGTTCCCTGGAAATGTTCGCCTCGGCGATGTCGAGCCGCAGTTCCCGAAACGTGAGCCGATTCGTTTCGGCCGACTTCAGGTCGAGCGCGACGAAGACCTCCGGAATATCCATCACCAGGGCGCCGCCGAGGGTCGCCGGCTCGAAGAACTTCATCCCCCGGATCCGGACCTCGCCGGAGAACGGTTTGAAGGAGAAGGATTCCACCGTCGCCTCAAGCCCGGTCTGCTTCTCCACCGCAGAGACGAGAAACCGCTTCATCAGCGGATTGATCGCCAGCCAGGTCGTGATCAACGCCGCGACGATCAGGGTCGCGACGATGCCGCAACCGATCAGGATCTTCTTGCGGGTGATGCGCATGGCGCGGGTCGCTAGCAGACTTCGATGTCCTCGGCCCGGACGTCGAGACACTCGTCCTGGTCTTCCCAGAGCATGGCGGTGTAGTGGTTCAACAACTCTGGGGCCAGTTCCGTCGCCGCTTCCGCGAGGAGCTTCTCGGCCTGCGCGGCCGCATCCTCGAAGGCCTTGTCGTAGTCGCCGGAACGCTTCCGCTGGCGGTCGTCCCAGTGCGCGACCTGATGGACGACGGCGTAGCGGGCGGCCCAGTCCTTGATCGAGGGTTTGACCGCTTCCGGCAAATCGTCGAAAGCCACCGCCGTGCCGCCGCAGTGCTGGCAGATCAGTCCCGTCTCGGCGATGTCGCGGGTGAAGAGCGGCACCAGCGGCGCCCGGCAGCATTCCGCGAGCTGGTAGGCGGCGGGCACGTTTACGATGCGTTTGAGCCAGATGTCGCGGTCGTTGGCCAGCGTGGCGGCGAGCCGATAGGAGCCAACCAAGGGATGGGAGAGCCGCCAGACATGGGTCTCGAGCTGGCCCAGCGTCTGCGCCATCCAGCGCGCCAGGGTAAGATCGTCCCACTGCTTGAACACGCAGCCGTATTCTCGCCAGAGACGGTCCAAGGGGGCTTCAGTCTGATCGGACATGACCTTCATCATGCCGGAAGGCCCGTCGCGGTCAAAGTGCGAAGAATCCCTGTAGCCGGGACGAAGGCCGGGCGTCCGGACCGGGCGCGACGTGGGATCGGCCGATCCATGCTGCGGGCGTGCGAGGCGGCGATTGGCGGCGATTGGCGGCGATTTTCGCGGCGTTGGTTTCAAAGAGGCGGTGCTCGCCGCCACGCCCGCCAGCGAGCCCTTCTATGCTGCCTCGGGCCACGCCACGGCCCAGCGTTACGAAGGGCCGCTGCGAGCGTGCCTCAACCCTTGGCCGGGGGTCGCAGCGAACGCCACGGTTCCTCACTGCTGACGTCCACCAGGAACGGTCCCGTGGCCGCCGACGGGGTCAAGATCGCCAAGATCACCGCGTCGCGCTCCGACGAATTGAAAGTCGCGTGGACGATGCCGGCGGGGATGTGGGCGACTTCGCCGGGTCTGAGGATCCGCTTCTCCTTCTCCACCCATTGCTCCACCTCGCCTTCGAGCACGTAGATGATCTCCTCGAGCTCGGGATGGGTGTGGAACGGATGGCCCTCTCCGGCGGGCAACGCCGCACGACAGAGCTGGAGTCCCTTGGCCTCGGCGATCTCGGGACGGCAGAGCCAATAATTGGTGCGGCCCTTGAACTCTTCCTTCAGGGCTTCGGCTTCGGTGATGAATCGGTGGAGCATGGCAAAAGGTGTTTAAGTAGACCGTGCGCGAGTCAGAGCCGGCCGGGCAAGAGGCCAAATCGGTCTCCTTCGCCGGGAGATCAGTGCTTCTTGGCAAATTCGACGAAGTTCTCGAGGAGCTTCAACCCCACGTCCTGGCTCTTTTCCGGATGAAACTGCGTGGCGAACACGTTGTCGCGCCACACGGCGGACGTGAAGGTGTCGCCGTATTCCGTCGTCGTGGCCACGACCGAGGGATCCGTCGGCCGAGGGTAGAAGCTGTGGACGAAGTAGACGAAGCTGCCGTCGGCCACGCCTTTCAGCATCGGGCACTCGGACCGTTCGATCTTCAATTGGTTCCAGCCGATCTGCGGGATCTTCAGCCCCGGTCGTTCGGTGAACCGGACGACGCTCCCACCGAAGACACCCAGTCCGGCGGCACAGCTGTCGAACTCCTCGCTCCGGTCGAACAACGCCTGGTAGCCGACACAGATTCCGAAGAAGGGTTTGCCCGCGTCGATGGCTTCCTTCACCGCGCCGAGCAGCTCCTGTTTACGGAGCGCGTTGACGCAGTCGTCGAACGCGCCGACGCCCGGCAGCACCACTGCGTGGGCGTCCTTCACGGCTGCGGGGTCACGGACCACCTTTACGTCCGCCCCGACCTTCAACAGCGCCCGGTGGGCGCTGCGGAGGTTGCCGGAATCATAGTCGATCAACGCGATCATGTCCCCTGAGCTTGCGGGCGGACCTTGGCCGAACGCAAACGGCGAAATCCATCGGATGCCGACCCGCTCCTCCGCGCCATCGCACCTAGCTCGCCGCGCGGTTGGAGCCCAAAACAGGTTCCTCGCTGTTTTCAGTGGGTGGAGGGTAGGTCGAGGCGGCCGGCGGTGAAGTAGAGCATGGTGATGAGGTTCTTGGTGGAGCGGAAGCCGCGGGCCTTGCGCTTGACGGCGGAGAAGACGCTGTTGAG
>JBBQXJ010000084.1:0-20338 GCA_038209745.1 Verrucomicrobiota bacterium
TTGTAGACCAAACGGTGTTCGTCGGTGATCCGGCGGGACCAGTAGCCGGCCAAGGCGTGGCGCAGAGGTTCGGGTTTTCCGAGACCCTCGGAGGGGTTTCGGGCGGCGTCCTTGATCAAGAGATTGATCCGTTTGAGAACCTTGCGGTCCTTTGCCAGCCAGAACTGGTAGTCCTCCCAAGCCTGGGCCGAGAAGACGAGGTTCATGACTCGAGATCGACCTTGCGGACCTTTCCTTTCCCGGCTTCCAGCGCGCTGACCGAGTCCATCAGCCGCTTGGCGTTCACCGGAGACCGCAGCAGGTGCGCGGTTTCTTCCAGCGCTTCGAACTCCTCCAAGGACAGCATCACCACGGATTGGTCCCGGTTTCGGGTGATGATCACCGGGGCTCGATCCGAACAGACCTGGTCCATCGTCGAGGCCAGGTTCTCCCGGGCCGCCGTATAGGTGATCGCCTTCATATGGACAGCAACCTGTCCAGTTCCGGTTGGATGTCAATTCTGGTGCGGAGCTCTTGGGCTGCGGTGGTGCCCAAGGCTTGGGGGAGGACGTTCGCAGAGCAGACTGGCCCGAAGTCTGAGCGCAGACTCCGGACGCTCACTTCGTCTCGCGCACGATCTTCAGCGCGCACTCGTTCAGATCATCGGGAATCCGGAAATGCACGGCACCTCCGGGATGGACGAGCGGCGGCGGTGTCACTTCTCGGCCGTTGACCACATCGAGCCAAAGGACGCGGTAGTTGCCCTTCGGCAGATCGAGGGTGAAGGCAAACTTCGGCGCGCCCCTGAAGTAGGCGGCGTATTGTCGGCCGGTCTCCGCGAGCACCTGGCAGCGGGCGTCTTTCGGCAACGGTTCGCGGATGAGGTTGCGCGCGGGCTTCATCTTCACGAACTCGAAGCCGTGGATGAAGTCCTTCAGCCGCTTGATCTGTTTGCGGAAGCCGGGATTGCCGCCGCCGGGTTGATCGGGCGGATATTGGAAAGTGCCGTCCTCGTGGCCGACGGTGAACGAGTAGTCGAGGTTGTTGTAGAGACCGCCGCCGGCGAGGATGAACTCCCACGCTTCCATCCGATAATGGTCGTCCCCCGTGCCTTTGAAGCCGGTCTCGTTGTCGCCGATCACTTTGTTGAGGCCGTAGTTCAGGCCCACCGTCTCGGGCGGGTTGGCGTAGTGGAAGTTGAAGACCGAGACGGCCGGGTGCGGCTGCTCGATTTTCTTGGAGCCGTTCGCGATGTTCTGGGTGATGAGATGGCGATGCCGGAAACCCTTTTCCGCGTCGGTGATGACGTCCGCGATGTGGTGCTGCCATTCCAGGGTCACGCCGCCGAAATACGGTTCGTTGCAGATCTCGTAGCAGAGGTTTTCTGCGTCGCGCAGCTCGGCGACGATCTTCCTTACGAGTGCTTCCTGCACCGCGAGCAGGCCACCGTTCTTGTCCAAGGTATGGACGTCGTTCCGGCCGATCGCGCCGACGCCGTTGACGTTGTTGGCCGCGTTCATCGGGCTGAGCTTCCACTGGCTGTCCTCGTACATCGGGCAGAAGAGCGTGAACTCGACGACGACTCCGCGCCGACCCGCCTGGGCGACGAAGTCCTTGAGCCGCGCGAAGTAGGCCGGATCCCATTTCTGGAGATCGAACTTGTTCCCGCCGTTCGCGTAGCCCGCCTGGGCGCTCCGTGCCCACGGACTCAGCAAGCGCCCTTCCTTCGGCGCGAGCGTGTTCTCGGCGATGTTGAAGGCGCTCTGCGGCTCGGCATACGCGCCGCTGAACGTGCGGGTCAGGTTCAGTCCATCCGCTGCCAGCGCGTTGAGATACCGGACGTAGTCAAAGTCCGGATTGAGCACGGCACCGTAGTGCTCGCCGGAGGTGATGAGCACGGTCGGTTTGTCGTGGAAGCGGAAGTAGTGCGGGTTCTCCGGATGCAGGGAAATGGGCGCGGCGTGGAGGGCCGTCTGGGCGACGGCGACAAGCAGAAGACTTATGAGTGGTTTCATGGTTCGCATCGTTTCAGCTCTGGAGAAAGAGGCATGGCTGGGTGCAATCCGGCCCCGCCCGGGGAACGCGCTGCCAGCAACCAGCTGACTCGATCGAACCGGAGTGAGCGCCTGGCGGGGGGACCCAGCCTACCGGGCGCAGGCCCGGTTCTGCGACCTGGCGCGGGCCACATCGACAGACGCCGGATGGATCCCGTCAGCGATTTCCACGGTTGAAGCCGGGTCCCTCACCACGTTCCGTCGGTCACGGCGGCGGTGATGTTGTGGGCGAGGTCGGCGGCGAGCAGGGGCACGGCTTGGCGTTCGGCGCTGGCCAGGTCGGCACCCACCCGGATGCTGGTGCGGCCGAAGACGGTGCGGGTGAAGTTGGTCTTGCCGGAGGAACGGTCTATGGCGGACACGTCGGCGAAGAGCTCCAGAGAGTAGTCCTGCACGGTAAGAGTGTCGTTCGCCCGGTAGGCGAGCTGGTTGCGTCTGAAGCGGGTGATGACGCCCGTGACGATGACGTCGCCATCGCCCGAGGTTTCGAGGCGATAGGTGCCGTCTTGTTGAAGGGAGCGGCGCAACGAAGTGGACACGGCTTCGATCAGGCGCGGCTCCAGGGTGGCGTTGATGAAGGGGCGCACGGAGATCGAGCGCGCGCCGGCCTCGACCCCGTTCGACGGACCGAGGCGATAGCCGGCGCAGCCGACGAGGGCCAGACCGGAAACAGCAAAGAGGAGGGCGGCGGCGCGCATGGTTACTTGACGGGTTCGGCAGCGGCGGGCGCCGGGGTGGCGGGTCGCTTCTGCTTGATCTGCTCGATCTTCGACCGCGCTAGGGAGGCATACTTCGACTGGGGATCACGCAGGATGGCTTCGTTGTAGTAGATCAGGGCGCCGTCCCAGTGCTTGTGCTTCTCGTAATACTTGGCCGTCGCAAACGCGCCCTTGGCCTGTTCGGCCCGGAGCGTCGCGATGAGCGTGCGCGCTTCGTTCACGCGGGCGTCGTTCGGAAAAATGGTGACGAAGTCGGAGAAGGTGTTGATGGCGTCGCCGGCGATGTTCTGGTCGTAGTCCGCGGTGCGGGCCTGTTTCTGGTAGGCGAGGCCGGCCTTGAACAGCGCGTCGGCGGAGACGGTCGGCATGTCGCGGTAGCGGTCGGCGGCGCGGAGGTAGGCCTTCACCGCCAGCGGGTATTCCTTCTGCTTCTCGCGAGCGGTCCCGATGTTCATCTGGGACGTCGGGGCGACGCTGCTGTAGGGACCGTTGCCGACGATCTTCGCATACATGTCCGCCGTCTTGTCCATGCTGGGGAAGAAGGGGATGTAGCCCCAAAGCTTGAACCACTGGCCGCCGAGGAAGCGGTTGGCGATCTCGAACTGGCGCTGGAGGATCTCTTTCTGGTTCTCGAGCCTGGGATATTTGGTGAGGGCTTTCTGGTATTCGTTGAAGGCGCGCTCATCCTGCTTCTTCGCCTCGTAGGCGCGGCCGACGATGTATTGCGCCTGGGGGGCGAAATCGGAGAGGGGCCACGCGCTGACCACGCGGCGGGCGGACTTCAACGCGAGGCTGTAGTTTCCGCCGTCGAGCGCCTTTTGGGCGATCTCGAGCTGGTCCTTGGCCCGGTTGCGGCGCCACGAGCCTTCGCCTCCGTAGGTTTCGTAGGTCCAGCCTTCGCCCGGGCGATAGATGAGGGGGGCGGGCGACCGAAACGGGGTCACCATCAGCAGCAGCAAAGCCAGAGCCACGCGCACAGTCCAGCGGTTCATTGGCCGGACGGTAGTCAACGCCTTTGGCGGGGGTCAACTGGGGTTTCGGACCGATTGCGCCGCGCGACGGGGCGGCGCGGTGATTTCGGCGATTCCCGGCACTGCACCCTTGCACGCCGTGTCGTTCGGATCCTACCGTCCCGCCGTGCCTGAAATGGTGATCCACCATGGTGTCATGGACCGAGCCCTCGGTCGGCACTCCCCGTCAGCTCACCTCCCCCCGACGAATGATCGATTTGATCCAGTTTCCCTGGAGCCCGTTCTGCCTCGTGCAACGGCGCATCCTGGAATTCGGCCGGGTGGCCTTCAAGGTGACCGACATCCCGAGCACCGACCGGTCGCTCGTGTGGCGGGTCACCGGCGGCCAATGTTACGGGGTGCCCGTCGTGCGCGACGGACGGCGGGTTGTCTTTGAGTCCGGCGACGATTCGCAGGACATCGCCCGCCATCTCGACGCGCGTTTCTCGCTGGGTCTCTTCCCGGTGGAATGGGACGGCGTGCAGGAGATTCTCTGGCGCCACATCGAGAGCGAGATCGAGGGTCTCACCTTCCGCCTGAGCGACATCTACTGGGAGGAGCGCGTCCCGCCGGCGGAGGCCTGCGCCTTTCTGCGGCACAAGGAGCGCAAGTTCGGCCCGGGCTGCATCGACCAATGGCGCGCCGACGAGAAGCCGATGCTGAAGCGGCTCGCCCTGAAGCTGGAAGATTTTGAGCGCATGCTCGTGGCCCGTCCCTACTTGCTGGATGAACGCCCGCGCTTTGTCGATTTCGACCTCTGGGGCATGCTCGCCGAGCTGGAGGTCGTCGGTCACCACGACCTGCCCCGCCAACACAAGCGGCTCGCCCGCTGGTTCAAACGCATGTCCACGATCCAACTGCCCGATCTCTCCGCGTGAAAAACTTCGTTCTCGATACCAACGTCCTCCTCCACGACCCCAACTCGATCCTCAACTTCGCGGCAAACCACGTCCTCATCCCCATCGAAGTCATCGAGGAAGTGGACCGGTTCAAGCGCGAGTCGTCCGAACTGGGACAGAACGCCCGCGCCATCGCCCGGCTGCTCGACAAGCTCCGCGAGCAGGGGAAGCTCAGCGTCGGCGTCACCCTCCCGAACGGCGGCAAACTCCGGATCGTCACCGACTCCGAGCCGCCCAGGGAAAGCGGGTCGAAGGCCGAGGCCAACGGCCCCATGACGGTGGACAACCTCATCATCCACCGTGCGCTCGATCTGAAGAAGGAGTCGCCCAAGATCCCCACGATTCTCGTCTCCAAGGACATCAACCTCCGCATCAAGGCCGACGCGCTGGGTCTTTTGGCCGAGGACTACGAGAATGACCGCGTCAACCTCAGCGATCTGTATTCCGGGGTGCGGGAATTGCTCGTGCACCACGAAGCCGTCGCCAAGTTCCGCTCCTCCGGCGAGATGGAACTCCCGGCCGCCTCGATCTTCTACGCGAACGAATATCTTTCCCTCATCGACGAGGTGAACCCCAAGAAAACCGTCCTGGCCCGCGTCGACGCCTCCGGGAAACGCGCCATGGCGATCCTCGACGTCCGCGAAGGCGTCTGGGGCATCCGCCCGCGGAACCGCGAACAGCACTTCGCCCTCGACGCCCTGCTCGACGACCGCATCAAGCTCGTCACCCTCATGGGCAAGGCCGGCACCGGCAAGACGCTCATCGCCATGGCCGCCGGATTGAAACGGACCGTCACCGACCGCGAGTTCCGCCGCGTGGTCGTGGCCCGTCCCACCGTTTCCATGGGCCGCGAGATCGGGTTTCTTCCGGGTTCACTGGAGGAAAAGCTCGGCCCCTGGATGCAGCCAATCCACGACGCTCTCGAGATGTTGAGCGACCTGAACATGGGCCACGAACACCGCCGTTCGACCGACCTGATGCGCTCCGGGATGATCGTCGTCGAGGCCCTCAGCTACATCCGTGGCCGCAGCATCGCCAACCAGTTCATGATCATCGACGAGGCGCAGAATCTCACCCCGCTGGAGGTCAAGACCATCGTCACCCGCGTTGGCAGCGGCACCAAGATCGTCTTCACCGGCGATCCCTACCAGATCGACAATCCCTACGTGGATTCCCAGTCGAACGGGTTCAACTTCCTCATCAGCAAGTTCAGGGGCCAGCCGCTTGCCGCCCATGTCGAACTGCAGAAGGGCGAACGCTCCGAACTCGCCGAAGTCGCCGCGAATCTGCTCTGAGCCGGAACGAGGTACTGGAAATGAACGGGGATCGCAGGCGCCCCGGATGCCGTCAGGAGCGTCCTGCGCCGGACCCGGACCCGTCCCCGGACACACCCGGCGGTCAATCGTTTCCTGCGCCTCCAGTGGATCGCGAGGGCGCGGTCCACTGCGCCCGGGGCGGGCACGCTCCCCCACCCCCACAGCTTCGTTCCTGCTGAGCCGACAGCACCCGAACCGCCTTCGCTCAAAAGTCGATCAGCTCCAAATCGTCCAGCCAGAGCCTCATCGGTCCCACCCCGGTGAATTCGACGATCACCCGGTCCAACGCGCCGACAGGAAACCCTTTCAACTCGGCGAAACGGAAGAACCTCCGGGTCCAGTCGGGTCCGGCCGACACGGCTTCCGGGAAGATCGCCGTCACTTGGCGGTCCGTCCCGGCATCCGCCAGGGTCTCGATGCGGACGATTCCATTGGTCGAATCGCTCCGCATCCACAGCGCGAATCCGGTGGCTCCGCCCGCTCCCGCACGAATGCCCCGCACCCGGGACGTGGCGACCGAGGCGGAGCGTAGGCCAGCGGGAATCTCCAGCAGCAACGCGTGCCCACTGCTCCGCCCACCCGCCACTCGCTGCACGGCGGCCCGTTCGTCCGACGACCTCCAGTTCCAGCTCCCTTCCTCGAATCCTTCCAGAAAAGTCGGCGGCGGCGCGGTCGGACTGGTCAGCTTGGTTTCGCGCGGACGACAGAGCCGCGCCGCCGAGGCGTTCGTTCGCCCGTCGGCGGCCACGATGGCGGCGAAATAGACGATGGGCTCGTCGAGATCCACCACGGGTAGGACCGCCTGCCAATGGGGCCCATGGGGGACCGCTGCGAGCTTCGACCAGTCCCGGGCCGGCCAATGCCCGGGACCCTCGGGGCTGAACCAAACGGCGGCGGAAAGGTCGTTCGTTCCATCAGAGCGCCAAGAGACGACCAAGCGCGAGCCGTCGGACGTGGCCGAAAGATCGACGAAAGGGTGATCGCCGACGGTCGAACCCGCTTCCTTTGGCCGGTCCAGCCGATCCGCGACCCACTCGTCTGCCGGTGGCTCCGCACCTCGGGCCACGCTGCCCAGCAGCAACAGCCCCCACCCCAGCAACACGTTCCACCGTCTTAGCCGGAACGATGCAGTTGGAATGGGGAGCGCGCCCGCCCCGGGCGCTGTGGACCGCGCCCTCGCGGTCCACAGGAGGTGCCCGAACCCATTCACCGGAGGGTGTATCCGGGCGCGCCCGGGTCCGGCGCGAGGCGCGCCGGACGGCAGCCGGGGCGGCTGCCGTCCCCGTGTTTCAACTGCATCGTTCCGGATTTGGGTCGTTGGTCTCACGAACACCCCGCGACACTGCCGCATCGGCCGACGAGGACAATCATCGCCTCTCTTCAAGATAGAAAAAACCATCACAGGATCTAGTTGTAGCACAAACTACTACATCGACCGGTTTGCTGTGCGTGAAAACGGTCATGGCACGGAGAGGAATCTGTCTGGCAAGTTTCGCCGTCACCTTGAATCGATGAAGAAGCATCGGCCGGTCCTGTCGGCATCCATCCGGGGCACGCTGAAACCATGATCAACCAAACCCAACAAACCGGCGCGGAACGAAGCCACCGCTCGCGGCCGGAGATCGCAGAGAGATCCTCCGGTGAGGGTCTGCTGGGTCCGGTCGACCTCCGTTTTGTCCCCTGTTTCGGTGCTACCATTTAATCCATTGCTCGGTAACCTCTTTCCAGATCCCAACCAAGAACCATGAAAATGCGCGCGTATTATCCACCTCTCAATACCCGACATCGGACCTCGGGTTTCACCCTGATCGAGCTTCTCGTCGTCATCGCGATCATCGCGATCTTGGCCGGCATGCTGTTGCCCGCCTTGGCCAAGTCGAAGCAAAAAGCCCAGGGCATCTCGTGCGTCAACAACCTCAAGCAGCTGATGCTGGGTTGGACCATGTATTCCGCCGACAACGCCGACGGTTTGGTGCCCAGTGCCGGATTGGACAGCCTTGTTGCTGCCGCGAGCCCCACCAAGAACTACGGAAAACTGAATCAGTGGTGCATGGGCACGATGGACAGCATGCCGGGCGCGACCAACAGCCAGTTGATCAAGGATTCTCTGCTTTTTCCCTACATCAACACGGTCGCCATCTACCGTTGTCCCGCTGATCGATCAACCGGTAATGGCGGGGCAGTCTATCCCAAAGGCGGCGCGGGATCGCCCCGAGTGCGCAGCATGTCGATGAACAACTGGATGAATCCGATCAATGCTTGGGCCGCGAACGACAACAAAGTCTTCAATTTCCGGAAAGCGTCCCACATCGGCCGGCCTGCAGACACTTGGGTGACACTCGACGAGAATCCGGCTTCCATCAATGACGGCTGGTTCGTCTGCGATCCGAAGAACAACAATTGGGTGGATATCCCGGCGACCTACCATAACAACGCCAACGGAATTTCCTTTGCCGATGGCCACGCCGAAATCAAGCGGTGGAAAGACACCGCGGTTACCGGTATCGGAGCTGCAATCGGGGGAACGCCCAGAGATGGCCGCGTCGATCTGGGCTGGCTCCAGCAGCGTTCGACCTATCGTTGAGACCGGTCAGGGGCAGCTTCGAAGTCCAAGTTAAACCGGCGGTTCGCCCTGCGAGCCGCCGGTTTTCTTTTGTCCACGGACGAGGTCGCGGCGGGCCCGTTCACCCGAGCCCGAGCAACCGATTGGCCGGCTCGGGATCCCCCACATTGTCCTCCGCCAACATCGTCAGTTGATCCCCGGTCAGCGGCGAAGCTCGCCCCAAGATCCCCCTGATCACCGCCTCCATCAGTCCCGCCTGGATCCGCGCCAACCCCATCGGCACATGGACATGGGCGCGCCGCGTTCCACCGAGAACCTCGCGCAGCAGCTCGTTCATTGTCACCCGTTTCGGCCCGCACAGGTCCAAGGTGAGGCCGATCGTGGCCGGCACCGCGAGAGCCCGGGAAAAAGCCTTCGCCACCTCTTCCACTTGGATCGGCTGCAAGAGCCGGGTGCCCGCTCCCATCACGGGGATGACCGGCGACCATCGGGCGATCCGTTGGAACGTCCTTTCAAACCCGCTGCCCGGTCCCAGCACCATGGAGGGTCGGAAGATCGTCCAGTCCAGTCCGCTGGCCCGCACCCGTTCCTCCGCCGCCCACTTGGACCGATGATACCGGGCGACGGCGTCGGGTCGCGTGCCTAGCGCACTCATCTGGAGCCAGCGACCGACCCCCGCCGCCTTGGCCGCAGCCAGCAGATCGCGGGTCGATTCGACGTGCGCCTTGGCGAACGTGTTGGTCCGCGTCTCGCTGATGATGCCGATCAAATGCACGACCGCGTCCACGCCCCGGACCGCATCGTCCAGAGCCGCCGGGTCGTCGAAATCACCGCGAACGAGCTGGATCCCCGCTCCCGCCAAGTCCCGGGCGGCCGAACTCGCCGTGTCCCGCACCAACGCGCGGCTGGAATGGCCGTCCAAAGCCATTCGCCGCACGACGTGACCTCCGATGAAACCGGTGGCTCCCGTGACGAGGACGTTCATTGGCCACCTTTCCCGGATGCTCCGGTTCGGCTCGGCTGTAGGCGGCGTGGGTCCATGAGGAATGGGTAGCGAATCGGGCGCCGGGTGCAACCGCGCATCCTTGACCGGCTCCGAAACCAGCCCTAGTCCTACCGCATGAAACTGACCTGGAAAGACCACGAAGAGATCGCGTGGGCGCTGTTGGACAAATTCCCCGATCAAGACCCGCTGAAGCTCAGCTTCCCCAAGCTGCACACGATGGTCACCGCGCTGGAGGATTTCGGCGACAAGCCCGACGCCTCGAACGAGAAGGTTTTGGAGAACATCCAGATGGCCTGGTATGAGGAGACCAAGTAGCTCGCCGCCGCGAGGAGCCTTCCCAATCCCAATCGATCCCTAAAAATGCCCACGAAAACCATCGTCCGCCCCGCCAACGCCGCCCCGCCCATCGGACCCTACAACCACGCCGTCCGGATCGGAGACGTGCTCTACACCTCCGGCCAGATCCCCATCGATCCTGCGACCGGCGAGCTCGTTCCCGGCGACATCACGGCCCAGACCGAGCGGGTCCTTGAAAATCTGAAGCTGATTCTCGCCGATCAAGGACTGGGCTTCGCCCACGTGGTCAAGAGCACCGTCTTCATGACCGATCTCGCGCAGTTCGCCGCGATGAACTTGGTCTACGCCACCCGCTTCGCCGAGAACGCGCCGGCCCGCTCCACCATCCAAGTGGCCGGCCTGCCCAAGGGCGCCAGCGTGGAGATCGAAGTGATCGCCCACTACTGAGCGGCCCGGAGAACTGGCCCGCATGGCCAGGCTGTCGCCCGCGAGCAGTGCGCTGACGCCGACGGTGGGGCCGTAGCTCACCGGCTCGGAGGCGGATAGGACGTCGCGGGCGCTCCCAAAGATCTCGCAGTCAGTGATGGCGATGGCCTCGGAGTCGTTGAGCTTGAGCCTGCGGGCGCGGGCGGTGGCGGTGACCGCCCGCATTTTTTCAGTCCGCGTGGGCTGAGATGCACGGGCTTGGATTGAGGAGCGAGTTCCGGAAGACAGTCCTATGGGTGGCTTCCCGGGTCGGATTCGGAGGGTCGCGAGACGGCCGGTGGACGGCGAGAAAATGATGCGACTTTTGTCGGCGAGATGCTATCAACCGCCCGCCGGTCCGGCGACCGGTCGCTACTCATCATGCTTTCACTTATTCCCGGCTTTTTGGCCGGACTTCTCCATGTGGTGTCCGGGCCGGATCATCTGGCAGCCGTCGCACCGCTGGTGGTGAAGGACCGCCGGGTGGCCTGGGCGGCGGGGTTGCGCTGGGGGATGGGGCACGCGTCCGGGGTGGCGATCATCGCGGTGGCGGCGCTGCTGCTGCGGAACGTGCTTCCGGTGGAACACATTTCCTCATGGAGCGAGCGTCTCGTGGGAGTGTTGCTGATCGTGCTGGGCGTTTGGAGCTTCCGCGGCGCGCTGAAGAACCACATGCACACCCACGAACATCTCCACGACGGCGTCCGCCACATCCATATCCACACCCACACCGCAGGGCACGCTCCGGCCAGGGTTGGTCGCCATCTGCACCGCCATACGGCGTTTGGCATCGGCACGTTGCACGGATTGGCGGGAGGGTCGCACTTTCTGGCTTTGGTGCCGGCGTTGGCCTTGCCGACGCGCGGCGAAATGCTGGCCTACATTGCGGCCTACGGGGTGGGAACGATCTCGGCGATGGCGGGTTTTTCAACCTTCCTCGGCTGGTTGACCCATCGGTTCGACTTGGCCGGAAACCGGGCGTATCGCGGGCTGATGTTCACCTGTTCGCTCGCGGCCGTCGGGGTGGGTGTTTTTTGGCTGACGGCGGGCGGCGAATAGTGGGCGGTTCGAGTAGGCGTCGTCATGTGTCCGATTGGGCCACCGGCGAGCGGCAACCTTTTTCTCGCCAACCAGCGGACGGTTCCGTCATTTTCGCCCGTCGATCTGCGACGCATTGAAACTATGGATTTGAAGCTTCCAACGCTCGGTGAAGGGGCGGATTCCGGCACAGTGGTGGCCATCCTCGTCAAAGAGGGCGACACCATTGCCAAAGGCCAGAACGTCCTCGAGCTCGAGACCGGCAAGGCCGTCTCGCCCATTCCCGCCTCTGCCGGAGGCAAGATCACCAAGATCACCGTCAGCGAAGGCCAGAAGATCTCGGTCGGCGCCGTGATCCTCCAGATGGAGGGTGGTGCCGGTGAGGCTGCGGCTCCGGCTGCGAATCCTGCTGCCAAGGCGTCCGCGCCCAAAGCGGCCGGACCGGCCAAGAAGAGGACCGTCGCCGCCGCGCCCGTGGAAGAGGCGGGCGAAGTGGAGGGTCTCGACGAACCGTTCGACGACGAAACGCCGGTGCCTCCCGCGTCGCAGACGGTTCGTTGGATGGCCGACACGCTCGACATCGACCTGCGCGCGATTGGCGGTTCCGGCCAGGGCGGGCGCGTGACGACGGATGATTTCAAGGGCTACATTTCCCGGCTGCGTGGTTTCGCCGCCCGGGCCTTGGCTCCGAAGGCGGAAGCCGTCGCCGCTGCACCGATCAAGAAGACCACGCCGCTGCCGGACTTCGCCCAGTTCGGTTCGATCCTGAAGAAGCCGATGTCCAGCCTGCGCAAGGTCATCGCGCAGCGCATGGCGGAAAACGCGGCGACCATCCCGCACGTCACCCAGTTCGAGAGCGTGGACATCACGGATCTGATGGCGTTGCGCAAACGCCATATGGCGGCCTACGAGGCCAAGGGCGGCAAGCTCACGCTGACCTGCTTCGTCATCAAGGCGCTGACCCAAACGCTGAAGAAGTATCCCATCTTCAATTCGTCCGTGGACGAGGCGAACGAGGAGTTCATCCTCAAGGAATACATCAACATCGGCCTCGCGGTGGACACCGAGCAGGGCCTGTTCGTCCCCGTCATCAAGGACGCGGACAAGAAGGATCTCCTCACGCTCTCGAAGGAACTGGCCGACCTCGCCGTCCGCACCCGCGACCGCAAGATCACGGCGGCCGACTTGAGTGGTGGCTCGTTCACCATCTCGAACCAGGGCGCGATCGGCGGCGGCCACTACACCCCGATCATCAACAAGCCTGAAGTCGCCATCCTCGGCGTGGGCAAGGGCAGCTTCCAGGCGGTCGTCACCGACCCGAAGGCTGGCAAGATCGAATCGCGCCTGATGATGCCCATCGCGTTGAGCTACGACCACCGCGCCATCGACGGCGGCGACGCCGTGCGCTTCACGCAGGACTTGATGGCGGCCCTCGCGGCGCTGAACGACGACTCGCTGAAACTTTGAACGGAGTGATGGAGTAACGGAGCACTGGAGTGATGATGGAAGGCAGTTACCGCAACCGAAACCGTGGCTACCAGCAACTGCGAGTCTGGCAGGACGCGACGGATTTCTATGCGATGAACTCACGGGTCTTCCGATCGTGGCCTTTCGAGCTGAAGAAAGTGGCTTCGCAGGCGATCGCTTCCGCCGACTCCGTCCATCGCAATATTGCTGAAGGCTACGCACGTCGTTCTTTGAAGGAATACATTCAGTTCCTCTACATCGCGGCCGGCTCGTTGGCGGAATCCGTTTCCGGGTTCCATGCCTACGCCAAGGCCGAGCAAATCACGACCGCCCAGTTCGATGAGCTGAACACTCTGGCCTATAAACTTGAAAACGGACTCTTGCGGCTGATTGAAAGCTTGGAGCGCAAGAAGGCCGACGGCGATTGGGTTGACACGCTGGTCTTGAAGGACAGCAACGAAGCCTATGATCTGACCGAGACAGCCTCGCCGTCCCCGATCCGATACTCCAAGACTCCTTCTCTCCAGCACTCCGTTTCCCCCCTAGTTTTCCAACATGGACCCGATCAAAACTGAAGTGGTTGTTCTCGGCGCCGGCCCCGGGGGCTACGCCGCCGCATTCTACGCCGCAGACCTCGGCAAAAAGGTCATCCTCGTCGAGCACGACAAGCTCGGCGGTGTCTGCCTGAACCGAGGCTGCATCCCTTCCAAGGCGTTGCTGCACGCCACGAAACTCATTGGAGAAGCCAAGCACGCGGCCACGTTCGGCCTCGGCTTCCAGGCACCGACCATCGATCTCGACAAGCTCCGCGCCTGGAAGGATTCCGTGGTCGCCAAGAACAGCGGCGGCATCGCGGCTCTGGCGAAGATGCGCGGCGTGACCGTCATCATGGGCAAGGGTTATTTCGAGGATTCCTCCACCCTCCGCGTCGAGACCGCCGAAGGCCAGCAGCGCGTTCAGTTCGAGAAGGCGATCGTCGCCATCGGTTCGCGTCCGGCCCTGCCCAAGGCTTTCGACCTCGGCAATCCCCGCGTGATGACCTCCACCGAGGCGCTGGAAGTGAACGACATTCCCGAGAATCTGCTCGTCGTGGGCGGAGGCTACATCGGCATGGAACTGGGCACCGTCTACGCGAACCTCGGCTCCAAGGTCACCGTGATCGAGGCGATGGACGGCATGTTGATGGGGGCGGATCCGGACCTCGTCCGGCCGGTGCAGCAGCTCGCGGCGAAGAACTTCAAGGAGCTCCGCTTCAAGGCCAAGGTCGGCAAGATGGCCACCAAGGGGAAGCAGATCCAGGTGGTGTCCGAATACAACGGCAAGACCTACGACGAGCTCTACGACCGGGTGCTGGTCTCCGTCGGCCGTGTGCCCAACGGCCAGGACGTCGGCCTGGAGAACACCAAGGTGGAGCGCGACGAAAAGGGCTTCATCAAGGTGAACGAAAAGATGGAGACGGCCGACGCGAACATCCTCGCCATCGGCGATATCGCCGGCGGAATTCTTCTCGCCCACAAAGCCTCGAAAGAGGCGCGCGTGGCGGTCGAAACCCTCATCGGTGAACCGATGTCCAAGAAGGACAGCGCGATCCCGGCCGTGGTCTTCACCGATCCCGAGATCGCGTGGGTCGGCCTGACCGAGACCGAAGCCAAGGCCAAGGGCATCGAAGTGAAGGTGGCCAAGTTCCCCTGGGCCGCTTCAGGACGGGCGCTGACCTACGACCGTCCCGACGGCGTGACCAAGATCATCGCCGAGCC
Source organism: Verrucomicrobiota bacterium (assembly GCA_038209745.1). Lineage (GTDB taxonomy): Bacteria > Verrucomicrobiota > Verrucomicrobiia > Limisphaerales > CANJSG01 > CANJSG01. The sequence continues at coordinate 14,571 of JBBQXJ010000084.1, forward strand.
GGGCACCGACCGGTTGCTGGGCGTCGGTATCGCGGGCCACGGAGCGGGCGAATTGATCGCCGAGGCCGCGTTGGCCCTCGAAATGGGGGCGAACGTCAAGGACCTCGCCCTGACCGTGCATCCGCACCCCACTTTGTCCGAAACGATCATGGAGGCGGCCGAAGTCTACTACGGCCACTCGGCCCACTTCTTCACGAAGAAGCCGGTCCACTGATTTTCCGGCGACGAATTGCGTCGAAGGTCTGAAGCTGCCGCCGCGGCTTTGGACCTTTCGTTTATGAACCACCGATGAACGCCGACCAAAGTTCCCAACTACGGGTGACGGTTGACGGAAAGTTTCTTCGCCTGGGCGCGGAAAAATTCTGCATCAAGGGGGTCACCTACGGGCCCTTCGCCCCGAACGGCGCGGGCGAATTCTTCGCGTCGCCCGAGCAGACGCGGGCGGACTTCGATCTGATCCAGGAACTCGGCGCAAACGCGCTCCGGATCTACTACGCGCCGCCGAAGTGGTTCATGGACCTGGCGCAGGCGCGCGGGCTGAAGCTCTTGGTCGACGTTCCGTGGAACAAGCACCTTTGTTTCCTGGAGGAGAAACGGCACCGGGACGAAGCGATCGCGGCCGTGCGGAAGACGGTGCAGGACTGCGGCGGACACCCGTCGGTGCTGGCTTTCAGCATCGTCAACGAGATCCCGGCCGACGTCGCCCGCTGGAGCGGAGCCGGCAAAATGGCCGAATTCCTAGACGAGTTGATCGAGGTCGCGAAAGCGTGCGATCCCGGTTGCCTGTGCACGATGGGGAACTACCCGCCCACGGAGTTCCTGCGGCCGCGCAACTTGGACTTCATGATGTTCAACGTCTATCTGCACCAGCAGAAGCCGTTCGAAAACTATTTGGCGCGGTTGCAGATGATCGCGGACACCAAGCCGTTGGTTCTCGGGGAGTTTGGGCTCGACTCCATCCGCGAGGGTGAGGCGCACAAGTGCGATGTGTTGGGGTGGAAGATCGAGACGGGCTTCCGCGGCGGCGTGGCGGGCGCGTTCGTCTATGCGTTCACCGACGATTGGTTCAAGGACGGGCGCCAGATCGACGACTGGGAGTTCGGCCTGGTCACCCGGAGCCGGGACCGCAAACCGTCTTTCGAGACGGTGAAAGGGAAGTTCGCGCTGGCGCCGCGTTTCCCGCTGCCGTCCTGTCCGAAGGTCTCGGTCGTCGTGGCCAGCTACAACGGAGGCAAGACGCTGAGGGCCTGTCTCGAATCGCTCCAGAAGCTGAACTACGCGGATTACGAAGTGATCCTCGTGGACGACGGGTCCACCGACAATTCGCAGCAGATCGCGGCGGATCATCCGAAGGTCCGAAACCTCAAGCAGCCGAACTTGGGTCTGTCCGTCGCGCGCAACACGGGCATCCACGCGGCCACGGGCGAGATCGTCGCCTTTACCGACTCCGATTGCCGGGCCGATGAAGATTGGCTGCACTATCTGGTCGGCGACCTGCTGAACTCACGGTTCACCGGGATCGGCGGCCACAATTTCCTGCCGCCCGAGGATTCACCCACGGCCGCCTGCGTGATGGCGTCTCCCGGTGGCCCCGCGCATGTGATGCTGACGGACCGGATCGCGGAGCACATTCCCGGCTGCAACATGGCCTTCTACCGATGGGCGCTGCTCGAGATCGACGGCTTCGATCCGATCTACCGGAAAGCCGGGGACGATGTGGACGTGTGCTGGCGGCTCATGCAGAAGGGCTACCGGATCGGGTTCAGCCCGGCGGGCTTCGTCTGGCACTACCGTCGCTCCACGGTGCAGGCGTATCTGAAACAGCAGCAGGGCTATGGCGAGGCCGAGGCGCTGCTCATCCGGAAACATCCCGAGTATTTCAACAGCGTCGGCGCCAGCATCTGGCATGGGCGGATCTACACCTCCGCCAAGCTAGGCGTGGAGACGCGCAAGCCGATCATCTACCACGGCGTCTTCGGCAGCGGCTTCTTCCAGACACTCTATTCGCCGCCGCCCACCATGGCGTTGATGCTTACGACGACCCTGGAATACCACGTTCTGATCACCGTGCCGCTATTGGTGTTGTCGGTGCCGTTCCATGACTTTCTGCCGTTGGGCGTCGTTTCGGTGCTCGTTTCCTTGGCGACGTGCGTCGCCGCCGGGGCCCAGGCCGAGCTGCCGAGGACCAAGCGCCGTTGGTGGTCGAAGCCGCTGGTGGCGGTGCTGTTTTTCCTCCAGCCGATCTATCGCGGATTCGCCCGCTACCGGAGCCGACTGAGCCTGAAACAGACGCCGCCGGCCCCGGCCGGAGCCCAGCAGGCCGCCTTTCAGCTGAAAGAAAAGGGAGAGAACCTCGATGTGGTCGAATACTGGGCCGACCAATGGGTGGATCGGCTCGAATTCCTCGGCGCATTGCTCCATCGCTTGGACGAGCAACGCTGGCAGAACAAGACCGATGCCGGCTGGAGCGAACACGACGTCGAGATCTATGGCAGCCGCTGGACCTACCTCCAGCTCACCACCGTGGCGGAACCCTACGGCGGCGGTCGCCAGCTGTTCCGCGTCCGGTTGGTGACCCGCTGGTCGCTGCTGGCGAACGTGGGTTTCTTCTCCGCCCTCGCCTTCGAGCTTCTCGTTATCGGTTTCGTGGGCAAGGCGTTCCCGTGGCTCTGGTTGATGCTGCTCCTGCAGGTGCTTTTCGCCTGGTTTCTGGAGGTGGAGCAGCGCGACCTCCAGCGCCTGATCATCGCCATGATGGACGAGGTCGGCGGGCAGAAGGGGCTCTACAAGATCGACAAGGAATTCCGTCGGCTCAAGGCGGAGGGCAAGACGCCCTCTCGGCTGGGGGGCGAAGCCAAATAGCGCGTCTCGACGGCTGTTTCCGGGCATTGTCGCCCGAGAAATTTGCTGAAAGCCCGGCCCACATTTTCACCGCTGTTTCCATGCGCCAATACCACGAACTGCTCCGCCTCGTGCTCGACTCCGGGAAGTTCCGCGAGGACCGCACCGGTGTGGGCACGTATTCGGTCTTCGGCGCGCAGACGCGGTTCCGCCTGTCGGATGGTTTCCCTCTGGTCACGACCAAGAAGTGCCATCTCAAGTCGATCGTCTACGAGCTGCTCTGGTTTCTTCGCGGCGAGACCAATGTCCGGTGGTTGCAGGAGCACGGCGTCACCATCTGGAACGAGTGGGCCGATGCGGATGGAAACCTGGGCCGGGTCTACGGGGCACAGTGGTGCGATTGGCGGACGACCGATGGACGCTCCATCAACCAGATCGACGCGGTGATCGAGCAGATCCGGAAGAATCCCCACAGCCGCCGCCACATCGTCAGCGCCTGGAACGTCGGCGAGGTGGACCGGATGGCGTTGCCGCCCTGCCACGCTTTGTTCCAGTTCTTCGTGGAGGATGGCGCTCTCAGCTGCCAGCTCTACCAGCGGAGCGCGGACCTCTTTCTTGGGGTTCCCTTCAACATCGCGAGCTACGCCCTGCTCACGATGATGGTGGCGCAGGTGTGTGGCCTGAAGCCCGGCGACTTCGTCCATACTTTTGGGGATCTCCACCTCTACTCGAACCACCTCGAACAGGCGAAACTTCAGCTCACGCGCGAGCCGCGCCCGTTGCCGACGATGATGATCAACCCGGTGAGGACGGGTCTCCATGAGTTCGTCTACGAGGACTTCTCGCTCGTCGGTTACGATCCGCATCCCGCCATCAAGGCGCCGATCGCGGTGTGATGGACGGCTCAGCCCACCGCCGCGTTTCCGCCTCTTTTCCCCCTCCGATCCAAGGGCTCTGCCCGACTTCTGACCAGTAGTGCCCACATCGGCCGGGCTCGCTCCGAACCGAAGCCGGATCGGTTCGCAATCCTGCGATTCCGGCCTCAAGCCCCCGGCCCTCTCGCCGAAAATCTCGTTGCTGATCGCGGGTGTCGAACCCCGTGCAAGTCCCTCCGCGAAAGGGAAACGACAGATTTGTCGGATCCTTTCGCTCAGGACGAGCCCGGGCGGCTCGCTTCCCGCTATTGGCACGAACAATGAAACGGCTCCAGTTCAACGATCCGCCAACGACGACGCTAGGACGACGGCGCATGGATCGTTCGACGTGTCTGGTGCCGGATGCGTGGATGTAAAATGAATGTGATCCCTTGTGTGCGCCGCCGGCTTTTAGCGGCTTTCGGGTGGCTGTTTTTTGTGGGAACGCTCGCTGCGACCGCCGCCGAGATTCCCGGTGTCTGGTATGGTGCGCTCGCTTGGGGCGACTACGACAGCGACGGTCGGCCCGACCTCGTCGTGACCGGTTCCACCAACCAGTCGCCGGCCGACGGCATCACCCAGATCTGGCGCAACACGGGATCCGGCTTCGTCGACATCAATGCCGGACTTCCGGGTCTGTCCCATAGCACGGCGGCGTGGGCGGACTACGATGGCGACGGCCGCCTCGACCTGCTCCTCAACGGATGGGACCGCAATGGCGTCCGGTTGACCCAGATCTGGCGCAACACGGGATCCGGCTTCGTCAACAGCGGTATCGCGCTGCCGGGCACGTTCTGGGGATCGGTCGCGTGGGGCGACTTCGACAACGATGGCCGGCCCGACATCGTCCTGACCGGCTGGGACACGAACACGGTCCGCATCACCCAGATCTGGCGCAACACCGGTTCGGGCTTTACCAACATCAATGCGGGTCTGCCCGGGGTGGATTCCAGCGCCGTGGCGTGGGGCGACTACGACAACGACGGACGCTTGGATCTGCTGCTGACCGGAACTTCTTCGTCCGGCGACATCTGTCAGATCTGGCGGAACACCGGATCCGGCTTCGTCAACGCGAACATTCCATTGCCGGGCGTCAGTCTTGGCTCCGTCGCTTGGGCGGACTACGACGGGGACGGTCGGCTGGATCTGCTGCTCGCCGGCAATGCGGCTTTGGACCGGATCACCCAGATCTGGCGCAACACCGGCTCCGGGTTTGTCGACAGCGGCATCGCGCTTCCAGGCGTCCAATACGCCGCCGTCGCCTGGGGTGACTACAACAAGGATGGCCGTCCGGATATTTTGATCACGGGCGACACGGCCACCCAACGGGTTTCACAGGTGTGGGGCAACACTGGCTCTGGATTCACCAATGCGAATCTCGTCCTGACTCCGGTTTATTGGGGATCGGTCGGTTGGGCCGATGTCAACGGGGACGGATGGATGGATCTCGCACTGACAGGCGATTCCTCCACGGGACGAGTATTTCAAATCTGGCAAAATCCACCTCCGGTGCTCGCCCCGGGCGCGACGACCCTGGCGGCGAGCGGAGTGACCACCAGCGGAGCGGGGTTGAACGGGACGGTCAACCCGAACGGGTTCGCGACGGGCTCCTACTTCGAGTATGGCACGACCACGGCCTACGGCTCTAAGACCGCGACCAACAACGCGGGCTCGGGATCGTCAGGGGTGGCGGTCAACTCAGGCCTAAGCGGACTCGGCTCCGGGACGTCCTACCACTACCGGGTGGTGGCGGTGAACGCCGGAGGCAGCGTCAACGGAGCGGACCAGGGCTTCACCACGGGCGTGCCCGCCCCCAGCGCGACGACCCTGGCGGCGAGCGGAGTGACCACCAGCGGAGCGGTGCTCAACGGCACGGTCAATCCGAACGGGTTCGCGACGGGCTCCTACTTCGAGTATGGCACGACCACGGCCTACGGCTCCCAGACCGCGACCAACAACGCGGGCTCGGGATCGTCAGGGGTGGCGGTCAATGCGGGCCTAAGCGGGCTCGGC
>JBBQXJ010000085.1:0-20251 GCA_038209745.1 Verrucomicrobiota bacterium
CGAGCCGCCCGTCTGGGCCGAATACCGTGACGTGATCGCCGCGAGCGGTTCCAATCTGAAGCTGGAGCCGATCCTGAAGTGGGACTTCTACAAAGCGGTCGAATCCGCCGACCACGTCCTCACCATCCAATCCGCCGACCAATCCCTCTGGGCGAATGTGCTGCTGACGATGGGCTGCCGGACGAACTGAGCGGTTTGGATTTTATCGAGGGCCCGGCGCAGCCTTGGCCGGATCGATGCCGCCCAAAGGAGGGTAGACTTGCCGCCTGCCCTGGGGGGCTTGGCAAGAGCCCCGGGGTTCCCCAGCGTGCTACGCGCTCACCGTTCAGTGGTTCCCTCCAGACCGCAGTGTGACGGGCAGAGAGGCCCGTCCTACGCGGCTCCGCCTCTCTTCGGACGGCAGGCTCCGACTGCCTCGTTCCGGCTGAGCGGCAGATGGAAGCGCGTCCGTAGCTATGGTCTGACGCGTGGCAATCCGTTCAGAACAGATACTTCAACGCCAGCGTGGCCATCCCGAGGAAGAAGAAGAAACCCGCCACGTCGGTGACCGTTGTGAGGAAGATGCTGGAGGCCAGCGCGGGATCGATGCGGCAGGCTTTCAAGCCGAGAGGTATGACCACTCCGGCGGTCACCGCGGCGAGCTGGTTCAACACCATCGCCGCAAACGCGACCAGCCCGAGCTGGTAGCTGCCCTTCCACACCCAGCCGACCAGCCCGACCACCACGCCGACGGCCAATCCATTGATCAGGCCGAGCATCAGCTCCTTCGTCAGCGCCTTGCGACCATCTCCCGGATTGATCTCTCCGAGGGCGAGGTCGCGGATGATCACGGTCAGGGTCTGCATTCCGGCGTTGCCCCCCTGCCCGGCCACGATCGGCAGGAAGACGACGAGCGCCGTCCATTTGGCGATGGTCTCCTCGAAAAGCCCGACGACGAAGGCCGCGAGAAACGCGGTCCCCAGATTCACGTAGAGCCACGGCAACCGTTTGGGCACGGACTTGTGCCAAGGGGTCAAGGTGCGTTCCTCGCCGGAGACACCGACCATCAGCTGCATGTCCTCGGTGGCTTCGTCCTGGGCGATGCTCAAGACGTCGTTCGCACGGATCACTCCCAGCAGACGGCCCAAACGATCCAGCACCGGCAGCGCGAGGAAGTGGTAGTGCTCGAACTCGCGGGCGACGGTTTCCTGGTCCGCATCCGCCCGGACGAAGCGGATGTCGCGCAGCATGAATTCGGACAGGCGCTGTTCGGGCTTCGCAAAGAGCAGCTCCCGGATGGGCAGCACCCCGACCAGCCGTCCCGAGGGATCGGACACGTAGAGGTAGGAGACGTCTTCGGGACGGCGCTCCGTCTGGTGCCGGAGACGGGTGAGGCTCTGGAGCGCGGTCTCGTCGGAACGCAGGGCGATGAAGCGGTCGCTCATGATGCCGCCGGCGGAATCTTCGGGATACTTCAGCAGGTCGGCCAGGCGTCCCGCCTTCACCGAAGGCAAGCCCGCCAACACCGTGGTCCGCTGGTCCGGCAGCATCTCGATGACGAGATCCGCCGCGGCCTGCGCGTTCAGCTCCTTGATCCACTCGGCGACGATCTCCGACGGCGCGAGGTCGAGGACCTCCGCCGCCTGCTCGCGGTCCAGTTCCGCCAGCGCCTCGGCCGCGAGCGCCCTCGGCAGCTCCACCATCGTCTCCAACGCCTCCGCAGGATCCATGCGTTCGAGGACGTCCGCCAGATCGGCGGGATGCTGCTTGGCCAGATCGGCCAGATGGACTGGGAGGACGGGTTCGTTCATCGACAACCGGGGCAAAGAAGCGCGCCGGCCCCCCAATAACCACGGCGGCCACCGTAGTTCAAACGCTGATTGCCCAAACGATCCGCATTCGACCCGGCAATTCACCCCGCGCTTTACCGGGCGACGTTCCCCGGGTGAAACTCCGGGCATGGGTCGCGTGCTGACAGAAGCCACTTTTGAGGAATGGATCGAGTTCGTCTTCGCCCGGCCGGTCAGCGATCCGGCGTGGTACTTCGAATCCGAATCCGACAGTTGGACAGGCCCGCCTCTGCGCACGGTGGAATTGATTACGGAGACGCTGGAACGAAGCGGCGAGGTGCTGGAGGCCTATGACGACGCGCAAGTGGCCCAAGGGCTCTATCTCCTCGGCAGCGCCTGCGGAGACCTGGGCTTCGCACTCGTGGATGAAGCCGTTGCTTGGCCGATACGTTCCAAAGGGCTCGACGCAATCTACGCACTCTTCCGGGACTGCTTCGCACTTCGGTGTTCCAATCATCTGAGCCACTTGAACGAACCGGAGGCCAGTCCGCTCAACGGCGTCTGCTACATGTGGTGGGACGTGTTTCCGGCACCTATGGAAACGGAAGGCGAGTGTTGCGCAGCCTATGACGAACTCATTCTCTCCGTCTTGGGGCGGACTCTCGAATTGCCGAACGAGGCATGCCAAGAAGCCGCGCTCCATGGGTTGGGCCACTGGCATCGCCGCTATCCGGAAGACGTCGAAGCCACAATCGACCGCTTCATCTGGGCCAACCGCAAGATCCGCTCGCAGCTCCGCAACTACGCCTACGCCGCCCGTCACGGCGACATCCAATAGCTTTCCCTCTGGATGAATTCCGCCAAGACCACCATTGTCTCGCGACTCCAACCGATGAAACTCAATCCATTCCCGACCCGCTCCCTCGCCACCGCCGCCGCGCTCACCCTCGGCTTCGCCGCGTTCTCCAGTCTGGCCGACGTGAAGATGCCCGCCATCTTCTCCGACCACATGGTTCTCCAGGCCAAGGCCCAGCTGCCCGTCTGGGGCTGGGCCGATCCGGGTGAGAAGGTGACCGTCACCGTCGGCAACCGCCGCGCCAGCACCGTCGCCGGAGCCGATGGAAAATGGTCGGTGAAGCTCGGGAGCCTGAAGACCGGCGAGACGCTCTCGATGACGGTCTCCGGCAAAAACACCGTCACGATCCACGACGTGCTCGTCGGCGAAGTCTGGCTCGGCTCCGGCCAGTCGAACATGGAGTTTTCGGTCCGCTCGGCGAACAACGCGGAAGCCGAGGCGAAGGCCGCCCACTTTCCCGCCATCCGGATGTTCACGGTGAAGAAGAATCCCAGCCCGCAGCCGCTCTCCGACTGTGAAGGCTCCTGGGCCGTCTGCACGCCCGAGAACGTCCCGAGCTTCTCCGCCGCCCTCTACTTCTTCGGTCGCGAACTCCATCAGCAGCTCGGAGTCCCCGTCGGCCTCATCCACTCCTCCTGGGGCGGCACCCCGGTCGAATCCTGGGCCAGCCTCGATGCCCAGAAGGACCAGCCCGAGATGAAGCCGCTGATGGATTCATGGACCACCAAACTGGCAGTGCCCTTCGACACCGCCAAAGCCCGGGCCGAACACGACCAGAAGATGGCGCAGTGGAAGGTCGCCGCCGACCAGGCCAAGGCCGACGGCAAGCAGGGGCCGAGGCAGCCGCAGATGGCCTCCGATCCGGGGCTCAATCCCTGGCGCCCGGCCAATCTCTACAACGGCATGATCGCCCCGGTCGTTCCCTACGCGATCCAGGGCGCCATCTGGTATCAGGGCGAGAGCAACGCCGGCAGCCTGGAGAGCGGCGCCCTCTACCACCTCCAGCTCGCGACGATGATCAAGGATTGGCGCAAGCGCTGGGGCACGACCCTCGCTTTTGGCATCGTCCAGTTGCCGGAGTTCCACAGCCCCGTCGCCGAGCCGGTCCAGCACACCGGCTGGGTCCTCGTTCGCGAGAGCATGCTCAAGACCCTCTCCCTGCCCAGGACCGGCATGGCCGTCGCGCTCGGCCTGGGCGAGGCCAACGACATCCATCCCAAAAACAAGCAGGACGTCGGTCGGCGCCTCGCTTCGTGGGCGCTGGACGACGTCTATGACGTGGAGGGCTTCGCCGAAGGCGGCCCGATTGTGACGAAGCACAAGATCCGCAAAGACGAGATCACCCTCACCTTCAAGAACACCGACGGCGGTCTCGGCATGAAGGGAAAAACGCTCAAGGGCTTCGCCATTGCCGGCGCCGACAAGAAGTGGGTCCGGGCCGAAGCCCGCCTCGACGGCAAAAACGTCGTCGTCTCCAGCCCGGAAGTCCCCCATCCGGTCGCCGTCCGCTACGCCTGGGCCGACAATCCCGAATTCAGCCTCTTCAACGGCATGGGCCTGCCCGCCTCGCCCTTCCGCACCGACGACTGGAAGTGATCAACGGCTCGGCTCGCGCGGGGGAGATCCCGCTGCGAGCCGAGCCTCCAATTCTCCCAGGGCGGCAGTGATCGCTTCGGGATGCTCCCATGGGATGAAGTGGTTCCAGCCCTGGTGCACCTGCTTGGTGAACAGGTCGCCCTTGCCGGCCGCCGCGAGCTGGGCTTCGAGATAGGCGACGTTCTCAAACGGCACCAGGGGATCCTCGGTGCCGTGCACCATCACGACCGGCACCTTCAGATCGGCCAACCTCGGCTTCAGCGCGATCAGGTCGTCCTTCAGCGTGAAGATCTCGCGGTTCGACTGGCGAAGGGCCTGCGGGATGGTCCACGAGAGGGCGCGGTAGTGGAACGGATGCTGGATCCACCAGAGCGCCTCCTGGTCCGGATCCACGCATCCGCCGACGAGGACGACTCCCGCCACCTTCTCCGGATGCTCCAGCGCCGCCAGCAACACGACCGGCCCGCCGTAGCTATGGCCGATCAGGATCACCTTTCGATTTGTCACGTGTCGGGCGAGGTCCAAGACCGCCTTTGCTTGGCCTTCGAGATGGGGTTCGGCGAGCGCGGGCTTCGAACCGTGAAAACCGGGACGGTCGAGCGCATATAGGCTGACACCGGGCGGAGGATTCCGGAACTGGGCCCGCCAATCCGAAGAGCTGCCGGGAGTGCCGTGGACCAATATCACGGGCTGGTCTCCCCGGCTCCCCAACCGCTCGGCCCAGCGAAGCACCAGCCCGTTGGTTTCGAGACTCCGCTGGACCACCGCGAGCCCGGTCATGGCATGATCGCGATCCATCGCGACGGCGCACCCGTGCAAGAGCAGGAAGGGAAACACCAGCAGCACGCCCCCGGTCCACAGCAACCGCCGCCGCCAACGACTTGGACGAGGCTTGGATCCGGCAGACGGCGGTTTCAGATCATCGGTCACGGCGCGAATGTGACGCGGACCGGGACCGGGTCAACCATCGCCCGGGTTTCATGGACTGCGGCTCCGGAATCTACGGCAGCAGGTTGAGCCGGAAGAACCGTTGCGGGGGGCGCCTCCACGGTGTTGGTCACGGAGACGGAACCGCCCGGCCCGGTGATGGGCTCGTCCAAGGGCAACCAGGCCACCGAGTCCAAGTCGTCCTTGTATTCCACCTGATAGGTCTGGCCCGGAATCGCCATGCCATTGCGATACCATTGCACGGATGGAAACGGGCTTCCGTCGACTCCGACCGAGAGCACGGCCGGAGCAAGTTCGTCCACGGCCACGTCGACCGGTTGCCGGGTGATCTTCGCAGCAAGGGCGGGCGCGATTTCGCCGCTGACGGCGTAGATGCCGGTGGCGCCTGCGCCGGAAGCCTGGTCGAAGGTCAGTGCGATCAGCGGCTTGTTGGCCGCACCGAGCAGGGCGACGAGATCGATGGTGGTCTGGTAGAAGCGCGGATTGCTGGACCCGCCGCTGGTGCTCCCGTTGCCGAGGCTGACCCGCTCGACGCCGAGCAGCGCGTAGCCGGCGTTGTTGAACCAGTCCGCCGCATCATAGGTCGTCACCGCGCTGCTGCCGTCGTTGAAGTGCAGGGTCAAGGCGGACGTGCCGCCGCCCCCGGCGGAATTGGCGACGACCGCGATGCGCGAGAAGGTGGCCGGCGCGGCGAGATCCAGGCTGCCCGAACCGATCCCGGTGCCGCTGCTGAGCACGAGGGCGTTGTTCCCGGTGTAGGGCTGGAACTGGAAGACCGTCCCGTCGTCGCCATCCCGCTGGCTTACGAACGAACCGGTCTCGGGCAGTCCCAATGAAAAGCCCGAAAGACCGCTCTGGTAGAAGACGAGACCTTCTCCGGGGTTGAGCTCCTGCGCGGCGGTGTAGGGCGGACCGGAGGCGGTCTTCTCAAGGACGACATCCCGGTTGAAGCGTGTGACGGCGACGGGCGACATGGTGCCACCGGACAGATCGAAGACGGCGGCGGCCAATAGAATCAGGCAACCCTGCACGACAAAACGAAGGGACGCAGGCTGTCATTGGGGCAATTGTTCCCTGTCTTTTCGATTAAATAAACGTTCGGCGATCGAAAAACGGTCTGCTGTTGGACAATGCACGGCGACTCGGACCGCTCCGGAGCGGACGTTTTAGTCGGGGTGATCCGCCATCCAACGGGACAGACTTCGACGAACTCGCGCTTCGGTTCCGACGGGATCCAACAGCGCGGGAAAGTCTTTCAACAGTTGATCGACACCGGGAACGATTCCCCAAGCGGTGACGCGGAAAAATTCATGGACGCCCGGGCCGGTGACGCCCATTTCACGGTTGATCCGCCCAGAGCGCCGCCGCAGCTGCGACGCCCAGTCCTCCTTCGACTTCGGCACGGTCAGACGATGGCGATCGACCCACGGGAGCCACTCGGCGATCTGCGATTGATGGCACCAGCCCATGTCCACCAGATGGTCGAAGACGGACTCGACGTCCACCGCGAGGTCGTAGGCGTTCGCTCCGACCATGTAATCATCGAGGACATTGAGGATGACCGGCATCCGGCAGGGCCTGCTCTTGGTTTCTGCGGCCGGATATTCCGGGGTGAAAGCGTGCGGGACGTTGATCATGTAGGCGATGCGCCGGACCCCTTCCGCGACGGCGAGGTGATCCGGATGCACTCCCGCCAGCGGATCCGCCGGAATCGGCGGACAAAAGATGTAGTCGGGCTCGAAATCCCGTATCGCCTTCCACAGCGCCGCGAGAAAAAGCCGATCGGTGGTGATGCAACCTTCGCGAAACAGTTGGCCCTCGTGGTCCGCGAGTTGTTGATACTCCACCCCGCCGAGGAGAGCCGAGGCTTCCTGTTCGCGCCGCCGGATCTCACCCGTCTCCTCCCGCGAATGATCGTGGTGGCCGGACTTGCCATCGGTGCAGACGATGATGCGCCCCTTGAACCGGTCGCCGAGGCTTCGCCTCCACAACTCGAAGGTGCCGGCGGCGACGAACTCAAAATCGTCGTGGTGCGCGTGGATGTGCAGGGCTCTCATGATAAATTCACTGGGCGGCCGGCAAGCGGATCTCCACCTCCAAGCCGTGGGGTTGAAGATTTCGCAGCGACACCCGCCCTTGGCAGGCTTCGACGCAGGTCTTCACGATGGCCAAGCCCAGTCCCACTCCCCCCGTGTCCGCCGTGCGCGAAACGTCCGGCCGGAAGAACGGATCGAAGAGCTTCGCCAAGGAGCTCTCCGGAACTCCCGGACCCGAGTCGCGAACGGTCAGCACGATCTCGGGCCCGGATGCGACGGCCCGTAAGACAACCGGTCCGGCGTTCCCGGCGTAGCGGATCGCATTCCTCAACACATTGCCAACGGCACGGGCCAACAAGTCGGCGTCGGCCATGACCACCCACTCCGCCGCCATCTCGATCTCCACCACGTCGGACGGCGAGGTTTCCCGCGCGACGACTCTCTCGACGAGTTCGCGGAGCGGAACTGGCTTGAGCGCGAGCTCACCGGAACGAAGCCCGGCCTTGGAAAAGGACAACAACTCCGCCACCAGCCCGGACATGTGCTGCACCTCTTCCCGCACGTCCTCCACGTAGCCCTGCTGTTTCTCGTCCGCCCGCTGTTCGAGGATGCCCAGCGCCATCTGCATCCGGGCCAGCGGCGAACAGAGCTCGTGGGCAATGTCGCCGAGGAACCGCTTCTGCCCCGCCACGAACCCGTCCAAACGTGTGGCGAGCTGGTTGATGGATCCACCCAGCCGCCCCAGATCGTCGCGCCGTGCCTCGTCGACGCGGACGGCGAAATTGCCTTCCGCGATCTGCAACGTGGCCCGGTCGATCCGTGCGATGGATCGGGTGATTCCACGCATCATCGGCCACCAGAACAACAGGGAAACCACGACGACCACCGCCCCCACCATGGCCCACGGTTTGACGTCGAAGAAGAGCCCGCCCCCGGTGAGCGATGCGGAGGCCATCAACACCACGGGTCCGCCTCCTCGTCCGCGCGGCCCGTCGTTGATCGGACCCCGCGAACCCGGCCGGATCAGGTCGGCCGCCGGTAGCCGGACGCCGACCCAGTATTGTCGCGGAGCCTCGGTGCGCAGCATGAAGCGAGGCGGGGCGTTCCTCGGCGGGCCATCGGGCGGACCGCCGGGAAGTCCAGGACCGGGACGGGGTTCTCCTCCTCCGTCGAGTGGCGGCGGATCTCCCGGACGTTGAGGGCTGCGCAGACCGGGACCTCGGCCTCGGGAGCCGACGATCCGCGCCGCGACTTCCTGCGGCAATTGCACGGGTTCACCCGCGATCTGTTCCCCGTCCGGTCGGAAGATTCGGAAAGTGACGCCGTAGCCTTCACCGTGGCGTTTCAGGATGGAGTCCCAATCCGAGCGGGGCGCTTCCGTCAGCTCGTAGCCGACTTCCGAGCTGACCGACTGGACCCGATCGCCCGCCGGACCGGTAAGCAACGAATCCAAACCAAGCCGGAACTGAAGGCGAAAGAAGGCGTAGAAGATCACGACCAGCAGCAACAGGTTCAGAAAGAACCAGCCGAGAATCTTCAGCCACAGAGGCAGTCGAAAGGTCATGGGTGAAGCCTAGGGCGCATCGGGGTTGATCAACATGTAGCCCGCCGCGCGGACGGTCCGGATGAAGCGGGGCGTCTTGGGATCGTCGCCCAGTTTCTTTCGCAACGCCGAGATGTGGACGTCGATGGACCGGTCGAACACGTCGTAGTTCCGGTCGCGGATCTCGTCGAGCAGCTGTTCCCGGGTCTTCACCCGTCCCCGACCGCGCGCGAGGCTGGCGAGCAGGTCGAACTCCACCGGCGTCAAAGTCAGCGCCGCATCGCCCAGCACCGCGACCCGCGACCCCGGTTTCACCCGCAGCGGCCCGACGATCAACTCGGCCTCTTCGTCGCCCGGTTTGTCCGCGCTCGCCGCGTTCCGGACGCTGCGCCGGGTCACCGCCCGCAGCCGGGCCAGCAGTTCACGGGTGGAAAACGTCTTCGGCAGATAATCGTCGGCCCCGATTTCGAGCCCGACGATGCGGTCCGCTTCATCTCCCCTGGCGGTGAGCATGAGCACCGGCACGTCGCTGACCCGGCGGATCTGCTTCAACACCTCGAAGCCGTCCAAACCCGGCAACATCACGTCGAGAATGATGGCGGACCAAGCCTCCGCAGCGGCTTTCGCCACGCCCTCGGGTCCCGTGTGGACGGTGCTGACGGCGTAGCCCATCGGCTCCAGATAGTCGCGGATCAGGCGGCAAAGCTTGCGGTCATCGTCGATCACGAGGATGGGGGTGGCGGCTGGGTTGGCGATGTCCGGACTCGTCTGCATGGGCGTTTGATCCGGGAGAACGCTAGCCGGTCGTCCCGAAAACCGCCCCCACTTTTACGCTTCCTTAACAATTCTCCCGCTCCGTCCACACAGTCGCTTAACGGAGGGGGCGTCTATTGTTCACAGAAGCGGGACACAACGAACCGCACGAATCTCAAAACAAAGACCCCATATGAAACACATCACCCAGATCGCGCTGACCGTTCTCACCGTCGGCAGCCTCGCTCTCAGCCTCCAAGCCCAGGACGACGCGCGTCCTCGCCGTGGAGGAATGAACCGTCCGGGTCCCGGCATGGTGTCGCCGCTCATGAAGGCCCTCGACAAGAACAGCGACGGCGTGCTCGACGCCGCCGAGATCGCCGCCGCTCCCGCCGCCCTGCTGACTCTCGATACCGACAAGGACGGGGCCCTTAGCCGCGAGGAGCTCAGGCCCCAACGTCCCGACGGCGCCCCTGCAGAAAGCTCCGCCGACCGGCCGAACCGCCCCGATCGCCCGCAGGGAGATCGTCCCCCCGTGGGTGAGGGCCGAGGCCCTCGCGGCGACATGCCGGGCGGCCCGCGACCTGGCGGCAACCCCCTCATCGCGGCTCTCGACGCCAACCACGACGGCGTGATCGACGCGACGGAGATCGCCAATGCCTCGACGGCCTTGAAGGCGCTCGTCAAAAACGACGACGGCTCGATCAGCCTGAAGGACCTTCGTCCCGCCCGGCCCGAGGGCGACGACCAAGAAGGCGGACCCCGCGGTCCTCGTGGGCCCCGTGGTCAAGGCGCACCGCGCGGCGAATGAGATGCGCCATTACGGCTTCTTCAAACCACAAAGCCCTCCACCTTGGAGGGCTTTTTTTTGGCATCGAATTTAATGAGCGTTGGCCCGCGCCCTCCCGGTCCACAGGAGGCGCAGGAAACGATTCACCGCCTGGTGCCCCCGCAGAAGCAGCTCTTTCCCGACCGGCACGGGCACCGCGTCGAAGGAGTCGTCCAGCCGGTTTTGGGCGAGGTTCTCCAGCTGGGTTCCCTGCTTGATCACGACGAACCGGACCGACTCTGAGGGGCTTCCATCCCGATCCCGTCGATCCGGGCGAACAGGTTCGACTGCTGCCCACTCAGCGTGCCGACAATTACCAGAAGACTGTCAAATCGAGGATCCTCCGCCTGTTTCTCTTCTTGCTCGGCCACCTCCCGCTGCAACCGATGAAGCTCCCTCTGCAGGACCCCCACTGTTTCGTCTTTTGCCTCCAACCGGCCGCGCATCTCGTCTGCTTCAAGTCGCAGTCCGGTCAAAGCCGCCCGGTTCTGGAGGCTTTACTTCAGGAGAAAGAGACCCAGCCCCGACAGCGCGAGCAGTCCGAGGATGATGGCGAAGTTTCGCTGCGGCGCAGGAGGATTCATTGCCCGGGAAGTCTCAGGATGTTGATCACGGGACGCGGCGTGATCGACTTCGGAATCGCCGGGGCCTGGAGCTCCACCGAATTCGGTTCCACGCTGAATCCGTTTCCGGACCGCGCCCGATCTGAAATCAATATGGGCGTCGCTGCCGGCCTGGTCCCGGCCCCCAGCCATAGACCACCGCCGTCCGCCGCGGCCATTTGTCCCGCCCCCAAATACAAAGAGGCTCCGTGGTCCATGCGGACGAAAACACCCGTCGCGCTTCCCTCTGCGTGGCCCAACGCCAAGGTCGGGGCGTAGAAAGGATTCACCAAGGTTTCGTCGACCAGAAACGACTTCGACGCTTCAGCCGGCGCCGCAACCGGCTTCGGTGAAGCGGCAGGCATCACGAGGGCCTCCTGCTTCTTCATTGTTTGCCCGCCGCGATACCACACGCCGCCGGCCACCAGCGAGCAGGCGAGCAGAACGAACCATTTGCGGCGGGCACGCTGTCTCAGATCCACATCACCGTTGAATTTCATAGGCTTCTTTATCGACCAACGAACCGCCCCACCTCTTCTCTGGCTAACGCTTTGAATCCTTGGAATCAACCGCCTTCGCGCGTCGGACACGGGCCGGTCACGCCTTCAGTTGCGGAAATCGTGGTGGCAGGATGCGCATGAGCGGTTGATTCCGTCGAACACCCGGTCGAGCCGCACATTCAGTTCCGGCGAAAGCCCGTCCTTCCGCTGGCGAAGCAACACCGCCGCTTCGCTGCCCAGTCGCTCCATCGCTCCCGCCCCCTCCAAAAACGCCGCGCCCTTCCGTTTCGCCTCCTCCAGTCGGGCCGCCTCGCGGAAGTGCTCCATCAGGAGGGTGGCTTCATTCGCCGGATCCAGATCCGGTCGATCGGCGGGCGCGACATAGTCCACCTTCCGAGCGGCCTTCAACGCATCCCAGCTCGCATCGATCCCGACCATGGCATCGATCAATCTGGAGACCCCCGCCCGCTCCGGCAACACAGCGGAGATCGCCGCCAAGGCCTCTGGTGTCAAAGGATGGAACTGCTCCACCGTGCGGTAGAGCCCGGCGTAGTTCGTGTCCGTCCCGGCGAGATGGAGCCATCGGTCCGCCTTCTCGGGCGTCCATCCTTCCGTCGCGATGCAGGCGATGGCGGCGGCAGCGGGGCCGCGATGTTTTCCATGATGGCAGTGAAAGAAGATGGGCCCGGAGATCGTCGCAATGGCCTTCTGGATCTGGATCTCGACGTTCGTCGAAACCCCGTCGTAACCGTGCGGCAGATGAATGTAGCGGATCCCGTGGCGCCGCGCGGTTTCCACATCGGGCTGCGCGCCGTCCACCGTGATGATCGTCTTCACCCCGGCGCGGGCCAACGCGAAGAAGGCCTCTTCGCTGTCGGGAGCGCTGCCGCTGTAGTAGCGGGAGCCGATCCGGAAGGCGTTGTGGATGCCAGGGATTTCGACGGGATTCACGCCGGACAACGGACCTGGCTCAGGACCACCGGTCTCGACTGCGGAAGAAGTGCCCGCAACCACGACAACAACCCACGCCACCGCTCCGATCCATCCTGGAATTCTCCGGAAGACGCCTCTGAACATCGTGGGTGAAGTCTCCAGATCCATCCGGACGACGCAAGCCCCCGTAGGCCGGGCCTCCCTGCCCGGCAACTCGGCGGGCGTTGCCTCCGGCTGTGGGGAGCGGGCCACGATGTCTGGAAGTCCCGGTGCGAACGGGGTTGGTTCACGGAGGAGCAGCGGCGCGGACTTGCCGGGCGACGAGGCCCGGCCTCGGGGGAACCGCCCCCGCGTCATTTCCTGTCGAACTTCAGCTCGTCGTCCTTGCCGACGCCGACCTTGATGTGGTCGCCGGGCTTGAACTCGCCGTCCAGCAGCTTCATCGCCAGCGGATCCAGCAGCTTCTCCTGGATGGTGCGGCGCAGCGGCCGGGCGCCGAACTGCGGATCGTAGCCCTCGCGCCCGATGAGCCTCTTGGCGCCGTCATCGACCTCCAGCGTGATCCGCTGGGCATCGAGCCGCTTGCCCACGGTCTTGAGCTGGATCTCCACGATGTGCGCGAGCTGCTCCTCGTCGAGGCTGCCGAAGACGATCGTGTCGTCCACGCGGTTGAGGAACTCCGGCCGGAAGTGCCGCTTCAATTCGGCCATCACCTTGTCCTCCATGGTCTGCCGCGCACCGATGGCGTTCTTACCGTCCATGAAATACTCCTGGATGATCGGAGAGCCGATGTTCGAGGTCATGATGATGACGGTGTTCTTGAAGTCGATCGTGCGGCCTTGGCCATCCGTCAGGCGACCGTCGTCCAAGACTTGGAGCAGCACGTTGAAGACGTCATGGTGCGCCTTCTCGATCTCGTCGAAGAGGACGACGCTGTAGGGTCGGCGACGGACCGTCTCGGTGAGCTGCCCGCCTTCGTCGTAACCCACGTAGCCCGGAGGCGCGCCGATGAGCCGGGAGACGGAGTGCTTCTCCATGTATTCGCTCATGTCGATGCGGATCATCGAGTGCTCGTCGTCGAAAAGAAATTCCGCGAGCGCCTTGGCCAGCTCGGTTTTGCCGACGCCGGTCGGTCCGAGGAAAATGAAGGAACCGATGGGACGGTTCGGATCCTGCAATCCGCTCCGGGCGCGCCGGACCGCGTTGGCCACGGCGACGATCGCCTGCTTCTGGCCGACGACACGTTTGCCGAGACGCTCCTCCATCTTCACCAGCTTCTCGCGGTCGCCCTCCATCAGCTTGGTCACGGGGATTCCGGTCCAAGCTCCGACCACGCTGGCGATGTCCTCCTCGGTGACTTCCTGCCGGAGCAAAGACTGTTTCGCCGTCACGACGGACTGCTTCTCGACCGAGGCCAGCCTCTTTTCCAGATCGGGGATCTTGCCGTATTGCAGCTCGGCCGCCTTCTGCAGATCGCCGCGCCGTTGAACCTGTTCCAGCTCGTTTCGCGCCTGCTCCAACTGGGAATTCACGACGCTGACGGCGTCGATGGCGGCCTTCTCGTTCTGCCACTGGGCGGTGAGTTTGTGCGACTCCTCCTTCAGATCGCCGAGCGCGGCGTCGAGCTTGTGCAGACGCTCCTTGCTGGCGGCGTCCTTTTCCTTCGCCAACGACGTGCGCTCGATCTCGAACTGGAGGATCTGCCTGTCCAGCTTGTCGATGGCGGTCGGCTTGGAATCGAGCTCCATGCGCAGGCGCGAGGCCGCTTCGTCCATCAGATCCACCGCCTTGTCCGGCAGGAACCGGTCCGTGATGTAGCGATTGGACAACGTCGCCGCCGCCACCAGAGCCGCGTCCTGGATGCGGATGCCGTGGTGGACTTCGTAGCGCTCCTTGAGTCCGCGCAAGATCGCGACCGTGTCCTCCACGCTCGGCTCGTCCACCGTCACCGGCTGGAAGCGCCGCTCCAATGCCGCGTCCTTCTCGATGTATTTCCGATACTCGTCGAGCGTGGTCGCGCCGATGCAGCGGAGTTCGCCGCGGGCGAGCTGCGGCTTGAGCATGTTGGCGGCGTCGGCCGAACCCTCGGCCTTGCCCGCGCCGACCAACGTGTGCAGCTCGTCGATGAAGAGAATGATCCGTCCCTCCGCCGATGTGACCTCCTTGAGGAAGGCTTTCAGCCGATCCTCGAATTCACCGCGATACTTCGCGCCGGCGATCATGGCGCCGAGGTCCATCGAGACGAGACGCTTGTTCTTCAACGACTCGGGCACGTCGCCGCTGACGATCCGTCGGGCCAACCCCTCGGCGATGGCCGTCTTGCCGACACCGGGTTCGCCGATGAGCACGGGATTGTTCTTGGTGCGCCGCGTCAACACCTGCATGACCCGGCGGATCTCGTCGTCGCGACCGATGACAGGATCGATCTTGTTCGCCCGGGCCAGCTCCGTGAGGTCCTTGCCGTATTTCTCCAAAGCCTGGAACTTCTCCTCCGGATTCTGGTCCGTCACGCGTTGGTTGCCGCGCACCTCGGCGAGGACGGTCATCACGCTGTCGCGGGTGATCTTGTGCTTATGGAAGAGCTTCTTCAGCGCGCTGCCGCCATGGGTGACGAGGCCCAGGAAGAGATGCTCCGCGCTGACGAATTCGTCCTTCAGCTTCTTCGCCTCGTCCTCGGCCGCATCCAGCGCCTTCTTCAAGTCGATCGAGAGGTAGATGTCCGCCGAACTGGTGCCCTGGACCTTCGCGCGCCGGTTCAGATCGTCGTCCAGTTCCTTCTCCAACACGGCGGGTTCCACCTTCAGACGCCGGAGAATCTCGGGAACGATCGTATCCTCCTCCGTGGCCAAGGCGGCCAACAGATGCTCGCCGTCGAGCTGTTGGTGCGAGAGCTGGCGAGCGACGTTCTGGGCCTCCTGCATCGCCTGCTGGGACTTGGCGGTAAAGCGGTCGAAATTCATAGCCGGTTTGTGTAGTTTTGAACCTTATCAGTGTCAACTTGCCCCATCAAACCACCACCCAATCCTTGACCGACTCTGCGCCATAATTGTCACAAAAAAGGATACAGCCGGTCATTGGCCACTATTTTCCCTTTCCGCCCACCCGTCCTCTCCGCTCACACTCCTCCGGTGCCCGAAACCCTGCCCACCGTCACGATCATCATTCCGGCCAGACCCGATGAACGGGAGGTGAAGGCGCTCTCGGCCGTCCGCGCCCTCGACTACCCACCCGACCGCCTCCAAGTGGTGTTGGCCCGCGGCAAACATCCTTCCGTCCAGCGCAACCTCGCCCTGCGCCAAGCCACCGGCGAGATCGTCTACTTCCTCGACGACGATTCCCTGCCCTCTCCCGACGCCCTCCGCCGCGCGGCCGAACACTTCCGGCAACCGGATGTCGTCATGGTCGGCGGGCCCAACCTCTGCCCATCCGACGCGCCGTTTCTGGAGCAGGCCTTCGCCCGCACGATGGCCGCCTGGCTGGCGTTCGGTCCCAGCCGGGCCCGCTATTGGCCCGTCGGCGCCACCCGAGCCTCCAGCGAAAAGGAGCTCATCCTCTGCAATCTCCTCGCCCGCCGGGAAGCCGTGTTGGCGGAGGGAGGCTTCGACGAAGCGCTCTACCCGAACGAAGAGAACGCCCTGATGGACGCCCTTCAAAAGCGGGGTTTGAAGCTCGTCTACGACCCCGCGCTCAGCGTCCATCGCCGGCCGCGCCCGACTCTGTTCCGTTTCGGAAAAATGCTGTTCAACTACGGTCGAGGTCGCGCCGAACAGTTCCGCCTGCACCCGACCATGGGCTCCGCGGTCAACTTCGCCCCCCCGCTCTTCCTCGTCTACGTGGAGACCTTCGCCTTCCTGCCGACCCCGTTGAGGTGGCCGATGGCGCTCTATGGGGTCCTCGTCGTGCTTCAGGCACTGGGGGTGACCGCTAGGCGCCTCAGCCTCTTCTTGCCGGTGATTCCCCTCATCGTCCTCACGCATGTCCTCTACGGATTTGGCTTTTGGCGCGGCCTTTTCACCCGCCCAAGCCAACGCCCGAAACCCACCGCCGCCGAAGTGACTCTCGAAGAGGTGCCGCTGTTACGCCCGCGCTGAAAGGTCCGACGCAGGCTCCCGCCAAGACGCCATTGGGTCTGCTGCCGATGGGGGAGCTGCTCTGGTGACTGCGGGGCGTTCTGGAGTTGCCCGTGTCGCATGCAAGAGAGGAGTTCGCGCCCAGGCGGCTCGTCGGAAGCCTTCGACCTACTCCTGCTCCCAGGACTCCATCTGCCGGCGATCCTTCTTGGTGGGGCGGCCGGCGCCTTTGGCGCGGTGGGCGGTGGGGATGAAATTCTTCTCGCGGGGCTTGGACAGTTCCTCGGGCGGAGTCAGATCTTCCATGAACTGCGGGACCAGCGGCGCGCCGATCCGTTTCGCGACCAGACCGACCACCTTCACGGTGCGGTGCATCTCTCCGGTATGGGCGGTCAGCGTTTCGCCGATGCGCACCTCGTGGGACGGTTTCTGGGATTTTCCGCCGATCTTCACCTTGCCGCCTCGGCATGCGTCGGCGGCTTCCGTCCGGGTCTTGAAGAGACGGACGGCCCAGAGCCACTGGTCGATCCGCACGCGGGTCGGTTCGTTCACGGCGATAGGTTGCGAGCGGACCGGGACGCCGTCCAGAGTCCTTTGAAGACGGGACCGCCCGGAGCCGTCAGCAAGATCATGAAAGCATCGCTCCTCCTCTCCGCCGGGTTGATGCTAGGCGCGGTCGCCGCCTCGGCCCAGGCCCACTCCAAGATCCAATACCGCACGCCGGTCACGGAAGCCACGCCGTTGGGCTTCACCCTGGTGGTGCAGTCGCGGCCGGATGGGGGAGGAGTTTGCTACGCTCCGCCGAGCCCGTCGGTGGTCATTGTCCCCAGCTTGGGCGGCAGCACCTATCGCGGAACCTACTACGCCCGGAACGTGTCCTACGGGAACGGCAACTTCGGCAGGCTCAACGTGTCGGGTTACAACTACAACTACGGCTACGGCGGTGGGAGTTCCTTCGGTTGGACCGGATCCGGTCATGGCTATGCCGGCGGTTACCGAGGCCATTGCGGTGTGGTGGCGGGGCAGCCCTCGTGTGGCCGTACCCTGGCGGCTCGGCACTGCGACTATTGACGCTGCGCCAGATCGGGCCATGGGAAAGGCGCCGGGGTTGGGATCCTTCGGTGGGACGAAACCGCTCCTTCACGGTGCGAGGACACGCGACCTGCAAAGACACTTCGTGAATCCAGCGCGGATCGAGGCCCGGTCCCCCGAACGGGTGTTTTTAGCTCCGCTTTTAAGACGATCCTTATAAGTTCCAAGTCGCTCCAAGCTCTGCTCTACCAGCTTCCGGTCGATCGCCCGCGGCATCCGGAGAAAATTCATGCGGCCATAGCGGCCCATCATGACCACGTCCCACACGCTCACCGGGAAGGTCCAATCCACCTCCTCGGACTGCGGCACATAGGCCATCCAGTTTCGGCGCCGGGCCACATTCGCGCGCCGCTTCGGGACGGTTCTGGTCAATGCCGGATGGGCCCCCTACTTTCTCCCGGTGATTCCGCAGGATATCCAGAGCATCGGCGACGAACTCGCCATCAAGTGGCCGGACGGCACCGAGCAGTTCCTCCGACTCGAAGCCCTTCGCCGAGCCTGCCCCTGCGCGGGTTGTGCCGGTGAAAAGGACATCATGGGCCACACCTACCGGGCCGTTCCCCAGCCCCTCGGACCCGCCTCCTACCGGCTGCGGCGTTGGATCCCGATCGGCGGCTACGGCTTCCAGCTCTTTTGGGAAGATGGCCACAACACCGGCATCTATTCCGCCGAATACCTCGCCAAGATCGCCGGCGCCCCGCAATAGCCAGTCCATTCCGAGAAGGCGAAAGCCCCCGCTGATCCGCCATCCGGTTCTCCTCCTCGGAGGGGTCAGGGGTGGGTTTCAGCAGAGCCGCCTTCCCGGTTTTCCTCCTCGGAGGGGTCAGGGGTGGGTTTCAGTAAAGCCACCGTCCGGTTCCCCTCCTCGGAGGGGCCAGGGGTGGGTTTCAGCAGAGCCCCCTTCCGGTTCCCCTCCTCGGAGGGGCCAGGGGTGGGTTTCAGCAGAGCCCCCTTCTCAGTTCCCCTCCTCGGAGGGGTCAGGGGTGGGTTTCAGTAAAGCCACCGTCCGGTTCCCCTAATCCGAAACGATGCAGTCGGGGTTGGGGAGCGCGCCCGCCCCGGGCGCATTGGACCGCGCCCTCGCGGTCCATCGGAGGCGCAGGCAACGATTCATCGCCTGCTGTGTCCCGACGCCTCCGTGTCCGACGCGGGGCGCGCCGGACAGCAGCCGGGGCGGCTGCGATCCCCATTCATTTCCACGGCATCGTTCCGCCCCATCCGACCTTCGCCCACCCTCCCCCGTCCGATGGGGACTGGGTCAAGGAGAGGGTCTTCTTGACTATTGACCTGTCCCTTTGTCATATTATTTAACTTGCTATACCCACCCTCCCCAGCCACCGAAAGTAGCGAGGAACCACATTTTGATGAAAACGAGTGCTTTGTTCATACAGTTAGTGATAATAGGCGTTGCTATCACCTCGGCGAGGGCGTCCATTTTTGAAAATACCATTAACGTCTATAAATATGGTCCGCCGACGTATTCAGCAGACGATGTTGACCGAATAACTTGGACTTTGGTGGG
Source organism: Verrucomicrobiota bacterium (assembly GCA_038209745.1). Classification (GTDB taxonomy): domain Bacteria; phylum Verrucomicrobiota; class Verrucomicrobiia; order Limisphaerales; family CANJSG01; genus CANJSG01. The sequence goes on from JBBQXJ010000085.1 coordinate 19,050, forward strand.
GGATTTAAAAAAGCAACAACTAAGAGACCAACCTGACCTTTTCTCGATTTTCTTAAACGAACAGTTGGACGAATCTGCTCATGAAGCCATGTCCAAATATGCCGCCGCAGAGGCAAAGATAAATGACTTTCATTCAGATTCAGGACGCAAACAACTTAAGCTGATTACAGATGCCACAGACATTGACGCCATTTTAGCCACGAATCTTAATCGAATCGTTCGAGGCCCATGTATTTATGAAAAGAAGCGTTTTCGGGATGTTGAATTAAGCCGGCAAACAAAAAGTCTTTTAAAGCAAAACCCGAAAGGCGATGACTTGCTCCGTCTTAATTGGTTGCTGCTGAAAGACGCCCGCCTAGACTTTTCTAAGGGGGCAATTCAAGCTGATGGCGAAATAACCGGTGCATTCAAACAATCGGAACGTATTCTACACATTGAGATATTTCCAATGAAATTGTCGGAAGCAGAGCTTCAAGACATATGGGTTTCCTTTTCACCAACTAATCGGCTTTCTTTGATCGAAATCACGGAAGACAAAATTAAACCATATGCCGATGATCATCATGCTTTTCAGTTTGTAGACGGTAGGCTTGTAAGATTTACAGTTAATGTTTACGGCTATGCCTATCCAAATTTCAAAAAGGGCAACGTCGTTGGCTTAGGTTCAACAAGAAATGCGAGTGCTTTGACCTTGCCATGTTCCGTGGCAGATTTTGAGAAAGTTTTTGGAAAAGCTGATGAAATTGTGCGAAAAACCATGTGGTAAATGGCTATAACGTGTGATTTCGGCAACTCAACTTTCCCCCTACGCCGCCCCGCGCCGTCAGGCCGGCTGCAAGAATCAAAGGCGAGCCGTCCTGCCATCGCGGGCCTGCTCGCTAAAGACAACGTCAGTCTGCCCGTGGCGTCGTCCGTCTCGTCACGCGGAACAATACAGAGAACAATACAAAGGGACAGGTCAATAGTGTGAGAACCACTACCTACGCCTACGGGTTTGACGGGAGCTCCAAGGACGGAGACCTTGCCGCCGTGGTCTATTCCCGCGATCCCGTCTCCACTCCCGGCCATCGGCGTCCGAAGGCGGGTGTCATGATGCGGCGTAGAGGGAGGCGAGGCGTGGCACGGCGAGGGCTTCCGTGAGCCGGTCGCGCAGGGCGTGGCGGAGCCAGCGGAGGAACTTCACGCTGCGCTGGGTGGCCCGC
>JBBQXJ010000086.1:0-20230 GCA_038209745.1 Verrucomicrobiota bacterium
GCCGCTCGGTCAGGGAGAAGAAGGAAAGCTCAGAGGGACGAATGGTTTCGGACACGCGTTCTTGGACGAAAATCCCGCCCTGCTTGCTCAATTTCAACGACTGTTTCTTTTCTGGAAAATCGAGTTTCTGGAAGTCCCCAATAGTCAAGAAGACCTGCGGCTTACCAGTTCGACGCCGAGGATGCGGTGGCGGACTTCCCAATCGATCCCGATGGCCACGAGCAGGGCCCGGCGGCGGATGACACGGTCTTCGCGGACCTTTTCGTAGCGGGCGTCGAGGATGAGATAGGGACGCTCGGCTTCGGGGCGTTGGCGGGCAAAGCGCTCCAGTTCGGCGTCGAGGTCGCTGATGGCTTTGATTTTCCGGGTGGAGGCACTCTGGACAAACATTGCGACGAGGGCGGCCACGAGGGCCTTTTCGCTGCGCTGGTCGCGGCTGAAGATCTCGGTGTTGAAACGGCCCTGGCGGTCCTGCGGGACGCGCAGCTCCAGGGTGCCCACCCGGGTGATCCGCTTGCGCGGGTAGTGGGATGCTGCGGTAGCCGAGGCGGCCGGGGCTGCGTTCGCCCTTGCTGGATTCCCAGCGCGTCGTTCATCTCGGCTTCCAAGAACTCCTGCACCGCCAGCTGCATCCACGGGCGCAACAGGCAAGTGGGCACGAAGCCGGTTCTGGATTGCGAACGACACCGGCTCGGTCGAGGCTGCGGCTAATGAAGGCAACCTTGTGGATGCTGTGGGTGTTGGCCGTCGTTTCTCTGGTCTCGTGCACCGGACCCCGGGCCGGGTCTGCCGATGCCCGTGCCGGCCTTGAGAATGTCCGCCAAATCCTCGTCCTCGGCGACAGCATCACCTACTCCGGCCAATACGTGGAGGATCTGGAAGCCTGGTGCGCGACGCGTCTGCCGGACCGGAAGATCGAGTTCATCAACGTCGGACTCCCGAGCGAGGTGGTCTCGGGACTGTCAGAACCCGACCATGCAGGCGGGCAGTTTCTCCGGCCGGACCTGCACGAACGTCTCGACCGGGTTCTTGCCAAGACGAAGCCCGATCTCGTGCTGGTGTGCTACGGGATGAACGACGGCATCTATCTTCCTTTCGACGAGGCGCGCTTCCGGCCGTTCCGCGAGGGGATCGAGTGGGTCCACGCGAAGTTGGCACCCACGGGCGCGCGCACCCTGCATCTGACTCCGCCGCCGTTCGACGAATCCAAGGGAGGGCACCCGGGCTACGCCGACACGTTGCGGCATTATTCGCAGTGGCTGCTGGACCAGCGAGCCAAAGGCTGGGAGGTGGTGGATCTCAACGGACCGATGACCCGATACCAGGAGGCACGCCAGACGACCGATCCCAAGTTCGTCCTCGCCGGCGATGGGGTTCATCCCGGTGATCTGGGGCACTGGCTGATGGCGCGGGAAATTTTGCGGCATTGGGGCGCTTCGGATGTCGCCGGGATGGAAGGGGTGGCGGCGATGATGGCGGCCCGACCGAACGGCGACGAGGTGCTGAAGCTCATCCAGAAGAAACAGCGGATGCTGAAGGACGCCTGGTTGTCCGAGACCGGTCATCGACGGCCCGGAATGAACCGGGGCTTGCCCCTGCCTGAAGCCAAGGTCGAAGCCGCGAAACTGGACCGTCGGATCGCCGTTCTTTCCGCTCCCGGAAAATCCTCGCTGGCCCCTGCTCCTTTTGCTCCGTAGAATCGGACTCCGAGGCTGGGTCGCTCCAACCCCCGCCAGTTTTTCCTGCCATGCCATCGAAACCTGAGACCGCCACTGTTCTGCCCGAATCCCTGACGCTGTTCCAGTCGATCAACCTGCGGCTGGCGCTGCTGGGTTGTCCGACCCTTCAGGCCATTCCTTCCGGCCCTCTCCAACAGGCCTCCGGCCAGTTGTTGGCGCGCAGCCGGGAGACGAATCGGCTGCTCGCCAACTACCTTTGCCCGGCCGATTGGCGGATCCAGCAGTTCCTCAGCGAATACCTCTACGATGTATGCACCCCGGCGAGGCTGCCTTCGAACACCTTCGTGCTCGACCAGCCCGGTCTGGCCCGGAGCCTGTCCTTGCCGCCGGACCGCGACGAGTTCGTCTCCGAGATCATCAGCTCCTATCGTCTCCGGAACGGCATCCTGCACAATCCGGCCAAAGACCGGCGCACCACCGCCGGCGTCTTCCACGTGGCGGAAGGCGGCCTGCCCATCCCGGACGACAAGCTCTGCGCGCCCGCTGCGACCTTCGGAAAGATGCTCCAGCTCGCGCTGACTCCCCCGGGCCAGCTCCTGCGGCTCCCCATCACCGCCACGCAGAAGGAACAGGCCGAGTGTTTCGTGTCTCTTCTCATCCGCCCCATCGTCTGTCCCGGGGTGCCCGGCTACTGCAAGGAGCGGACGATGGAGATGCGTTTCTTCGCTCCGGGAAATCTTGTGAGCAACCTCGACTTCGTGGAGAGCATCTTCGGGAACGCCGGCGATCCGTTCCTGCCGGAGAACGACGCCGGCCTCGATGTCGAACAATGGACCGGCCACACGGGCTGCGTGATCCTCGCCCCCCATCTCACCACGGTGAAGAAGAAGGACGTGGGCCTTCCGCATTGGGACCGGGCGACCGAACGCCAGCGCCGCGACGGCATGTGCTGGAAGACGGAGGATGAACTCTACAACAACGGCTCCGCCTTCAAGCTCACTGCGCGGGACGAGAAGGGGGTCATGGTGACCCTCATCGCCGACAACTATTTCGGCTACTGCAAGAAGGAGGTGAAAACCCAGATCAGCTATGCCGCGAACCTGATGGGACTTTCCGAAGAGGAGCACGCCGGTGGAGCCCTCGTCTTTCCGAGCTACGATCTCGGCGAGGAATACAGCGGCCAGCTCCATGCGCCGAAACTCGAATACAGCTTCGACGCGATGATCGGTCTGCATGGCGACCTGATGGAGATCCACCCCGAGGGCTACGCCGTCGACAAGACGTATCCGGACATCCTCTACGTCCCCGAGCATGCCGGTTTCGATCTGCGCACCCAGCGGATCACCTGGGAGAGGGAAGGCACCAATCGCATCATCAAGCTGCTCCCCGGCCGCTCCTACGTGCGACCCTCCGGCTATCGCATCCACATGGAGAAACCCATTGGGAACCGTTCATGGCGTCTGGTCGGCACGGTCGCCGAACCGACCTATTGCCATAAGCCGTGCACCGTCTCCGGCGGCGGCAAATCGGAGATCTCCAAGGCCATCAGCGACGCCATCATCCAGGGCCCCGTCTTTGTGGCCGATTCGGAAAACGACTTTGCGGAGGTCGGCGAGATCCTGAAGCGCGACTTTTCCGATCGCTTCCGCGACACGACCAAGACCAAGCCGGACAGCCGCCCGATCCTCAGCGCGCAGCGTTCCCTCGGTTCCGTCATCAAGCTGCTGACGCCCAGTTCGATGGACTACACGGACGAATACAACGCCTGGTTGCGGTCCATTCCCACGCACATCAAGGAACTGGTCTACGTGGTGAAGCGCTACTATGAGCCCGAGTGGGGCGACAACTGGCTCTCCCACTTCAGCGTGGACATCCTCAATGGCGTCCCCGCCAACGAGCTCAAGTGCGAGGGTCGCAAGCTCGCCGCCAACCACCTCCGTGTCGGCTACCAGGCGGACGGTTCGTGGCGCGTCTTCGGTCTGCGCAAGGACTTCCATCCCGCCGCCAAGCTCCAGATGGAGGACGACATTTCGGCCTCCACCGTCGTGCCCGTGAATGTGCTCAACCGGCTGAACCCGGAATACAAGAACCACTCGGTGAAGTTCGTCGCCAATGCCGAGACCCGCCTCTTCCAACGACCCGACGACGCCATCCTTCCGGGATACGACCATCAGACCGAGCTGGACATGTCCCAGCCCGGCAACTTCCTCTCGAACTACGCGCCGCTGACCCGCATCGACGCGCAGGACATGATGGACGACGCCATCGACTACGTGAAGTTCACGGATCCGATGGCCAACCTCATCGCGGAAGCCGCTGCGGGCGGGCCGGGACCGAAGTTTTTCGTCTGCAACGCCAAGCCCCGCATCGTCGACGGCAAGCCCACCAAGAACCCGCGCTACCTCCAGATCCGCTCCGACATCCAGATGCCGCGCGAGAAACACCTCGCCGAAGTCAGCCTGCGGCTGCGCCGCCGTATTCCGTCGGGCGACCCCGTCCACACGCCGGTCAACGCCGTCCTCCCGGGTCGCCGCAACAATCCCCCCGATCTCAAGGCCGGGATTCCGCCGCTGGCCGTCTTCAGCCCCATCCACTTCATGGAGCTGCCCGAGGCCTTCCTCGAGTTCGCCAGCAGCATGACGGGCAAATCACCTTCGACCACCGGTGCCGGATCCGAAGGCGCCCTGACCAAGGGCCCATTCAACGCGTTGCCCCCGATCCTCGATCTGAACGACGCTCTGGTCAGCAGCATCCTCACCGGGGCCGACGTCTTTGTGACGTCCGCCGGCTACATCGGGCCGAAAATGCGCGTGGACCACGACGTCAGCCTCATCGTTCCCGAGGTCTGGTCCCGCATGGGCGTGGCCGAGCGCGATCCCAAGTTCCTCATCGAGGAGAAGTATCTGGAGCCCGTGCCGGACTTCGACCACAACGGGAAAAAAGTCCACTCCAGCCGCCTCGGCCATCGCATCACCGCGCGCTTCGTCCGGGCGTTTTTCGGCCGCGTCTTCTACCATCCGCACGCCGTCTTCACGGACGAGATGCTGCGGCCGGAGCTGCAGTGCATGGACACCTTCGCCGAAGGGATGGAAGTCATCGTGACGACCCAGAAGAGGGTGGCCGCGCACTACTTCAACGACGGCGGCATCGACCTCGCCTGCCCGCCGCTCAAGGCCCTCCTGCACATCATGCGCGACGACCACTACGAGGGCAAAGGCCTGGACCACCCGGAGATCCGCGCCCTCTTCAAGCGCGAAACCGTCGTGGCCAGCGACTGGTATCAGGCGCGCCTCGTCGAATGCCAGAGCCGGCGCAAGGCCCTTTGGCACCACCACATCGGCTACATCGGGCAGTTCCTCGCCAAGCCGAACTACGCGGAGGAAGCCCGCCGCCTCGACATCCAGGGCCGCCTCGATTGGGCCCGCAACGAATTCAAGCGCGTCTCCTCGCCCGACTACATCCGCGAGCTTGTGGGCACCATCGGGGTCAGCCCGTTGCAGTGAAGCGATCGGTGGACGGCGGGTGGAACGAAACCGGAGAACCCTCTACCCAAGGAACTGGGCCTGCCTCGAAAAAACGGACAGGGAAAAGGAGATTGTTGGATAGGTGGTGGGGAGTTTGAAGTTGGCGGGCGAGAGCCCACCGAGGGAGGTGGGGCGGCGCAAACGGCAGCTGCGGGACTTCGCTGAAAGCAGGGGCTTCCGCTCCGCGGGTTGCGTGCCAGTCTTTTCGCCCGGTCAAGCCTTGGTATACAGCTTCGCCACCTGGTCCGCGTAGCCGTTGTAGGGGAGCGTTCGCACGCGGTCGCCGGTGTCGATCTGGCGTTCGGTGGCTTGGGACCAGCGGGGGTGCGGGACCTTTGGATCCACGTTCGATTCGAAGGGGTATTCTTCCGGTTGGAGCGTCTCCCAAAGGGTCGCCGGTTGGGTGGCGGTCAGCTCGATCTTCACGATGGATTTGATGCTCTTGTAGCCATACTTCCACGGGACGACGATCCGCAGGGGCGCGCCGTGCTGCTTGGGGAGCGGCTTCCCGTAGATGCCGCTGGCGACGAGCGTCAGCGGGTGCATGGCTTCGTCGAGGCGGAGGCCTTCGTTGTAGGGCCAGGGATATTGGGAGTAGCGCTTCAGGCCGGGGGCTTCCTCGGGTTTGTTGAAGGAAACGAAGCGGACAAACTTCGCGCCGGACTTGGGTTTGGCCGCCTCGATCAGCTTGGCCAACGGAAAGCCGGTCCACGGCACGATCATCGACCAAGCCTCGACGCAGCGAAACCGATAGACCCGCTCTTCCAGGGGAAACTTGGCGATGAGATCGGACGCGTCGAGCGTCATGGGATTCTCCACCAGGCCGGTGACTTCCACCTTCCAGGGCTCGGTCGTGAACTTGTCGACGTATTTGTAGACGTCCTTCCCGAGCGAGAACTCGTAGAAGTTGTTGTAGGTGCCGGCGGTCTTCTCGTCGGTGAGCGGCCAGCCGGGATTGAAGGCGGGGTTGCGCTTGGCGGGGAAGAGTTTTGCAGCCGCCTTGGCTTCGGCGGCGGAAAGGCGGCCGAGTCCGGTTGAGAGCGCGGCGAGGCCCGCACCCGCGAAACCGAGGTCGCGGAGGAAGCGACGGCGATTGAGAAACACCTGTTCCGGAGTCGCGGCGGATTCCGGAAGCTGCCAGTCGGGGCGGAGGATGAGGTTGGCCATACGTCTTTCTTTTTGCTGTCCGGTAAGTCGATGGAGCGGGGCGATGCCTTACAGGATTCAGCGGATTTGAGCGGGACTGTTCGGGTTGAAATCGTCGAGGCGGAGGTGGCCTTGTTTCACCACATGGCTGCGGCCGAAGCCGCTCGCGGGATAGAGGGTGCTGTCGAGGCGGTAGTCGACGGCCCGGGCGTCCACCATGCCACGGAGACGGGTGACGAGCAGGAGGTTGCTGAAGTGGAGGGTCACCTGCTGGGTGGTCTCGCCGAAGGGCGGAACGTCGAACTCGGCGTTGCTGGTTCCGCTTCCGACCTCCACCCCGTCGAGCGCCACGCGGTGGACCGCGCCCTTGAATTGGAGCGTCTCCGGCGTCTGGTTCTGGATCCGGATGGTGAAGACCGCCCCCGTCTCGAACGCCGTGGCTCCGGTGAACTCCAGATCGACCAGGCTGACGGCCGGGGTGGGCCCTGTGGCGCATCCGACGAGGATGGAGGCGAGAGCGGAGATCAGCAGCTGGGCGTGGCGGCGCATCGCGGAGAAGGTTGTCCGGGGACTGGGAGGGTCAAGCGGCGAATTGTCGTGGACTGCCGGGATCGCAGCTGCTCGGCCCGGGATTATTTGCTTTTCCCCGGCGGCGCGTCTCGCATCCTCCGGCCCATGGCAGGCATCGATCCGAGGCTTATTTCGCAAAGGGTGCGTGCGGCGCTCCAAGAGGACATCGGTCCGGGAGACGCCACCACGTTGGCGACGATTTCCCGCAAGCTGCGTGGTGTCGCCGAGATGCGGGCCCGGGAGCCCATGACCGTCGCGGGCCTCGACTTCGGCAAGGCCGCCTTCCGCGTCGTCTCGGCCCGCGCCTCGGTGGAGATGCTCGCGCAGGATGGAGACCGGGTGCATGCCGGCGACGTCCTGCTGCGGGTGACGGGCTCGGCCTCGGGCCTGCTCACCGCGGAACGCGTCGCCTTGAACTTCGTGCAGCGCCTTTCGGGCATCGCCACGTTGACCCGGAAATTCGTGGATGCCGTGGCGGGCACGGGGGTGAAGATTCTCGATACGCGCAAGACCACGCCCGGCCTGCGCTTGGCGGAAAAATACGCCGTGGCGTGCGGAGGCGGAACGAACCACCGGAGCGGCCTCCACGACTTGATCCTCATCAAGGACAACCACCTCGTCTCCCTGCGCGACGCCAAGCCCAACGCGATCGCCGCCGCCGTCCGACGCGCCCGGAAGAAATTCCCGAAGCTGAGGGTGGAAGTGGAGGCCGACACCCTGGAGCAGGTGCGGCAGGCGGTGGACGCCGGGGCGGACATCGTCCTCCTCGACAACATGTCGCTCGACGAACTGCGCGAAGCCGTCGACACGGTCCGGGGCCGCGCCGAGACCGAAGCCAGCGGGGGTGTGAACCTGGAGACTGTCCGCTCCATCGCGGAAACCGGGGTCAACCTGATCTCCGTGGGAGCCATCACCCATTCCGCGCGGGCCATGGACGTGGGACTGGACTTTCGCGCGGCCTGAAGAAACAGAGCCGGTTGCTGGCCGAAGCTTGGACCTGGAGAGGGCGGTCGACGGTTCGTTCCGGGGAATCCATTCAACGGCCGGGCGATCTTGCGGCCTTGCTCGCCTGCGCGACCGATCATGGCGGCGCGTTCCCCGTGGTGCCCAGCGATGTGGCCGGAATCGACGCGGCCGGAAAGGGCGGGGTTCTCCGGATGGTGTCCGCCTTTGCTTGGATCGATCCGGAGAACCGCCCCCTGCGGGTCCACCTCTCGAACCGGGTGGACGTGTTCCGCTACTGGGCTTTCTGATCCGGGCCGGCGGCGGCCAGATCGATCTGGAATCCACGCTGCAACAGCGGCCGAAGCCAGGGTTCCAGCTCGGCCCACACCAGCTTTGAATCGCACTGGACCAGGGTTTGGGCGGTCGACCTCACGCTCTCCATGGTCGAGGCGAGATCCGCGACAGCGGCGAATTGCCGAGCCGGTTCCGCCGCGTTCCAGAAGGTCGCTTTCCCATCGGCGATCCGGAAGCGCAGTTCGGCTTTCGGCACTTCCTTCGGAAACGAGATCGTGCCGGCCACGACGTTCGTCGGCGCGTCGGTGATGAAGCGGGGCGCGGTCGCGAGATCGTCGCTGGCGGCCTCGATGGCGCGGGCCGCGTTGATCAGATCGGCGACGGTGGTGGCGGGAAGGGGATGGAGGTTGATCGCGATCTCGAGGCCCAGATGGCGGCGGACAGAGGTCACGGCGGTGAGCTGCTCGGCCGGCGAACCCTGCGCGCACCGCAGCACCGCAGGCTCGGTGAAACGCCAATCACCGCCCGGCAACGCCTCGGCCTGCAGGGTCGCGCGGCCGGTGCGGGTGGGCAGATCGGCGAGGCAATCGGCCAGCAGCAGATCGTGCCGGAGCCGCACGGCTTTGGCGGAAAGATCGTTCGTGGGAATCTGCGACAACTGCGGGCTGAGCGAGGCGAGGTATTGGCGAAGCCGTCTGAGCGGAGCGTTGCGGGCACCGACCAAGCGCCCGTCGGCGGCGGCTCCGAGCAGGCCGGTCACTTCACCGGTTCCCGGATTCCACGTCACGGGATGGAGCGTGGAAGGAACGCGGGGTTTTCCGTCGCGTTCCGGGAAATCGATGAACACGCCGTAGTCGCCGAGCGGTGCGCTGTTCAGGTCGTCCACCGATACGGGAAACGCTTCGGTCACCGTTGCTCCGGGCCCGATGGTCAGTTCCTTGGCGGCGACGTCCGGTTTGGTGGGAGAACGGAAGATGCGGAGGCCTGCGTGATCGACGAGCCACAGATCGCCGTCGAGCGGCCAATGCAGGGACAGCGGCCGGGGGGAAGCATTGTGGATCCGCACTTCGAACGTGGCGGGGCCGACCGGAGGAAGAGCGTCCGGTCCTGTGACCGTCGCTTCGAGGCCACGGTCGAGGGAGCGTTGCTGCCGCTGCGCGAGGTAGTCGGGCACGGTGAGCAGGGCGATGGTGGTCGGAGGAGTGACGGCCAGGTCGCGCCAGAGAGCGATCGACGCCGGCACCGGCGGCCGTTGTCCCTCGACTACGCCCACATAGCGGCCGGTAATCTCGTAACGGCCGGAGTTCGTCAGGAAAGCCCAGTCCGCCAACATCGATTCGAACTGTTGTTCGTCGGTCGGGCCGATGATCGCGGGTTTGGCGAACTGATGGGCGGTGCCGGGCCCGGGGGGAGTGGTCGGCATCGCCTGGCCGTCGTGTCGGATGTCGAGGCGGCCATTGAGGCGGCAGCAGGCTTCCCAGACGAAGGCGAGGGGTTTGGCCGTCGAGTTGGTGAAGTGCCAGACCAGTGGAATGGGGTCGCCGATCACGTGGGTTCCCTCCGACGGCAGTTCCAATCGAGCCGAGACGTCGGCGGCGCGGATGACTGTGGAGAGGAACAGGACGACGAGAAATGGCGAAACTGTGGGACTGAAGACCCAACGCGGAACATCAAACACCCAACGTTCAAAGAACCCACCCCTGACCCCTCCCAGGAGGGGAACTCGCGCAGCGCCCGAGAACGTTCTCCACGGCTTGATGAATCCCCTCCTGGGAGGGGTCAGGGGTGGGTCCGCCACGATGCCGGTCAGGGCCGCGACAGTCACTCCGCCTCCCTCACCACGAGGTCGTCGAACCGGATGGGCGTGCCGGAAAAGGGCATGCCCCAAACGCCGGCCTTGCCCGGTGGCGGCGGGGTGGCGACGTCCATCGTGAGCGTCCAGTCCTTCGGCTCCGTGTCGCCCTGCCAGACCTTGCCCTCGATCTTGAATCCATCGGCTGCTTTCACGCCGCGCAGCTTGAGCGAGGTCCATTCGCCGCTCTTCCAGTCGAAGGGGACGGATTTTTGGGTCGCGTCGGCTTTGACGATTTCCACGGCGCCTTTGGCCGGGGCGACCTTGAGCCGGTAGCCGCCCACGCCATTTAGGCTGACGGCGAACGCGGGAAATTTGCGGCCTTTCTTGGTCGCGAAGATGCGGGCCGTGACCTCCGTGTTGTCCGGGCGGCTTGGGCCGAACAGGGTGCCGAAGGTGTCGAGCGGAGACCCGGGCAGCTCGAGCGCCTTCTTCCCGTCCTCGGCCTTCACCGTGAAGTTGCCATCGATCACGAGAAGCCCGTCCGGCACCGAGCCGGCTTCGGCGGACTCGAAGTTCTGTTGGTAGAGCGGCTCGGAGGCGAACGCGGAAACCGCGACGCAGACCAAGCCAATGCTGAGACGGAGTGCTTGCTTCATGGTAAAAAATCTTTGACCGCAGAAGACGCGGAACACGCAGAAATCCGAACGACGATTCAATCGAAGAAGTCGCGAGTGGCTTTCATAAATTCATCCACGCCTTGGCCCAGCCCACTTGGGAGCTCGGCCATCTTTTCAGGGTGAAGCGTCAGCGCCATCATTGGGGTTCCTGCAGCCAGAACGATCCACGCGAGGCGCCTCGTGGGCATCTCATCCATGATCGCGCCGAAGACCGGTCCAACGGGGACCAACAAGAGGGTCAGACTCAGGGCTTTCCGGGTCATGGTTTGTTGTTCTGCGTGGTCCGCGTTTTCTGCGGTTCACTCTTCACTGGTTTCTCAAAGCTTCCAATAGCTGGCCGCGCATGGCGAACCGCGTGGCCAGCCAGGTCCAGAGGAAGCCGTTGGCCACGATGGCCAGCAGCGTCAGCCCGAGCGTCAGCCATGGCATCTCCGATCCGGGCCGCATTGCGGGCAACACGGCGATCAAGGCGGCGACGATGCCGAGGCCGAGGCCCGCCCACAGCAGAGTGACGTGTTCGCGGAGCACCAGTCCGCGCACCTTGGCGCGGCTGAAGCCGACGGCCTGCATCACCGCCAGTTCGGCTCGGCGTTCCAGCACGTTGCGCAAGACCACGACGCCCAAGCCCGCGCTGCCGAGCAGCAGGCCGAGTCCGCCGAGGATCTGGAAGGTGCCGAGATAGGTGTTCTGCACGGCGTTGAACCGGTTCAGGCGGGTGACGGTCGGCGTGAGTTCCAGTCCATAGTCCTGGAGCGCCCGGGACAGCGTGGCCGACACGTTCGTCGCAGTGTCCGTCGGCGCGTCGACCAGGAACATTCGATGGCCGGCGATGGAGGGGAACCGCGCTTTGAACGCCGCTTCATCGATGAGGAGTTGGCCCTGGAGGATGGAGTTGGCCACCGCGCCGACGATGCGGACCTTGAACGGCTGTCCGCGCTCGTCCACGTAGTCGAGGGTGTCGCCGACGCTCTTGCCCATGGCCCACTGGATGGAGTTGGCGTCGCCGATGGCGGGGATCACCGGGACGCGCGATGGAGTGTAGGAGTGCTGGGGTGCTGGAGTGCTGGAGTTCTCCAAAACTCCATCGTTCCATGATTCCGTGCTGAGCCCCAACCAGCCGTTGGTCCGGCTAAACCCCTTGATCATCGAAGCGAACGAGAAAGCCCCGCGACGCGCCAGCAGCTCGGGATTCACGCCGAGCAGACGCGGCCGTTGCGCGCGGCCGAGATTGAGGCAGCTCGCTTCGTCGCCGTCTTTCACCCGCATAGGGACGAACGAGACGCCTGCCAGTCCCTTGTCGGGCAGGTTCAGGTTTTCGCGGCCGCGCGTGGTGTTGGGATCGTCGACGATAGGCAGGGAACTTTCGCCGAGGAACGCGAAGCCACCGGTGCCCGAGGAGCGTTTGGTCGCGTCGAGATGGGCATCGAGACGGTTCGCGCCGACGGCCACGATGAGGAAGCTGCCGGAGGCCAGGAGCGCAATGGTGGCGAGCGACCGCTTGCGGCGACGGGCGATGGAGCGGGCGGCGAGATCGGCCAGGGTGAACGCCGTAGGCCTGGCATCCCTGCCCGGCGAGTTGTTGGTGTTGGAATTCTGCGCTGAAAGGCCGGACTTGCCGGGCAGGGATGCGCGGCCTACGGACCGTTTCATCCACCAGCTTGCGAGCAGGATCCCGCCGATGAGCAACAGGCTCCCTCCGCCAAAAAACGCTCCGGTCTGGGCTTCCTTGTCCGGCAGAACAGCCGCTGTGCCGATGGCGACAAGGGCCAGAACGATCGACGCGAGCGCAAGGCGAGGTCCCTTAGGCAGGGATGCCCGCCCTACGGGGGCGAAATCCTCCACGGAGCCTCCTTCGGCCAGCAACTCACGGGCGGGACGACGGGCTTGTTTTCGCAATGCCAACCAAAGGGTGATGCCCGCCACGACGACGCTGGAAAGCAGTCCGATCACCAGGGTCTGCGGCGTAAGATAGAAGCCGAGGGACGCGCCGCCGATGGCGTCGTTCCAGATGGTGTTGAGCCCGCCGATCATTGCTCTGGCGTAGAAGGCGCCGCCGATCACGCCGGCCACGCCGCCGAGGAACGCCAGCGCCAGACCTTCGCCCAGCAGCAGACGACGCACCTTTTTCGGTCTCCACCCGACGGCGAGCAGGGTGCCGATCTCCGGCGCGCGTTGTTCGAGGCCGAACTGGAAGAGCATCGACATCAGGATCAACGCGGCCGCGATGAGGAAGAAACTGAAGCCGATGAACAACCCGCCGAAGTCCTGGCCGCCGGTCGCGGCTTTGAGGGCTTCCTCGCGGATCGGTTCGAAGCGAAGGCCGACGTCCGCCGGGGAAAGATTTGCGAGAATCTCCTTCTCGATGTTGGCGCGGGCCTGGGTCGGATCGGCCCCCTCCTTCAGCATCCAGCGGACGGCGGTGAGGTTGCCCCAGCGATTGCCCCACATCTTTTGGCCGGAGGCCAGGGTCACGAAGGCCTTGGGCGTGCCTTTGTGCTTGTTCCAATAGGTTTCGTCCTTGTCCCGGATCTTGTGGACGAGCGGAAAACCGGCGTCCCATTCCTTGGTGCTCTCGGCTTTGGCGACACCGGGAAAGTCCGGCATCAATGTGCGATCGCCGTAGATTCCGTCGAGCGGAACGATGCTGTGAACGCGGAACTCGTTGGTGCGCTCGATCAATTGGCTGGCGGAATCGGCCGTGAAATAGCGAATGGAAACGGAATCGCCGGGACGGACCCGTAGATCGTCGGCCAGCCATTGGTTGACCACGATCTCCTCGTCCTTCATGTCGGCCGGCGTGTAGGGCGCGCCGACTCCGGTGACCATGGAATAGGGCGTCTGGTTCGTGCCGGCGGTCAGCAGATTCACCATGTAGGTGAGGAGGGGAACTGGCGGTGAGAGGCGTGACGCGTCGTCGGCTTTGACGGTGGCTTCGACCACTGGCGGATCGAGAAACACGCGGCTGGACGAGACCTCGAGGGCTCCGGCCGCGGGAATGTTGGTGAGCACCAGACCGGCATCGTGCAGCGCGAAGTTTTCCTGCAGCTGCCGTTCGAGAGCCAGCAGCTGATCCGCCGAATCCAGGGCGTTGGAAGCCGATCCGAAGAGAAAGCCAAAGGGGTGGCCTTGGTCTCCGGCGCCCCGTCCCGAAGCCCAACTGACGGCGCCCACCAGCATGAGGTTGGCTCGGCCTTCTACGGAAGCTCCCTGACTCAGCTCGTCATAGCGGACAAATGCGTTCAGCGGAGCACCGGTCCCCTGTTTAAGACTGAAGTTTCCGCCGGCGTCCGCCTCGATGACAGCGTGGATCCGAAGCCGCAGCGCGACGGTGGCTCCATCTTTTGAGCTGATGACCGCGTCCTGGGAGAGCGCACTGGGTTTCGGAAAACGGAGCACAATGCTGTCGCCCACGGTGGCGTTGAGCTGTCGGGCCAATGCGCGGTTCAGGATCACGCTGTGGGTCGGCGGGTCCACGTGCGCCTCCGGACCGAAGCCGAGTATTTGCACGCGGTTGGCGCGGGCCGAGCCGTCCTGGTTGGCGGCTGTGCCGAGAAAAACGAGTCCGGGCGCGATCGGGTTGGAAAAGGCGGAGCTTCCGTCGGGGACGGCGATGCGCTGGGCATGGGCTGACAGCGAGAAATATTGGGAAATGCCTCTGGGGAAGAGCCGGTCCTGCGCGAAGAGCGCGTTGTGGAATCCGGCCGTTCCCTCCAGCGCCTTCGCCTTCAGGCTTTCCCGAACCGAATCCCCCACGATGAGCGCGCCGATGAGCACGGCCGAACCGATGGCCGCGCCGAGGAACGTGCCGAGGTGCGAGCGCCAATGGTGGCGCAGGCTGTTGCGAATCAGGGTCCATCCGGTCATGTCAGTGGGGCGGAATATGGAGGCGGTCGCCGGACGGCTCAACTTATGAAACAGGGCGACCCGGTTCCGGCGTCGATCCGCCCCGGCTTGTCTTCACCCGCATTCTCTGGAGACTGCCGCCGTGAAGGCCTCGCCGAAAGTCGCCCTGCTGATCGAAACGTCGAACTCCTACGCCCGCGGGCTTCTGTCCGGCATCGTGGCCTACGTGCGCGCCCACAAGCCGTGGTCGTTCTACCTCTCGGAGCACAACCGGGGAGACCGCCCTCCGTCTTGGCTCCGCCATTGGAAGGGCGACGGGATCATCGCGCGGATCGAGAACGAGGAGACGGCGGCGGCCCTGCGTCCGTTGAAGATCCCGATGGTCGACGTGAGCGCGGCGCGCCTCATTCCCAGTCTGCCCTGGGTGGAGACGGACGACGCGGCGATGGCGCGGGTCGCGGCGGAGCATTTTCTCGAACGCGGTTTCACGAACTTCGCGTTCTGCGGCGACGACCGGTTCGGCTGGTCCAAGACCCGGGCGATGCACTTCGAGAACACGCTGAAGAGCGCGGGCCATTCCTGCTCGGTCTTGATCCCCGTGGTCGACGAATCGGCCGGTGAGGAAAAGCTGATCGCCCAGCTGGCGGCTTGGATCAAGAAACTCCCCCGGCCGGTCGGCGTGTTGGCCTGCTACGATCCCCGCGGACAGCAGATCCTCAACGCGTGCCGTCTCCTGGAGATCCCGGTGCCGGACGAGGTGGCGGTGCTGGGGGTGGACAACGACGAGATGCTCTGCGAGCTCTCGCATCCGCCGCTTTCAAGCGTCATTCCCAACACCCACAAGACCGGCTACGAAGCCGCCAAGCTGCTCGATGAAATGATGGGAGGTCTCCGGGTCCAGGGTGACGCCCATCTGATCCCGCCCATCGGTGTGGCCACCCGCCAGTCGAGCGACGTGTTGGCGATCAGCGACCGGAACGTGGCGCGGGCGGTCCACTACATCCGCCTGCACGCCTGCGACGGGATCAACGTGGCGGACGTGCTCAAAGCGGTGCCGCAGGCGAGGCGGTTGCTGGAAAGCCGGTTCAAGAAATACCTCGGGCGCACGCCGCACCAGGAGATCGTCCGGGTGCAGGTCGGTCGGGTGAAACGGTTCCTGACCGAGACCGATCTGTCGCTGCGGGAGATCGCCGAGCGAACCGGTTTCACCCACGTCGAGTATCTGAGCGTGGCGTTCAAGCGCGAAGCAGGTGCGCCCCCCAGCGAGTTCCGGGCGATCCATCGCCCGTGAATGTGCGCCGCGCAGAGCGGAGCGGTGGGAACAGTGGTGTGCGATTCGCCCAGTTGCTTTGCTCCAAGTCGTTTTTGCGGGGGCGTTTCCGTGGTCGAATGGATCGCAGGCCGACCGGTTCTAGCGTCGGAAATTGTTCATTCTGATTACGCGAAACCTCATGGTAACGCTGGCGTTTGCTGATACTTTTAGCTCCTAAAGCACGCCCGATCACCGAGGACCCTTGTTGTCCCGGCGTGAGGCGGTGCAGGCAAACGCAGAACCGTATGACACATTCCAGTTCCAAGACCGTCGGTGGCCGCAGGACGAAGCGAGGATTCACGCTGATCGAGCTGCTGGTGGTCATCGCCATCATTGCCATTTTGGCGGGTATGCTGTTGCCGGCGCTGGCCAACGCCAAGGCGCGCGCGCTTCAGGCCAAGTGCTCCAGTAATATGAAACAGCTCGGCATCGCGCTGTTCATGTATGCCAGCGACAACAACGACAATCTCCCGCGTGGAACCCCCGGTTGGTCGTGGGACATGCCGGCGCCAGTCACCGATGCCTTGGTCAAGAACGGTGGCACCCGGAACATTCTCTATTGTCCGTCCTTCTGGGATCAAAACGGAAACGCCAACTGGACCTTCGGCGGTGCCAGCGCCACGGAGACTTCTTCCAATGGACAAGGGTTCCGGGTGCTCGGCTACGCGTTCGCCTTCGAGAGTTCGGGCAGCATTTTCCCGACAAATGTGGTCAAGACCATGAATCCAGGACCCATCAAGATGCCCACGGGTGAGGTAAATCCGGGTCCGTCGGACCGGGTCATGGTGGCGGATGCCACGCTGTCGATCGGCAACAACATGTCCAACCGGAAGGCCAATCGGTACACCAAAATCCAGGGCGGCTCATCGATCATCCACACCACCGCGCACTTGAACGGCCAATTTCCGCGGGGTGGGAATCTGCTCTATCTGGACAGCCATGTGGCTTGGAAGACTTTCAATGACATGACCATTCGGAATGGCAGCGGTCCTTATTTTTGGTGGTAAAATCCGGATTAGAGGTGATCACAGGGTTTCAGGCCCGCACGAAGAGTGCGGGCCTTTTCTTTGGAGCGCTGAAGAAATCGCCCGCGTTCGTTGACGCCTCCGTGGCACCCCGATAGCGTCGTGAAAACGCCAGCCATTCCGCGCCATGCTCGAAGCCATTGAAAAGCTCCTCATCCTTCAGGAAAGCGACCGCAAGATCCTCCGCCTGAAAACCGAACTGTCCCAGATGCAGCCGGAACGCGAGGCGCTTTCCGGACGCAATTCCGGGGCGCTCGCCGCGTTGGAAGCCGCCAAGACCAAGGTCAAACACATCGAGTCCCGCCGGAAGACCTTGGAACTGGAGGTCGACTCCCTGAAGCAGAAGATCGAGAAGTATTCCGTCCAGCAGTTCCAGACCAAGAAGAACGAGGAATACAAGATGTTGGGCTCCGAGATCGAGCGTGCCCGGGTCGAGATCTCCGGTCTCGACGACAAACAGCTCGAGTGCATGGAGGAGATCGACGAGGCCCAGAAGGAAGTCGCCGTCGCCGTCGCCGATTCCAAGGAGGCCAAAAACCAACTCGACAAGCAATTGGGCGAACTGGCCGCGCGCGAGCAGGTTCTGACGAAGGAGTTGGCCGATCTGGAAGCCGGCCGTGAACCGCTCACCGTCGGCATCGATGAAGCGGCCATGACGAAATACACCCGGCTGCTGAAGACCAAGGGCGACAAGTGCCTGGTCGGCATCGAGCACAGCGCCTGTGGCGGTTGCCACATGAAACTCCCCGCGCAAGTGTCCATCGCTTGCCGGAGTGGCCATGAGCTCACGACCTGTCCGCTTTGCGGTCGCATTCTGTTCTACCTGCACGGCATGGATCTGGTCTCGGGGGGCTGAGCACCATGGACGCCGAACTTCCCGAGGATCGTTTCCGCAAACTGGAGGCCCACGTGACCGAGTTGGAGCATTTGCTGGATCAATTGAACCAAGTGGTGATCGACCAGGGAAAGCTCCTGCGCCAGTTGCAGACCCAGCAACTGGGCATTTCCGAGACGATGACGACGCTGGAGATGGATCGCATCCGCAGCGTCAACACCAAGCCGCCCCACTATCAGTGAAGCGGTCTACGCCTCGGGGGCGACTGGGGCCGATCCAAAGCGGATCTGACCGAGGATCACCCCTCCGAGAATCAAGACCAGCGCCATTCCAAAGGACGGGCTTGGCTTCTCCCCGATAAAGAGGACGCCCCCGGCCATCGTGGTCAGCGGGATGAGATTCCCCCAAAGCGCCACGCGGCTCACCGGCCAATGGGACAAGGCCCAGTTCCAACAGGCGTAGGCGGCGACACTGCCGGCCACGATGCTGTAGGCCTGGAGGCCGAGGGTCGTGGGAGTCAGGGCGAACGGTCCCCGCGTCCAGACTTCGACGCTGGCTGGCGGGAGCAGGATCAGACCCGCACGCCAGACCGTTCCCGAGGTGATCTGCAGGCCGGAGAGGCCCTTGCTCATGCGCCGACATTCCTGGTTATAGGCCGTCCAGAGAATCCCCGCGATCAGCCCCAGCACCTCACCGAACCAGTGGCCGGATCCGGTCAACGCCGGAATCAGCAGCACAAACACTCCGGCCAAGGTCAGTCCCGCTGCGGCGTAGCGGGGCAAAGCGTGGCGTCGCAGCCGAAGACCCTCCTCCCACAGCAGGGCCCACACGGGCGAAGCAGCGAGATGCAGCGCGAAGTGCGACGCCGGGATGTAGAGGAGGCACCAGTTGCAGGCCACGTTGTAGAAGGAGAGAACGATGGCGCCGCGCAACCAGAGCTCCCGCTTCTGGACCGCAGTGGGTTGTTGCCGGGGGCGGAGCCCGGGGATCCACCGGAGCAGTCCGGCGAGCAGGATTCCGCCGATCAGGAAGCGGGTGGACCCGGTGAAAAGCGGCGGCCATTTCTGGAGCAGCAGCTTGACGAAGACGTTGTTTGCGCCCCAGAGGACGATGGACGTCATCAGGGCGGCAACGACGGTGGTGCTGGAGACGGGCCGCGACACGGGCGGGAATCTCGGGTGGCTGGATCCCGGAAGCGAGGGAAACGCGGTGAACGGAAGAACCAACAGGCGCCCCGCCTCCCGAGGCCGGCGAACCGGGACGAGGCGTCGGCTTCCAGACGGTTGCGCCGACCGGATGGAGATGCCTATCGTTGGCCCATGGAACATTCTCCCGGATTCCTCAAGGTCGTTAATGAAGCCCAGCCCCGCGTGCGCGAGATCACCATCGACGAAGGCAAGGCCCGCCTAGGGGCCAATCCCAACGCGGTGCTGCTGGATGTCCGCGAGGATATTGAATGGGCCAAGGGCCACGCGGTGGAGGCGGACCATCTCGGCAAGGGCGTTCTCGAGCGCGACATCGAACAGATGATCCCCGATCCCTCCACCGAGATCGTCATGTATTGCGGCGGCGGCTATCGGTCCGTCCTGACCTGCGACGTCGCCCAGAAGATGGGCTACAAGAACGTTGCCTCCCTCATCGGCGGCTACAAGGCACTCGTCGCGGCGGGCTGGGAAATTGCCAAGTCCTAGCCGGTCCTTGAGGACAAACAGGCGCACAACCCGCAGACAACGGTGATGCTCACCGCAACGGCGATAAACCTCGCCCTTGGGCTTGCCCCGCGGCTCTCCGCGAAAAACGCCGGGGCCGCCAGGACAGCCAACAGAAACAAGGTCACGGGAATCGCGCTGGGTCGTGCGGCGTTCACGGTCCAGCCCATCCAGCGAAGACGCTTGGGAACGATCGCTCTTGGGTCCGCCTTGCAGAAATAGAAGCCCCACCTCCAGATCCGCGAGCAGTGCCGGCTCAACGGCCGTGAAATTGAAGCATGACTCGCCTTGAATCCGCGCCTTCAGCCCTTTTGACACGCCCTTGAGCAGGTCTGGACGAGCATAGACCCCCATGTGATGAAAACTCGCGTAGACCTTCCCCACGGCACCGAGGCGATCGGGAACGGCTTCGTGTGCGTGGTATGCGCGCCCCCTTCCAAACGAAAACAACTCGCCGTGTCTTCTGTGACGACGAGCTGGCCGGCATGTCGTATTAGAATTTCTCGCAGCGCGGTGAAAACCTTTTGGAAATCAGCGACCATAGACTCTCTGTCGCCTAACGATCGAAGCTCAGCGACGCCGGCCACGAGGCGCGCCGATTGCAACCGCGATGGCCCGCCGCCGTTCGCTACAGCGCATTGTTAGGCGATTCGGTCGTTGAGCTGATAAAATACATCGGTGCGAATCTTTGCCGGGTCGGCGTTCCAACTTTCGTCCCAGTGGCCGTAAATCTCCCATGAAACACCTGTGAGGCAATGCCCGCGCTCGGCACACCACTGGCGAATCGCGGCGTGCGCCTCGGAAAGACGTGGGTAAGGCCCATAATGGACGGTGGAAGCCACACGTCCTCCTGGCAACTGCGAGCAGTGAACACGG
>JBBQXJ010000087.1:0-19620 GCA_038209745.1 Verrucomicrobiota bacterium
TTCGCCGAAACCTTCAGCCCTGCGGCCCCCGCCCGGCCTCGAAGACCCTGCCGCCTCCGCCCGGCAGCCTCCTTTTTGACCCGCCGTCTTCCAGAAAACCACGACTCCCTCCAACCAAGCCTTTATTCAGCGCTTCCCTAGATCGGAATTGGTGGGTTTTAAATATTTCGCTCACCGCGTAGATATCCAGCGTCGGCAGGCCTCGACACCTGGTCACTCCGCGCCTAGGTCCCGGAGCAGGTCGCCGTAGTGTTCCTCACCGCACTTCGGACAGAAGCCGTGGCTGAACTCCGCAGCGGAGTGCCTGGAAAGATAGGTCTCCAACTGGACCCAACGCCCATTCTTGTCCCGAATGCTTTTGCAAAAGGAACAGATCGGAAGAATTCCCTCCAAAACAGCGATTCGCCGCCGCTGCTCGCGCGTCTGACGCGCGGTTCGAGTCGTCAAAGAGGCCAGGAGCAAAAGCACTCCGAATTGCATCACACCGTTGATCACCTCGTCCCAAACGCCCCAGTTTTCCTGCCATCGGTAGGGGAAGCACACGCGGCATGCCGAGAGAACAAACGCCCAGGCAGCGGCCCAACGAACCCCGCGGTACCAAGCCACCAGGAGCACGGGGATTATGAAAAAGACCGGGAAGACGATGTAGGGCCCGCTTACATAGTCGAGGACGAGAAACAATGCCCCGAGCCCAAACCAGAACACCGGAAGCGACCACGGCTCCGTCTCAAAGACAAACTTCTCGTTTGCAGACACCTTGTCGGGCTGCTCGGATTTGCTGTGAGACATAAGTGACGCGGAAAACGAGACCGAGGTGGATCGCGAGCACTTTGTCAAGCCACCCGACGACAGCCTGTCCCATTGCGACCCGTCGCTCAACCGCGTCGGCTCCTCAGGCCAACGCCTCACGGAAGGCGTTCGGGTTAGTTTCGGACCCTCGTGGAAGGAGGAGGATTGCTTCAGGAGGACCGGCCGGTTCAATTTCACCCGACACTTTGCTGCCATGATTCCGCTCCAATTCCCCTTCACCGAAGAAAAGATCCGGGCCCTCAAGGTCGGCGATGAGGTGGCCGTATCCGGCGTGATCTACACCGGCCGCGACGCGGTCCACAAATACCTGCACGAAGGCGGCGCGCTGCCACCCGAGGTGAAGCTGCGCGACGGCATCCTCTACCACTGCGGCCCGGTGATGATGAAACAGCCCGACGGCTCCTACATCTGCACCGCCGCCGGTCCCACCACCTCGATCCGCGAGGAACCCTACCAACGGCAGGTGATCCGCGACCACGGAGTGCGCGCCGTCATCGGCAAGGGAGGCATGGGCGACATGACGTTGAAGGCGTGTCTCGACTACGGCTGCGTGTATCTGCACGCCGTCGGCGGGGCGGCCCAAGTCTTAGCGGACTGCATCAAGAAGGTCCGCAACGTCTACATGCTGGAGCAGTTCGGTTCGCCCGAGGCGATCTGGGAGCTGGAGGTGGAGAACTTCCCGGCCGTGGTCACGATCGATTCCCACGGCAACAGCCTGCACCGCGAGGTCTTCGCCGCCAGCCAAGCGGAGTTGCAGAAGTCTCTCGGGGCGACGGCTCACTGATTCTTTGACCGCAGAAAACGCGGAACGGAGACCGGCCCATCGGCGTCATCCGCTTTTTCTGCGGTTCAATTCATTCCTCTTGCTCAAGCGGTTTCGGCCGGTCTCCGAACAGCGCGGTGCCGATCCGCACCAGCGTCGAGCCTTCCTCGATGGCCACTTCGAAGTCGCCGCTCATTCCCATGCTGAGAACCGGGAGCGGCACGCCCATCCGTTGCTCGCAGGCTTCTTTGAGTTCGCGAAGGCGACGGAAGAACGGCCGCACATGCTCGGCGACCCGGGTGTAGGGCGCGATGGTCATCAGCCCGTGAAGCTCCAGGCGCGGGAGTTCGTTGATGGCGTCGAGATCGGCCAGCAACGCTTCGGGCTTATACCCGAACTTTGAGGCTTCACCGGCGACGTTCACCTCCAGCAGGATCTTCATCGTCTTGGTCTGTTTCTCGGCCGCTTTGTCGATCTCCCGGGCCAGTCCGAGGCTGTCCACGCCCTGGATCATCTCGAAGAGCGCGACGGCATCGCGGCATTTGTTCGACTGGAGGTGGCCGATCAGATGCCAACGGAGATGGCCGGGGCTCAGGGGAATCTTAGCCTTCGCCTCCTGCACCCGGTTTTCACCGAACAAGGTCAACCCGCAGCGTGCGGCCTCGCTCACGGACTCGGGCGGGTGGTTCTTGCTGACCGCCATCAACGCCACGTCGAACGGGCTGCGGCCCGCACGGTCACAAGCGACGGACAAGCTGGACTGGATGACGGCAAGACGTTCTGAAAACGACATGCGAACGGTGTAGCAGATGCCGGATGCCAGATGCCAGATGCCAGATGTCGGATCGTCCGCGACTGCTTCCTCTGGCGAGATCCGCTTTGGACCCTGCTTCTCGTCGCGATGTTTTGGTCCCCTCGTGCAGCGGTCATTCTTTGACCGATCTTCTTTTTGCTGGCCGGCGTTCCCTCTTGCACCAAGAGACTTGGACTCTCGGAAACCCAGCTCCTTGCGACGGGCGTCACCCTCGTGGGTTTCGCGGTCGGCATGGCGCTCAAAACCGGGAACCGGGTTTCTCCGCCATTCCAAAGCGATAAAATGGGCAGGCCGACAAGACTGGGTTCCGCGCATTCAGACTGGTTCTACTGCCGCTTATTTGTATTGCCTGCTTGGAGACCGACGCGATGCGACCCTGAAAATTCCAACCGATGGCCACTCATCCCCAACGACACGCGACGCGTGACGGTCAAAGGTTTTGCTGGTTCGATCAGGCCCATGAACTACTGGCTGGTGAAGCAGGAGCCTGCGGCCTATGCGTGGGACCAATTCGTGAAGGACGGGCGGACCGCATGGACGGGGGTCCGAAACTTCCAGGCGCGGAACAATCTGCGGGCGATGAAGACGAACGACCGGGTGCTCTACTACCACAGCGTCACGGGCAAGGAGATCGTCGGCGTCGCCAAGGTCGCCAAGGAATCCTATCCGGATCCCACGGCAGACGAGGGCGACTGGTCCGTGGTGGACCTTGTGCCGTTGAAGGCGCTGAAAAAAAGCGTCACCCTGGAAACGATCAAAGCCGACGCGGAGCTGGGAGACATCCCGCTGGTGCGGCAAAGCCGCCTGTCCGTGACGCCCATGACGGCGACCCAGTTCACGCGGGTGCTGGAACTGGGAGCCACCCGGATCTGATCCTTGAACGCCAAAGTCAATTTGCCGATCCAAACCTCCTCGACCATGAAACAACTTCTCGTCGCCCCGATCCTTTGCCTCCTGCTCGCGGCTTCGTCGTCCGCCCGCGCCGCCGGTTTCGACCACACCTACAAGCGATACGCCGAAGTCCTGACGAACTGTGTGAAGGAAGGCCGGATCGACTATCGGCAGTTGTCGCTGAGCCACTCCGATCTTGAGAGGGCGATCAAAGAAATGGCACAGGTGACCGAGGCGGAGTTCACCGCCTGGCCGAGGGCCAAGGAGACCGCCTACTGCATCAACCTCTACAACGCCTGCGGGATGATGTTCATCGCCACGAACTACCCGACTTCAAACGTCCGCTCGCTCGGAAAAATCACGGAGAGTCCCTGGAAGATGGCCTTCGTGCCGCTGTTCGGAACGAAGGTCTCGCTCGATTTTCTCCAGCACAACGTCATGAGAAAGCGACTCTTCGAACCCCGCCATCACTTCGCCCTCTTCTTCGGCGCGGCGGGCTATCCTCCCGCCCGTTCCGAACCCTACCGGCCAAACACCCTGGACACTCAGCTCGATGATCAGGCCCGGCTCTTCCTGAACGACGACAAGAACAACCAGATCGATTTCAAACGGAACGTGATCTGGCTGTCGCCCCTGTTCAAATGGTTCGGAGAAGACTTCACCAACCGGACCGACATCGCGACCTACGTGCGTCCCTACCTCGGCACCAACACGGCGGCACGGGTCACGGCGACCCTCAAAGGAGGAGAGGAATTCAAGGTGGACTACAACGACTTCGACTGGTCGATGAACGACACCGGAGGAAAGTGATTCCTCACGGTTCGGCTCACGGGATCGTGATCCCAGGAATCAGCCGGACGGGGGGGGCTTTCAAAAAAGCGGTCTCCCGCAGGTAGACCGGCTCCAGCACTGCCGCAGGAACCGGGTTCGGATGGTGGGCCGCCATGCAGCCCAAGACTCCGGCGTCGGGGAATACGGGCTCGGCCCAGTCCAAGCGGGGCGCGGCTTCTGGGGAGATCCAATCGCAGCCGTCCAGCAAAAGTGCCGAGGCCGGTTCAATCTTCAAACCGGCAACGGTTTCCCACCCAGATTCCGCGAGCCCATAAACACCGTGATACAGATCGCCGCGCTGCGCATCGACGACCACGTGCACCTTGCCCCTGCGGCCGCGCCGCCATTCTTGCTCGATCATGACCTCCGCGCTGCACAGGCCGACGGACGGGACTCCGGCAGCCAGTTGCCATCCCTGCGCGAGGGCCAGAGCGATACGGATGCCCGTGTAGGATCCGGGGCCCAGTCCGACCGCCAACCGCGTGATCTGCCCACGGTCCACGGAGGCTTCCTGCAACGCCGCCTGCACGAGGGCCAATCCCGGAGTGCGCCGCACCTCCTTCACGACCGCACGACCGGCCACGACAGGATTCGCGCCCTCCCGGACGACGGCAACGCTGCGGACATCGGACGAAAACTCAAAGGCCAAGGTCCACATAGCGGATTCTGCGGGTCGTTTCGGTCGGAGCATCGATGCGGACCAACCGTGAGCAGCCCGTAATCTTCAGATCGTCGGGAACCGCCAGGGTCGCCGTCCAAGGCCACCATCGCTCGATCCATTCGACGATGGTGACGCCTTCGGGGCAGACGAGGGAGTTCTCCAATCCAGCGGCGACGATCTGCTCGGGGCCGTCTAGCCGGTAGAGATCGAGATGGGAGACCGGGATCGGCGTGGTCTGGTATTCGTTGATCAGTCCGTAGGTCGGAGAGCTGATCCGGCCGCCATAGCCCAGCCCGCGTGCAAGTCCCCGAGCCAACTGAGTCTTGCCGGCCCCCAGATCACCGGACAGTCCCACCAGCCACGAACGTCCGGACAGCGCCATCTCCGCCCCCCAGGCAGCACCGAGCGCCTCCGTTTCCGAAGGCGCCGCAGTTTCCAATTGGTGGATGTGACCGATCGCGGAGCGTAGTCGCGACCAACACGGCAAGGTCAAGGAGCAGCTTCGGCAGGCATGCACGACGCAACTTCCGGTTGCACCGGGCCGCAACCTGATTCCATCTTCACCAGACATGAGGGACCAAGACGTGGGCGCGGCAGCGGAACCGAAGCGGAACATGGATGGATTGAACTGGTTCTGCATCCGTTCCCAGCCGAAGCACGAACACATCGCGGCCGCACATTTAAAGTCCGCGGGACATGAGGTCTTCCTGCCCCGCATCCGCTACAAAAAGGCCACCCGCCGCGGTCCGGTCTGGTTCAACGAAGCTCTCTTTCCCAACTACGTCTTCGCCCGTTTCGTCTGGAAGGACAGCCTCGCCGATGTGATGCACAGTCGCGGCGTGAGCACGGTCATCCACTTCGGAGAACACTGGCCGATCATCACCGAGACGGAGATAAGCTGTCTCCGCGAGCTGGCGGACGACGCGCATATGTTCACGGTGGAAGAGATGTTCAACCCCGGCGAAGAGGTCGCCATCGCCGGCGGCTCGTTCAACGGATTGACCGGCGTGGTGCAGAAGTATCTCCCCAGCCGCCAACGGGTCGCCATCCTCCTGGAATTCCTCGGCCGGCAAACCCAGGTCGAAATCTCACCCGACCAACTGGTTCGTTCGGACTGCGATCCTCGATCCAAAGTCATTTGATCGGTCTCCAGGCTGTTTTCTGCCCGAGTCAGAAAGGCCATTTCGAGGTGACTGCCGCCGCCAAAATTTCAAATACCCCTCATTCACCTCTTGAGTTCCGGCAATATTGCCTCATTATTGGGCAGTTCGAAACAATCAAATCGACCATCGATCATCCGTTCCAAAAGCATGAAATCGTTTGCAGTCACCATCAGTGCCGGAGTTTTGTTCGCGTCAACGGGTCTTGGAGCGACATTGGGAACCTATGAGTTCACTTCTTCCAGCTCCGAGGTCCCAACCGTGGCCAACGGAACCTTCGGCGCGGCCACCTTGGTCGGATTGAACAACCTCAGTTCTTCCGGTGTGCTCGGGCTCTCGGGTTTCACCACCGGCAATTCGGATCTTGGACAGTTCGTCCAGTTCACCATCAGACCAGATGCTGGCTACACCCTCACCATCAACGGATTCCAGTGGAATTCTTTCCGAAGCTCGGAAGGGCCGACATCCGCCTATCTACGACTGTTCGCCGGGACCAACCCCGCAAACAACGATCCGGCGTTGAATGCCGCTTTCTACCATCCGACGGAATCGCCCACGCAAATCACCTACAATCTGGGCGGCAGCGGGAGATCCAGCGATGACGGTCTTACGCTTCGGATCTATGGCTTCAGCGCCGGGAACCCGTCTGGCACGCTCTCGTTTGAAAATCTCGCGGTGTTCGGGGCAATCACTGGAAGCAGCATCGTCGTTCCCGAACCCGCCACCGTCTCGCTGGCCCTCGCCGGTCTGGCTCTCTTCGGCCTGAAGCACGTTCGTCGAAGCCGCTGACCGCGCTTCCCTTTTCGGGCGGGCACGGCTGAAATCGAGACGTGTTCGCCAGTTCGAATCCTGCCCGGCCCAAGCCCTCCCGCCTCCGACGGATCGTTCGGCTTCTCTGCTGGAGTCTTGCTGGACCACTGACGCTGGTTCTGGCCGGGCTCTGCTTTCCCCACTGGTTTCTCCAGGTGGAAACCCGTGCCGAACGAGCCGACGTCATCGTCATTCTCGGCGGAGAACCGGTCGTCCGGGTCGATCGCGCCGTCCAACTCTTTCGGGCCGGAATCGCCCCAAAAATCATTGTTTCCGGCCAAGGCGACTGCTCCGAGAACATCCGTCAACTATTGGATGCAGGAGTTCCGCGTTCCGCCATCGTGGCGGAACGGACCTCGCGTTCGACCCTCGAAAACGCACGGAACTGCTCCTCTCTTTTCGTCGATCTCAACGCCAAACGGGTCGTGATCGTCACCTCCTGGTATCATTCCCGACGCGCCCTAGCCTGCTTCGAACACACGTCGCCGGACCTGCAAATACTTTCGCTTCCTTCCCGGTCCCGAGACGCAACCCCTCGACACTTTATCCTCAACGAATACCTGAAGCTCGGCTATTACGCAGTGGAACACGGCGTCTGGCCGGTCGGTCTGTAGAAGATCTCCAGCCACCGTCCCCAGTCTCCACCCGTCCACCAGTCCAAGCCGGAGCCCCGCTTCATTCCAGTCCCTTAATGTCTCCGTCTCGGTCTCCTCATGAACAACCTCTTGAGCCTCCACAACCAGCGATAGATTTTTTCTGACTGCTGACCCGCGACTTAGCGTCGATCAAAGATCCAGTTTCTCCTCTGAAAAAGAAACGCGCCAAGCATCGGCTCGGCGCGTCCCGCTTCGGCTGAATACCCGATTCAAACGACCTTGGAGAACCACCTCGAATCTCCCGGCACCGGGATCGGATAGAGTCCGTTCGCCATCGGTTTGACGAGCGGCTCAGCGTCAAAGGACAGGACCGGGGGCATCGTGTTGACAGTGGAATTGAGCGCCTGTTCCCAAGTGATCTCCTTGCCCGTGTAGGTGGACATCCGGCCCAGGATCGCGGTCAGAGTGCTCTCCGCGCCATACACCGCCTCGTTGTAGGGCGTATTGTCGCGGATGGCCGCGAACAGATCGTCATGCTCCTGCTGGTAGGGATCCTTCGCATTGCCGCGGAAACGCCAATTGTCTCCGCCGGTAATGACGTTGCTTTCGAGATTCGCCCGCCCTTTGGTGCCTATGGCATATTGCGACACTTCGTTCCAACAGCCTTGTTGATGCCGGCATTGGCTGAAACAAATCGAGTCGTCGGGATAGGTGAACTCGACGACGTGATGGTCGAAGATCTCGCCGTAGTCAGGGCCCTTGCGGGTCTCGCAACCGCCGTTGCCCCGGGCCTTGGTGGGATGCCCGTTCTTCAGCCAATTGATCACGTCGAGATTGTGGATGTGCTGCTCGACAATGTGGTCGCCGCAAATCCACACGAAGTAATACCAGTTGCGCAGCTGATACTCCATTTCGGACAGCTTGCGGCCTGCATCCTTCTCCAGTTGGGCCCGCGGATGCACCCAGGGAGTGTTGCCGTTCCAATAGGCCCGCATGGCCACGACGTCGCCGATCGCCCCGTCTTGGATCCGCTTGATCGCCTCGATGTGACCCGGGTGGTGGTGGCGCTGGAGACCGACTCCGACTTTAAGCCCCTTCTTCTTGGATTCTTCCGCGGCGGCGAGGAAGCGGCGGATCCCCGGGCCGTCCACTCCGACCGGCTTTTCGGTGAAGATGTTCTTGCCCTGCTTCACGGCTTCCTCGAACTGCATCGGCCGGAAACCCGGAGGGGTTGCGAGAATGACCACGTCGGCCAGGGCGATGGCCTGCTTGTAGGCTTCGAAGCCGATGAACTGGCGATCCTTCGGCACATCCACGCTGTTGGGATGAAGTTCCTTGAGCTGGCGCAGGCTTCCTTCGAGATGGTCGGGGAAGATGTCCGCCATCGCGACGAGCTTGGTCTTGGCGGAGACGTTGCTCAGGGCCTGGTTGGCGGCTCCGGAGCCGCGGCCGCCGCAACCGACCAGAGCGACCTTGAGCACGTCGCTGCTTTGGGCGGCATGGGCGAAACGTTCGACGGAAAGTCCCGCGAGCATGGCTCCCCCGACGACGGCGGAGGATTTGAGAAAACCACGACGGGTCAGAGCAGATTCCTGTTTGGGCTGGTTCATAGGGATTGGATGTTTGCGAGCCGTATTGACGTTGTCATGTCACCTATATTCACGAGTGGAGGCCGCCCTCGGCGGCATCTGCGGGAATGGACCGACGCTGCCCGATCTTCCGCGAATGTCCAACCTGTTCCCTTCCGTTGATCGCGCCGCTTGCCGGCATCGCAAGATCCCGCCCACTCTTCCCCCGGCGCCGCAGCGCACCATTATGCCAGAGGAAATCTTCGACGTGGTCAATGAACAGGACGAAGTAGTCGGACAAGAAACCAGAAGGCGCGTCCATCAGCTCGGACTGCTCCATCGCGCCGTGCATGTGCTGGTCTTCAATCGTGGAGGCGACGTGTTCCTCCAAAAGAGGTCGATGCTGAAAGACAACTGGCCCGGAGTGTGGGACTCCTCCGCCTCGGGCCACGTAGACTCCGGCGAGGACTACGACTCCTGCTCTGTCCGCGAACTGCGCGAAGAACTCGGCTGGACCGGTTCCTCGGCCCCGGAACCGATCTTCAAGATCGCCGCCTGCTCCGAAACCGGGCAAGAGCACGTCTGGGTCTATCATCTGGTCGCCGAGGGACCGTTCAACCTGCATCCGGAAGAGATCGACGGCGGCGACTGGTTCCGTCCGGAAAGGGTCACTGCTTGGATCGGCCGGAGGCCCGAAGACTTCGCCAGCGGTTTCCGGCTCGTGTGGTCGCTCTTCCTCCAGCGATGAGTTCTGGATTCCACCCCCGGAGCTTCAGGGTCATTCGAAGACCGTTCCGGCCGGCCGTTCCACCAAGTGCAGCAGGTTCCCCTCGGGATCGCTGAAGAACAGCACGCGCCCGCCGCCGCCCGCCGGCTTCGGGGCTTCGGGGAACCGGACCCCATGCCGCTCCAGCTCGGCCTTGGCCTGATCGATCGAATCCACCCTCAACGCCAGATGCCGGAATCCGTTCAGCTTGTTGTCGGCGGTTTCCCTCAGCGCAAAATCTCCCTCGTAGATCTCCAACATCAGACCGTCCGCCATGCGAAGGAAATAGGCCGGAGGCGTCTGGCCGTTTTCGTAGACCAGCCCGGCCCCCAAGACCCGGCCATACCAGTCTTTCAAAGCCGACGGATCGCGTGCCGGAAGCCCCAGATGCTCAACTCGGAATTGCATCGGGCCGATGTAGCCGACAGACCGGTTTGGCGACAGCTGAAAATGGCCACGGGCCGGGGCCGCGGCGGGGTGGATTGCTTGACGCTCCCAGACCCCTCCAGTAGCTTGCCCCCGCTAAAAAAAGAGCTGTAAATATGCAGAATTTTCTCATCCCACATGTCATCGAGCAGACCGGACGCGGAGAGCGCGGCTACGACATCTACTCCCGTCTTCTTGTCGACCGCATCGTGTTCCTCGGGACAGCCGTGGACGACATGGTGGCGAACGTCATCATTGCGCAGTTCCTCTTTCTACAGATGACCGATCCGAAGAAGGACATCCATTTCTACATCAACTCCCCCGGGGGCAGCGTCACCGCCGGCATGGCGATCTACGACACCATGCAGTTCGTCACCTGCGACGTGAACACCTACTGCATCGGCATGGCCGCCAGCATGGGCGCCCTCCTCCTCTGCGCCGGCACCAAGGGCAAACGGTTCGCCCTGCCGAACTCCGAGATCATGATCCATCAGATTCTCGGCGGCGCCCAAGGCCAGGCCAGCGACGTAGAGATCCAGGCAAGACGGATGCTCAAGCTCAAGGCGAAGCTCAACCACGTCATCGCCAAACACACCGGCAAGCCCTACGACATCGTCGAGAAGGCCTGCGACCGCGACAACTGGATGGAACCCGAAGAGGCGAAGGAATTCGGCATGGTCGACGAAGTCGTCAAGTCCCGTAAGGAAGTTCCCGGCCTGCCCGACTCCACCTCTGTCGTCCCCTGATCCCCTATGGCCCGGCCGACCAATATCACGCTCTGCAGCTTCTGCGGGAAATCCCACGCCGAAGTCCGCAAGCTCATTGCCGGTCCAGGAGTCTACATCTGCGACAACTGCGTCAACCTCTGCAAAAACGTCCTCGACAAGGAATTGTCGGGCGACAGCAAGAAGACACAGCCCAAATTCTCAGTCCCCAAGCCGGCAGAGATCTGTCGTCGGCTCGACGAGATGTGCATCGGCCAGGAGCACGCCAAGAAGGTCCTCTCCGTCGCCGTCCACAACCACTACAAGCGCATCCTTCAGGATCCGGTCCTTCCCATGCCCTTGGATGGTTCCGAAGAGCCGTCCGACCATCCACTGTCCGAAGTCGAACTGGAGAAGAGCAACATCCTCCTCATCGGCCCCACCGGTTCCGGCAAGACCCTGCTCGCAAAGACGCTGGCCCGCGTGCTCGACGTCCCGTTCGCCATCGCCGACGCCACCACCTTGACCGAAGCGGGATACGTGGGTGAAGACGTGGAGAACATCATCCTGCGCCTCCTCCAGAGCGCCGACTACGATGTGAAGCGCGCGCAGATGGGCATCGTCTACGTCGACGAAATCGACAAGATCGCCCGCAAGACCGAAAACGTCTCCATCACCCGCGACGTCTCCGGTGAAGGTGTCCAGCAAGCCCTTCTCAAGATCCTCGAAGGCACCGTTTGCAACGTCCCCCCGCAGGGCGGCCGCAAACATCCGCAGCAGGAATACATCCGGGTCGACACGTCAAACATCCTCTTCATCTGCGGCGGCGCGTTTGTCGGATTGGAAAAGGTCATCCAGCGCCGCATCGGCCGTCGTGTGATGGGATTCTCCGCCACGGAGGAAGGCGCCAAGGCCGCATCCCTTTCCGAAAAGCAGATCGTCCACAAGGTCGAACCCGAGGACATCCTGAGCTTCGGATTCATCCCGGAATTCATCGGGCGCCTCCCCGTCACGACGGTTCTCGACCAGCTCACCGAAGGTCAGCTCGTCTCCATCCTCGTGGACCCCAAGAACGCGATCACCAAACAGTTCGCCAAACTCTTGGCCATGGAGGATGTCTCCCTCGAATTCACCGACGAAGCGCTCCACGAGCTCGCGGCCCAGGCCCTCACCAAGGGCACCGGTGCCCGAGCCCTGCGCAGCCTGATCGAGAAGCTTATGCTCGACGTGATGTATGACGTGCCGACCAGCGGCGACGTCCAGTCCGTCAAGATCACCCGCCAAGTCGTCCTCGGTGAAGCCGAACCCATCGTCCAGCGCAAAGCCTCGCAGGAAGCCGCCTGAGCGGAGCCAGGCCCGGTCCAACAATCTCTCCCAAGGGCCACATCGGCCTGTGGCCCTTTTGTTTGCCGGGACACGAACCGATCAAGGAGCACCCCACCCCGCCCCGTTCACGCGCCCCTTTGTTCAGCACTTCACGAGGCGACGCCCAATGTCACCTTCTCCGCCACCAGTGTCGGAAGGAGGATCTGGACCCCTTCCCGAGCCGCGTTCACTTCCATCGAGGAACCCGCCTTGGCCACCATTCGCCGCGCGGACCCCACCATCTTGTCCACCCATGCGTCGTCGTGCGAAGGATCATGGTGGAAGAGGAACAGCTTCCGGACCCCGGCCTTCATGGCGAGATCGACCCCGTCTTCGTAGCAGGTGTGGCCCCAGCCGACATGTTCGGCGTATTCGGCGGCGTCGTATTGCGCGTCGAGGATGAGGACGTCCGCACCGGCCACGAAGTCGGATACTTTCTGGTCCTTCTCCTCGGCGAAGGCGCGTTCCAGATCCGATCCGCCCATCTGATCGCGGAAACGTCGGAACAGCTCCACATCCGGAAGATAGGCCACGGAGCCCGCACTCGTAAAAAGCCGGTAGCCGGTGCAGACGCCGGGGTGGTTGAGGAACTCCGCCCGGACTCGGATCGATCCGATGTTGAAGTCCATCTCCGCGAGTTCCCGGATCTGGAGATGGCCCGGCATCTCCCGCATGCTGATCGGGAAATAGGGGCTTTCCATCTGGGAAAGCAACGTCCGCTCCAGACCGCTCCGAGCCCCTTCGAAGCCGAAGATCCGCACTTCATTCTGCTGATTGTAGGCCGGCAGGAAGAAGGGGAACCCCTGGATGTGGTCCCAATGGGTGTGGGTGATCAAGACCGTCAATGCCAACGGCGTCCCTTTGAACTCCTGGTCGAGGGAGATTCCCAGGTTCCGCAAACCGGTCCCGGCATCCAGCACGATCAATTCCCCGTCGGCACGAACCTCGACACAGGAAGTGTTTCCACCGTAAGCCACGGTGCCTTTGCCGGGCACGGGGATGGATCCGCGCACGCCCCAGAAGCGGATCAAGGTGCCTTGGGGACTGTCGGTCCCGAGCTGGACCTTCGGAGGGTCGGGAACGCGGCGGTTGGCGGTGAGCCGGTCGAGCATCTGGGGAAGTTCGGCCAGTTCCAACGGCTTGATGAAATACGCGTCCGCACCGGCCTCGATGGCGGCCAACCGATCCGAGGAGTAGCCGCTGCCCGTGGTCACGACGACCTTGGTGTCCGGAAGCCGGGCCCGCTGTTCCTTGATCGAACGGCAAAACTTGAAGCCGTTGCCTCGCGGCATGAGCAGATCGCACAGCACCACGTCGGGTTTCTCCCGCAGCGCGACCTCCAGACCGGACTCGCCATCCTCGGCCAGCAAGACCCGCCACCCATGGGAACCGAGCCATTCGCCCACCAATTGGCGAAAGCCCGGTTCATCGTCGATTACCAGAACCGTCTTCATTTGAAACAGTATCGGCCATCCGCGAGCCCCGGTGAATCCGGCAGCCCGATTATTAGCCATTGTTGGGCCGAGTGGATGCCCGAGCCGGAACCGTCGGTCACGAAAAATCCAACATTTCGCCCTTGAGCCGAGCAAGTTTCCCGATAGGAATCTCGCCGGTACTAACCTCCTGAACCATGACCCACCAAATCAAATCCTTGCTCCGTGTCGGAGCCATCACCGGGGCCGCGCTGACCGCCCAAACCGTCGTCTTCGGGCAATCCGCCCCGACCCTCACGGAATCGGTGAAATGGGAGACCTCGGCTTCCCTCGGCTTCACGCTGACCAGCGGCAACAGCGACACGCTGCTCGCCACGGCCGACATCACCTCCAGCCGCAAATGGGACAAGAACGAGCTGACCGCCGCCGCCGGCCTGACCTACGGCCAAAACTCGGGGGTCAAGAACTCCGATTCCCAGCACATTTCCCTCCAATACAACCGCCTCCTGACCGGCAAGTGGTTCGCCTACGGACGCGTCGAGTGGATGCGCGACTCCATCGCCGACATCGACTATCGACTCACCGTTTCCCCCGGTATGGGCTACTACTTCTGGAAAGATGCGAAGAAGGGCTTCCTCCGTGCTGAAGTCGGCCCCGGCTACGTCTTCGAGAAGAAGGGCGGCGTGAGCGACGACTATTTAACCCTCCGAGTCGCCGAGCGTTTCGAATACAAGCTCAGCGACACGGCCAAGCTGTGGCAGTCGCTCGAAATCACGCCCGACGTCCGCAACTTCAGCAACTATCAGGCGGTCGGCGAGATCGGCGTCGATCTGACCATCGTGAAGAACCTCGGGCTCCGCGCCTACATCCAGGACGTCTACAACAACCAACCCGCCGCCGGCCGCAAAAAAAACGATCTCAAGCTCGTCACCGCGCTGTCCTACAAGTTCTAAACCAAGCCCCAGATTCTGGATCCCGAACTGCCCGACGGCCCTTCGCCGTCGGGCAGTTTTGTGGCTCAATCCGCCGTCGATTCGGCCGTCGAATCGGCCTCCGCAGGCGCCTCCGGCCCCATCGCCTTCACCAATTCCACGAATTTCTCCAACGGCAGTGCTTCGGCCCGGATCGTCTTCGAGACGCCGCATTGCTCGAAAAGCGCCACCCAATCGTGTTCCCGCCACGCGTCCCGGAGAAGTTTCAGCATCATCTTCCGGCGTTGGGAAAACGAGTGCTTCACCAGCCGCGTGAAGCGCTTCAGCTCGGCCCCGGGTTCCAACAGCGGAACGTTCCGCCGGACCAGGGTCACACACGCCGAATCCACGTTCGGCATCGGAAAGAAACACGAGGCCGGGATCTTGAACCACTCCTTCGGCTCGTATCGCACCTGCACCAAGAGCGAGAGCTTGCCGTAGTCGTCGTCGTTGCCCTTCGCCATGATGCGTTGCGCCACTTCCAGTTGCAGCGTCGCCACCAACCGCTCAGGACACCCCACGGACTGGGCCAGTTCCACCAGGATGGGCGACGCCACCGAGTACGGCAGGTTCGCCACCAGCTTCCACTCCGACCAGTCGCGAGGCCGTTGCTGGAGCTCCTTCAAGGCATCCGCATGCAGCAGTCCCAATTGAGGTCCGGCCGCCTCTTCGCCCGCCGTGTCCGGCACGACGGACGAGTCGTCGCTCGGCACGTCTCCCGTCTCCAAGCCGAAGCGTTCGCGGAGCACCTCGACCAGTCGCGCATCCATTTCGATGGCCAACACGTCCGCGCCGGCGGCCAGCAGATGCGCCGTCAACGGCCCCAGTCCTGGACCGATCTCCAGCACCTTGTCACCCGGCTTCACCTCTCCCGCGGCCACGATCCGCTTCAACTGGTTCGCATCATGCAGGAAGTTTTGTCCAAGCGACTTGGTGAGCTGGATGTTGCGCTTATCCAACAGCTCGCGGATTTGTTTCAGATTCATTCGGTCAAAGAGGGCTTCCCACCGGAGGCACCAGGGCGAAGCGGCGGCCATCCTACCTGCCCACCCGGCGGCCACAAGGCGCGGCTGGCAAACTGGGGAGTGCCGGCCGGGCAATCCGTCACTTCTCAGCGGACGAGCTCGCTCGTTCGCGTCACCGAGGCATGGTTTCCTCGTGGCAAGATTCACACCTCTACCGCGACTCCGCACCCGTGATTCCGCACCCGTGATTCCGCTGTAAGGCCGTCAACGTCCCCGCTACCCACCCGTATGATGACACTTCGATCCGCTTCAATCCGCGCCAGCGTCCTGCTCGGCGTTCTCTTTGCCGCCGCACAGACCTTCGCCGCATCGCCTGTGGCCGAATACAATCTTCCCGCCGACAAACTGGCGCTGGACGGCTACGACCCCGTCGCCTATTTCACGGACCAAAAGGCCGTCAAAGGCTCCGCCACCATCGAGGCCATCCACACGGAAGTCCGCTACCGGTTCGCCACCGAAGCCCATCGGCAGACCTTCACCAACGCCCCCGCCAAGTATCTCCCGACCTACGGCGGTTGGTGCGCCACCGCCATGGCCAAAGGCGACAAGGTCGAGATCGACCCGACCAATTTCAAGATCACCAACGGCCGCCTCTTCCTCTTCTACAAGGGATTCTGGGGCAGTGCCCGAAAGGACTGGGACAAGAACGAAGGCACGATGACCACGAAAGCCGACGCCGCCTGGAAGAAAATATCCGGGGAATGAACCCCACTCCCTGAGCCCCATGAACCAAGCCTGCCAGCCCTGCCGGGTCCACCAGATCGTCAGCTGGACGTTCCAGATCATCGCCGCCGCCGTCCTGCTCCAGACCCTGTTCTTCAAGTTCACCGGCGCCGAGGAATCCGTCTACATCTTCACCCAGCTCGGTGCAGAACCTTGGGGGCGCATCGGCAGCGGGGTGGTGGAACTCGTCGCCGCCGGCCTGCTCCTCAGCGGCCGGTTCTCGGCCATGGGCGGCCTTCTGGCAGCCGGCGTCATGGGTGGCGCCATCTTGAGCCACATGACCCGGCTCGGCATCATCGTGAAGGACGATGGCGGCCTCCTCTTCGGACTCGCCTGGGTCGTCCTCGCGTCCGGCCTGATCGTGGCTTGGCTCCGGCGCGACTCCCTGCCCATCATCGGCCCCAGGATCCTGTCCAGGGCGGCCTGTACGGAACCTCCGCCAAACTAAAATCCTCCCCATGGTTCCATCGACTCCGTCCATCAGCGTGTCCGCCACAGCGGGCGGATACCGCTTGCGCCTGGCCGAGACTCCAGCCGACGTCCGCGCAGCACAGGTCCTCCGTTTTACCGTCTTCAACCTGGAACTCCGAGAGGGTCTCGCGAGCGCCTATGACACCTGCCTGGATCAAGACCGCTTCGACGAAGTCTGCGACCACCTCCTCATCGAATGCGTGGACACGGGCTCGATCATCGGCACCTACCGGATGCAGACCGGCCCGCGCGCCGGCGGCGCCCTTGGCTACTACAGCGAGCAGGAATTCGACTTCGCCCCCTACGAAGCGCTCCGGCCCGAGATCGTCGAACTCGGCCGAGCCTGCATCCACGCCGACCACCGCAGCTTCTCCGTGCTGAATCTCCTCTGGAAAGGCATCGCCCGCTACGCCGCCCTCCACGGTGGCCGCTACCTGATCGGCTGCAGTTCCCTCACCTCGCAGGATCCGGCCGTGGCTCTCGCCGCCAGCCGCGATCTGGAGTCCCACTGGGTCGCACCCGATCTGAGAACCCTTCCCCGGCCCGAATACGCCTGCCCGGACGTGGAGCCGCAAGCGACATCGGTGAAGATTCCCCGCCTGCTCCGAGCCTATCTTTCCGTCGGAGCCCGCATTTGCGGACCGCCCGCTCTGGACCGCGAATTCAAGACCATCGACTTCCTGACCCTGCTCGATCTTCGCTCTCTGCCCACCCGCGCCCTCGGCCATTTCTTCGGCTGACCGCTTGCCAGCAACGGTTCCACCCACTGTCTACCCATGCCAGCAGCAATTGTCCGGGAGTAAGGATTATCGGGACTACGCAACCCATGCAGAAACAATGACCTATCCAGCCCAATCAACCGACTGTTCCGCCTCGTCCGAATCCGATTCGGCCGCCAAGGCACCCGTTCCCCAGCTCGACGACGCCCGGCGCATCTTGGCCGGAGCCGACGCCGTCCTCGCCCAGGGCGCAGAACTGCTCTCCAGCATGTCCGCCGAGGCCTATGCCCGGAAATTGACCGTCGCCCACAACGCCTCCATTGGAGGCCATTTCCGGCACTGCCTAGACCATTTTTCCAGCCTCCTGACCGGCCTCGATTCCTCCTATATCGACTACGACCACCGCAAACGTGATCCCCGGGTCGAGACCGATCCCGTCTTCGCCCTCGAACTGGCCCGCCAGATCCGCGCCAGCCTTGCCGCCCTCGTCCCCGATCGTTTGGACACATCCGTCACCGCCCGCTGCGAAGTCAGCTACGCCCACGGCCAATCCCCCGAGACCCGCTCGACCCTCGGCCGCGAAATCGGCTATTCCATCGCCCATGCCATCCATCACTACGCGCTCATCGCCGTGATGGCCCGAGTGATGGACGTACCCCTTCCCGCCCATTTTGGAATTGCCCCCTCGACCGTGGTCCACCTCCGCGAAACCGCCGCCGCGCAGCCTTAGCGGCGCATCGGAGTTCGCCTCCATCAGCCGGTTCTTAACCTGGAATCCGAGCACCCCGCGACGCCGTTGCGGAGCTTCCCGCCCAAAATCCCTTGTGCCCCCGTGGCCGGCTGCTACAACCGCGCCCATGGATCCGCTCCTCAAATTGCTCCGTGACAACGCCTCCTTGAACACCTCCCAGATGGCCGCCCTGCTCGGGTCGACCGAGACGGAGGTCGCCGCCAAGATCAAGGACTACGAGGCGGACCAGATCATCCTCGGCTATCGCACGCTGCTGAACGAAGAGAAGCTCGGCTTGGAACAGGTCAAGGCGGTCATCGAAGTGCGGATCACTCCGGAGCGAGATGGTGGCTTCAACCGCATCGCCGAACGCATCGCCAAGTATTCCGAGGTCACCTCCTGCTACCTCATGTCCGGCGGCTACGATCTGCTCGTGATCATCGAAGGCCGGAACCTCCGCGAAGTCGCCTCCTTCGTCGCCGAGAAACTGGCGACCATCAACGGCGTCCTCTCCACCGCCACCCATTTCCTGCTCAAGCCCTACAAGGAAGCCGGCATCCTGATGGAACGCGAGGTCAACGAAGGACGACTGGCGGTCTCGCCGTGAACCGCCACTTTCCCGTCGCCAACCGGCAATGAGCAAACGCCGCAGAATCCTTTCGATCTGCGGCGTCTCGCTTCTTCTGCTCGCTGTGCCGGGGCTTCTGACCGAGCCAAGCTCGACCGCCGGCAGATAGGTCGCCAACCCCGGCATCGACGGCGACTGCGACTTCTTCTGGGAGTTCTCGGAGGGCGCGGTCTCATTGGTCCACGAAGGAGGAAGAATCGAAAACTTCGGAACCTACGCTCGGACAGATTCCGGGTGGTCTTGGACGAATGACCATCACAAGGGCGCTCCGAGCCCCTTGGAATTCCGGTGTTCCTGATCGTGCCTTAGCTTTTACGACGGCTCAGGCCAACGGGTAGGCAGCATGCGACCACGCCTCATTCCCACGCTGACACCCTCGTGGGTCCCGGACTGGATCAAGTGAACCCAGCCCCGAGGCTTTGCCCAAGTCGAACACCGACCTGCACGGAATCCCGGAACCTTTCAGCGACCGAACATGAAAGTCTTGAAGCCCACCGGCGGCATCCTCCTGGCGACCTTCGGCGTCGCCTACTCTCATACCCTCTGGCTCAACTTTTCGGGGAGCACCCCAACTTGGATTCTCCTGACTGGCTGCTAACGCTTCAGCCGGAAGTAGCGGTTGCTGGAACCGGGCGCCGTTTGAAACCGCCATTCGCCGTTGGTCAGCACGGTCGGTTCGGGCGCGTTTTTCCAGGACGCGCCCAGAGTCTCGGTCGTTTCCACGGTCGCACCGTCGCCATGGGCCGGCCACACAA